>NZ_JBWBCL010000007.1:0-196673 GCF_056134285.1 Pelorhabdus sp. sgz311002 | reverse complement strand
ATGAAGGTAAAGGACGCCGGATGAGCGATGTAAAAATAGTGAGAGAAAAGACAGCCCGCAACACCCGCAAAAGCTGCGCCCAGCGTAAAGGCCATAACCTTATATTTCGTCGTATCAACCCCCATGGCTTCCGCGGCGATTTCATTCTCGCGAATGGAAATACAGGCCCGCCCATGGGTCGAGTCGATGAAGTTCTTAATAAAGAAGATCGTAACAACTAAGAGGCCAAAGGCCCACGTAAAGGTGGTGTAGCGCGGAATTCCCATGAAGCCTGACGCGCCGCCCACGTAAGGAATGTTTAAGATGGTAATACGAATAATTTCACCAAGACCTAAGGTGGCGATGGCTAAATAGTCGCCGCTCAGCCGAAGCGTCGGCAGACCAATCACAAAGCCCAGGAAGCCAGCGGCGCCTGCGCCTGCTAGAATGGCCACAATGAAGGGCGCCTGGAACTTTACGGTGAGCACCGCGCCAAGATAGGCCCCCACTGCCATGAACCCGGCATGGCCAATCGAGAACTGGCCAGTAAAACCGTTAATGAGATTGAGACTTGTAACCAAAATGATGTTGATACAGATTAATACAATATTGAGCTGCCAAAAGGGCCCGATGACGTCAAATTCGATCAAAGCTTGCACGATGGCGTATAGGACGACACAGGCGCCAAGCAGCGTGAGATCATTTTTCTTTTTACTTTTTTCTAATCCCATGATTGTCACCTACACTTTCTCACGCACGTTCGAGCCGAAAATGCCGGAGGGCTTGAACAGCAGTATGATAATAAGAATGCCAAAGGCTGCGGCATCGCGGAAGGTCGACGAAATAAAACCGCTGACCAAGGCTTCGATGACGCCAAGGATAATTCCGCCAGCCATCGCGCCTGGCAGAATGCCGATCCCGCCAAGTACGGCGGCAATAAAGGCTTTTAGGCCTGGCATGATTCCCATGAGCGGATCAATGGAATTGTAGTACACGCCAACAAGAACGCCAGCGGCGCCCGCCAAGGCGCTTCCTACACCGAAAGTAAAGGAAATAACCGTATTGACGTTAATGCCCATAAGCATAGCCGCGTCATTATCAAAGGAAACGGCGCGCATAGCTTTGCCGAGCTTCGTATATTGCACGACGTAGGTCAGGATCACCATGAGAACGACAGAAACAACAAGGATTAAGAGCTGCTGGCTGTTAATCACGAGAGGTCCTATGTTATATACATCGGCTGTAAAGATGGCCGGGAATGTTCGAGGCTGAGGCGTTACAAGCAATACACCGCCATATTCTAACAAGAGCGATACGCCAATGGCGGTAATTAAAACGGCAATTTTCGGCGCATGGCGCAGCGGGCGATAAGCCAGCCGCTCAATGACCATACCGGCAATACCAGTTAAAACCATAGATGCTACAAGTGCAGGAAAAAAAGACATGTGTAAAAGTGTCGTTGAGAAAAATCCTACATAAGCCCCCACCATGTAAATATCGCCATGAGCAAAGTTAATCAGACGAATGATACCATAAACCATGGTGTACCCCAGGGCGATCAGCGCATAAATGCTGCCGAGAGAAATGCCGTTGATTAACTGTTGTAATAGTTGTTGCACGAAAGAATCCATTCGGGCTTCCCCTCCTAATAAACATAATAGACAAGCTACTAAACATTAGAAATGCTTTTTAAGCAAGCAGGGCAAATGCCGTCTAAAAAGCGATCGGCATTTGCCGTAACTTACAATAGAGACAAAAGAAAGTTACTTTACACTTTTAGGGTTTTACAGTTTCTTTATAAACCTGTTTGCCGCCTTTCATCTCGATGATGACAGCGCTCTTGACAGCATCATGTTTGTCGTTTAGCGTCAAGGAACCAGTAACAGCAGGGAAGTCTTTCGTATTTGCTAAAGCTTCCCGGATTTTTTCCGGTTCAGCGCTGTTGGCCCGTTTAATGGCGTCAACGAGAGCGTAAGCAGCATCATAACCAAGAACGGCCATAGCGTCAGGTACTTGACCATATTCTTTTTTATAAGCTTCTACAAAAGCCTGTGATTTAGGACTCTTATCTTCTACGGAATAATGATTTGTGAAGAAGGTATTATTCAAAGCATCAGCTCCGCCAATTTCAGCAAGCTTCGGCGAATCCCAGCCGTCGCCGCCAACAAAAGGAACAGTAATTCCCAATTCGCGGGCTTGTTTAACAATCTTACCAACTTCTTCATAATAGCCAGGGAGATAAATCACATCAGGATTTGCTGCTTTAATCTTCGTTAAAGTCGCTTTGAAGTCCTGATCTTTTTGCAAATAGGCTTCTTCAATGGCAATTTTACCGCCGCCTTTTGTAAAGGCTTCTTTAAAGAACTGCGATAATCCCTTACTGTAATCACTGGAATTATCAATCAGTACAGCTGCATTCTTCAGTTTTAATGAGTTCAACACGAAATTCGCACCAACAGTGCCTTGGAAGGGATCAATGAAACATACGCGGAAGGTATAATTTTTTACCTTGCCAGAGTTTTCATCAAGAGTTACTTTAGGATTTGTCGTAGCAGCAGCAACAAAAGGAATTTTGTTGGCTTCCGCTACCGTCGAAGCGGCAATCCCGTTAGAGCTTGTCGTAAAGCCCGTAACAGCTACCACTTTGTCCTGCGAAATAACTTTTGTCATGGCATTGGACGATTCCGAAGGCTCGCCTTTGTTATCAGCTACAACCGTTTGAATCTGCTTGCCTAAAACCCCGCCGTTGGCGTTGATTTCTTTAAAAGCAAGCTTTGCGCCATTGGCTGCTGCCGTTCCAAACGAAGCTGTATTGCCTGTCAACTCGTAGACAACACCAATTTTAATATCTTTGCTGGCGCTATCGCCGCAACCCGCCAAAAGACCTGCCGAAAGTGTTACGGCAATCAAGGCGCTAACCCATTTTTTACTGATCTTCTTGAACACAGCCAAACCCCCTCATTTAATTGTACTGTGGACACCAACCCTCGCTTCTTTTGCCCCATCACCTCCAAGTAAAATAAAAAGGCGCTTCAAATAAGGCTTTGTGCCTTATTCGAAGCGCCTTCGCTTCCAACTCATTTAATTGATATACTTATATTACATTGTATTTATCAAATTGACAATCTTTTTTTTAAATATACTTGTATTCAATCGAACTTTTCGCAAATTGATTCTTCACTACAAGACTACCAGGGATATATAGCACTATGAGTTCATTACCAAACGACAAAGTTCCTTTTACACTATTGATCTGTCAGGAATCGGACACTTGAAATATATCCTGCTGTAAAGACTTAGACAACAGACGGCTCCACAAATAACTCACCTTTGGCAAAGCGATCTGCGCCAAACATTTGGATCGGAAAAGTCGTTGGCAAACCTAAAATCATTTCAGCCATTAATTTTCCCGTAATGGGCGAAATCATAAAGCCATGACCACTAAACCCTGCTGCCGTAAAAAACCGCTCCAGTGACGGAGTGCTGCCAAGAATCGGCGTCCGGTCAGGACACATATCATACAAACCAGCCCACTGACGAATCACATTCAGTCCAGCAAGGGGCGGTAAAATCTCTACAACTCGCTCAGCCATGTCAACCATGAACTCCCAGCTTGATTTAATATTGTGAGTTTCCGGCTCATTAGGATGGCCAATTCCCATAATAAAGCTGCCATGAGGACTCTGTTGACAATAGAGATTATGGTGAAAACTCATTACCATAGGCCCCATAAGCGGTTCCACTGGTTCTGTAACAAGAATTTCATGACGTTCTGGGAAAATGGGCAATTCAACGCCAACCATCCGCCCCACTTGTTTGGCATAACCGCCAGCAGCATTGACAATTGTATCTGTCAAAATATTGCCTTTCGTCGTGCAAACAGCTTCCAGCTTATCCCCTTTGTAAATAATATCAGTCACTTCTGTATCGGTATAGATTTCAACCCCAAGATTTCTGGCAGCTGTCGCATAAGCTTCTGTAACCTTAAAGGGGTTGCAGTGACCGTCTTCACCGCAATAAGTTGCACCTAGCACGCCATCCAAACTTAAAAACGGAACAATATCCAGACAATCTTCCGGTGCAACCCAGCGAGCAGGAATTCCCAAAGAATGCTGTAATTCAAGATTCTTCTGAAACTGTTCCACCATCTTTTCCGTATAGGCGGGCATTAAATAGCCGCTTTGATGAAATTCAATATCAATATCCACATCAAGCAGTTGTGGCAGTTGAGACAGCATTTTCACACTTTCTCGCGACAATAGACAATTTGTTTCCGTCCCCCACTGCATGCGCATACCGGCGCCGCAGCGGCCGGTAGCGCCGCTAGCTAAATATTTCTTTTCTAGTAGAACAACTTTACCAGCGCCTAGCTTAGCTAAATTATACGCGGTAGAGCAGCCGATTACCCCGCCGCCAATTACTACAATATCCGCCTTATTTATCATGAGAGTTTCCTCCGATCAATGCTCCGAGCTTGATCGCCGCCGTCGGTTGCCGAAAGGTAGGCAGAGCAATTTCGCCAACACTTTTCCCGGTAGCTTGAGCAATCTCTTTTGCAATCAGCGGCATACAGTTACGGCCCTGACAGGGCCCCATACCACAACGGCAAGACCGTTTAATTTCTTCCAGCGTATGTTCCCCTTTTTGAATTCGATCTCTCACGTCTTTTAGGGTAAGGTCTTCACAACGACAGATAATGGTATTTTCCTCAGCTGTTTGGCTCATTATGCTTCCTCCTTCGGTACGCGAATCGCTCTGACTTCGCCAGCAAGTTCTTTCGGCATCGCCAGCCAGAGAACGGTTGTTTTGTTGGGCGAATTTTGCACGCGAACAACGTCAACAACCCCCACTGTTTCACCGCTGCGATTTAACCCTTCAACTTGACTATCCGCCTTAGGCACAGGATAAAATTCGTAAGGGATTTTCACTAAGGCTTTATCAGAGCGATAAGCAGAATCAATAACAAAAATTGAAAGGCCCGGGCAATGGGTCATACAGATGCCACAACCATTGCATTTTTCAGCATCGACAGTCGGACAATCGTTAATTTCTTTCACCGTAATTGCACCGCGCGGACAAGCGTCAGCGCAGGGGTTGCAAGGAATCTGCTGTAAACATTCAAATACAGCGACAGGCCCTTGTTTCAAAGCTGCAACTGCCATTTAAATAACCTCCTTTAGCGCTACCTGTTCCAAGCCAGCACAGACTTTAGCGCTGGCCGGACCACTGCGCAAAGCTTGTAGCTGCGCCTTCGCCGCCGCCAGCTCTTTTGTGAATGAAGCTTGCTTCAAACCGAGTGATGCCGCGGCGGCAAGCCCGGCTACTTTACCTTCTACCATAGCGGCAGACGCTTCTTCTACGCCAGATACATCACCAGCAACATACAATAATTCCTGGGTAGTCGCCATAGATTCGTCTCTAAGCGGCACATAGCCGCCCAATTCCGGTACAAACTTCATTTTGCAGCCTGCCTGCCATAGCAGTTCCGCCAGAGGCGTCAAGCCTACAGCCAGACAAAGACCATCTACCGCAATATACTGTTCACTGCCAGCAATCATTTCCCACTTTTCATTAAGGCGGCAAATTGTAACGCCTTCCAGACAATCCTTACCATGGGCTTCTTTCACAGTATGGGATGTATAAATTGGTACGCCATAGCGCTGTAATTTCGCCGCATGAACATGATAGCCGCCAATTTTCGGCGCCGCCTCGACAATTCCGGCTACTTCTACGCCAGCCTGCATCAGCTGATAGCCTACAATAACACCAATATTCCCCGCACCAACCATTAAAATCCGTTTGGCTGGCACAACACCATGGACATTCATTAAAGTCTGCACAGCGCCAGCGCCATAAATCCCCGGCAAATCATTATTGGGAAAAGCCATCGTCTTTTCTGATGCGCCTGTAGCTACGATAACTTTCCGCGGTTTTGCTGTCAAAAAACGGCCAGCCGCTGATAATGTAACAACACCGTCAGGATAAATGCCTAAAACTGTTGTCTGTTTTAACAGTTCAATCCCCGCTGTTGCCTCACATTCAGCAATCAGCTTGTTAGCAATATCAATCCCGCGTTCCCCAGCAAATTCTGCTTTCGAACCAAAAAATTTATGAGTTTGTTTAATCAGTTGACCGCCAAGACGATCAGACCTTTCGGCAAGCAACACTTTAGCGCCTGCTTTTGCCGCATAAATCGCCGCCATAAGACCGGCCGGTCCTGCGCCAATGATAAGAATATCTGGTGTCATCATAATATTTTCCCCTTCCCATTCTGTGTTTCGACAGCCATGCCTTCTTTTAGGGGCTCAACACAGACTCGTACATTGGGAACGCCGTTTACAGTCATCAAGCAGGAAGAACAGTTGCCAATCGCACAAAACAGACCGCGGGGACGATGATTATTGTGACTGTGACTTAAAACCTTAACCCCAGCGGCGTGGAGCGCCGCAGCAATCGGTTCGCCAGCCACTCCCGTCAAAGGCTGCCCATTGAGTGTAAAAGAAACAAAAGTTTGCTTGGCAAAATCTAAAATAGGATGATTTGCAATTCTCAAAGAAAATACACCTCCTGATCCATGCAGCACGCTGAATAAATAAAGCCAACTGCATTTTCCTTATTAATAAGCAAGAAGCGTGCCATAAAAAAAGCAGGCAATCGCCATAAGGAGCGATTCCTGCTGTAAATAGCGCCAGCGCTTAAGTCAGCTATATTTAATATAATGGAGCTCCTTACTTTTAAGCCCCCTTTTTTCTGCCAAACTACGAGAAAACGTCAGTTTTCTGACGAAAGTGTCAATTTACTGACACTCGATATGAAGTTTGCGCAACTTGTAATATAAAGTACTGCGAGGAATCCCCAGGCGTTTCGCCGTATTGGCCTTGTTATAGCTCTCTGCCTGAAGAGCCCGATCAATGGCATCTCGTTCTAACGCTTCTGTCGCTGTTGTAAGATTTTTCTCGCAAGCTGCCGCTATTAGAACCGCTGGACTCTGATTGGCTTCGGTACAAACAGAAAAAATGCTCTCAGGCAGATTGGTTTCGTCAAGAATGACCTGATCCGCTAAAATAACTAAACGTTCCAACACATTAAACAACTCACGAATATTACCAGGCCAGGAATATTCCAATAATACGGCCAATAAAGACGGCGCCAGCCGTTCTATCTTTTTATGATGGAGCGAACGAAAATACGCCAACCCTCGCTGTACCAACTCGGGAATATCTTCCTTGCGATCACGTAGCGGCGGTAAATGAACAGAAACTACATTTAAGCGATAATACAAATCCTGTCTAAATTGGCCTGTTTGAATCATTTCCTCCAAATTGCGATTTGTTGCTGCAATAAGTCGTACATTCACTTCAATCGGCTTTTGTCCGCCAACACGATAGAAAGTTTTATCTTGCAGTGCTCGCAACAGCTTGACCTGCATTTCTTTCGGCATATCGCCTAATTCATCTAGCAGCAGCGTGCCGCCATCTGACTGTTCCAAAAAACCAGCCTTCCCCTTGCGATCCGCTCCAGTAAAAGCGCCAGACTCATAGCCAAAAAGTTCACTTTCAAATAAATTAGCCGGTATGGCGCCGCAGTTAATCGCTACAAATTGGCCTCGACGTCCACTGGCTTCATGAATCGCTTTCGCAAAGAGTTCTTTTCCTGTACCACTTTCACCGCGCAGCATTACCGGAACGCTAGCGGCGGCGACGCGTTTCGCAATGGCAATGGCTTCTTTAATTGGCTCACTATGACCGTAGACTGTAGCAAAAGCGTCGCTTTTTTGATGAATCTTATGAATCTCCTGCTTTAAAGACCGCACTTCTTCATGGGACTGCGACAACTTCTGGTTTAACTGCACAAGCTCTGTAATATCCCGTTCACAACCAACACCACCGATAATACGATCATCTAACTGTATCGCTCTCGCATTAATCAAGACATGCTTATCAGAGCGCGGTCGGTGGTAGGCATCCTTTACTTGTTCTCCCTCCTGCACGACTTTACTGACAATGAGGTTTGAAAAAAACTGTGTTACGGCTTTACCAACAATATCGGCCTGATCAATCCCGTAAAGCAATACAGCCTGCTCATTCCAGGCAACAACCTGGTCGTTCTCGTCAACCATGCATACAGCCTCATTCATTGTATCAAGCAGTGCCTGAAGGCGAGCTTCTTGCAAATTTCGTTCCTGCTGCAACGCTTCAAATAAAGCGATAACCCGTTCATGATCGCCAACTTGTAAAAGATTCTGTAAGGTTGACTGCGCTATCGATTTTTTTTCTTTCATTGCGCTCCCCCCATAAAATATAAAACTTGCTGACTTAAGCTTTCAAGCGAAAGTGTCCAACTACTTCGTGCAATTCCTGAGCCATTCCCGCCAGAATTTGACTTGATGAGGCAATTTCTTCGACAACAGCAGATTGTTCCTGTGTAGCCGCCGAGACTGTCTGCGCCTTTTCCACGGCGTCATGGCTCAGCGTATCAAGACGGCTCATGGCACCAACAATTTGTTTTGTACCACCAGCTATCTGATCAACAGCAGCTGACACTTCCGTCACCTGACCGGAAACATCCTGTACTAGTTCTTCAATAATCTTAAAAGTCTGGCCAGAAAGATTAACAGCTTCGGTTCCCAACTTCACTTCTTCTGTGCCACTATCCATTGCTTTCACGGCCTGTGCCGTTTCTGTTTGAATTTCACCGATTAAGGCGGCAATTTGTTTGGCGGCGCCTTGGGACTGTTCCGCTAATTTTCTAACCTCTTCGGCGACAACGGCAAAACCGCGCCCTTGATCACCAGCCCGAGCAGCTTCAATTGCTGCATTAAGCGCTAATAAATTCGTTTGACTGGCAATCCCAGAAATCGTTTGAACGATTTCGCCAATCGCCTGCGACCTTGTTCCCAGCTTAGCGACAACAGCGGCTGACCCGGTTACAGCAGCCTCAATACGCTCCATCTGATCAATCGCCTTACTAACAGCCCTACCGCCATCAGTAGCTTGTTTAGCCGCCTCGCTTGATTTTCCTGCAACACTATTTACATTTTTTACAACAAGCTGCACGCCAGCAGCCATCTGCTGTACAGCAGCAGCTGTTTCATTGACTGTAAGTTGCTGCTGCTCCGCCCCCTGGGCTACGCTCATACTAGCGCCAGCCACCTGCCCAGATGATTTTGCGGACTGTTCCGCATTACCAGTAAGCTGTTCCGACAATGCTGCTACTTTCGCGGCAGCCTGATTGACTTTGGAAAGCAACGATTGCAAATTCCCTTTCATTTGATTAAAGGATTGACCTAAATGACCAATCTCATCAGAAGAGTCCATAGCAAAATCATCACCGGTCAAGTTGCCTTCAGCAATTTCAGCCGCAGCAGCGGCAATACGATTGGTTGGGCGAGCAATCCCATTACTAATATAAATGCTTATCACGACTGCCAAAGCTGCCACTAATAGACTAATTAGCACAAGTAAAAACTGCACTTCCTTGGCTGTTTCCATACTTTTTTCTTCTTCCGTGCGAATATAGGCTTTTACAGCGCTTACCAGTTGCTTAGTCATAGCAATGGCTTTTTCCGAAGGATCACCGGCTTGCTGCATAAGCAGTGCCACTTCAGCCGTATTATTATTTCGTTTTGCCGCAATAGATTTCGCCGCAATAGTATCAAACTCGGTTTTTACTTTCTTTAAATCCGCCAGAATCGCTTTCGATTGTTCTGAGCTAAGTAGGCTTTCCAACTTAACGATTTTATCATCGCCATACTTACGATGATCTTCAAAAGCTGCTACATCAGCTAGTACGCCAGTAAAATTAAAGCGCCGCATCGCGACAGCCTGATTGGCAACATCCACTGCCAATTCTTCCGCCAGCTCTACCTTATAAAGATTCTGCTGCATTCTTTCCTGAGACTCTCGCGTCACAGCGCCAAGCTCATAATAAGTAATACTGCTCATAAGAACAACTAAGAAAATGACAAGGGCAAAACCGCTTAAGATTTTCTTTTTCACAGTCATAGTGCGAAACATACGAAAATCTTTCGTCCAAAAGTCTCGGCGCAAAGGGGATTTCTGAGGCAGGGAACGTTTCTGAAGCCGCCATTTGTCAAAGAATTTTTTTCCAATTGCCATCATTTCCACCACCACTTTCTGCAAATCGATTTCAAATTCCAAGCCTAAAAATCCCTATATATATAAAAAAAAGCCGGCCTATGGCCAGCTTTTTAAGCATGCCGATAAAGAGGATCGGCAGCATTGCCTTATCATGAAATTAACACTCGCAATTTATTGTTCTTAATTATAATATAAATTGTAAAAAAGTCAACGCATTATTTTTGCAAAGGTTTTTTCTCCAGAGACATTTTTCGACTATTTTTTGCTACATGGCGGTAAAATGCTGTCAACAGCCTGTGCTAAAAAAACTTCAATCGGCTGCAAATTACCATTGACCTGCATACGAATTAAAACGCCTTCCCACGCCGTATAAAGAAATTCTGCTAAACTCTCAGCAGACGCTTCATCCGAAATCTCTTGCTGCTGTTGCCCTTCGGCAATACATTTAGCAAATAAAGCAGTCCATTTATCAAACTGCGCCTTTAAAGCAAGCCGCATCGGTTCACTTGGATCAGCCACTTCCGTCGCTAATTTGGCGACAAGACAGCCGCGCCCAAACCCTCTACTTTCATAATAATCGCGAACCGCTTGAAAATAACGCACAATCCGCTCTCGCGGACTATATGCTGTATCCTGTAAAAATTCGTCGATATTTTTCGCAAGTCTATCGCCATAATATTCAATAATGGCCACACCAAAAGCTTCTTTCGAAGCAAAGTAATGATAAAAAGAGCCTTTCGGCACTTGCGCCTCGGCTAATACTTCCTGTAGTCCTACGCCATGATAACTTTTGGCTAGCATAGCTTTCGCACCAATTGTAATAAGCTTTTGTTTCGTCGTAGTATTCATAATTATTATATTATGACAGGCCTTTTGAACTGTCAAGATTTTCTGAATAAACTTTCTGTTCTACACAGCAAGCCACACATTCTTCGATCTTCTGGGTCAATTCTTCTAAGGTAAAGGGTTTAATTAAATAATTAATCGCCCCAGCCTGGACCGCCTGAATCATATTTTCCCGTTCACTTTCTGTCGTCACCATCATCACCGGAATATGGCAAAAGGAAGGACAGCTTTTAATTGCATGTAAAAACTCCAATCCATCCATCTCCGGCATATTCCAATCAAGCAAAATAAGATCGATCGCAGCACCTTGTTCTGCGAGGAGATGTAAAGCTGCTTTACCGTCGCAAGCTTCCACCATTTCAAATTGCATGGCTTCCACGCCACTGCGAATAAATTTTCGAATCACTGCCGAGTCGTCAACCGATAAAATCCTCACAGGCCTCACCTCAATGATTTAAAATACAGGGATAATTGCCATCATTAGACTCGACATTGCTGCGGTCCTTAAAACAGTCTATAGAATTCACACCTTAAATCGCCGCGCTAGATCCGTCAATTCGCCTGAAATATGTACTAGATCATCCGCAGCCTGACGCGTTTCTTCCCCTTTAGTCGCTGTATCGCCGGAAGCTTTACTAATTTCCCCCATACTATGAGAAATTTCCTCAATATTGGCGGCAATTAGTTGCGATGATTTTACTACTTCTTCCATACGAGACGAAACCTTTTCCGTACTTTGCGCTAACTGGCTAGCAGCAGACGACAGTTCGCCCACAGACAAAGCAATATCTTCTACACCTACACTACTTTCCGCCGCATTATGAGCCACAATGGCCGACTTATCGGCAATCTTACTAATTTCATCGGAGATTAAATTCACCTTATCAGCTGCCTGCACAATGGCGTCAGAGATATTACCAACAACAGCCGATTGTTCCGTAACTGCTGCGGCGATATTATGACTATTGCCACTCATGCTGCTAATTACCGTGGTAATCCCGCCGACAGCAACCACAGCATCATTAATTTCGCTTTGCATGCGTTCAATCTGTTCGGCAATATCATCTGTGGCATGAGAAGTCTGTTTTGCTAACTCTTTGACCTCATTAGCTACGACAGCAAAGCCGCGGCCTGCCTCACCAGCGCCAGCCGCTTCAATAGCTGCATTTAATGCAAGCATATTAGTCTGGTCGGCAATATCATCAATCAAGTTAACGACCTTGCCGATTTGCCGCGACAAATCGCTAAGCCGATTCATAATCGCCGTCGTCTTCATCGCCTGTGTTTCGGCGTCCTTTGATACAACAATAGACTCCTCGCAATTTTGACTGACTTCACTTAACGAACTATTAATTTCCTGAGCCGCTGCCGCAATCTGCGTGACTGATCCGGAAATTTCCTTTGATGAACCAGCTACAACGGTAACCCCTTCAGACACTTCTTCGATTAAATGGCTCACCTGCAATAAATTTGCCGATGTCTGGGCCGATGTCGTTGCTAAACTCTGTATTGTTGCGGAAATTTCTTCCGTAGCAGCTGAGATAGAATGAAGCTGATCGCCCGCTTCTTGTATAGAAACCGTCATAGACTGCGTACCTTGACTAATTGTCTCAGCAGCCTGACTAGCGCCGCTAGTGACAGCACTCATTTCTTCACTATTGGCTGCTACACTTTCGGAAACCGAAAGCATTCGTTCTGACGCTTGATTTAATACTCCGGTAGAATTAGAAATATCTTGCGTCATATTATGCATAACGCGAATCAAATGATTAAAAGAAACTGTAAGCTGACCTAATTCATCTTTGCCATAATCGCTTTCCTGTACAGTTAGGTCGCCTTTTTCGACGAGCGTCATCAGGTCTTGCAGACGACGAATGGGCTTTGTAATCTGCAGAGTAATAAAAATAGTCATCAAGATCGCGGCAATAAGGCTCACTATCAGCAAGACGCTCATTTCCTGCGTCGCAGTTTTTGCTAGTAATTCATTGCTTTTTTCTTTATACCCCGCCTGAGCCACTTGCAGTTCAATTAAATTATCAATAACATAACTAAGTTCATTAGCCACCTGATTGATTTTTCCAGTATGAATGGCCTGCGCTTCCTGCATATTTCCCGCCAAAGCGGCACGAACGACTTCGTCTTGTGCATCCATGGCGTTTTTCTGCAATACTTTTATCCGTTCAAAAGCCTGCATGGTTTCAGTCGACTGGGGATTTTTCGTAAAGTTCGAAAACTCATCATTCATTCGCTTTCTCTGATCTAAAGCCATTTGGATGTATTGCTGCCGCTTCATGGGGTCCTGCTCTAATATAGCTTGTCCTAATGTTACACGACTCTGTTGATAGGCAATAGCAGCTTGTGCCAAATCAGCTAATGGCACTGTATTTTCCTGATAAAGTTCTTTATCAACGGCTGCCATATTGTAGATATGCCTTACACCAACCAAGCCAAGCAAGGCCGAAAGTAAAACAAGAATAAAGAAACTAAAAAACAACTTTTTCCCAATGGAAAAATCACTAAATCCCTTCATACAAAACGCTCCTCTCCATATATGGCTGGGGTACTTTCCGCTAACAGCTGTTGAATGTCAAGCACTAAAATAATCGTAGCGCCAGTTTGTACAACTTGGCTTACAGCCGTTTCTTTCTTATTGCCGAACTGCGGCGGCAAAGATTCGCGGCAAGCATCATCAATCGTAATCACATCGCCTAACCGATCAATGAAAAAACCCGTATTTTCTAAAATATCGCCTTTCAAAATGATGCAATGACGCTCCTTCACCGTTGCATCAGTCTGTTCATGGAGCAACCGTGACACATCAAATAAAGTAATTACTTGTCCGCGTAAATTTAGTAATCCAGCAATAGATTCTATTTCCCCGGAAATTTTTGTATATTCACTGATGCGATTAATTTCGCGTGCATAAATTAACTCAATTCCATAAAGCTTCGAACCTAAATAAAAAGTTAAAATCCGCTTTGTTCCTGATTGCTCACCGAATGTCACTGGATGATTCTCCCCTTGCACTACTGAGTGTTCTGCTAAGGGAGCTTTTAACTGCGCATCTCTAAAAATAGCTGTTAAAGAAAGTAAAAATACTAACTTACCGCCGACAACCAGCGAAGAAAACAGATCCTCGACAGACTGCAGCCGCTCTTCGAGCATAACAGCCACAGTATCTTCAATTTTATCAGCTACAATAGCAGCAGGAAAAGGCCCATTTTTTAAAATAAGGGCATACCTTCGCTTGGGAGTCTCCGGTTCGCTTGTTGACGGTAAAAACTCACTAGGGTACAGTAATCGCCAAATATGACCATGGGCATGATAAAAATCTTGACCACCCACCTGAGCCATGTTTTGCGGCAAAATTTCTTCAATACGAAGAATAGCCGCAAGCGGTACCGCCAAAAAACCTGTTGGTCCCGAACGAAAGAGCAGAATTTCCTGCTGAGAAGCCTGACGTAACTCTGTCTGGATTTTCTTGACTGATCGAGGAAACTGCTCAGCCGATCTTGCTAAACGATACACTTCGGCAACGCCTTCTACATCTAGCACCATAGCAATCTTGCCATCACCTAAAATCGTCACACCAGAATAGATTCTTTTACGCTGCAAATAATGCGGCAATGGCTTAATTAAGACTTCCTCACGATCCTGCATTTCATCGACCTGAAGTCCAAAGACAGTGACGGCGCTTTTTAAAATGAGAATTTTAGTGATAGGCCGTATCAGCGCTTCGGAAGAATGGCTACCAATCACGGTTGTAAGATCAATAACAGGTACAAGCGCGCCGCGCAATTGATATAAGCGGCAATTTCCTACCTGTTCCAACCCTTCCCACTTTTCGCGACTTATGCGAACCACTTCCTGTAAATTGACTTGCGGTAAAGCAAATAAAAAATCACCTGCGCCTAAAATTAACGAAGGAATAATGGCTAACGTAAAGGGAAGAATCAAATGAAAAACTGTTTCTTTATCTTCCTGGGAATGCACTTCGACAATGCCCCCAAGTTTTTCAATATTAGAGCGAACCACATCAAGACCTACGCCACGACCGGAAATATTGCTTACTGTGTTTACTGTGGAAAAGCCCGGCAAAAAAATTAATTTTAAGATCTCTGCCTGCGATAGCTGCTCAGCCTGCTCTACTGTAATAAGGCCCTGCTGCAACGCCCGTTTGCAGACCTTCTCACAAGAAATACCAGCGCCGTCATCTTTCATATCGATAAAAACGCGGCCGCCTTCATGATAGGCCGCAATTTGCAACGTTCCCTGCGGAGCCTTGCCCTTTTGAGCACGTATTTCAGGCGTCTCTATTCCATGATCTAAGGCATTTCTCACTAAATGCGTAAACGGATCCACTAAGCCTTCAATAATGGACTTATCCAGTTCTACCTGTTCTCCTTGTACGCTTAGTTGAACCTGTTTGCCTAGCTTACGGGAAAGTTCCCGCACTAGGCGGGGCATCGAATGAAGCAACATGGCAATTGGCTGCATCCGTGTGCGCATGATCCGTTCCTGCATTTCGCTAATCGTAAAATCGAGCTTTTGCAACACAGGTTGTAAAAACGCGAATTCATCATTTAACGGACCGATCGCGCGCAGTAGTTGATTTCTGGCTAAAACCATTTCGCTTGATAAATTGACAAGTTGATTTAATAACGTCACATCTACCTTAATCCGGTCCTCAGCAAAGATTCGTGTCGAATCACTCGTTTCAAATTCACTACTGGCTTCCCCAACTAACTGACGAACTGGCGGCGACTCTGTGAAAACGCGTTCTTTCTTAGCGGTCTGATTTAAACAAAATAGCAAATCGTCTTGTTCCTCAGGCAAATGAAACTGATGCAATTCTTCGGCACTGATTCCTAACGCCATAATAACAAGATCTTTTTCTAAAACAGAACTAAAAACAAAACAAGCCTCTCCGGAGGCCCCCGCTTCAGTCACTGGCTCAGTTTCTGCTAAGAGCGAACCGATTGACTGAATATTTTTCCCTAAGGTTGCACAAAAGTTAACAGCATTGCGTTTTCGATCGGAAGCTTGCCACAAAAGGCGATAAAATTTACGGCCTTGTTTCGTCATGACTGCAATCATATCTCGATACTTGTCCAGCGCCGCGTCTGATTGAATCACTTTAGGTTCATCAGCGCTTAAAGCAGATAGTTCTCGATCAATCGCAGCATCTTTTCCTGTCAATACTCCCGCAAGCAAATATTCCAACCGGTCATTCGCCCCCAAAAGGGCGTCAATCTCTTGCGGACTGGGAAACTTTTTTTCTTTGCGCATTTTTCCCAACAAATTTTCCATAGCATGAGATAATTCTACGATTTTCTCCAGACCAAAAAAGCTAGCCGTTCCTTTAATACTGTGAGCGGCACGGAAAATTTCATGGAGCAAATCGGCTTCACCATTTCCCTGCTCTACTTGCAACAAACCTCTTTCAATTGTTTCGGTATGGGCCTTCGCATCAGCTATGAATTCTTCCAGCAGCTCTTTGTCTTCAATCATCGCTTGCACCTCATTTTACTTAAAAGGCAATCCACTGATGCCGACCTTCTTCTTTGGCTCGATACAAAGCATGGTCAGCCTGTTGAATCAAATCCTCATAGGAACTGTTTGTAGCAGGAATCGCTGTAGCCACACCTAAGCTAATCGTTAACTGTGAGCTGACTGGCGAACCTTCATGGGGGATTGCGAGAGCTTTCAGCTTTTCTTGAATTTGTTTCGCCAGCTCAGCCGCCCCTACTTTACTCGTATTTTGCAAAATAATACCGAATTCCTCACCGCCATAACGAGCTAGCAGATCGCAAGGTCTTGTGACACACTCTGCTAACGCCCTTGCTACCTGCTTTAGACATTCATCGCCGGCCTGATGCCCATAGGTATCATTGTAAAGCTTAAAAAAATCAATATCGGCCATCATAAAAGTAACTTCTTCTTGTTTATTTAAAGCATGCAGCCAGGTTTTCTCAAAAAAAGTTTCCAAATGACGCCTGTTGGCGATCCCAGTTAATTCATCAAGCAAAGATAGTTCTTTTAACTGACTGTTCGCGGAATTGAGCGCCTTCATGACTCGCTCCATAATCTGCGTTGTCTCTTCTAAGGCATGATTGCGCTGTTCTAATTCATATTGATAAGTTAAAATCCGTTTACCAACGGAAAGCCGACAGTTTAACTCTCGTGGTTCAATAGGCTTAAACAAAAAATCGTCAGCCCCGGCTTCAAATCCCATAACGACATCGTCAACACTATTTTTTTGTCCTGTCAACATGATGACATGGACGTGTCCTGATTTTACATTCTGCTTAATTTTACGACAAAGTTCAATGCCGTCCATGCCGGGAATAATCCAGTCAAGCAGCACAATAAGCGGTTCTTGAATGAGCTGAACAATTTGCCAGGCGCTAATACCATCAGCGGCAAAGAGGACCTCATAGCCCCATTCTCCCACCATATTAGCCAAAATTTTTCGTACACTTTTTTCATCATCAATAATTAATAATTTCATCATTTTGCACCTTCACCGCACAAATTCAACGTATCCTTTCTCATTGTACAACAGGTTAGAATTTTTTGCTAACCATTACGTAAAAAGAAAGCACCCTGCGTGATTTGCCGCAAGGCGCCTTTCCCATGACACTATATTTCACCACAACAAATTTTTATTCTTGACAGGCTTTTCGCTTTATTTTCACTAGATACTGCTGATCAGGCAATTTTTCTACTTTTCCAGCAAAAACATCGCCAATCAACTCCAGTTCCAACCACGGCGGCACATGACGGCAAGTTACAGCAAGTTCATAAAAAGGAGTCTTCTGTAAAAAAGGCAATAACACTTGTTTAGAGGTAATTGTACTATCGCTGCGCTGAATCTCCGTAAGCGAAATAGCAAAACATCCGTCGCCTAGCGCCACAGGTTCTGGCGGTACTAGTGGCTCTTTTTGTGTAACTTGCGCCACTGCCGCCAGTTCCTGCTCCCATACATAATCAAGAAAATCTAGCGGACTACCCGTAAATTCCCACACATGAATATCGCCTTTTTCCAATTCAAAAAAAGGAAGACCTGTCACTGTCTGACCGACAAAAATCTTGCAGTCTCCTAAAAAAGCTAAAAGTTCCTGCATTTTTTGCCGCAAAGCAGGCATAGATGCACTATGGGCTAAAGTAAATTCCAGCTTGCGTGACGGCTGCCAGACTTTCATCCGCCGCTCAAAAACAATGATTTTGCCCACTTCATACAAGCTGGCCGCAAAGCCTGTCTCCCCGACAAATACAGCAATGTCTTCCGCCATGGTTTTTCCCCTTTCTATAAGGTAAGACGCGCCACAGGCGTACCGCCTTCAATATGCTGATCCATAATTTCTTCTACATCATCAGGTGTTACCGCGCCATACCACACATTATCAGGATAAACTACCACGATCGGACCTTGGCTGCAAATACCAAAACAGCCTGTATTTGATACAAAAACCTCACCGCCTAAATCGCGCTGTTCAATTTCCTCTAGAAAGTTAGCCACAATTTGAACGCCATCTTTCGAATGGCAATAGCCTTTCTGCTGACCATTGACCCGGGAACTCGTACAGACAAAAATGTGCTGTTTCGGCTTATTCATCTTGAAATCTCCCCTTTCAAACTGCTTGTGGCAGACGAAGCTGTTCTAGCGCATAACGAAGCCCCTCTTCCAAAGTATAACAATACTCGATAGCCGTCACACCTCGTTCGGCCAGCCGCTTTTGCGCCTGATAACCGATCCGCATGGTAAGAACTGCATCGCAGTCGCTTAACTGCTCCATAATCGCGTCACGCTTCGTTTCAGCGTCATCACATTCCGTAACGCCTAGACAGTACTTTGGCAAAGCCCGTCTTTCCACCAACTTTGCTGCTCTTCCATCTATTTCATAAATCAAAAATTCCGTAGCATGACCAAAATGCAAATCAATGAGCTTACCATATTTTGAAGTAACAGCAATTTTAAAGCTTCGATCAGTCTGATTCGCCGCCTCTGCCGCAACTGCTGTCGCCTCAGATTCTGTAAATAGCTCTCGAAACTCTGCCGATCGATCTTCCCCCAAGAGGCCGATCGCGTCGGCACGGCATTGCTTACAGTGGCGCATCTGCTGCACATCGAGTTCACAACGATCCCGCATGGCCTGCACGTCTTTCATACTCGTTTGAGGAAAATCCTGAAAGGCACTGCCAGGCGCCGGAATCAGCGGCATAATATTCGTAATAAATACGCCAAGTTCTTTCATTTGTTTGACTACATCAGGAATATGATGATCGTTGATTCCCATCAGCATTACAATATTAATTTTAACGACAAGACCAAGTCGAATCGCCTGTTCAATGCCAGCAAGCTGATTTTTTAGCAAAATAGCAGCGCCTGCTTCTCCTTCATATTTTACGCCCTCATAATATACATGCTTATAAATCTTAGCGCCAATCTTACTGTCAAGACAATTGACAGTTACCGTAAGATGAGTTACGCCAAGCGCCGCAATTTCTGCTGCATACTGAGGCAGCATGAGTCCATTTGTGGACATACAGAACACCATATCGGGATTTTCGGCGCGAATTAACGCAATCGAAGCCTTCGTTTTGTCCCAATTAGCCAAAGCGTCGCCAGGTCCAGCTATACCGACAACAGAAAGCTGACCAATTTTTTCTTTTACATAATCAAATTTCAGTTTGGCCTGCTTAGGCGCCAAAACCTCACTAGTAACTCCCGGCCTGCTTTCATTGACGCAATCAAACTTACGATTACAATAATTGCAGCTAATATTGCACTGCGGCGCTACCGGCAGATGCATTCTGGCAAAAGACTGATGCGCTTCAAAAGAATAACAGGGATGTTTTTTCGTTTTTGCTTCAAGTGCTGCCAAGTCCATGAAATCACCTCCGCGAATCTTCTTCTAGGCCTTGTTGGCTCTGGGGTCGTAATATTGTTCATACATCCTACTCCGATAGGAATGGTATTTATGTTCTAACAGCGTATTGGTTAAACGATCTAATAAAAGCATCGTTCCGGCATAACCCACTGATAAAATCCGTTGGCCGCCTATGCGATCATGAATGGGAAAGCCAATCCTGACTAGTGGAATCCCGTCCTTTTCTGTAAGATAATGACCATCAGAGTGACCAATAGCAATATTGGCTTTCTGTTCGCGGCTTTTGGCCCGAATGGCCACAAAATCACTTTCATGCATAACATTTATTTTCTTACCAAGCAATTTTGTTATGAGTCCTGGCTTACTGCCTGTAGCCACAACCACAGGCTCAATCCCATTTTCCAGGCAAACCTTAGTTACGCCATAGACAAGCTCTGGCTCGCCATAGACCACGCTGCGTCCCTGCATATTATATTTATGGGAGTCAATCATCGCGTCAATGAGCCGTCCCCGTTCTTTTTCCAGAAGGACTGGGATAGTTTTTCCTGTAATTTCGCTTAAGCGATGAATAAATTGATCTGTATTTTCGATGCCCATCGGTATTGGTAATGTATAGAGCGGCACGCCAAAGGTCTCTTCCAAGTACTTACCTGGCGACAATTTTTCATCAACGGTCACGCCAAGCTGTATGGTAGCTATAGCTCCACCCATCGCTTTTATATCCGCTAATTTCGTACCTCCCTGGGGCATCTTGGAAAAGGAACTGACATAAGGTGCGTCAAGCGTTTCGGAATAGTCAGGGCACATAATATAGTCAATATCCATAAGCGCCAAAATGCGTTTTAATTCGCGAAGATCAGCCGGACTCATATGAGCGGTAATAATATTAACGCGATTATGCTTTTTAGTCGCTTCCGCTAGGCCCATAATCGTCCGCTTCACTGTAAAGTAATAGCCTTCTGCTTGACTTGAACCATAGCCAGGCGTCGGCGCCGTAATAATCGGAAAAGTTTCTTGGTTCTTTTCCCGCAAATATTCGGTCACAATCCGATCAATATCTTCACCGATCGTCTCAGCCAGACAGGTAGTCAAGACACCAATTAAATCAGGTTGGTATACCTTAAAAATATTATCAATCGCTTTAACTAGGTTCTTTTCGCCGCCGTAAATCGTTCCTTTTTCATTGAGCGAAGAAGAACCGACATCGACAGGTTCATTAAAATGTGCCGCAATATGGCGCCGCATATAAGTGCTGCAGCCTTGCGAGCCGTGAAGAATCACCATGGACCGCTCAATCCCTTTGAGAGCTAGAATGCCGCCCATAGGCATACACATGTGACAAGGATTTTCATTCACATTTTTGCAAGACTCCATAGCTTGGTCGCTCATAATCGGCCCCTCCCCGCGGTATATATTTCCAAACAGGTGAACAAACCGTCGTATAGACTTCCTCGGCGAAATTGACGGCTCCGCAAAAACCGCTTAAAGGATGTTTGCGTTCGTGATTATGATCAATAAAGGAAATCCCCAGTTTATAAGCGAGGGGCCGTTCCTTTACGCCGCCGACTAAGAGATTTGCGCCTTGCTCCACCATGAATTTTTCCAGCTCAGAGGGATTGGCGTCATCTAAAATGATTGTACCGTCATAAACGAGATTGTTAATTGTTTCGTACTCTTCTTTCCGTCCCGTCTGGGTGCCAATCATGACAACTTCAATACCAATTTCCCGAAATTGTTTAATAAGTGAAATGGCTTTGAAACCGCCGCCCACATAGACAGCTGCTTTTTTTCCTTGTAGTTTCTCATAATAGCCTTGAATCACCGGTTGCACTTTGGCTGTTTCCCGCGCAATCAACGCTTCAGCTTTGGCCATCATAACCGGATCATCAAAAGCTTCGGCAATCCGCCGCAGCGAATTGGCTGTATCGGCTAAGCCTAAAAAAGAAATTTGAATATAGGGAATTTCATAAAGCTCTTCCATTTTAGCTGCTAAATACTGCATCGAACCAGCACACTGAATCATATTCAAACTGGCTTCCGGCGCCTTTTTGAGTAGTTCATACTGCGAATCGCCCGTAAAAACCACATTGACAGTAACGCCGATTTCTTCCAGATAATTGCGAATGATCCAGGCTTCGCCAGCTAAATTAAAATCACCTAAATAGTTCACCGTTTTGTTTCGTTTTACATAGGGCTCTTGCGGTTCAATGAGGCGCAGCAGCGCATCACAGGCAGCTCGATACCCTGCCGACTTATTGCCAATAAACCCACTGGACTGCACAGGAATGACCTCAATCCCATACCTCTGGCTTGCCTGACGGCAGACCGCTTCCAAGTCATCGCCAATCACGCCTACAATGCAAGTCGAATACACAAATACCAGTTTCGCCCGATATTTGGCCACTAACTCATCAATCGCCGCTGCTAACTTCTTTTCTCCGCCAAAAATCACGTCTTTTTCCTGCAAATCCGTGGAAAATCCCTGGCGAAATAGTTCCGAACCGCTAGTCAAGCTACCCCGGAGATCCCAGGTATAGCTTGAACAGCCAATCGGTCCGTGAACAAGATGAATTGCATCGGTGATCGGATTGAGCACGACCCTTGCGCCGCAATAAACGCAGGCACGCTGACTGACGCAGCCAGCAATGCTGTCAGCATCGCATTTGGGCTGTGACTTTTGCTTTCCTTTCGTGACAATAAAATCTTGTCGTTCATTGATGGCCGGTCCGCTCAATCTCCTCACATCCTTTTCATTTCTTACTAAGCTAACAATTACAAAGTTCTGCTAAAACTAGCGAATCTTGCTACAGTTACATAACAAGTTCAAAGTCCTCGTCGGCGGCATCACGATCAGCGCGATCCAAGAGAGCGCCGTCGATCATTTCGATTAAGCGCATCGCACCGTGATAGCCCACAATCGGCAAATACGAATGAACCGTACGATCCAGTACCGGGAAACCGCAGCGAACAAAAGGAATATCCTCGGCTCTGGCGATATATTTCCCATAGGTATTGCCAATCAAGAGATCTACTGGCTCATTTTTAATCCATTGATGCAGCATAAAGAGATCGCCTGCCGCTTTCACATTGCCTTTTAAACCAGAAGCAAGCAGCATTTCCTTCACTTCTTCTTCAAAACTGCCAAGCCCTGACCCAAGAGCGCCGCCTGGCGTACCTGTCAGTACATGAACCGGGATCATACCGAGACTTAAAACAAATTCCGTCATAGCAATGACAATATCAGGATCACCGAAAATCGCTACTTTCTTGCCATGGAAATGGAAATGAGCGTCAGTCATAATGTCAACAAGCTGTCCCCGCTCTTCTTCTAGCGCATAAGGTACTTCTGCCGCAAAAGTTGAGCGAAGCGCCATAACGAATTCGTCGGTCGCTTTAATCCCAATTGGTGTTTTCAGCGAGAGGAAGGGAACACCGCATTTTTTCTTCAATTCTTCGGCGGCGCCATAGGAAGCAAACCGCCCTAATGACAGGGTTTGTTTCGAGTTGCCTGTATCATATAGCTCAGCAAGCGTCGTACCGCCTTTAGGATACATGGTAAATTCGCCAGTCATGGGTGAATCGACTACACCTGACGTATCAGGAAACATAATAAATTTAGCGCCCATCAAACCAGTAATCCGTTTGATTTCCCGCATGTCGCCAGGATTGACAAAACCGGGAATCAAATTAACCTGTTCTTTCGGCTCCGGCTGGATTTTCTGCGAAAAATAGGTCACCATCGCCTTGGTCATATTGGAAAAACCGGTAATATGCGAACCTTGGTAACTTGGCGTGTTAGCGTGGAATACAACCTTACCTTCCGGTACGTCTTTTTCGGCAGCCTGCTTAATGAGTGTCGGTATATCATCACCGATGGTCTCAGACAGACAGGTTGTATGAATAGCAATGATATCAGGATCATACAAAGAAAAAACATTTTTAATGGCGGTCTTCAAATTCGCACCGCCGCCAAATACGGAGGCCCCTTCGGTAAAGCTACTTGTCGACGCCATAATGGGATCACGGAAATGCCGTGTTAAATGCATACGATGGAAAGAACAGCAGCCTTGAGAACCATGGCTATGAGGCAAACATTTATGAATGCCGAGAGCCGCATACATGGCGCCAATAGGTTGACAAGTTTTGGCGGGATTGATCATACCGCCGCTAGTACGTTCTTTGATCTCTTTCGGTGTATAATCAAGCATCTTACGCTTTCCCCCCTTCATTGATTTGTCCGTCTAAAAGCGGCTGGCCCTGCCAAGGCGGCGTAATAAAATTCCAGGTAGGCGAAGCAAACGCCATGCTCACATCGCGGGCAAAATTTACAGCACCGCGAAAACCAGCATAGGGACCGCTGTAATCATAGGAATGGAGCTGTTTGGCCGGAATTCCCATTTTTTGCACCACATATTTATCTTTGATACCAGAAGCGAAGATATCTGGCTTAAATAGTTTAATGAACTCTTCGGTTTCAAAGTGGTTCATATCATCCACCATAATTGTGCCGTCTTTCATATCAAAATGCATGCCATGATAAGTGCTTAACGGAATCTCGGCCTGCAATTTTTCCAGGCGTTCCGGTGAAACTTTCAGCCTAAAACGACCTTCATCAGCCGTTACATGCAGCTCAGGAATATTCTTACTGTCTGCGTCAGGCTTGATTGTCGGAATGACCTGGCGGCCTTCATAGTCGTCGCGATGAGCAAACTCATAGCCTGCCAACACTGTTTCGATTCCCAGTTCGGCAAAAAGTCCCTGATAATGATGGCCACGGGAGCCCCCGACAAAACAGAACGCCGTTTTCCCTTCACAGATCTTACGATATTGATTGAGCGGTCCTTCAATCTGACTTAACTCTTTGGCAATGACTTCTTCAGTTTTGCGGCTTAATTCTTCGTCTTCAAAGTACAAAGCCATATTCCGTAAAGTCTCAATGGTCGATTGAACACCGATAAAGTTTACTTTTAACCAAGGCGTACCGTATTTTGTCTCTAGCATCTCAGCAATGTAGTTAATGGATCGATGACATTGCACAAGATTCAGTTCGGCCGTATGAGCATCACGCAACTTTTCCCAAGCGCCGTCGCCAGTCATAACCGAAACGACTTCATAGCCGATCTCTTCTAGCACTCGCTCAATCTCCCAGCTATCGCCGCCAATATTGTACTCACCTAAAATATTAATGGGATACTTGCCAGCAGCTTTTTCCTTATCACTATTGCCAATGACCCGTTCCATCAGGTTATTGTTTGCTATATGATGACCTGCCGACTGGCTGACGCCTTTATAACCTTCACAACTAAAGGCAATGACCTGAATTCCATGGCGTTTTTCCGCCGCTTTTGCTACGGCGTTAATGTCATCGCCAATCAGACCAACAGGACAAGTAGCGGAAATCGTAACCGCTTTGGGATGAAAAATATCAACAACTTCATCAATCACGGCAGCTAGTTTTTTATCACCGCCAAAAACGATATCCTTTTCCTGCATATCCGTCGAAAAACAATAGTTAATGTAATTATCTAAGTCCTTTTCGTCACGAGCCTTATTGCGGCGGGTGCCCCAGGTATAATAGCTGCAACCGATCGGACCGTGAACAATATGGATCATATCTTTTAAGGGGCCGAGAACAACGCCTTTACAGCCGGCATAGGCACAGCCGCGGTTCGTAATGATGCCGGGAATCGTGCGCGTATTCGCTTCAATCTGCTGTTCAAGCTCGCCATTTTTGATGATAATATGCTTCTTACGATTTTTCTGCACTTTACTGGGATATTGATCAAGTATCTTCTCTAACTGTCTTTCCGTTATAGCCACGGCGAAGTTCCCTCCTTTGTGATCAAACCATTAATTACAGTGCCGCTTCGCCCGTTTCGCCGGTACGAATTCGAATACTGTCGCCAAGAGGCATTACAAAAATCTTGCCGTCGCCCACATTATTGTCAGTCTTATTGACGTCAATAATGGCTTGAACGATTTTCGGCACATCTTCGTCCTGGGCTACAATATTAAATAATCGTCTCGGAAAGAGACTCGTTCCGTTTAAAAAATTGTCAATCAGAGCAATCGATTCCTTATTATCTTCATCACTAACCATAGAAATTAAATCAGCTCTTCTCGCTGCAATCATCGTCGGGTCTGTGACCAGATTGCCACGGCCCAGCACCTTCACAGCTGTAAAGCCAGCAGCGCCGCTTTCAATAAGAGCCTGTTTCGTAGCACTTGTCTTGTTCATCCGTACAATCGCCACAATTTCCTTCATGCTGCCCCTCCTTACAAGCCAGTGTCAGAACTGGATATAGTGTAAGCCTCTTCCACAGGAGTAATAAAAATTTTACCATCGCCAAAAGCGCCTTTTTCGCCAGTTTTCGCTGTCCGCAAAATAACACTTACCATATCGGCCTTATCTTCATCGCGGATCGCCATCATAATCATAACCTTAGGAATCTCATCATAGACAATACTGCCGATTTTAATGCCTTTTTGCTTACCTCGGCCTACTACATCAATCACTGTAGCGGCATGAAATCCGGCTGTGGACAATTCATAGAGTACTTCATCTCGTTTTTCGGGACGTACAATGGCTCTAACTAATAACACGCTACCACTCCTTCATTGCTCATGATTTTTGAAGCTAGATGCATTTAGCCAAGAATGCCGTAAGACATCATTAATTCTTCAAGACGATCCTGCGTCATCGGCTTGGGAATAACAAACATATCATTATTGTCGATGGCATTGGCCAATTTTCGATATTCATAGGCCTGACCTTCTTCAGGATCATAGTCAATGACTGTTTTCTTATTAATTTCAGCTCGCTGTACCACATTGTCGCGCGGCACAAAATGAATGAGTTGTGATCCCAGCTCTGAGGCGAAGGCCTGCAAAAGATCAAGTTCCCGATCGACTTTACGGCTGTTACAGATAATGCCGCCTAACCGTACCTTGCCATTTACAGCATACTTTTGAATGCCTTTGGAAATATTGTTCGCTGCATAGAGAGCCATTAGCTCGCCGGAAGCAACAATATAAATTTCTTCGGCTTTGCCTTCTCGAATCGGCATGGCGAAACCGCCGCAAACAACGTCGCCAAGAACATCATAGAAAACGTAGTCAAGTTCGTCCGTATAAGCGCCCAGAGATTCGAGCAGATTGATGGAAGTGATAATCCCGCGTCCGGCACAGCCAACACCTGGTTCCGGCCCGCCTGATTCCACACACATGGTACCTTTGAAACCTGGTTTCAAAATGTCTTCTAAATCAATGTCGTCCCCTTCATCGCGCAGTGTATCAAGTACAGTTTTTTGGGCCAAACCGTTTAAAAGTAATCGAGTTGAGTCAGCCTTCGGATCACAGCCAACTACCATAATGTTCTTTCCGGCCTCAGCAAGAGCCGCCACCGTATTTTGTGTTGTCGTCGATTTGCCAATACCGCCCTTACCATAAATTGCTACTTGTCTCATGATCGAATGCCTCCTTATATTTCACCTTATATTTCACCTTATATTTCACCTTGAAATGAATCTTCGTAACCGTTATAATGAAAAATGGGTAAATCAAATAAACCTAGTGCTTCTGGGATTTAGGAGATTTTCCTTGGCTTCATGAGTACTGCGAATACTCGTGAAGCCTTCTTATTTCTCACCGATACAATCACCTCCTTTAGATAGAAAACCCTTGTACCTGAATCATAAAGGCGCCTACGAACTTTTGGTTCGTAAGCGCCTTTGCTTAGTCAGCAAGAGAATAAATTCTCTCTTAACAGGAAGAGGCTTATAAACGAAATTCGTTTATAAGCCTCTTTGCTTATGCTGATATATTCTATTGCGTTGATAATACCATATGTTTTTTCGAAGATCAATAGGAAAATCAAATTTCGCAATAATCAATCTTTACAACCAAATGAATAAACAAGCTAAAAATAGCGGAAAGACCACATCATGTACTTTGGGGATGAGCAAAAATACCATATTAAAGGAACAGTATTATCTTTTTAAGCATTTTTGCTATTCAACAGTATTTTTTCAGAATAAACATTTATTTCTTTTCTTCCGGCACAGCCCACACGAGACGCACGCTGCTTTTCTCTAGCTCCTCTTGTTTCAAGCGCACATTGAAATTATAAGCTTTGCCCATTTCATTCAAGAGGGAGCAACCAATCTTCAGCAAATTCTGCTCTGGCGACGCCAGTAGCTTCGGCCCGGTAATATCAAAAATAAGAATCGGAACTTCCACATTCTTGCGATCTGCCGTTACGGAAACCATGGCAAGCTGCGTATCCAAAACGCCTAGTAAAGTTAGAATAGAAGCAAGGAAAAATCGCAGCAATTCATGATAACCAACCACCTTTTCTGGCAACTCTGGCATATCGCCAGCTAAAAAAACTTCCTCGCCTTGTTTTAACAGCTCTGACCAAAAAAGGTCCTTAGGTTTCGCTTCACTACCGAGCGGCAACAAATCAATATAAGTCCCCAACAGTTTCTCCAGTAAATCACTATATTCAGCAAATAGCGCTCTCCCTTCGGGACCAGTTTCCTTGCCGCTACTAAATTTCTTCAAAAAAGAAAAAATCCAAGTATTAATCTGTTTCAGTTGGTTTAGATCACGGCGTTCTTTCGCAAGAGTC
Organism: Pelorhabdus sp. sgz311002; assembly: GCF_056134285.1. Classification (NCBI taxonomy): domain Bacteria; kingdom Bacillati; phylum Bacillota; class Negativicutes; order Selenomonadales; family Sporomusaceae; genus Pelorhabdus; species Pelorhabdus sp. sgz311002. The sequence continues at coordinate 168,225 of NZ_JBWBCL010000007.1, read as the reverse complement.
TGTTCCATTGTCCGGAACATATTCTGATAGGCCGTATTCTTCTGCACCAGACCCTCTTTGAGCCGTTCGCGTTCTGCTTCAAGGTTATAATGTTCAATGGCCTGACGGACGGTGACGAGCAGTTCGTCCTCCATACTCCAGGGCTTGGGAATGAATTGAAAAATATCGCCGTGATTCACTGTAGCAAGAACCTGTGACAGCTGTGTATAGCCAGAGAGAACAATGCGAACTGTTTTCGGATATTTTTCCCGGACTGTTTTCAATAAAGAAAGACCGTCCATTTCTGGCATGCGCATATCTGTTACAATAACACTAACGGCTTGTTCTTCCATCAAACGCAAGGCCTCTTTCCCACTATTGGCAAAGAGACTTTTAAAAGGCTCATCTTCTGTCGCTCGGCGAATGGAATTTAAAATTTGCTGCTCATCATCCACAAATAGAACACTATTTCTCGTCTTTACTTCACTCATTCTATCACCAGCTCTCGCGAATTTATCGATCACCAAGACATCATTGTCAAAATTCGCTATTTTTTTCGTTATTTCCTTTCTGATAAGAAAAAAAACATAAAAATCGTTCAGCACTTTATCAGATTATTTGTTAATTTCAAAATTCCATTGACAATCGCAAATAATCAGCTAAAATATAGTTTATGTACACATATTTTGTAGACAAAAAAATAATGAAATGACTGTGGAGGTGAAGAATAGCATGGTTGATATTTTTGATAGTCTCTGCGTCTTATTGGCCAAAGCAGAACAAAAGCACTTTGCCTACACAAAAAAAGCTTTGGAAACAGAGAATCTAGAAATCTCCCCCGGCCAGCTTGTCGTCTTATATGTATTGTATAAGAAAGATAATATTTCCATATCAGAACTTAGCAAAAATGTCTTGTTAGATAATTCGACTTTGACAGGTCTTATCGACCGCTTAGAACGCCTCGGCCTTGTCATGCGGATGGCAACTCCTAATGACCGCCGTTCCTTTCAAATCATCCTAACAGAAAAAGCCCTTGAACGCAAAGCCGATCTGACAGCACTCATGAAGCGAGTCGAAAAGCAAATGCTTACAGGTGTCAGCACTGAAGAAATTGCCACATTTCGCAAAACATTGCACGCCATTTTTACAAATTTATCCTTATAATCTTTCGCGTGCTAAAAAAACTGCCTTACAGCAAAAGGACCTTTCCCCTTTGCCGCAAGGCAGTTTTTTTATACATTTTATAGATTCGTTGTGGGGAACTGCAGCTTGCGCCACAAAGTACTTTTGCCAATCGCTAAAATTTCAGCAACTTTTTCCTGATTCTCGTCGTGTTGCTGCAACAAATACTCAATAATTTCTTTTTCCACCGCAGCTACGGTCTGTTTCAACGGCGCCTGCGCCTTCACTTGCACAGTAAGCCGGGTTTCAGTTGCCGCCTTAGGCATAGGCCCCATGACCGTATGGAAAAACCGTTCGCGTTTTTTTTCTGACAGCACAGGCTCTTGCAGCAACAAGGCTAATCGTTCCGCCACGTTGCGCAGTTCCCGTATATTTCCGGGCCAATCATAGGCTAAAAGTAGCTCCATTACTGAAGCGGGCAACGTCGCTGCCAGCTCTTTGCCGACAAATTCTTGTAGAAAAAACTTTGTCATCAACATAATATCGCCTTTACGCTGCCGAAGCGGTGGCAGTGTTACGTTAAATACACTAAGCCGATAATAAAGATCTTCGCGAAACTCGCCTTGTTTTACTTTGCTTGTTAAATTTCGATTTGTCGCACTAAGTATTCGAATGTCTACAGGAAGAATCTTATCCCCACCAACGCGCATAATCTCTTTTTCCTGCAGTACTCTAAGCAACCGCGCTTGCAGTGATGGCGGGATCTCGCCAATTTCATCAAGAAAAATCGTACCATGGTGAGCTAATTCAAAGAGTCCTTGTTTACCTTCTTTTTTCGCACCAGAAAAAGCGCCGCCTTCATACCCAAAGAGCTCGCTTTCTAAGAGCGGTTCAGGAATCGCCGCACAATTGACAGCCACAAAGGGGCCTTGCTGGCGCTTGCTGGCATTATGGATACTCTGGGCAAATAATTCCTTGCCTGTACCGGACTCCCCTTCTAGGAGAATTGCCGACTCAGTCGCAGCAAATAAAGCAGCTAATTCTTTTAACTCCGTCATCGCCATATCTTCTGTTAAGATATCGTCAAAGTGATATTTAGCAATAAAACCTTTGTCATAGATCTGCTTGCGAATTTGTCGCTCCAACTGCTGTATTTTCGTGACATCTTCAAAGGTGCTCACTACGCCAATGGGCTTTTCATCTAAAAATAGAGGAATGCGGCTTGTTGTAATAATTCCACCGTGAATTTCTTGAAAGGAACCGATTTCAGCTTGGCCTGTGGCAAAAACCTTATGCATCCGCGTATTGGGAATCGTTGGTTCTACAGCCTGTCCCAACACGTCCTTCTCTGGTAAACGAAAAATCCGTTCCGCCGCCGAATTATAAACAATCACTTTATTTTGTTCATCTGTTACAATAATTCCCTCGTTAATAGAATCCAAAATGGCTTCAAACCGAGTGGAACGCCGCCGTTCATTGCGACGCACCGTAACAACATGAACCGCTTCCAACATAGAGCGATATACGGCATCTTCACCACATTCAATCAATCGACCAGCTAGACCATATTTTTTGGCCAGCGCTACAGCCACAACGCCGCCAATCACCACTTCTACCCCGCGCGCTGCCGCCTCTTGCAAACCAATTTCAATTTCCCCCTCTGATTCAAAGGTATATTCGTGCAAGGTAAGGTCAAACATTTTCTCAATCGCACTGATGTCAAACAGAGGCTGCTTAAAATTAAAAAAAGCCATAGGACGGCGCCTATTCTCCACTTGATGAATCGATTTAATCAGATCAAATGGGGTGATGGGTATGGATATCACCGGAATATCAACAACTTGACGAATATATTCAGCCGTACCGCCCCGACTGAGAATCGCGTCAACTTCGCCTTGTAAGCCCGCTGCCAAACGCGCCGCTTCATCAAGAGCAGCAAAAGCCACATGGTAGTCAATTTCCTCCTGTTTCGCTAGTGTGGTAAATACCTTCGCCATTTCCGGATAAGTGGAAATAAGCGCCAGTTTGACTGCTTCTTTGGCCTGTTCTTTCATACTTGACCAGCCTCTTTCTTAGACAAGGCACTGTAGAAATAGTAAATACAGCCTAATAAAACGAGCGACGCTGCCAAAAATAACGCTACATAACCAAAATGTTCCGCCACGCCGCCTAAAACAGCGGTTGAGAGTGCATTGGCAATATCACCGGCGGCTGTCATAATTCCCAAAGCAGTACCGCGATTGGCTCCGTCAGTGCCTTTCACTAGAATCAAAACTAGCGTAGGAAAAACAATGCCGAAACCGAGACCAAATAAGATGCCTGCGGCTAACAGCGTTAAGGGGGAAAGCTTGATCACAAGCAGCACTAAACCAAGTAACATGAGTAACGCCGAATATTCAGCCGCTTTCTTCACACCGAAAAGTTCATCGACCTTCTGCACAAATAGACGGGATAAGATAACAAATACCGCAAAGGCAATATAAAAGAGCGAGTAAAAAGAGATTCCCTCGGCCAGCGAAGCCAAAGGAATAAAAGTAAATAAAGCCCCAAAGGAGAAACTCGCGCCAAACTGTCCGGCCGTAACCGCTAGAACTACTTTATCCTTCAGCACTGTCGTAAAGGAGCTGCGTTTGCTGCCGCCGCCTCTAACAAGCGCTGGCGCCTGACGAAATTTCATAACCGCAAAAGCACCCGCAACAAGTATGGCGCTAAGAACAATAAGCAGTGTAAAACCAAAACGCTCAAAGGCAATTTGAGCAAAACTCATACTAATGCCAAGACCGACCATCGTCGTAAGAGTATACATGGCAATTGCACTGGCATTCAAATCACCCGTCCCAATACTGCTGGCAAAGGTGACGGCTCCCGTATTATAAAAAGCCAAAGCTAAGCCAAAAAGCGATCTAAGCGCTACAAAAGTCCAAAAACCAGCTGCTCCTAAGTAGCCCACAACTGATAGAAACAGCAGAATTTGACCAAATAGAATGATGGGACGGCTACCGCGTGTATCCACCTGAATACCGACCCAGGGGCGAACTAACAAAGAACTCGCTGCCGTCGCCCCCATGATTAAACCAATCTGAGTCTCGCTAAAGCCTTGGTTATGCAAAAAAACCGGCAGAACAGGAATGAGTAAATTCATGCCAAGAGTCGTATTCAAGTGACACAGTGCAATATTTTGAAACTGTCTTAGTTTAAATAAAGAAGAAAAATTTGCCATAAAAGCCTCTTTTCTCAGGTCTTATTGCCCCGAAATTCCTTGCTCTGCTGTTGGCAGTTTCATTGTGTTGCCATGCTTAATTCGCCACCAGGCCACAGATCGAAGCCGCTCAAAAGCTGCTTCAATTTGCTCCTGATCCAAATCACCGGCAGGATCGGCCCCAAAAACGGCTTCTTGCTCTTTTGACGCCTCTTTCCCAATGGCTTTACTCGTAATCCAAAAACCATAATTAATTCCCAGACGACTGCCCCGTGTTAAGCTATCACCTAACGAGTAGTAAGTGAACCCCTGCGGCGCAATCAATTCAAGTAACGTGGGCGTTACATTAATATGACTTCCCGCCGCATCAACTGGCAGGCTTTGCTTCGTAATTCCCTTGCCATAAACAATCAGCGGAATCCCATAGCGTTTATATAGACCGGGATTGGCCTCAATATTAAGACGGTCGGCGTGATCGCCCACTATCATAAATACGCTGTCAGGATACTGTTCTTCCGTACGTTTAATAAAAGCCGCCAATTCCTTATCGGCGTACCAGAAATGACCTAACTGCTTAATCAGATTTACATCATTTTTCTTATCGTCTGGTAAAGCGGCCCTCACCGTTTCACTGTCAAAACCAGCTGCTGGTAAATCCACTGTAAAGGGGGCATGATTCGATACCGTCAAAATCACATCAAAAGTAGGTTGTTCCGCCGTAAGACTTGCTGACACGCCTTGAAAGAGATAGGCATCATCAGAGCCCCATACATTTCCTGAAGCGCTGGGATAATCGCCGGAGCCGTAAAAACGATCAAAGCCTTGGGCCAACGTAAAATCTTTAATTTTTTCCCAAGAACTCGGACCAGCATACCAAAACTCCGCCTTGTAGCCAAGACGCTTCATTTGCGGTGCAATCGCTGTGGAAAAAGGTCCCCCATAAGCTTCTGGCAAACAATTCAAATAGAGATTCACGTCAGGAAAACCTGTCAATACACCCATGACACCGGAAATCGTGCTCATACCATTGGGCAGAAAGGTTGGCACATAAGCAGAATTCTGTTTTTGAATCAAATTTTTCACGCCATCAGCAATATGCAAATCTTTATATTCCGGCAACAGTGGCCAGTTGGCATAACTTTCGCCGATAATTAAAAAAACATGCTTAGGCTTGGGATGAGCTGCACCCTGGGCCGTTTTCTGCAAATAGTCATCCAGTTTGTCTGATTGAAGCGACCGACCAGCTAGGGCTTGACTATAAAGCTGTAGCTTCGTAGAATCAATGGCTAGTCCTGTAGAGCTATTAACGCGCTCATTTAATTCATAGGCGCGATAAAGCGCTTGCACATCATCTAAGATTGCTTCATTCAGCAGTTGGTCTTTCGTCACACCAGAGTTTTCCCAATCAATATTTTGGGCGTAGGTTAGCGTTCCGCCAAAACGCATAAAGAGACAGAAAAAGTAAAAGGCAACTAAAAATCCGGCCCGTAGTAATGCCGTATAATACCACCGCGAAAAGCTCGGCAAAAATACGATTCTTACTGATAGCCAACGAACGAGTAGTCTCTGAAGCAGAAAAGCAGTCACTGCCACCAACGAAAGACGCAGTGGCAGATTATATTGTTCTAATAAGGTGTGCCCCAAGGCCGAAACATCATCTTGAAAAGTATTAAACAAAAGTTGGTTAAAACTCATATGAAACTGTTCATAATAGGGAATCCGCGCATAAAAAAGCAAAGTCAGCAAAAACAAATAACCTCCGCCAACGATCAATCGAAGTTTGTCAACCCAGTGCGGCTTAAGGCCACGGCAAATCAGACAGAAACTAAAACAAAAAAGCCCCATGAGTCCGGCGCTTTTTAAGCTAATACGCAAGCCATAGTAAAGAGCGGCAAATACATCAGATAAAGTTGTCATATCAGCCAAATAATGATGCATATAGACAATAAAAGCAATGCGAAAACATGAAATCACCGCGATCAGAAAGAAGACTAGCTTCAAATCCTGCTGCAGCTCCCGATAAATTTTTTCCCAAATCATCACGTAATTAAAAGCCTTCTTCCTCTAAATAGTTCTCGCATGCAAAAAATGCGATCAGTCAAAAAACCTAAAGTTTTGCTGCCTAAGCCAAACTTTAGGTTTTTTCTCCTTAATCATAGCAAATTCCTTGTCCTTAGAGCAAGAAGGCAAAGAAAATATTTTATACTGTAATCATTGATTTATACCTGGAATTTTTCTGTAATGTTTCGTAAATCCACGGCAAGCTGAGCCAAAGACTGACTAGCCCCAGAAATTTCGCTTATTGACGCGGCTTGTTCTTCCGTAGCAGCTGATACAGTTTCCGTTTCTGACGCCGCTTTCTTGCTAAGATTATCAATCTCCTTAACAGAACCAACAATTTGGTTGCTATTTTGCGCCAATTGATCAATCACACGGGAAATTCCCGCTACTTGTTCAGATACTGCTGTGACACTAGCCACAATCTCAGTAAAGGCGACCCCAGCCTTTTGAACGACTGCTGCCCCATGCTTAACCTCTTTCGTACCTTGATCCATCGATAAAACCGCTTTTTCCGTATCGCCCTGAATTTCTTGGATTAAGGCTGAAATTTGCTTGGCTGCTTCTTCCGATTGTTCTGCTAGCTTGCGCACTTCATCAGCGACAACGGCAAAGCCCCGCCCCTGTTCACCGGCGCGAGCCGCTTCAATGGCGGCATTTAAAGCCAACAGATTGGTTTGTCCGGCAATATTAGCAATGACTTCAACAATTTGCCCAATCTCTTTCGAGCGTTCGCCTAATTGAGCTACTACAAGGGCCGAGCCATTGACAGAGCTCTCTACATGGGACATTTGCGCTACCGCTTCCTCGATCGTTCCTGCCCCGCCTTGAGCAGTATCAGCCGCTTGCAATGACTGCTGGGCAACTCGATTCGTATTGCCAGAAGCCTCCTTAATGCGATCAGACATGGACTCAATAATGTCTGTTGCCGCTCCGGCCGCTGAAAGCTGTTGGGCCATCCCTTGGGCGACATCAGTAATGGAGTTAGCCACGACCTGCGAGGCCTGCGACGACTGATCGGCACTAGCAGTCAATTCTTCTGCTGACGCCGCCAGATGTTCCGCCGAAGAACCCACTTGGCGCATCAATCGATTTAAACTAGAGCGCATCAAGACAAGCGCATCTGCTAGCTTACCAACCTCATCAGAACGCAGTACCCGACGAGGTTTTTCTCTAAAATCGCCATTGGCAAGGTCTTGACAAGCTCTTACCATCAAAGATAAAGGAACGGTAATATTGCGAGTAATATAAAACCCACTACCTAACAGCAATAATCCGGCTACAACCATAACGCCTACAGCAACTAGAACCGAATGGGTTAAAGCCGCTTTATTATCTTCATCCATCTTATTAGATAAAGTGGAATAATACGCTGACAATTGATTTAAGTTAGAAAAATACTCTTGAGCCTGAGGATATACTTCTTGGACATACACAGCGTAGGCTTCCGTATTTTTATTGGCCCTAGCCAAAACAAGCGCTTTTTCACGTATATCACGGTACTTTTGCCGTGAGGTCTGCACCTTCGCCATTAAGGCTTTTCCTTCTGGCTCAACTAAGGATTTTTCAACAATCTCTAGATTCTTGCCAATCTGAGCCGATCTTTCAGTCATGTCTTTTTTGATCTCTTGATTGCGTTTCTCGTCAGTCGTCACCATAAGCTCTAGCGTTGATGCATTAGACAGCGCCACCATCGAAAAAGTCTGATTCACCAACTCAACTGGCTTTAATCGATCGCGATACATAATTCCTACATCCGAACTAGATCGCTGTAAAAAATAATAGCCTGTATAAGTCACTACAAAGAGTGAAATAAGACCAATACAAATAAGAATACTTAACTTCAAGCTCACTGGCAGGTTATTCACAAATTTCATCGCAGATCCTCCTTATTCGTAAAGCGCCTTTTCCTGTAAAAGTTCTGCATTTTCAAAAATATCCCTGCCATAATAATTCTTTGTTCGTCATTTTTTTCTTACACTTGCCCTGATTTCTTGCTGCAATAAAGCAATAACATTCTGCCAATTGCCCGATTGCTGCTGCCGAAATAGCTTCATTGAGGGGTACCACGGACTATCGGTGCGCTGATACTGCCAGCGCCAATCAGGATCATAAGGGATACATACCCACGTCTTTTTTCCTAATGCTCCGGCTAAATGGGCTACTGCCGAATCAACCGTCACAACGAGATCTAATTGGCTAATTAACGCTGCAGTTTGCGAAAAATCCGTTAGTTCTTCGGTAAAGTCAAGAAAAGCAGGTAAAGTGGCGCCTTCGTTGCTGCGCGAACCAACCTGGAGACTAATCCATTCTGTATTTTTCATGAGCAACAACGGTCGAAATAATTCGGCCGCAATAGACCGATTGCGATCATTATGATGCTGGGGATTCCCCGCCCAAACAAAACCAATGCGCATTTGTTCAGGCCGCCCTTCGGCGGCAAGGCGCAAGCGCCACTTTTCTTGCAGATCCGTAGAAACGGCAAGATACGGAACAGCCCGGGGAATTGTCGCTTCATCTATTTTCAACACAGCTGGCAAGCTAGGCAAGGGACAGCAAAAATCAAAACGCTGTTGCGTTACGGAGCTACTATAGTAAAGCGGGATTGATTCATCTAGCAGTTGAATACCTCGCATAGCTTCTGGCAGCCACAGCGAAATTTCAGCAGCTTGAGCAGCAAGGAGCGGCGCAAATCGCAAAAATTGAAAAGTGTCGCCAAAGCCTTGCTCATAGAAGAGCAGCACTCGCTTGCCGCGAAGCGCCTCACCTTGCCACAAGGGCAGAGGCGGTCTGCGGCCTGAATGCTGCATACGAAAAGACTCATACAAAGGCCACGCCACTTGAAATCGCCCCTGCAATAAATAAATAAGCGACAAAGCAAACTGAGCTTCCTTATAAGCAGGATCAATGGTTACAGCCTTGATAAGATATTGTTCTGCTTCAGCGACTCGTTGCTGCTCCCGTAGTAAGTTAGCCAAATTATAATAAGCCTCAACATATGTTTCATCAAGCGAAATGGCTTGGCAAAAAGCCGCTTCTGCCGCATTGCTACAGCCGATTTCCCAATAATAGAGACCCCAGTTATTATAAAAAGCAGAACTTTCTTCACCGCACTGCAAAGCTCGTATAAAGCAGTCGCGGGCAGCCGTCAAATCGCCTTTTTCCATAAAAACTAATGCCAAATTATGATGAGCTTTGCCGTCCGCTCTATTAAGCTCAATGGCCTGACGCAACATGACTTCAGCTTCCCAGATCTTTCCTTGCTGCAATAAAAGAAGCGCCATATTATTATAGGCTTGACCATATGATCGATCTAACGAAACAGCTTGGCAATAATTATAGATTGCCCCTTCGATATCGCCCTGCTTTGTTAAAGCTAGGGCCCGTAAAAAATAAGATTGCGGCAAATAAAACTCATCCTTTCCCCATTACAGTGTCAAACTTCATGAACTTCCGCCAACTTCGCTTTCGCTTTTGGCCATAAGAATCCGCTCAATAAAATTAAGGCGCTTACCAACAGCCCCACAAACAACGGCGGGAAAGGCAGACTTAAATAAACTTCGCTATAGACGGCAACAGCTGTACTAAAGAGAATCGAACCTTGAACCCAGCCCGACATCATAGGGCGCTGATAAAACACCGCCAATGTCAAGGGAATAAATACGCCGCCGCCGCGCAGTGCCATAGACATAAAGTTCCAGTCAAGTACAAGCGAATTTAGATTCGTCAACGCAATGGCCATAGACACCCCAGTCACCACCACAACGGTACAACGATTGAGCCATAAGAGTCGAGAGCTGTTAGTGATCTGAAATAGGTCTGCAGCAATGTCGCGCGCAATCATTGTGCCGATTCCCAGAACAAGACCAGCAATCGAACCCACTACCGATAACAACAGTCCAGCCAAACCAATACCACCAATCCAACTAGGCAGATAGGTCGTTAAATACATGGGCAGAGCTAGGATTGGTAAAATATCGGGATGATAGACATGCATAAACATGCCAACGGCAACAGAAGGAAGCCCCACTGGAATAATAATCGCCGCAGCCGTACAGGTGCCGATGAGAGCAGTCTTGACATTGGTAGCGGCATATACCGCCTGAATATAGGTCTGCGTGCAGACAATGCCGACAATCAAAGAAAACAAATTTTCCAACCCATGGCTAAGACCTTCGCCAAATAAATTAAACCAAGGATCAGCAGGAAAAAGAACGGCACAGTCTGACCGCTGTGAAAGAATATAAACAGCCGCCCCACCGGCGGCAAAAAGACTGAGCCATATAATAAGCAGCTTTAACAGACCAGCTACCCCAGCCCCTTTTAATCCGCCAAAAAATACATAGGCTACAACAAGTATAACAATGAGACCTGCTGCCTGCCAGGGGGGGATAGAGAGCAAGCCCGCAAGAAGTGAAATTCCCGAAAGACTGCTGGCAACTACGCTCAGTAGAATTCCCAAAGAAGAAATTAAACTAGTAATCGGTCCAGCCGTTCGGCCATAGTGAACCACAAGATATTGAGAAATTGTCTCTAAACCGCTTTGGCGCAACGCCCGCGCGTAAAAAAGTCCTAGTAAAAGCAAGCCGATTCCAGAGCCTAACGTAAACCACCAAGCTGATAAACCATGTAAAAAAGCCAGTTGCGCTGTTCCAATGGTCGACGCACCGCCAACAGCCGTTCCAGCAATCGTTCCGGCAATCATAGCGCTCCCAGCGGAACGACCGCCTAAACTAAAGCCTTCAGCTGAGCGAACTTGCCTGGCACTATAAATTCCCCAGCCAATCACTGCCGCCACGGTTCCTAACAGAATGATTCCCTGACTAAAACTAAGTTCCATCAGTCTCCACCTCTCCTAGTAAAAATCCTGCTACGATTCAGCCAAAGCCTTTGACAGGATTTCACAGATTCGGTATGATTATAGCAAAAAGTTTACTATATGAATAATATTCATTTCGTCTGTCTTCTATTCGAAAATCGACTATAAAGGAGTTTTTCTATGGAACTGCGTCAATTGAAATATTTCCTAGCAGTCGCCGAAGAGGGGCAAATCACCAAAGCGGCAAAGCGGCTTCATGTAACTCAGCCGCCCTTAAGCCAGCAGCTTATCGCTCTGGAAAAGGAGCTAGGTATAGCGCTTTTAGAACGAGGCAGCCGCCAAGTTCATTTAACCGAGGCTGGACAAATCTTAAAAAAGCGAGCGGGCCAAATGTTAGAACTCCTGGCAGCAACGCGCCGAGAAATTTCCGAAACAGCCAAAGGAATCAGTGGCAATCTCGCCATTGGCGCCATATCTTCTATCGGCAATTCCCTGCTGCCCCGCTATCTAGAAACGTTTCATCAATCGTACCCGAATATCTCCTTTCATCTTTGCCAAGGAGAAACGAGCAAACTGCTTGAGTTATTAGAAAACAACCTTATTGAAATCGGGATCGTCCGGTTTCCCGTAGACCCAAATCGTTACCATGCTCTCCCGCTGCCAACGGAGCCCATGTGTCTCGCCTGTAAAAAAAGCGAAACGCCGCAAACTGAAACAGATTTGCTTACTTTATGGCAAGGTCCCCTGCTGCTCCACCAACGCCATCGGGAAATCGTCGTCGAATACTGCCGCCATCTTGGCTTCGAGCCGCATCTGCTCTGTACCAGCGACGACATTACACCATTACTGTTACTAGCGGCACAAGGCATCGGCTCTGCAATCGTCCCGCTTGCCGCCAAAGATTTATTTGACAACCTAGCTTTATCCTTTTATGCGCTGCATGAAAAAAGTTTAGCTACAACCAGCGCTGTTATTTGGAAAAAAGGTCATCCCTTATCCCAGGCGGCCGATCATTTTATTGCCCTGTTTCAGCAGGATTTAAGGAAAAACAGCGAAATAGACCTCTCAGAAGACCCCTAAAGGAAGGTATTACTATGAAAAAAACATTGTTACTTTTTTTAATTGGTTCACTCGGCGGCATTCTTTTTTATTCGCTGCATCTGCCGCTTCCCTGGACGCTCGGTCCGCTTCTTACGGTTTTGTTTTGGAAACTTTGGCGCAAAGAGAAACTACTCTGGCCAAAAAAACTACGCGATGGCGGTATGATCATCTTAGGCTATGCGCTCGGCAGTCCCTTTACGATCGAAGTGGGCCATAAAATTTTAGGACAACTTCCCGGCATGGTTGGCGCAACCTTTGTAACCTTGGCAGTCAGCTTGCTGTTCGGCTGGCTTACCTGCCATAAAACTGGTGTGGGCCTTATAAACGGTCTGTTGGGCAGCGTACCTGGCGGCTTAGCCCAAATGGTTGCAATTTGTGAAGAAGTGGAAGGCGCCGATGTGGCTGTCGTAACCTTGATGCAAACCCTCCGTTTGCTAACAAGCGTATTTACGGTCCCCTTTATCGCCATTTACGGTCTCGCCGATCAAGCCCATCAAGCCTCTCTAGCTCTTCCTGATTTTGTTCACTATCAGCCTGACAGCGTGTTGCTCTTTGCTAGTGCAATTCTTACCTCTATCTATATCGCCAGCAAACTTCATATGCCAACGCCTTATCTCTTAGGCCCAATGCTCACGACCATTGCCCTTATATTAGGCGATTTTGAAGCGCCCTATCTGCCACGCCCTTTACTAGCGCTTGCCCAAATCACCATAGGAATCCGTATCGGCGCTGATGTCGAACTGGCAGGCCTAGCAAACTGGCGGAAAATTTCATTCTTTACTTTTCTGAGCGTTCTTGCCGTAATTACAACATCAGCCTTTGTTGATTATGGGATATCTCAAATATATCTAGTTCCTTTTTTAACAGCCTTTATTGGGACAGCACCAGGCGGCATGGCTGAAATGGGTATTACTGCCTTATCAGTCGATGCTGATATTTCAATCGTTATTGCTTATCAATTATTTCGTCTATTATCGATTTTATTGTTACTCATTCCCGGACTTAAATGGTGGCTGTCGCGTCAGAGCAACCGCCAAACCCAAACGGAATTCACCTGACTTTGATTTACTACCACGGTTTTACTAACCCAACTACGGCTACGATGCCAAAAACCAAGAGCAAGATACCAGCAAAGCGATTTACCCAGACAAGACGGGACGGAGAAATCTTTTCTTTCAGATAAGCTACGGAACAACTCAGACAAAGCCACCATAAAATGGAGCCTGATGCGACGCCTCCTACCAACAAAACCGCCGACTCTCCGCCCGTATTGACAAGACCTAAGCCTAAGCCAGAAAAAACAGCGCCGAAAGAAAGAATTGTCATAGGATTCGTAATGGTCAAGAAAAAAGTCGATAGGTAGTTGCGACCCAAACTAAACACTTCGCCTTGAGCAGCCTGATCTCCCGGCTTTGACGCCAAAGTAGTCCATCCAAGGTACACTAAAAAGAAACTGCCAAACCACTGCAAAATAATAGCTTGATCCAGAAAAAACTGCGAAATAACAGTAAGACCAAAAGCGGCTGCGGCGCCATAAAAACCATCTGCTGTAGCCGCTCCCAAACCGGATATAAAGCCTCCGGCCATTCCCTGTGTTAAAGTTCGTCGAATGCACAGTAACCCAATTGGCCCCACTGGCGCTGCAATAGAAAATCCTAAGATAAGTCCTTTCAGAAAAAAGCTCTCATCCATGCCCTTCCATCTCCTTAATCGGTAGTTGCAGCGACTCCTTGACTGTTGATAGAACAATGGTCGTGCGTGTTTTTATCACGCCAGGCACGGCTTTCAAATCTTCGCTGATCAGCCTTTCTAAATCACGCGTACCACTGCAGCGCACTTTCAAAAGATAATCCTCGGCCCCAGCCATATGATGACATTCCTGAATCGCCGGAGTCTCCGTCACAAAATTCAAGAAACCGGCTCGATGCTCTGGACGCTCTAAACATACGGCGATAAAGGCGGCTAACCCCAAGTCTAGTGCTTCCGGATCAATAACAGCGTTATAACCACGAATTACGTTTTTTTCTTCCAGCCGCCTGACTCGGTCTGCCGCCGCCGGCGCCGATACTCCTAAAAGTTGACCAAGCTCAGCCCAGGTGCTGCGTCCTTCAGTCATAAGTCGCCGGATAACTTTCAAATCCAATGAATTAATCATAAAAACATCTCTTTTCATTTGTTTTAATATTATATTACTTAATAAACAAAACATTAACAAGTTTTTTCGCAAAATAAGAAAATCCTGGCCGTCATAATTCGGCCAGGATTTTTGTTGTATTTGTCCATAGGGGTTGACAATGACCTTATGCGGTTGTATCTGAATGAAGTTTCATTTACATCATTTCTGAAAAACAGAAGCTACCTGTAGCAATAGCGTGGACCGGCCCAGTAATAACAATATGCCCGTCTTGCTGCACGGTAACCGCAAGAGTACCGCCAGGCATATGAACCGTAAGATTTCGTTCAACCATACCTAAAGCAAAAGCAGCTTTCGCCACAGCAGCGCTGCTACTGCCTGAAGCGAGCGTATAGCCAGCGCCGCGTTCCCAAATCTCAATTTCTAGATTATGACGGTCTAAAACACGTACAAATTGTACATTCGTCCGTTCTAAAAAATCATCATGCTGTTCTAGCAAGGGCCCCCAAGTATTTACGGTTTCCGTCGTAAAAGCTGGATCAAAAATCACACAATGGGGATTACCAATCGATAGACACGTCACTTGAAAACGTTTGCCATGAACGCAGATCGATTGTTCCAACATTTCTCGACGCGCTCCCGCTGCAGGAATGGCAGCGCTATCAAAAGTAGCTGTTCCCATATCCACGCAGATATTTTCGCCCATTTCATCAAGAATGGTGACTGCCACATCGCCGCCAAGTGTAGTCAGGGAAAAATGTTTTCCTTGTACATAACCTTGCTCCCAAAGAAACCGTGAAAAAATGCGAATCCCATTACCGCTTTTTTCCGCCTCGCTGCCGTCGGGATTAAAAATTCTGACCTGAATTTTTTCATCTTGAAAAAGCGGACCATATAAAATCCCATCAGATCCGATGCCAAAATGACGATCGCAGATTTTTTGGATACGCTGTGGTGTTAGTTCTAAAGAAAGTTGCTGCGGATCTATCACAATATAATCATTCCCTAAGGCTTCATATTTATAAAAATCATGTTTCATCGCTACTTCTCCTCCCAGAATTCCTCTGTTGATTTCGCTTTGCTCACTTATAAAACTATCTTTAGTATAATAAGCATTTTTTAAAACTTCTTGGCAATTATTGCGAAAATCATTGCAAAAAATGCTATAAAGACTACAATAGCAAGTAAGATGCAAACACCGTAATCACAAGAAGATTACGAATGAGCAAATCCTATAAATAGCCAATCATATCAATAGGAGGGCTTACAAAATTGATGATTGATGCACCACAGCAAGAAATCGCCAACGAACGAGGTTATTTAAATAAAGACTTCCAGTTCTTTCACCTCAAAGACTGTCGCGAAAACAAAATTGAATCTCACTTTCACGACTTTTATAAGGTGCTTTTTTTCCTAAGCGGCTCGGTCACCTATTTAATCGAGGGAATGAATTATCGCCTCCAGCCAGGCGATATTCTGCTGCTTCACCGCGGCACAATTCATAAGCCCTTAATCAGCGCCGACAGTACCTATGAACGCCAAATTGCCTGGTTCAGCCCTGCTTTTCTGAATCACAATAGTGAACAAGACTGCGACCTACAAGCTTGCTTTCAGCAAGCTCACCAAAACCGTTCTTTTCTGCTCCTCCCGTCAACAGCAATAAGACAGAAGCTCAGTATATTACTTACCGAATGGGAAACAGCTTTGACAGAAACAGGCTTTGGGCACAAACTGCGGCAACGGCTTTTAGCTTTAGAACTCCTCATCGCCTTAAATCAAGCGTATCAACATCCCGCCAGCGTTTCTCGTCAAGCAAGCTACTATGATAAAGCCATTGTGAACGCCTTAGTTTATATTGACAACCATCTTACCGCCCCACTAACAGTCGATCATTTGGCAGCCAGAGTCTGTTTAAGCAAATACCACTTTATGCGCAAATTCAAAGAACAAACTGGCTATAGCCCCCATCATTATATTACGCAAAAGCGGCTCATCTGCGCCAATCAATGGATTGACGCAGGCGAGCCGCTCTTAAGCGCCGCTTTAAACAGCGGTTTTAGCGATTATTCTACTTTTATCCGTTCTTTTAAAAAAGCCTATGGTCTAGCACCAAAAAAATACTATAATCGCCTTATTCCGTCGAACCGCGAAAAATAATGCGATTCGGCAATTCCATAATCTTCGGCGGCGCTTTACGGTCATTTTGTAAACGAAACATCATTCGTTTGACACAGGCAGCCCCCACATCATAAGACGGCTGATCAATCGCCGTAATTCCCGGACCAACAAGCTCCGCCCAATCCCAGTTATCAAAGCCGCAAACGCCTGCAGCAGCCGGGACTGGCAAATCAAGACGCTTCATGGCTTTTAACACCTGGAGCAACGCTACGCCGTTCGGCGTAAAAATCGCTTTCTTTCCCTCTGCTCCCGCTAAAAAAGCTAAAATTTCTTGTTCGATCAGAGCTTCATCTTCCATAGCCACAATAGCTTTCCAAGGTTCTTGGTGCAAAATCTCGCGACAAGCTTGTTCATAAGCCTGCAGTCGCAAAATTCTCGTTCCTACTTCATTTAAAGGCTCACTAAAAAAGGCAACTTTTTCGTACTGACGCGCCTTTAATCCGGCCATCAGTTCCAGCGTAGAAGTATAGTCTGTCGTACGAACTGTATCAAAGAGAGTAGGAAAAGTTGGCCTATCCGCTAGAATAATCGGCACATACTGCTTGGCGACTTCTAGTAAGAAAGCATTATTTTTACAAGTTGTATTGACAATAAGACCTTCGACGCGCTGATCAAGCATTGATAAAATATATTCTTGTTCCTTCTCAGGATTATTATCTGTTGTAGCAATCATCACATGATACCCGTAATCTTTGCTGCAGTCAGTAATCCCTTTGACCAAAATGGCTGAAAAAGGACTCGTAATATCCGCGATGATCACACCAAGTAAGCGACTCTTACAGGATTTTAAACTGCGCGCTAAATTATTGGGCCGATAGTCAAGCTCTTCAATCACGGCGGCAATCCGCTGCCGTGACTCTTCCGACATAAACCCAAACTTACCATTTAAATAGCGGGAAATCGTTGTCTTAGAAACACCAGCCTGTTTGGCCACTTCGGAAATCGTTACACGCTGTCGCCGTTCCATTAATTTTGCCGCTGCCGCGGCGAAGCCATACAAGCCAGCGCTAACGAATAGAGCTTGCCTTCGGCATTATCAGATCGAGAAGTCATCACAACAGGATGGGTTGTCCCTAAAATTACACCAGCCATTTTCGCCCCGCTATAATAAATAAGACCTTTCGTCAGCAAATTTCCTGATTCAATATTCGGCATAAGAAACAAGTCAACCTGCCCCGCTATCTGACTATCAATTCCTTTATGATGCGCCGCTTCCGGACTTACTGCCACATCTAAAGCAATCGGACCTTCGATTTGACCAAAGCGACAGAGTCCTGTTTTGACCGCAAGCTCCGCTAGGTTTTTCGCATCAACAGTTGCCGGCATTTTGGCGCTGACAGCTTCATTTGCTGTCAAAATAGCCACTTTCGGCTCGGCAATTCCGAGGTTTTGCAAGACTTGCAGGGCATTCATCAAAATGTCTTTCTTTTCTGCAAGTCCTGGCGCCACATTCATACCGCCATCGCTAAACGAAAGCAGGCGATCCTGCCCTGGTACTTCCAGAACCGCTAAATGCGACAATAGACGCCCCGTACGCAATCCCACAGCCTCGTTAAGTACGGCTTTCAAAAAAGTAGCACTGTTCACAAGTCCTTTCATTAACACCTGGGCTCGCCCACTACGTACTAGCGAAACAGCTTCGAGAGCAGCGGCCTGCTCGTCAGGCGCATCAATGATTAAAATATCGTCAGGCAAACCTACCTGTTGCACCAACGGTACAATTTTCGTTTTATCACCAACAAGAATCGCCTTCGCCAGTTTTGCATCAGCTGCCGCCTTGACCGCTTCCAAAACCTCTAAATCCTGAGCTACTGCTACGCTAATCGTAACAGGCCCTTTTTCTCTTGCTTGCTCTAGCAAATCCTTAAAATTTCGAATCATCTTTTCCACCCTTCCTGTACCACTCTCAAGAAAATTCAGCTCTATTTGGTGGTGTCATTTTTTTCGCAGGTTTTACAGTAGCCGTAAATTTCCAAAGAATGACTCACCATGCGAAACTGGTCAGCCGTCATCGATTTCAATTCATCAAAATGAACCGGACAATAATCAAGACACTCAATCTTACCACACAACAGACAGACAGAGTGATGATGGTGATGCTTATTCTTATTCAGTTCGTAAACAGTTCCTTCGCGCCCCGGATAGTTAATAGGACTGACAAAACCGAGCATAATAAATAATTTCAAATTGCGATAAACTGTATCAAGACCAACATCAGGGTGGGTTTCTCTGACCTTCTCTAAAATCGTATGGGCATTCATAAACTCTTTTGACTCAGCCAAAGCCCGAAGAACCGCCCGTCGCTGCGGTGTCATTTTATAACCTTGTTCTTTTAGGGCTTGAAAAACCTCTTCCACTTCTAACACCTTCCAGCTTCTGTTACGTCTTTCTCTCATTATAACGAATTCAACCAAGCCTAACAATCCCTTTCTGACTGAAGCGTCCAAGCGTAAAAACAGGAATCCGCCGGGTCATACCGAATATTTTTAAAAACGGAGGCGATGGTATGATGAGTAAACGAACAAGCACCCCGCTAAAACTTGAGACTCTGTCATTACAGTCCTTTCCTGCCTTAAAAATTGGTCATGAACAAGATGAAACAGCCAAAACAGGCTGCACTGTCATCTTATGCACCAACCAGGCAGGCGCCACAGGCGGAGTTGACGTGCGCGGCGGCGCTCCTGGCACAAGAGAAAGCGACTTGCTCCGTCCAGAAAATACAATCGAGAAGATTCACGGCATTATTCTATCTGGCGGTAGCGCTTTTGGCCTAGATGCAGCCGGCGGCGTCATGCAATTTTTAGAAGAACAAGGAATTGGCTTTGATGTGGGCGTTACGAAAGTTCCCATCGTTCCGCAAGCTGTATTATTTGATCTCACTTATGGCGACTGGCGCATAAGACCGAATCAAGCAATGGCTTATAGGGCTTGTGCCAAAGCCTTTAAGGCTGTCCCCTGGGAAGATGGCAGCATTGGCGCCGGTACCGGAGCGACAGTGGGAAAAATTCGTGGCATGGAATATGCTATGAAAGGCGGCCTGGGATCAGCCTGCTTTAAAATTGGTTCACTTTACGTAGGAGCTCTTGTTGCTGTAAATGCCGTAGGCGATATCGTTCAACCTAGTACAGGCAAGATTCTGGCAGGCGCTCTAGCTGATGATCATCAAACCTTCTTAAACACAGAGGAATATATTTTAAAAACAAATTATCAGAAACCTGTGACGTTCTCACGAGAAAATACAACCATTGGTCTAATCATGACCAATGGCCGGCTCACCAAGGCGGAAGCAAACAAACTAGCCACTATGACCCATGATGCTTATGCTCGAACCATTCGCCCGGTTCATACGCTTCATGACGGTGATACGATCTTTACCATGGCTACCAATGAAGTCGATACAAATCTAGACTTTCTAGGCGTCCTTGGTGTAAGAGCAATGGAACAAGCTATTTTAAACAGTGTAAACGCTATTACAAAATAACAAAGAGAGTCTTATTTGCTATTTCTTGCAAATAGGACTCTCTTTGTTTTCTTGTGCATCATTAAAATGGGATTTCATCCTTTTTAGTTTCAACGTACCAGAAGATTCGTTGCTTAATTGCGCCACGAATGTCTACCTTCATAAAAATCCTACGAAAACGAATTTTTATGCATGACAAGGTATAAAAAAAGCAACCCATCTAACTGGATATAACTATCCAATTAGGTGCGACGCCATTGTCGCAATACGAATAGAACTTCTTGCTCCGCTGCCTTTCGTATTTTTTACTTTTTACTGACATTCTAACTCAATCAATGTTCGGCAAATAATCCAAGTTCAAAATCAAGCCATTTTTGTTCTTCCAGTAATTCTTCCTGATCTTTGTCCAAAATTTCTTTCGCTACTTCTTGCGCCATAATTTCTTCTTGTGCATAGGCTTCCATTACGAACATATCATCACGCCTCCCTCATGTTTTAATTGATGTATTTTTGAATTAACGTATACATCAATTATGTAATACATTATAACAGTCTTTGCTTCATTTGGCTATACCCCAAGAAAAAGTTTTTATTTTTGGACTATTTTGCCAATATCATGTTATACTATCAATAGGTATTTTACGAGGTTCTATCGGTTTTCAGGTAAATTAACTAAAAATTTATAATTATCTTATTAGTAGCTATTAGAGTATTTTGTAAGTTATAATAAAATATTAGAGAGTGAAATTTTTTTTAATGGAGGCCCGCTATGCCCAAAGACTTAGAATTCCTTTCTACTAATGATACCTCGCTACGCAATAAGGTATTCCAACATATCAAAGCGCAAATCATCGAAGGAGCCTATTCCCCCGGCGATATTCTGCTAGAAACAAAATTAGCCGATGAGTTAGGCGTAAGCCGCACCCCCATCCGCGAAGCAATTTGGCTGCTGGAAGTAGAAGGTTTAGTAGAAACGACCGCAAAAAAAGGCGCTATTGTCCTGGGAATCTCGGCGAAAGATGTCGCTGATATTTGCGCTATGCGCCAATTGCTAGAAGGCTTGGCTGCCCGTTGGGCTACTAGTCGTTTAACCGAAAATGAACTGAAAGAACTACAAAAAATTGTTGATCTTACGGAGTTTTATGCTCAAAAACAAAATATGGAGGAAATTGCTGAGTTAGATAATAAGTTTCATCAGCTCATTTATGAGGCTTCCGGCAGCAAAATGCTTAATTTGACGTTAAGCAATTTGCATAAATATATTAAGCCAGCTCGCTTAAACTCCATTGCTGTAGAAAATCGTTTATCACAAACCATCACGGAACATATTACACTCATGGATGCCTTTTATAAACGTGATCCTGATGCTGCCGAAAAGGCCATGACCTATCATGTAAGTATGGCGCACCGTAACATTACCAGCCTCCATCACTAAAGGCCCGCAAAAATAAAAAAACACTTGGTTTCTAATCGAAACCAAGTGTTTTTTTATTACAACATGCCCAAGAAAGAAAAATCCAACTTTACGCCGCACATATCAGGTAATCTTTTTGTCGTTTTGGGACAAACAAGGTTCTGATAGCATCTTCGCTAACAATATTTCCGTTCCTTGCCTGTTGTAAAAAACACAATCCGCCGCGGCTTGCATAATCAGCAGGCCACGACCGCCTTCACGCCAGAGTTCTTCTTCGAGGCACTTATGACTATCTTGTGCTCGTTTTGACGCTGTAGCCAAACCTAGTCCTTGATGCTTCAAGCGAATCACAAGTACGCTGCCTCGCAAAATATCCATCGTGAGCTGACAAGGCTTGCCTTCACTAAAACGCAAGGCATTATTGACTGCTTCATTCACAGCAACTTCCATCATATGATATTGTCCTAGTAGCACTTTTTGCAAAAAACATTTTACAAGTGGTCTCACCAGTTTAAATTCAGCATAATCGCAAAAAGAAAAGACAATTAAACGCGGTCTCATTCTTCTTCCTCCCTCATTTTTACAGCTCTGGAGGAAATACCAAAAAGCAGGGAGCCGCCCCCTGACCTCAGAGCATGCTTAAAGATCCAGCATGGCAGCCTGGCAATCCTAGGTAAAACCCTTAGATCCAAGGCTTTGCGTCCTTGCCTTTCGGCAAGTTTGCCTAATATTTCACTAAGTAATTAATTTAATTTTACTGTAAAAATTCATAAAAAGTCAAGGAAATAACTGCCGTTTTTTTTACTAAAACACCATAAAATTACAAAATTCCAACTACGTTGTGTTCAAAAGACCTCTCAGAAACATCGCCGCTAAGCGCTGTACTGAGAGGTCTCTAGCATTGTTTAAACTACAGCTAACGAATCAGGTTACAGCTTTAAAACTGCCGTGCTAACAATATGGCGCTTCATGCCCAGTTCATCCTGCGACAGCCCTAAAGCAAGACCGATGAGCTGCGACATATGAAGAATAGGGATTTCCTTGGCCGCACCAACTGCAGCCTGTCCTTCTGGGTGGAACATATCAAGCTGCATCTGACATAGCGGGCAAGGCGTAACGAGACAGTCTGCCCCTGCTTTAATCGCGCTGAGATTCGTTTCTCCCGTCATCTTAAGCACACTGTCACGCGCTGGATATACAGCATGGAAGCCACAACATTTCAGTTTGGCATCAAACTCGACCGGTTCAGCTCCCAATGCGCGAATCAGATCTTCTAAAGAATGAGGCACTGCATGATCTTCAAAATTCATAATTTCAGGTGGTCTTAGCAGATGGCAGCCATAATAACCAGCCACTTTCATACCTTGCAAAGGGCGCACTACTTTTCCTTTTAATTTATCAAGACCATAGTCGCGAACAAGCGCCCACAGCAAATGAGTGATTTCGCTTGTTCCTTCATACTTCATCCCCGCCTTAGCTAGAATCGGGTTTACCTTTTCTTTCATGCCATGGTCTAATTCATGTTTTGCTTTGCGCAGCATGAGCGTACAAGTATTACAGACCGTCATAATATCAAGCTTCAGACCTTCCGCCAAAGCAATATTACGGGCATTCACGGACAGAGCTGTTAACTCATCAATATCTTGTACATGAGAGGCGCCGCAGCAAGTCCAGCCGGGAAGCTCAACGAGTTCAATTCCTAGTTTTTTCGCAACGGCAAGTGTTGCCATCATATCTTCTTTGGCCGCCGCTTCGAGGACACAGCCAGGAAAAAATCCATATTTCATTCTTTCTCCGCCTCCTTGACTGCTTTCATAATGGCTCTCACTTTGTCAATTCCCTGCACTGGCGTAGCCGAGTGAATCAGATGAAGCGGATTTAATTTGCCGCGAACAAAAAGACGCATAGCAAAAGCAGCGCGAGTCGACGACTTTAACAAGCCTTCGGTTTTTACCGACATGGTCGCTTCGTTTAAGCGACCTGTTTTGGCAATATCATCCCGGAAGGCCATACCATGACGAGCACCCATATTATCAGTCATACCAGCTTGGACCGATTTTTGCCGTAATTTTGATATATCTTCCGCTGGCTCTAAATGTTTCGGACACTTGGTCACACATTCCTGACAGTGCACGCATTTCCACAGACCTTTGGCCATGGCTGGCGTCAAATGAGCCATAAAATCTTTATCACGCGAGTCAGCCACAAATTTCTGGGCTTTACTGAAAATAAAGGGCTCTAAAAAGTCTCTTTCATCGGCGCTGAGCTTATTACATTCAGACGCACAAGAACCACAGAGAATACAGTCAGCTTGCTGACGTATCTTTTTAAAATCTTCCGGGGACTGACGACAGCCGCTTTTCGCCGTAAACTGTTCGTCAGGAATCAGCCACGGTTTGACTTCTTTTAAGCGCTGCGCCTTGGGCTCCCAGTCCACAACAAGATCGCGAATGACTTTGAAGTTTTGAATCGGGCTAATTTCGAGCGTATCGCCAAAGCGCGCTGTCACATCATCAAGACCAACTTCACAAGCCAGCATAGCCTGGCCATTGACCCGAACGGCACAAGCGCCGCAGACAGCAGACCGACAGGCAGCTACGAAAGTCAGTGTCGGATCCATCGTATCCTTAATTTTTATTAAACCCCATAAAATCGTTTTGCCAGGCTCATGAGGAAAACTGTATTCCTGTACAAAGGACTTATTATCTTGAAAACGGTGTATTTTATAGGTAATCTGTCGCATTAGTATTTCCTTTCTGCCGGTTGATGCTTCGTAATGACGACCGGCCGGTAGGATAATTTATAATCAGAACCATCTTTAGTGATCAGCGTATGTTTTAAGAAATTTTCATCATCGCGCTTTGCATAATCATCACGCAGATGGCAGCCCCGGCTTTCTTTGCGGGCTAAAGCGCCTGTTACAACAGCCTTGGCAATTGTCAACAGATTCCCCATTTCCACATAGTTTACGAAGGCGCTGTTAAATACACGGCTGCTATCGCCGACTACGCAAGTTTGGTATTCAGCAAGCAAACCATCAACGACTTGTGCTGCTTTTACCATATCGGCTTCATTGCGGAATACGCCCACATTGTACCACATGATTTCGGCCAAGCGATCACGAATCGACGCAACGGTAGCGCCTTTCGTCCGGGAAACAACTTCTTCAAAACGTTTTTCCCAGCCTGTTGCGGCTTCACTTAGCAAAGTTTCACCGGCAATCGTTCGTTTTCTGGCACAATCGCTAGCGCCCATACCTGCTACTTTACCAAAAACCATTACATCAGCAAGCGAGTTGCCGCCCAAACGGTTCGCACCGTGAATAGATACGCAAGCTGCTTCCCCGGCGGCAAAGAGGCCGCTGACCGCTGTAGCGCAGGTTTTATAATCGACTACGTCTATGCCGCCCATCGAATAATGGCAGGTTGGACGAATCGGAATCGGTTCTTTCACAGGATCAACATGTTCAAAAGAAATGGCCAGATCACGAATACCATGAAGTTTCTCGATAATCGCTTCTTCTGGTAAATGACGTACATCGACCTGAACGTAGGCAGTAATGCCTTCGCCAAAACCACGTCCTTCCTTAATTTCCGTTTCAATGCCTTTGGCAACAACGTCACGCGTAGCAAGTTCCATTTTTTCCGGGGCATAACGCTTCATAAAACGTTCGCCAAGACGGTTGATAAGATAGCCGCCTTCACCGCGCACTGCTTCTGACATCAAAATTCCGGTGCTAGCAAGGCCTGTCGGGTGGAACTGCACCATTTCCGGATCTTTTAGGGCAACGCCTGCTCTAAAACAAGCTGCCATACCATCGCCAGTAGAAGTGAAGGGATTGGTTGTACGCATCCAATACATCCGACCAGCGCCGCCTGTAGCGATGACTACACTTTTCGCGGCAATCGGCACAATTTCACCTGTTTTTATTTGTAGCGCCACTACGCCGCGCAGTTCGCCGTCTTCTACGACAACATCTAATAGCTGCCACTCTTGCAGCACTTTTACATCATGCTTCAAACACTGCTCGTACATGGTATGCAGTATGACATGGCCGGTTTTATCAGCGGAATAACAAGTACGCGGTGAAGATTGACCGCCGAAGTTACGCTGAGAAATACGACCTTCTTTGTCACGAGAAAAGGGAACGCCAAAATAGTCTATCTCGTTAATACAGTCAGGACTCATATTACAGAAAAATTCAATGGCATCTTGGTCGCCCAAATAGTCACTGCCTTTAGCAGTATCGAAAATATGTTTTTCTAAAGTATCGGTCGCATCGGCATTTTTCAGAACGCCGTTAATGCCGCCCTGAGCCATCGCTGTAGCCGAGCGGGTCGGAAATACCTTCGTCATCAAAGCTACATTTAAATCGCCCTGCCTTGCCGCTTCCAGCGCGGCGCGCATACCGGAGCCGCCGCTGCCGATTACTAATACGTCAAAAGTAAGCATATGTCACCTCAATCCAAAATTTTACGCTATCTTTAGATTTGCGCATAAGGCTTTTGGCCTTGTTCATAAAAATTATTGCCTTCACAGTCAATGACAACAATCGCAGGGAAATCTTCTACCGTAAGTGCCGCCAAGGCTTCTGGACCTAAATCACCGTAAGCCAGCACTTCATATTTTTTTACGGAACGAGCAATTAAAGCGGCGGCGCCGCCAATCGCAGCGAAATAAGTTACGCCGTGCTTTTTCATAGCGTCTACGACTTCTTTCGAACGATATCCTTTGCCAATCATGCCGCGCAGTCCCTGTTCGATCAAAGCTGGCGTATAGGCATCCATACGACCGCTCGTAGTCGGACCGGCGGAACCGATAGGTTGACCTGGTTTCGCTGGCGAAGGTCCTACATAATATACAACCTGATCAGTCAAATCAACAGGCAGTTTTTCACCGCGAGCAAGCGCCTCGGTCATTTCTTTATGAGCTGCATCGCGAGCTGCATAAATCACGCCGCTAATTAAAACACTGTCACCCGCTTTTAAGGATTGTACCTTTTCTTTTGTTAAAGGGGTAGTAATGCGAATTGCTTCAGCCATTTTCGTAACCTCCTCTTAAAGTTCCACTTCCGCATGGCGGGTGGCATGACAGTTAATATTGACTGCAACAGGCATCCCGGCAATATGCGTCGGATACCATTCGATATTGACGCCAAGCGCCGTCACATCACCGCCGAGTCCTTGCGGTCCAAGACCAGTTTTACGAATTAACTCCATCAGTTCTTCCTCTAATTTGGCATAGCGAGGATCTTCGTTTTTCGATGTAATTGGACGAGTCAAAGCTTTCTTCGCAAGGTATGCGCATTTTTCAAAGGTTCCGCCGATTCCTACGCCAACAACCATGGGCGGACAAGGGTTTGATCCCGCCTTTTTTACAGTATCAACAACGAAATCCTTAATTCCTTGAATTCCATCAGCTGGTACAAGCATTTTAATCGCGCTCTTATTTTCGCTGCCAAAACCTTTTGGCGCTAGCAGCAGTTTTAACTTATCGCCAGGAACAAGTTCCACATGAATAATCGCCGGCGTATTGTCCTGCGTATTTTTCCGTTCAAATACGGGCTCAGCCACAACGGACTTTCTTAAATACCCTTCCGTATAACCTTTCGCTACACCTGCATTAATAGCATTAGCCAGACTGTCACCGACAATTTGTACATCCTGCCCTAATTCCACAAACAAGACAGCCATCCCCGTATCCTGGCAGATCGGCATATCTTCGGCGCGAGCAATATCGGCATTTTCTACAAGTTTGCCGAGAATTTCTTTGCCAAGAGGAGAGCGTTCGACTTTCTGATTTTCTACTAAGGCGTCGTAAATATCATGAGATAAGTAGTAGTTGGCATCAGTAGCCAATTTAGCAACGGCTTTTGTGATTTGCGAGGCTTCAATTTTACGCATGAAACTTCCTCCCTTAATTAACCTTTAAGTATAGTAGGCAAAATCAGCTTAGGCAAATACCTATAAACCCAAACTACGCCGCCTATCCCGACTAGTGTATCCTGAAAAATCAGCCTAATCAAAACAGCCAGCGTAAAGCAAAAAGATTTATTATCTAACAGTATATCCTATTTCTCGCCTACTGTCACCGCCAGCCTTATTTACTTTGTGATTTTTTTCTCTTTTAATAGACTAGCAGATTCTGGCGAAAATATAAAATAGTTATTCGTCATGTTATCATAGACATAGGCTATATTTCATAATTTTCTTGCATAGCAAATAAAAAACTCGTCTAGTAACTAAACAGACAAGTTTTTCTAACAGGTTTCATTTCGTAACCATTTTATATATACTGTTGCATAAAATCCATAAAGGCCCGCGAAGCGCGGCTCAAATAGCCCTCCTTTTTCCAAACAAGACCTACTTGAACTTGCAGCGGCTCAGAAAAGGGCCGAGTAACAAGCAGCGGCTCCTTTTGCGCAATTACATCTAACAAAAAAGAAATGCCTGTTCCACTTACGACTAATCCCTTGATTGTTTCTACCTGACTTGATGATAAGACGATTTGCGGTAAAATGGAGGCTTTAGAAAACTTTTCAGCAATCACCCGACGATGATAAGAATCTTCTTTAAGCATAATTAAGGGCTCCTGGTCGAGATCGTATACCGACAAACTTTCTTTTTCGCTTAAGGGATGATTGGGCGGCATACAAACAAGAATTTGATGCACTGCCAAAGGAATTGTCTGCAGATTAGACGGTGTTTCATTAATAATGGCAATTCCTAAATCCAATTCGCCCTTTTCTAATTTATCACGAATCATCAAAGAGCCTTCCTCGGAAATAAACGTTTCTAATTTAGGATATTGCTTACGAAAATGATAAAAAATCTTTGGGAACAAATAAGAACCTACCATAGGGGGAATGCCTATTTTAATCGCGCCTTTTTGAAGCTGCTGATAATCCTTCAGCTCAAATAAGGCGTCATCAATCATATGCAAAGCTTTTTCTATTCGCTCTAAAAAAACAGCTCCTTCTGGTGTTAAGGCTAGATGTTTCTGGCTGCGATCAAAAAGCTGTACATTTAACTCTCCTTCCAGTTTCTGAATCGCTTTCGTAATACTCGGCTGCGAAACATGAAGTCGCTCGGCAGCCCTAGTAATACTGCCAAGCCTGCTTGCCATTTGAAAGTACTCCAGCTGCCGTAATTCCATACACTGCCCCCTCAATCGCACTAAGACAATCGGCTCTTTTCTTTAGTATAGCATACTTCGAACAGAGAAAAGCTGCTCCTTGTATAAGCTTTTCCGAAGAAAGCGCATTGACAAGAAGCAGCTTTTGTTGTTTTTCATAGCAATACATTACTTTACATAATTCACAAGAGTACCAATTCCCGCAACAGTAACCGTCACTTCGTCACCGCTTTGCATCGGGCAAGTGCCTGAAGGCGAGCCAAGCGCCAAAACATCACCTGGCTCTAATGTCATTACCTGCGAAATCCAACTAATCAAGAAAGGAATCGATAGGGACATTTGCGCCGTGCTGCCTTGTTGCACGATTGTGCCATTTAAAGTTGTTGTAATTTTAAGATCCGACGGGTCGAGATCTGTAACGATCCACGGTCCAATGGGACCAAAAGTATCAAACCCTTTACCTCGGGTAAACTGGGGATCGCTTTTCGTAAGATCTCTTGCTGTTACGTCATTAAAAACAGTATAGCCAAATACATAGTCAAGTGCCTCAGCCTCAGTGACATTTTTACCGCGTTTACCAATAATCAAAGCAACTTCGCCTTCTAGTTCCACCTTATTTGTTAAGGTAGTCGGCGGCAAAGAAATTGTTTCACCGGTAGCAATGAGCGACGATAAGGGCTTAAGGAAGAGAAAGGGCTCGCTCAAATTGGCCTGTCCGCCAGTTTCCTGGGCATGACCAGCATAGGTCCAACCAAAATTAACGACTTTCGTCGGTTCTACTGGAACAAGGAGCTTCACTGCGTCTAACAAAATTTTCTCGCCAGTCAAGCTAAAGTCGCCTGCTGCCATAGCCGCAAAATCGCCTGCTAAACGGAAGACTTCTTCTCCCTGGATTAAACCATAACGAATCTGGTCGTCTTGTGTCTGATAACGGACGATTTTTTTACATACTTCCTTCATAATTCTCACCAATCTGCTTTCTAACTAATTTGTAAAGAATCAAATAAATTTGGTGAGCTCATTATACGCCGTTGTCAAAAAAAATTGAAATACCAAAAAATCATGATATGATAACTATAGTTCATAATAAGGCAAGGTGAATCACCATGGAGCTTCGAGAGCTGACGTATTTTGTGACAGTATGTACTTTACATAATTTTACGGCCGCCGCCGAGACGCTCCACGTCTCGCAGCCTGCCGTGTCAAAGGCAGTTACTAGACTAGAAGCAGAGTTAGGACTCTCGCTCTTAGACCGCAGCCAAAAACGCGTCCAGCTCACAGCCGAGGGAAAAATCTTCCTAGAACTGGCTAAAGGATTTCTCGATCATTTTCAATCATTGCAAAATACTATGGCTGAATATAAAAAACTATCTCACGATACTTTTCGCCTAGCCGTGCCGCCACTGTTAGGAGCTTATGTCTTCCCCGCCTTGTTTGCCGCTTTCAAAAAAAGTTATCCAGCCTTAGATATGCTCGTAGTAGATGACGGATCAGCAGCCGCAGTCAATCTTGTTCTGGAAAAAAGTGTTCATGCCGCTCTGGTCATGTTTCCTGATAATTTAGCGGCTTTACCACTGTGCTCTCACCAGATTACCACTCAGGAAATAACAGTTTGCCTACCACCGCACCACCGCCTTGCTGCAAAACCAACCTTGTCTTTTCCCGACATAAATAAAGAACCCCTCATTCTCTACAATGAGGGATATCTCCTGCGAAAAATTATTTTAGACAATTATGCCCAAGCAGGTCTTGCACCAAACATTACCATATCGACAAATCAGTTCCAAACGATTAAAGCGCTCGTAGCTCAGGATGTAGGAATTTCTTTTCTGCCAGTCGATTGCATCAACCAAGAGGATTCTTTGATTTCCCGTTCACTCGTTCCAGCGCTATTTCTCACCATGGGACTGATTTGGCTTCCCGACACATCGCTGCCGCTAGCTGGCAAAACCTTTATCGATTTTACGCGCCGCTATACTCATACTAGCGATAAAAGGAATGCCCTATGATATAGCAGCGCTTGACTGCTCGCCTTCTTGCTCAAGGACTTCACAAAAAGTCTTGACAATAGTCGGTGAAAATTGAATGCCAGCCTTAGACCGCAGCTCTGCACAAGCCTGTTCCCTTGATAAAGACTTACGATAAACTCTCAGACTGGTCATGGCATCGTAGGCATCAGCTACCGCTAAAATTTGCGCCATCGGATGAATATCTCTGTCGCTAAGGCCTGACGGATACCCTTGACCATTAAACCATTCGTGATGCTGTACAACCGCTTCTCCTACCTCCCTTAGGTAGGAGATATTTTTTATAATCTTATAGCCAATCTGAGGATGCTGCTGAATGACACTATATTCATCAGCACTCAGCTTCCCTGGCTTGTTTAATATTTTAAAGGGAATTCCAATTTTGCCGATGTCATGCAAAATAGCCGCATAGCTTAAAAACTCCATTTGAGCTTCGCTTAGTTTCATTTTTTTGCCGATCATTAAAGAATACTCTAAAACACGCTCACTATGGCCGCGCGTATAAGAATCTTTGGCCTCTACGGCATCGGCTAACGCTTTAATCGTAGCAAGATTTGCTGCATCTTTCTCCTGAAAGGCTTTATTCAGTTCCGCATTCAAAGCAATCATCTGTTGATAAAGAGACTGGATTTCCTGTCTGTTGGCATTGGCCTCTTTTACCATTTCATCTTTTCCGTCAAGAAGAGATAAGATCTGATTTCGCATACTTTCCAGGCAAAGCGCCAAATTCTTTAATTCTGGTGTTTTCTGCGGCGAAAAAGCCACGTTCAGATTCCCGCCGCCCATGGTATGAGCGACTTGGGCCATTTCCTCTAAAGGTAAAACGATGCGCCGGACAAAAATAGAGGAAAAAATAAGCGCAAGTAAAATCGCCAAAACGGAAGCGCCAATCGCATACTGTTGCAACTGTCGACTTGCTTCATAAAAGACGGCTGAGGGAATCCTGGTCATAATGACCCAACCAGTTGAAGGAACATAAGTATGAAACACTTGATACCCCTGTCCTCCCGAATCATAAAGAAAGCCACTTTCCTGAGCAAACATAGTTTGCAACGTCTTATAACGAGTATCACGATCCGCCGCAATTAAAATAGATTCGTCCGGTGTCGCGGCAAAAATGCCATCAGGATCATAAATAACCTTGCCTTCTCGGCTAAAAAAAGCAATTTGCGCCAAAGGATGAAAGCGAATTTTATCCGCAATGGGCTTCAGTTCTTCGAGAAAAATATCAGTACTTAAAACAGCTGACTCACTGAGTTCTTTTACTGGGACAGCCAGAGTAACAACTTGTCTACCAGAAAAAAAATCGTTATAAGGTTCCGTGATGATGGTCCGTCGCTGCGCTAAAGCTTGCTGATACCACGGGCGAACCGTCGGATCAAACGCGGCTAGTTGTTGCTGCGAACGATTCACGATTGACACAAGCTGATGATTCGCAAAACCGATAAACAGACTATTAGCAAAACGGTCCGAAAAACGCCGGGAAAAAGAGAGCATATTTTCTCTCAACTCAGGTGATTTTTGATCTAATTTATGACGTTCTAATTCGCTAGCAAAAGCTTCTAAGGATAGCGACCTCTCCCGAAACCAAAAGTCAATCGTCATCGCTGCCTGTCTTGTCTTACTATCCATAGTCTGCGTTACATCTTCCAGAACTCTTTTTTCGACTTGATGCGTAATGGCCAAAGAAAAAAGCCAGATAAAAAGAACCAACGTGACTGCCGTTGTCAAAAACAGTTTTATTCGAAGACTCATTATGAACTCCCTCTTTCATCGCAAGGATCATTCATTTGCTGCACAGCTCGGCAATCATAAAATTCACATTTTTCCTATTTTTACAATTATTTTCGCTTTTGACAAAAATTCTCCTTCTAAAAAATCCCCCACTAAAGTCCTAAATCGCAGATAAAACTACAAAATAGAACTCTAGACGTTTTTACCGACCAGAATCCTATTCATAGAGTTACTCTGCTGTTTTTTCCTGATCCTTAATAATCATAGTTGGACAAGGGGCATGCTGTACTACATGATTGCTGACACTGCCTAAGAAAAAAGCCGTCACATTGCTCAGCCCTCGCCGCCCCATAATAATCAGGGAAAAGTGGTGGTCTAAAGCAATTTCAGTAATCACTCTTCCTGGCGGTCCATACTCCAGACGCTGATAGACTCGACCATCATAGTCGGCAAAGTAAGCTGCAGCCTGTGCCAAAACCGTATTTCCAGTTTCATCAAGCTTCGCTAAAACTGTATCAGGCATCGGTACCGCTCCAGGAACAACTGCCACATTCGGAATCACATGAAGCAAAGTAACAGCACTGCTAAATTTCCCCGCCAGCTTCCGAGCGTATTTTACCGCAAGTAATGCGGTATCAGACCCGTCAACTGGGACTAAAATTTTATGAAACATACCCCTCTCTCCTTTGCGCCATCGCCCAAACTGCTGCACTATTTACTTGGCATGCTTTGCCATCGTCTGCAATAAGCGTCGCATCAAAGTCAACTGTTCTGCCGAAATATCCTGCAAAAACTGCCGTCGATGCTCACCGACAATCTGTTGCCACATTTCGTAAGATTCCTGCGCTTTTGCCGTTAATGAAATAATCTTTTCCCGCTTATCCTGGCCAACCTGCCTTACGACAAGTTCTTTTTTTTCTAACTTGACAAGCGTCTTAGAGATAGCCGCTGGTTCCACATTCAAATAATTGGCCAAAGCAATCTGCGTCAAGGCTTCCTGTTCTTTGAGAATCTTTAAAATAGTCCACTCCGAAGTATAAATTCCTGCCGGCTCTAAGCGCTGATTCAATCCTTTGGATATAGCGCGAGTCGTTTGATATAGCTGGTGAATCATCTGATCTTGTTCATCCATATTTCTAACCCCTACTCAATCAAAATAAGCAATTCTTCCAATTGCTCAATCACACCAAAAGATGCATTCTAAAATTTATTGATAGTGGATTATTTCTACAAAGAAAAGGCCTCTCCCTGCCGCAAAAAAAAGAAAGCGCCGCTCTTCAGCGGCGCTTAAAAATTAAACAAGACCGAGCCAATGCCAATAGGTGAAGATAAAGAGGGCCAAGACCCCCATAGAAATAATTGTCAGAGGTATACCGATCTTAGCCATGTCTTTTACTTCAAAGGTATTAGTGGCGTAAGGAATCATGGATTGCGGCGAATTTACCGGAAGAATAAAGGCAAAATAAACGGTAAATGTCGCAATGAGCGTCATGCCCCACATAGGCAGCTCTGGATTATTGAGGCTTACAAGAAAACCAAGTACTGTCGGTACAAGCGCGGCTGTCGCCGAAGTGATACTAGCAAAGGCGAAGCGGATGATGAGCAGCGCTACGGCGATAATCACCATCATAACACCTGGCGATAAAGCGCCAAGACCCAGACCGCCCAGACACGTTTTGGCCATCCAAATAGCCGAACCTGATTTGAGCATCGATTCACCGAGAGAAATCCCAGCGCCAAACAGTAGAATTGTGCCCCAGTCAATTTTGCCAGCCACATCTTTCCAAGCGGCAACGCCGATGCTCGGAAAGAGCATGAGGAAAACAGCTAAAACGGAAACTGTATTGGCATCAATTTTGTGAAAAGATTCTGTTGACCAAAGTAAAATGGTAATAAAGAAAATCACCGATATTTTCTTTTCGTTTTGACTCATAGGACCTAAGTCAGCAATCGCCTTGTTAATTGCTTCTTTGCCGCCAGGAATCTCAGAAAATTCAAAGGTGTTAAGCCGCGTAATTAACAAGTAGAGAACAACCATAAGCACAAGGCAGAAGGGCATGCCATAGAGCAGCCACTCGCCCCAGGAAATTGGATGTTTCAGCACACCGGAAATAAACGATAATGCCACAGGATTCGGCGCACCAGCTGTCAGGACGCCAATCCCAGAAATAGAGGCGGAAGCAGCGATGCAGACAAGCAAATTACGCGCAAATACACTTTTCGGATCCACTTGGAACGCCGCAATGAGTCCCATAGCAATAGGAGTCATTGTCGCAGCTCTTGCGGTAATCGAGGGAATGAGAAAATCAAGAACAAGCATTACAATCATCATGCCAGCAAAAACACGGTTTGTTTTTGTTCCGACAACCCGCAAAATATTTAAGGCAATCCGTTTTTCTAAGCCTGTCGATAAAATAGCTCCGGCTATAAATAAACCAGCAGCAACCAAAACCCAGCCTGAATTCACGAAACCGCTTAAGGCAATGGGAATTGCTTTTGCTGTGCCTAGAACAGGACCAGTTACACCTTGTACTGGTGAAAATCCAAGAAACAACAGCAAAAATAAAATAATACCAATTGCACTGACCGGATAGGAAACAGCTTGCGTAACCCACATAATAACGGCGAAGGCTAGAACGCCAAGGACCCTTTGACCTGCCGTAGATAATCCCGCCGCCACTGGGGCGAAGGCAATTCCTAGCATTACAGCAAAGCCAAGAACAAGCCATAAAATTTGTTTACCAGTAATTTGACCGTTTTGCGCCATTACCAATCCCTCTTTTCTTCGTCTTTTTTATCATCTGGCCAAACCTTCTTTTCACCTCCTTCGCAAAATAACGGATTGGCAAAACATGGAATGTTTAGCCGTTGGTACACCTGTTTCAATCTTCAAAATTTTCAATATAATTTTATGATAGCACTTCCTGATTATTTATTCTGCTTAAAATAGATAAATCCTTTTAAAAAAATCAGAAAAATTTATTTTTTTCGCTTTCTTTTCTGATATTTTCTTTTGTATACTAATAAGGTAATAACTTATCAGAAAGCAGGTGGCTTTATGTACTTTTTGACGTACCGTTACGGCGATGTAGAAACAATCGGGTTACTTTCTCAAGACGGTAAAAAAATTATTCCCCTATTAGCAGCAGAAGAGCGCTACTGTAAAACAGCAACACTGCCGCATTCCCTCCTGGGCCTGATCGACCAAGGAGAACAAGCCTTAAGTACAGTAAAAAAGATTGCCACTGCTGCCGAAGCTGACCTAGAAGCATCTTATTTGCTCCCCTTGGCGGCAGTAAAAATCTTAGCACCGATTCCTCGCCCAAGAAAAAACATCTTTTGCATCGGCAAAAATTACGCGGCTCATGCCAAAGAATTTGATCCTGGCGCTGATGTTCCCCTCTATCCTGTCGTGTTTACCAAAGCGCCCACGACCGTCATCGGCCCTGATGAATCAATTCAAAGCCATAAGGAAATGACCCAGTCCCTGGATTATGAAGTAGAGCTTGCTGTCGTGATTGGCAAAACAGGTAAAAACATCACGAAAGAAACTGCCTGGGACTATGTTTTCGGCTATACAATTTTTAATGACGTAACAGCAAGAGATCTGCAAAAGCGGCATAATCAATGGTTCTTAGGAAAAAACCTTGATACTTCCGGCCCTATGGGACCTTACCTTGTTCACCAAAGCGCCATTGCCGACTTTAAATCCTTAACGATTCAATCGAAAGTAAATGGCGAAGTGCGTCAAGAAGCATCGCTCAGTGACCTTTTGTTTGATATCCCGACCCTCTTGGCAACCATTTCCGCTACAATGACACTGGAAGCAGGTGATATAATCGCTACAGGAACGCCTGCTGGCGTCGGAGCTGGATTTACACCGCCGAAGTTCTTGCAAAGCGGTGATACCCTGGAACTTTCGATTACTCATTTGGGAGTTTTAAAAAATACTATAGCCTAAGAATTCACAGTTCATTGCAAAGAACAAACCTGCAGAAATGTATCGGCTTCCACCGTATAGCATTTCCTGGCAGGTTTGTTTTTTTGTTCACTCTATAAAGACTTTTGTATTACTTTCCGTCTTAGAAAAACTTTTCCTTGGTATCATCGCTGTACATGTGTTATATTATTACACATGTACACAGAAGGCTTACTGTTGAGAGTCATTACAGTAGCTTTGTGTAATTTTTTTTGAAAGAAGTGAACTGCTATGAATTTGTTTCGCACTAAAACCCTTTCTTCTCTGCAAGAGGCAAAAACTCACAACAAACTTGCCAAAAACATGACTGCTCTTGACATGGTCCTACTTGGCGTAGGCTGTATTATGGGTACAGGCATTTTTGTATTTACTGGTGTAGTTGCCGCAACCTATGCCGGACCTGGTATTATTATTTCACTCGTACTTTCGGCAATCGCCTGTGTCTTTTGCGCTCTCTGCTACTCAGAACTTGCTTCAGCCGTTCCCGTGGCTGGCAGTGCCTATACGTATTCTTACACAGCCTTAGGCGAACTTTTCGCTTGGATTGTCGGCTGGAGCCTAATTTTGGAATATTCGCTAGCAGCCAGTCTGGTGGCTGCTGGTTGGTCCGCCTACGTAACTGGTTTATTTAAATCGGCTGGCGTCCTGCTACCTAAGACGTTCACAGCCGTAGCAGCTGATGGAGGCATAATCAATCTCCCAGC
Organism: Pelorhabdus sp. sgz311002; assembly: GCF_056134285.1. Taxonomy (NCBI): domain Bacteria; kingdom Bacillati; phylum Bacillota; class Negativicutes; order Selenomonadales; family Sporomusaceae; genus Pelorhabdus; species Pelorhabdus sp. sgz311002. The sequence continues at coordinate 131,183 of NZ_JBWBCL010000007.1, read as the reverse complement.
TGTCTTGATTCTGCTATTCTTAAGCCTCTTGCTGCTACGCGGCACGAAGGAAAGCGCTAAACTGAATAAAATTCTCGTTGCCGTGAAGTTAGGCGCCGTTTTTCTCTTTCTTGTTCTCGCTGGTCCCCAAGTCAATCCAGCAAACTGGTCTCCCTTTCTGCCTTTTGGCATGTCCGGTGTTGTCACTGGCGCTGCCGCCATGTTTTTGGCCTATATTGGCTTTGATTGCGTCGCTACAGCGGCGGAAGAATGTAAAAACCCGAATCGCGACTTGCCTATTGGCATCATTGGTTCTTTGATTATCTGCGCTATTTTGTATATTGCCGTATCAGCAGTACTGACAGGCGTCGTCCCTTATGATCAGTTAAATAACGCTGAACCTGTCGCCTTCGCCCTGCGCGAAATCGGCTATAATATCGGTTCCGCCCTGGTCGGTACAGGTGCGATTGCCGGTCTTACGACGGTTCTGCTTGCCGTAATGTATGGACAGACTCGTATTTTCTTTGCCATGTCGCGCGATGGACTCATCCCTGCTGCCATCTGCAAAGTACATCCTAAATATGGCACGCCTCACATTATCACTACCTTGTCGGGAATTATTGTAGCAGTGATTGCTGGTTTTACACCGGTAAATATTATGGCTGAATTGGTAAACATCGGCACACTCTTCGCCTTTTTGGCTACAGCTGTGGGCGTACTCGTCCTGCGCCGCACCGATCCCAAAGCCCATCGTCCCTTTCGCTGTCCCTATGCTCATGTGGTAGCCCCTTTAGCCATTATCTCTTGCCTGTATCTTATTTACAGCCTTCCCACAGAGACCTGGGTTCGCTATAGTATTTGGTTGGCTATTGGCTTGGCATTTTACGGACTCTATGGCTATCGTCATAGTATACTAGCTAAAAAGAAAGCGCCGCTAGCCTTAAAAGAAGTAGGTTAACGCGCGCCTTATAACACAATCATTTTCAACTAAAAAAGCAGTTCTTCGTCACTATGTCGTGACAAAGAACTGCTTTTTATGATTTTACTTCGCAGGTGAAGGTTTTATACCCGCAGGAATTGGGCATTTATAGTCTTCGCCGTCACGTTTTTCAATAAGTTCTTGCTTTGCTGTTTCTAGCAAATCCGGCGCTAAAAAGAGATCAACAGCCGTTTTTGCTAATACTTTAGCCGCTGTGAGCATGCCTTTATGGGCAATACTCGTCACTCCCTGCGACACAGTCTGCCAAGAATGACCTGGCGTACCAAAAGCTTGACAAGCGGCGCTAATCTGCGCCGTTGGCGTAATCCAGCTCACATCGCCCACATCGGTTGATCCGGTAAGCAGCATCGAATCATGCTGATAGGGCAAGATCTTATGGGCTAAAGGCACTTGCTTCAACTCCGCTAGCAGCGCTTTATCCTGATTGCCCATAAGCGCCTTGGCTACATTCCAGTCGTTCTCTTTATCAGAATCAGCTAAAGTCGCCTGAATCTTTCGGGCCAAAGTCAGTTCCGCTTCTGACCACTGCGGCGCACCAACAGTAAGATAATTCTCATACAAAAGTTTTTCTAGCGTATCATTAGGCAGACAATCAGAACAGCCTTTATTAAAAACAATCTCACAATCGGTCCCAGTCATAAGCGCCGCGCCTTTGGCAACATTACAAACGCGATCATAGATTTCTTGAACCTGTTTTAACTTCGGCGCCCGTATTAAATAAAGAACCTCCGCTTCAGCCTGTACCACATTCGGCGCACTACCGCCCGTATTGGTTACGGCATAATGAAGTCTTGCTTCGGGAATAACATGTTCTCGAAGATAATTCACGCCTACATTCATCAATTCTACCGCATCCAAAGCACTGCGTCCCAGATGCGGCGCCGCGCCAGCATGGGCGCTTTTACCATGAAACCGAAAGTAAACCTGATAATTGGCCAAAGTGCGTACCGAATACACCGCATTGTGACCATGAGGATGCCAAGTCAAAGCAGCATCCACATCGTCAAATACGCCTTCTCGCGCCATAAAGGCCTTGCCTGAACCGCCTTCTTCACCGGGACAACCATAAAATCGAACCGTGCCAGAAACATGGTTAGCAGCAAGATATTCTTTTACAGCCATGGCAGCTGCTAAAGCGCCGACACCAAGCAAGTTATGACCACAACCGTGGCCACTGTTGCCTGGCGTAATCGGCTTTTTTTCAGCGACATCGCCTTGCTGACTAAGACCCGAGAGAGCATCATATTCTCCCAAGAGTGCAATAACTGGCTTGCCTTGACCAAACGACGCCTGAAAAGCAGTATCCAAGCCAGCTGTTCCTCGCTCAACAGTAAAACCTGCTTGTTCTAGCCAATCAGCTAACAGTTTAGCTGATTGGACTTCTTCGAATCGTGTTTCAGCATAGCTCCATACGAGATCACTAGCTGCCGTAAATTCTGTTGCTCTACGGTCAAGCCACTCTTCCAAGTCTTGTTTATCCATAGGTAAACATCCTTTCTTTTACCACAAGCGCTGCGGAATCCCCGGCCCGACTGGTAATCCCATGAGGTACCAGAAGATAAAGAGAACATACCACATAACAAAGAAAGACAAAGCATAAGGCAGCATCAACGATAAATAGGTGCCAATCCCGCTTTCTTCTTTATATTTTTTCAGTGTTTCTAAAAATAGCGGCAGAAAGGGATTGACGACCTGAATCGTATTAAAAGCGCCGTCACCGGCCCGGAAGGCCACTTGGATAAAGGCCGGATGATAGCCAAGCAGCATAAACATCGGTATAAAGACAGGCGATAAGAGCGCCCAAATAGCCGAGCCGCTGGCAATAAACAGTCCCATAAACTGACCGAAAAGCATAAAACATAAGAGAGCCGGAAGCCCGGTCATACCAATATCTTTCAAGAACTCAGCGCCTGATGTAGCAATAAGGGTTGCAATATTTGTCCAGGTAAAGGCGGCAATAAACTGAGCGATCGCAAAAACCATGACAAGAAAGCCTGCAAGCCCCTTCATACATTCAGTCATCATACGAATTACATCATCGCCTGTTTGAATTGTTCTCACTTTAATCCCATAAGTAAGACCAACTGTTAAGAAAAACAGAAACAGTAGCGGTACAATCCCTTTAATAAAAGGCGATCCTGGAATACCGCCCGTTTCGGGATTCCGCAATAAAGCCCCTTCTGGTACAACAAGCAACAGCAAAACAGCAACAAACAACAGTGTCGCCAAACCAGTCAGTCGTAGCGCTTTACTTTGCTCAACTGTCGGCTTATCTAACGAAACCGTCTGATGACCATGATAAACGCCCATACGCGGTTCTACAAATTTCTCCGTAACAACTGTCGTTAAAATGGATAAGTAAAATACAGCAAAACACATGAAATACCAGTTATCAATGGGTGTTACCACCATGCTAGGATCGACAATTTTAGCCGCCTGCGTACTGATACCTGATAGCAACACATCTGTCGTCACAATCAAAATATTCGCTGTAAAACCGGAATAAATTGCGGCAAGCGAAGCGGCAAAGCCGACAAAGGGATGTCTCCCCATCGAATAAAAAACCATCGCAGCAATGGGCGGTACAACGACAATCGCTGCATCGGACGCCAAATGACTCATAAAACTCATAATAATAATCGTAAAAGTAATATAACGTTTCGGAATCGCATGAATGGCCGTCTTTAAAATGGTTTCCATAAGACCCGTTTTTTCAACAAGACCAATTCCTAAAGTTAAGACCATAATCATGCCAAGCGGTGGAAAGTTAATATAGTTTTTGATCATATCGGTCATGATCCATTGCAGACCTTCTTGACTGATCAGGCTCTTTACTGCGATCGTCTTGTGGGTCATAGGATGCAGCGCTGTTACATGATAAGCTGATAAAACAGCTGAAATAATTGCCAAAACAGCAATTAAAAGCAGAAAAAGGATTGCCGGATTCGGCAGTTTGTTACCAATGATCTCCAGCTTCCCTAAGAAACCTTTTGGTGTTTCCATCGTTTGCTGATTTGTTGACAAAGAACCCATATAGTCACTCTCCTCCAATATCTTTTTCTACTAGCTCCGCTTGCCTGCTAAACGAGAGTCGCTCAATACCGCTTCACCTCCCGACGTTCTCCCATTAAACACGGATCATAAGACTTAGCATTATTTATGATAAAAAGCCAAAGCTCGTAAGCCTGTTTCATATAAAATTTCTGCACCGATTGCCAAAGCCGCCTCGTCCATATCAAAACGAGGACTATGGAGACTATAGTTTTTTTCACCGCTTTTACCACAGCCTAACCAAAAAAAGGCGCCGGGATATTTCGTCAAATAGCGTCCAAAATCTTCTGCTGCCAAAACGGGCTTCACATTGGATTGCACATTTTCCTGACCAATTATGGTCTCAGCCGCTTCAGTAGCCAATCGAGTCGGCTCCGGCCAATTCATTAAAATCGGATAGCCTCGTTGATAATCCAAATGGTAAGACGCTCCCTGAGCTGCTGTGAATCCCGCTAGCAGTCGTTCTAAACGTTCGGGAATCTCTAAACGAACCGATTCGTCAAGTGTACGAACCGTTCCTTCTAGAGTTACTTTGCGGGCAATTACGTTATAACGCTCCCCACCTGATATTTTGCCAATAGAAATCGTAGCTGTTTCTAAAGGATTGAGCTGTCGACTCACGATTTGACTGATTCCCTGCATCACATCAGCAGCTATCATAATGGCATCAACACCGTGATGCGGTTGTCCAGCGTGAGCTCCCTGACCTTCAAGTTCAATGGTCAGTCTATCAGAAGCAGCCATCAGCGCCCCTTGACGCAAACCAATCTGTCCACAGGGGAGATCGGGCCACATATGCAGTCCAAAAATAGCTGACACATCATCAAGAATACCGCTTGCCATAAAGAGCTCCGCTCCCCCCACTGGGGAGGCCTCCTCTGCCGGTTGAAATATAAATTTTACTGTTCCTGCCAAAGTATCTTTCGCTGCCGCAAACTGCTTCACAAGCCCCAATAAAATCGCCATATGACCATCATGGCCGCAGGCATGCATGACTTGCGGCCGTAATGACCGATAATCTACCTCATTTTCTTCTTGAATTGGCAAGGCATCCATGTCAGCCCGAAAAGCAATAACTGGGCCGGGAAGCGCCCCTATTATGGTGGCGCATAAACCAAAATGTTCTTGATAGGTTTGATAGGTAACTCCCATCTTGTTAAGCTCAGCAGCAATAAAAGCAGCTGTCTGTTCTTCATGATTACTTATTTCCGGACTGCGGTGAAAACGCCGCCGCCAATCAATCAGATCTTTTGCTAACGCCTGCATCATTTGTGTCCTATCCATTGTATCACTCGCTCCTTTGCCCTTAAAGGGCGTTTACCCCTTTTTCCTTTCTTTTATCATAGCATATGTTTTGGGACATTTAAAAGACATTTCCGTAAATAAAAAATAAAAAACTCCCGCTGTTAGCGAGAGCTTCGTTGCTCAAAACATAATTCTATTTGTAGTTTAAAAAAAGTTTGCCAATTTGTCAAGAGACAGTCATCACAGATTGCAGCAATTGACTGACTCTTACTTTATAAAGTTTACGTGGACGCCCCTTTGCTAAGAGCTCTTCACCAACCGTTTCGGCTAAACCGTGTTCAACCAGCATAGCGAGAAGACGCCTAGCGCTTCTTGGCGTAATTGCCAAATAAACTGCCAAGTCATCCGCCATAATCCTGTCACGATCTAGTTTATCCAGCGCCGCCAACAATTTGTTAACTGTAGTAACACTAATTTTCAAAGTATCAGCAAGCTTGCGATAAGCAACTTCATCGGCCCTGACCGAATATTTTAAATGAATGGCCGAACTTAACGGGCCAATTGCTTCGCCTTCATCCGTCACAGCCATCCACAACCCTTTGCCGCGCTGTTTCGCCGCACCGAGAGCACGAAAAGCATTCTCCTCGGCTGCATAAGCCGTATCGCCAAAACCAATTCCCCCGCTCACTTTCGCCCCGACACTCCGGGTAATCGCTTCCAAAATAGGAATAATGGTAAAGCCTTCTGTCATCTCTTCCATAATGCCTCGTGTTGAGTATAATGTATACTGACCAGCGCCGCGAGTCACAATCGATCCTTGCAAGGCTTGCGCATAGCTTACCAAAATTTCATAGAGGCTGAGTTCAATTTTTTTCGCTGCATAACTGGAGCTAGCCCGCACAATATCATCATAATCGTCAAGGGAAATATGTTGAATCGCTACTTGCGCTCCCTTAAATCGTTCAGCTTCAAAGGAATGGATCGCCACATCAAGTGTTGTCCGGATATTGCTTCGCGTCGGCCAAATTCGAAAAGCGGGAACACCAAGTTTTCTTAGCTTTTTGTAAGTTGCTAGCATACAGGTCACGGCTATTTTCGTCTTGTGCTGCCGCCACAATTCATAATGATATTCAGTAAGCTCACTAGCTAGTACAATCCCTTGGTATTTATGAATATACATATTCGGCAATGGAAAATCAATATCTCGAAAGGTTTCCGTGACTTCCTGCTCGCTAAAAGTATCAAAGCTGATACTATCAATAGCCAGTTTCTCCATATACGTAATCTGCAATAAGGCTCGATATAAGCTAGAACCATTATGAGGAACGTAAAACATCGGCTTAGTCAGCTTTAAAGCTAAAGCCCGTTCATAAGGCACAATGCCGGAAAACAGACATACATCAAAATCATCAGCATGGTCTTTTAGAATTTGTTCCACTTCTATGGCATCCTCATAAACAAAGGGTAGCGGAATCAAGCAGTCAGTCCGCTCTAAAGCGACCTCATAGGCCATGGCGGCCGAATCAGATGGTCCAATAATAGCCATACGTATTTTATTCATCATGACCTCGCTTTCCGGCATAAAAAAAGGATCTTTTTTTGATCATATTATACATATTATACATTGTCACAGCATAAAATCATACATGTTATCGTTGGTTAGTTATATTTTTCTCTTGACAAACAGGCTCTACCTATGCAACAATAAGTTACACTATTACAGCATCGCTTGCAAGCCTGTATGGTTCTTTCTACTACGAATAGAATTTTGCTAAAAATAATGACTGGGAAAAAGTCAAAAGATCTTTGGTCACAGAGAGCCGATGGTTGGTGTAAATCGGTACAAAGCTTCTTGACAATTCTCCCCCAGGAATTCAACTGCTGAACTTTAGTAGGCGGTTGCGCTCTCTCGCGTTATAGGACTTGAGCCCAAGGTAGGGTGGTACCGCGAAACATTCGCCCCTATTGGCAAGTTAACGACTTGTCAATAGGGGCTTTTTGTATTTCTCAACAAAAAAGGATGGTGTAATTATGAGAACTTCCCGTTTTCGCTGGATTCTGGCACTCATTATGTTTATCATTAGCTTCACTGCCTATATCGATCGTGTAATTTTATCAGCAGCAACCCCATCGCTTATGCAGGAATTCGGTTTCACGAAGGTAGATGTGGGACTGCTTCAAACTCTCTTCTTTGCAGGCTACGCCTTAATGCAAATTCCTGGCGGCATGCTGGCTGAATTTTTCCGTCACCGTCTGATTGTAGCTATAGCTACGCTGTGCATGTCCGTGTTTACAGTCTTTACCGGTTTGTGTCAAAACTTTTTTGCCTTTGCCTTAGTCCGCACCTTAGTTGGCATTGGCGAAGGTCCCTTATTCCCGGCTTTAAGTGTTTTTATTTCTCGCTGGTTTCACGACAGTGAAAAAGCAAAGGCTTCTGCTTTCATGAGCGGCGGCGCTTTCGTCGGACCAATGCTTGGTTCGGCTTTTACGGTACTGCTCATCATGACGCTTGGCTGGCGTTCTGTTTTCTATATCTTAGGAGTTTTAGGCGTTGCCCTTTCCGCTCTCTGGTATCTGACAGCTTACAATCATCCAGCCGAAAGCCGTTTTGCGAATGAAGCAGAAAAGAATTATATTATCGGCGGTAATCGCTCTTTAGGAAATAGTAACCGCGTCGCTCCCTGGAAGCACTTTTTAAAATCTCGCCAGTTTTGGGCGATTGGTATTCAATACTTTATTACAGCCTACATTATGTATGTCTACCTGTCTTGGCTGCCTCTCTATCTAATGGAAGCGCAACATTTCTCCCTGGCTCAAATGGGCATCGGCGCTTCCCTGCCTTGGGTTGCTCTATTCCTTGTTAACATGGGCTCTGCCTTCTGCAGTGATCATCTTGTCGCCAAAGGCGTAGCCAAAAACAAATGTCGCTCCTGGTTCGCGATGACTGGCTTAGGCGGCTGTGCCATTTTTATGTATTTCGCTTCTCAAGCGGCAACGCCCTGGATCAACGTCTTGTATCTCAGCTTCTCTCTCGGCTCTTTAGGTCTCACCTTCTCCACTTCCTGGCCTGCTTGCATGGATTTAGGCGGCGTATATTCGGGCTCTGTGGCTGGCTGGATGAATTTTTGCGGCAATGTAGGCGGCGTCGTGGCGCCGATTGCTACAGCCTGGATTGCTACAAACTATGGCTGGCAATTTACCTTACTCGCCACAGCGGGATCAGCTGTAATCGGTATTTTGGCCTGGTTAGCTGTGGAACCTGATTTAGCGATTACCCCAACGACTGACAAAAAAACCTATCAAGAGATTTTATCATAAAAAATAGCGCCTTGTATTATACAAGGCGACTATTTTTTTCGGTAGAACGATCGGGTTCTTTAATAAACACAGTCAAAACAAAAGCAATAAGCGGCAACAGGGACAAAATCATAAAAATGAGTGGCATTCCCCACGTATCAGCGACACGTCCTAAAAAAAGAACGCCAAGCGTACCAAGTCCTACACTAAAACCAAGATTCAAGCCTGACGCCAAAGCAATATTGCCTGGCATCATTTTCTGAATAAGCACTAAACTGCTAGTGAAGGTAGCCGTCAATAAAATACTGACTAACCCTAGAGTCACAAAAGGCCACCAACCACTCGAATAGGAAAAAAGATACATAAGCGGCGCGACTGGTAAAATGGAACAAAGCATTACCCGCTTACTACCATAACGATCACTCATAAATCCGCCAAAAACCGTTCCGAGCGCGCCAAAAATCATATAGACTGTCAACAGCGAACTGGCATAAAATGTGCTTCCTTGTAAATAAGAAACATAATACAAGGGAACAAAGGCGCTAATCCCCGAGGACACCGTCGCCCTAGCGGCAACCATCCCCAATAAAGCAAAAACGGGCCACTGAATCGCCGTTTTTACAGTAAGGGCCGCCCGTTTCTTCGTCGTAGCAAGCGGTGGCAAGGTTCGCGTTACCTGCATTAATAGTGCGCCACACAGCAAGACAGGAATTGCATAAATATAGAAGTAAGCCGTGTTTTGTTGTCCTAATAAAAAAGCCATTAAGAGCGTTCCAAGGGCAACACCGAAATTCCCCCAAACACTAAACAAGCTCGCCCCTTTGCCTAAAGAACGGCCGCTTAATCGATTCACCATTTTCGCCGCTTCCGGGTGAAACGCCGCATTTCCTAAACCGCTTAAAGCGGTACAAACAAGCACAGCAAAGTAATTCTCTACCAGCAAAGAAGCTAACAGTGCCAGTCCAGAAAGAATACAGCCTATCGGCATAATCCACGGACGGGACGTACGGTCCGAAAAATAGCCAAAAATAGGCTGCGATAAAGAAGCAGTTATATTTTGAATCAGCACAATCATGCTTGTTTCAGCATAAGTCAGCCCAAGCTGCGCTTTAAAAAACGGCAACGCTACATAAAGCGCCCCTGGTGATAAATCAGTAACGCCGTGACCTAGAGCAATTGCCCAAATTTGCCGCGGCATACTGGAAAGCATCGCAAACATAAATTCTCCCCCATTTCCTGGTTATTATGCCATAAGGGAAGAAAAATAGCAATGAGATCCAGCTGCTTTTACTGTTTCTCTGATTGTAGTAATTGACAAACCGCCGTGCTCAAAAAAGCGGCAGCTCGCCATAAAGCCGCTTCATTAAAATCAAATCTCCCATTATGATGCGGCGCCGCCAATTCGGTTCCGACCATAGTATAAACTGCTTGACCGCCGTGAGCCTGCACACCTTCCATGAAATAGGTAAAATCTTCACTGCCGCCGCCAGCATTCGCTGCTGTCACTTCGTCAAATAGACCAGTTGCTACAGCTGCTGTTTCTACCTGCTTAGCCAAGGCTTCATCATTACGGCAGCCAGCGGCACTGCCCATTTCTTTGTGTTCAACCGTAACCCCTTGCATCATGGCCGCTCCTTCGAGTATATGCAAGACACGTTCCTTCATAAATTGATTGACTTCACTCGTCTCGCCACGTACTTCCAAGGCCAAAAAAGCCTGATCAGGAATTACATTACGCCCGCTGCCGCCGCTAAGCACACCCACATTTACGCGGGAATCACCCTGACTATGCCGTGATAGCGCCTGAAGATTCAATAACGCTGTCGCTGCCGCCACAAGCGCATTAGCCCCCTGTTCCGGCGCCCCGCCGGCATGAGCCGCTTTGCCGTGAAACAAAGCATCTATTTTCGTTGTAGCAAAAAAACCGTCCGTCTTATAACTGAGTTGTCCTAATTTTGTTAAAGAAACACCCAAATGCATCCCTAAAATAGAATCGACAGAATCAACAACGCCTGCTGCCACCATTGACTTAGCGCCTCTAACGCCCTCTTCACCCGGCTGGAAAATAAGCTTAATCTGTCCAGCGAGCTGACTGGCAAGCGATTTTAAAATTTCCGCTACAGCAAGACCGATAGCGCTATGTCCATCATGACCGCAACCATGCATAGCTCCCTGATGGATTGAAGCGAACCCTTCGGCATAGGGCCTATGGTCTAGCTCTGCTACTTCCGATAAATCATTGGCATCCATATCAAAACGCAGCGCCACCGTCGGACCAGGCTTTGCAAAAGACAAAGTGCCAACAACGCCTGTTTTACCGCCAGTCATTTTAGCAATCCATTGTTCTTTAGCGCCTTCCGCTAAAGCGCGCTGTCGGCAGCGCTCCAATTCTTCGGAAGACGGAACTCCCATCATTGCTGCTTCGTTCACCACTTCGGCGCCAACTTGTACTTCATAACCTAAATCCGTCAAAACATCAGCAATCAAAGCCGCTGTACGAAACTCCGTCCAAGCGGTTTCGGGGTGTTTATGAAAATCACGCCGCCGCGCAATTGTTTTTTCCGATAAAGCTTTCGCTAATTCTATACAGGTCTGTTCCATAACGAAAATCCCTCTCCCTCAAACAAATATATTCTCTTACAATGTACTTTCTTACTTCGTCAGGATCAAAAAATCTCCTGTTCCCTTGTTTTCACGAATCGCACAGTACCGCTATAAAGCAAAAACGCCGCACTAAGCTACTTAGTACGACGTTTTTTTGCTGTTATAAATACGCTTTATTTCAGATGATCAAATTCTACCCGTTTAATATCACCGACAATGAACAAATAAGAAAGAGCGCCTAAAATCCCTATCGCGCCAACAAGATCAGGGCGCCATTAAAGGAATGAGTTACATTTAAAATATAACCAATCACAATCGGTGTAACAATACTCGCCATATTACCCGCAAAATTAAAAATTCCGCCACTTAACCCCAGCATTTCTTTCGGTGAAATATCGCTTACTACAACCCAGCCCAAAGCGCCGAAATCTTTGGCCTGTACAGATAGGTAGGAAACCATGTCAGCTAAATCGCCGCCTGATTGAATATAATCTAGTTCTGCCTCATTAGTGTTCTAGCACTACATTCACCTTTGCTTCTCGCTTTATTTTGCGGTTGCCTAATATCTGCAATACCAAAAGCAGCACCGACGCCGTGACTAATCCGCCAGTCATAAACAAAAAGCCACCCAAAAACGATCCTGTGGTCGACACAATAGCGCCGACAATAATTGGCGCTAAAAAGCCGCCGATCTGACCGCCAAAATTTACGAAACCGCTTAAAGTTGCCCGAAATTGTTCAGGGATATGATCAAGTACGACAGCCCAGAAAGGACCAAAACCACCATAAAGAAAAAAACCGGCACAAGACAGAGCCATAAGACAATCCATGGCAGTTTCTTGAATAAAGGCCACATAAAGCGCAATTCCGGCAATCAAGTAGCTCACAGAAATCAAAGCAGCCCGATAGCGATAAAGCGGCTTGCTGCCTAGCCAACCGAGAAAAAGCAAACCAAAGAAGCCAGCCATATAAGGAAGCGATGCATAAATCCCCATAGATTTAAGAGCAATTTGACGACTCATACTCAAATAACTTGGCAGCCACAACATAAAGCCCCAAAAAGCAATATTGAAAGACATATAAGTAAAAAATATCAACCAGGTAGTAGGAAAAGCCAGTACGTCTTTCCAAGAAGCGCTGCTTTCTTTACTAGGCTCTGACGCCATATTTTCCGACATCTCCGCTGCTGGTGCTGCTTCAGCCGGATTTTTCGGTGTAAAACGGTGAAATAAGTAGGCCATAATGAGTCCGGGTATGGTAAAACAGAGAAAGAGTTCCCGCCAACCGAGAATCCCAATCAGATAGCTGGCCAAAGGCGCTACGAAAGCAGGGCCCATCGCCAAGGCCGTCAAAAACAAAGCGTTGGCTGAAGATCGCTCCTTAGAAGAAAAAAAATCGCCTACTAACTTAAACTGAGCGCCAATGCCTAAGCCTTCACCAATACCAAAGAGCACCCGAACAGCGATTAAGGAAGTCACCGAAGAAACAAGTCCCGTTATGCCCGTAAAAATTGACCACCAGACAAGCGCAATCACAAGCATACGTTTAGCGCCAAATTTATCAGCTAAAAAGCCACCGGGAATCTGTGTAAGAGCATAGCCAAAAGTAAAAGCCGATAAGACACTGCCAAAAACCAGCGGACTCATTCCTAGTTCTTTCATCATAGTCGGCCCGGCTACGGCAATATTGACACGATCCAAATAGGCCACAAAAAACATAAGCCACAGTAAAAACAACATAATCCATTTTTGATTTTTGTCTGCTTTCCCACTCATTTCCTGCATAATTACATCCCTCTTTTCCTTGTTGTTAAGTGCACTCTTTTCCTAAAACTCCGTAAAGACGTCAAAAAGCCTCCGTCTCATTCTAGAGACGGAGGCTACTCGTGGTACCACTCTAATTGGCTCAAACAAACTGAACCCGCTTCTTCAACGGCTAACACCGTCTATCCCTATAACGGGGGAACCCCGGCTAACCCTACTAATTCGGGCAGCAGCTCACGGACGAGTTCAAGACAAGTAAGTTACCAGGTTTCACCACCCCCTGGCTCTCTGCAAACTATTCTTCCCTTTACTATTTCCGTTCATTGCCTATTACAATGTTACACACATTACAACTGTTAATGATATTCTAGCTTTTCAAAGCAAAATTGTCAACACTAATTTATTGATTTATTTTACCACAAGCACAGGTATTGGCGAATAGGTAACTAAGCGATGCGCTACACTTCCTAGCAGCAGTTGGGCAAAACCGCCAAGACCTCGCGTACCTGTAATGATCAAATCGGCCTTTTGTCGACGAGCATATTTAATGATTTCATCAGCGGGATCGCCTTGCAGGACTTCTGTTGTTACAGCAATTCCTTGTTCTTCACAAAACTTTTTACCTAAAGTCATTTTCTCTTCAAAAGCCTGTTCGCTTTCTTTAGCAAATTCGCTGTAGTAAGCGCCGTCGGCCAAGGCATAATGCACATCGTAGACCGACAAAATGTGAATTTCACTTGTTATTTCCTTGGCATAATCAACAGCCATTGTTAAGGCCTTCTTACTGTCAGGTGATCCATCATAAGCGACAATTAGTTTTTTTCCTGCCATCGCAGAACCCTCCCTTTTGCCTTTATGGGGATTGAAACAGTTTCTTCCCTCATTCTTATTATACAGCGAATTATTCCATTCGACAATTTTTTCCGTTTGCAAATTCGTAATAACTACAACAATTGAGGCAGGCAGTTTTCTTTAGGACTTGGCGTCAAACCCCTTCGAAGGATTAAAGTAATAACTATTTTGCAGGTAAGAGTCGGAAATTTGACTGCGCCAAGCCGCAAGCGTCGCCGAAGTAGAGTTAGTAGAAGAACTCAGAGTTGAGTCATCAGAAGAACTTATACTCGAATCAGTAGCAGCTACTCCAGTAACGGCAGACTCTTGATCTTCTGGCGGCGGGGGCGGGGGAACCATATTAACCATATTCTGACCAGTTACATTCATCATAGTAGCAAGTTCACTTTGCATGGTACTAAGGTCCGAATCTGTCACGATTCCATTTTTTACTTTATCAAGAAAATCTTTTAAGGATAAAGTAGTCGTGCTAGTACTACTTGAAGAATCGCTAGTCGTCGTTTGCAAAGTCGATTCACTATTAGAAGCTGGTGGCTCCGGCGGCATTGGCGGCATCAGACCATTGCCAGACTCTCCTTCAATAGCAGCAAGTTCACTTTGCATGGTACTAAGGTCCGAATCTGTCACGGTTCCATTTTTCACTTTATCAAGAAAATCTTTTAAGGACAAAGTAGTCGTACTCGTACTACTTGAAGAAGTAGTAGCCGCAGAAGTCGAATCGCTTACAGTCGTTTCCGTACTAGCCGAATCACTCGCAGTGATTGGCAAAATACTTTGACTCATCAGACTAGCAAAAAAAGCCTGCGCAGCTGTACTATCAAGCCCAGAACTATCCTGGCTTGCAGTATTTGCGACACTTGTCGTACTACTCGTTGTATTGCTTGCCGCACTATCACTAGAATTCGCTGTTGTTTTGTGATGATGGCGATAATACAAACTCGCTGTATCGTTGACAGAAGAAATATTCATCAAAAAACCTCCTTATGTTGTAAAACAACCTGCCTCACCTATCTTTATCGAAACAGAATCTTAAAATCAAATTAAGAAGGAAGTTCGATGATAAATAAAGTTCCCTGCCCTAATTCACTATCAACCCAAATCTTACCGCCATGACTTGTTACAATCAATTTCGCAATAGCCAAACCTAATCCGGCGCCGCCAGCATTACGTGATGGATCGGCCTGATAAAAACGGTCAAAAATTTTAGTAAGATGTTCCTCACCAATGCCCGTCCCATTATCTTTGACTGTCAACCTCAATTGGTCCGACTGTTTTTGCAAGGTAACGTGAATCGTCCCACCCGACGCCGTATGGCGCAAAGCATTATCAAGTAAAATGGTAATAACCTGTCGCAATCGCCCGGCGTCGCCATAGAAAGAAACCGCTTCCTCTGCCTGCAGCGAAAGAACAATTTCTTTTTCCGCTGCAAGCGTCTCAAAGGGCAGCACAGCACGCCGTACTGTCGCTTGTAAATCAAAGGAACGACAGTCTAATATATTTTGATTGGCATCTGCTCTGGCCAAAAAGAGTAGACCATTCACGAGCTCAGCCATTGCGTCACACTCTGTTCGAATATAGCCAAACCATTTGCTTTGGCTAGCAATCGTACAATCCTGATTTCTCGCCAAAATAGCTAAATTCGTTTGTATCACCGTCAAAGGTGTCCGGAGTTCATGAGATGCATCTGATAAAAAATCCCGCTGTTGCTGCCAAGCTTTCACAATGGGCACCATGGCCCGATTCGCCAGAAAAAAGCTAGCCCCAAACGACAAGAGTGTACAAAGCGCTCCCACAGACAAAAAGGTAATTAATATCATCTGCAGCACATGTCGATCATGCGATAAATCATAGAATAAAAAAAGCTTTGCCTCTGGCGAAGCGCCATAGAGTGGAATGGAGTCCTGCCAATAGGAATACATGGTCTGATCCAAAGAACACTGCCCAGTTACGAAAGCTTCTTGCTTTACTTTCCTAATTAATAGCAGCATCTTGTCTTGCTCTAAGGCGCCAGAAGATTGAAATAAAAACTCCCCCCCAGCCGCTTCTACGGCAAAGAAAAAATTTTTCCCCTGGGGCGGTCCCGGCGGCGGCGGACCTAATGGCGCTAACGGCGGCGGGGCACCATCAAAATGTTCGGGCGGTCGTCGCTGGGAAAAGTCATCCGTCAGAAAACCTGATTGAATATCATGGATCATCTGATTGGCAACTTCATTGGTTCGTCGCTCCATATCCCATTGAACAAACATATAGGCACCAGCCATAAGTAACAAAAACAAACTAAAAATAATAAAAGCATTAATGCAGGTCAACTTAAGACGAAGTCTATGAAACATCCCCCGCCTCCTGCAGGCAATAGCCGACGCCGCGTATTGTCTTAATATTTTTCAAATGGAGTTTTTTGCGCAAAAAGTGAATATATACATCAATACTAGCTACATCAATGTCTGAATTATAGCCCCAAATTTTATCAATAATACATTCACGGGTTACAACTTTCTTGTAGTTAACCATCAAAAGTTCTAGTAACGCTACTTCCTTGACTGTTAGTTGAAAAAACTGATCGTCTTTTTTCACTTCATTGCGCAAAGGATCTAGAATCAACCCCGCCACTTCAATCACTTCGCCAACAGCGCCCTTTCCTTTCCGCCTAGTTAACACGCGAAGTCTGGCGAGCAGCTCTTCCGTAAAAAAGGGCTTCACTAAATAATCATCAGCGCCAGCGTCAAGACCTTCTACCCGATCTTGCGGCGAATCCTTCGCTGTTAGAAATAAGACTGGCATATCTTTACCCCATTGCCGAATTTCCTTTAATAAAGCCAGTCCATCCATTTCGGGCAACATACGATCAAGAACCATTACATCATAATCGCCAATTAAGGCCTTTTCCGCTCCGCTCTTCCCATTGCGAGCCAAATCAACAGAATAGCCAACTTCTCGCAAAAGATGTGCCAAAGTTTCTAACAATTTTTCATCATCTTCAACTAATAACAAATTCAATCGGGACACCTTCTTTTGTCCGTTACGTCCATGTAAAAAATTATCGTCCTGTTCTGTGTTCTTATAATTCTACTATTTTCATCTTTTTCCTGTCGCTGTAAATTATCAAAGCATAATAGACTACTGTCTAGCGGCAAATCATTCTGCAAAAAACCGCAAAAAAAGCGCTTAGCTTTTCTCACTAAGCGCCTGTATCTCATTGTAATCACACTATATTATTTTTCCAAACCTAAATGCATACTAATTTTAATCTCATCATCCACAACAAAATCAATTACAATGACTTTTGGTACCGATAAGGTAACCTGACCACTTTGACCGATCATCATCGTCGGGGGAGAAATATCCAAGCCTTCGATGCCAATCTTGGTATATTGCGTACAAGCATTCGCACAAACCATATTGCCCATTTCCGATACAGCACTTTGCGCTAGTTTATCAAATTCAGGAACTGGCATGCCCATCATCATTTTCGAAGCAAACTTTTTAGCAGATTCAAGATCCATTCCGATCAAAATCACGCCTTTAATCGAACCAATGACGGCAATATTCAAAAGAACGCCTTCATAACTGAAAGTGGAGCCGACTAAAGAGATCCCCTTCTTCTCGACTTTTTGCAGGCCGATTTGCGGTAAAATCTCAGCAAATGCTGCTAAAATTGGATTAATTAAATTTACATCCATAATACCGACCCTTTCTTAAAGCCAATACCGAGAATCACTTTGCCATAATCGGTTTCGGCAATTACGATTTCCATATCTACGGTAGGACTGATAATCTCCGTATTATTGCCGTGGAACATACTAGGCGGCGAAACGCGAAGGCCAAGGGCCTTTTCTTTCTTGTTCAGCATGGAGCAGCCAATACCCGCAATAATATTAGCAAGCTCGGCAACCATAGCCAATACTTCCTCTTTTCCCTTCGGTGGCCGTTTAAGAATTTTTTCAGCAATGGCCCCTGCCGTTGCCTCTGATATATCCATAATCATCGAACCAGAATATTGTCCGATAATCCCAATGACTGTCGTAATTCCCTGGGAAGAATATTGATTTTCTTTTCCTTCCTCTTTGGCAAACTGAACCGGACTTTTTGTCATGCGCGTAATATTTTGCGCCAAAGCCTCTTGGAAGGTTTCTAAAGCGCGTTCCTTTAATTGCAGAAAGAGTGAATCAGGCGATAAAATATTCGTTATTACTTTGGTTATTGCTTCTGCCTCGATCGGCTTTTGTACATAACCGGAAACGCCAATTCGTTTCGCTTCGGTTTCCGTTTCTTCATCTTTCATTGAACTCAGTAAAACAATTTTCGCTTTCGGATCTTCGCGAAGCAACGCCCGACTGCAATCAAAACCGTCATGTTCCGGCATGGCAATGTCCATTGTTACGATATCGGGTTTCTCTTCTGAGTAAATTTTTAACAGTTCATCCAATGAATCTGCTTCGCCAACGACTTCATAGCCAGCATCTGTTAAAGTATCAGCAATAATCGTTCGTGAAAAAGGTGAATCATCTACAATTAATACTCTTACGGACATGACATCACTCCTCTAAAACTAATATAACAGTCCTTAATTGGAGTATACCGCGCTTAGGAAAAAGTGGCAATAGTTAACTATTAAAATTCGACAAAAAAGCACTAAATTAGGAATTAGCAGAATCAAAAAATTTCCCTTTCGGCAATTTTTTGATCATCGCTACAAACAATCTCCCACTTTTTACCTGATAAAACAGTATGCAATGCAACCGAATTGCCCCAAAGTTCCACAATATGTTTTAAAGTTTGCCGCGCATAAGCTAGCTCAAGCTCGCGACCATCAAAATCATGTTCTAAAATCAAAGTGCCTTTTTCGATATCGATAGGGTAAATGAAGGGAATTCCGCTCATTCCCACTGAATGAACCAGCTGATCTCTCACGTTGCGCCAGCCTAGTTCATCAGCGACCTCACTTACGACAAAATTTTCACCTTTTGCCTCATAAGTGAAGAGGTGGAGATCACGGCATAATTCTTCATTCAGATAGCGCCGTAGAAAAGACTGATCACGCTCGTCCTGGCGAATCGCCATAAGTGACTCGCGTCCGTCCCGCTTATCAAGATATTCAAAGATCTTAAACCCAACAAAATACGGGTTAATGCGCCCCTGATGGGGCCGAATCACTAAATTGTGACGCTGTAAAAATTCCAGGTGGAGACTTTGCGGCAAATCCAGTTCTTGCAAAATCTGATAATGCCAATAGCTGGCCCACCCTTCATTCATAATTTTTGTTTCAATCTGCGGAACGAAATACAACGCCTCTTCCCTTACAATGTGAACTAAATCTTTTTCCCATTCACTCAGTTTGCCTTTTTCGCCTAAAAAGCCTAGCAAATCATGATGAAACGAATCCAGTACAGTTTTTTCGGCGGTTTCAGCTTGTTGTTCCGGGGATCGTTTTGGTAAAATAGTGCGGGGAATTTGAAATTTTAGAGCATGAGCAGCATCCAAAATGCGCTCCACTTTTGTCGGACCAATCGTGGGATCTTGAATGTAGCTGCGAATGCGATCCGCATGAGCTTTAAACATTTCAATCGTATATTCGGCTCGTGTATTTTGTGTAAAAAGACGGTTATTTTTGAAAAAATCATTATGGCCGTACACATGAGCCATCGTAAGAATTTGCAATAGCAACGTATTATCGCGCATGAGGTAGGCAATGCAAGGATCGGAATTAATGACCATTTCATAAGGCAGGCCCGTCAGATTATATTGATAAAAAGTTTTCTGCCGCTCATAGGCTTTGCCAAAGCTCCAATGGGGATAATGGGACGGCATCCCCACATAGGCTTCGTAGCAAAGCATATCCTCATAGCTGCACAATTCAAAATGCTGCTCATAAGTGTTAAGACCGATTTCCTGAACAAGCCTTTCAATGCTCTCATTCCAGGTTGCAAGCTCTGTTAAGGTATAATCATTCATAATCCTCCCCCCCTGCTTGCTCTTTCTCTAGGATTTTTTTGAAAGACGGCCAAATATCATCCTTAGTCAATATGGAGGCCATTACAAAATTCGGCGCTTTTACTTTCTTGGCAAAGTCGTCCTGAATCGTACTGCCCCACTGTGGCGCGCCCACATTGCCATACCCAAAGAGGTTGCAAATATCACAAAGCTTGCTGGCCAAAGTAATCGCTTTCGCATTGTCTTCTGACCAATTGTCGCCATCGGAACAATGAAAGGCATAAATATTCCAGATCGATGGATTATAGCGTTGCTCAATAATCTCCAAGGCCTTGCTATAACCACTGCTAATAAAGGTACCGCCTGACTCCCCCTTGTGAAAAAATTCTGCTTCTGTGACTTCCTTAGCTTCGGTGGAATGAGAAATAAAGACAACTTCGACCTGTTCATATTTGTAGCGGACGAATTGATATAAGAGAAAATAAAAGCTTCTAGCAAGATATTTACGTGTCTGATCCATCGATCCGGAAGTATCCATAATGCACAATACGACTGCATTAGAGTGATAATCAACATCCTCTTTAATACGGTGATATTTAAGATCTTCTTCCCGAAAAGGAATTCGCAGCCGTTCTTCTTCCCCTGCTGCAACGTCGGCTTCCCGTAAGCTTGTCTGTTGGCGCTTAATTTTTTCAATAAGCGTTCTTTTTTTAGCCAACCGCGGCGGAATTCCTTTTTTCTGAAAACCGGAACGTTTATGCTTATGACGCGTTTCCAGTTGCGAAAACTTTTTCCGTTCTAAATCAGGCAGCTGCAAATCTTCAAAAAGATAATTTGCTAACTCATCAAGAGTAATTTCTGTTTCAAAAATATCTTCCCCTGCGTCGCTGCCAGCTGGGCCAGGGATCTTTTCTCCCTGACCCTCTTTTGTCTTACCAATCGACTGACCTCTCGCTTCACCGCCTGTACCTGAACCAGTTCCTGGCGTATTTTTCCCGTAAATAAATTGATATTCTTTAATTCCCTTAATGGGAATTTTTATTTTTTTATTGCCGCTTTGACCAATAATACTCTCTTCGGCCACAATGCCGCCAAGATCCTTTTTGATCGCTTCTTCGACCAGTTCGCGATGTCGCTTGCGATCCCATTGGGAACGATCGGAACTAGCCTTGCTACCATCCTTAAAGACAGCCATGGCGCCCTTCCCCTCCCCTGTCATGCAAATTCAAAAAATCAATCTTTCCAGAGATTATTTGCGGCATATTTTAAAATCACATTGCAACAATGATCGCAATAACCGCTTCGCTTCATTTCCTCGACCATCGCATCATACTTACCGTCTTGTTCTTTATCACGTACTTTGGCTTTTGTAATAACGCGCGATAACTCTTTTACCGAAGCCGTCAATTTCTTTTCAATCGCTTCTTTTAAAGGCTCATAACTTTTATATTCAATCTTGCCGCCGCTTCGCAGCAACGAAAACATATACGAGGTTACGTCTTGGCGAAAACCGGCGGCAGCAGAACCGCTAATGCCGATCTGTTCTTCAATAGACTGCAGAAATTTCAAGTCGGGTTCTAGCTCTTCGCCAGTGTGGGGATCTTTGATCTTTGATGAATTAGCGAACGCCTCGGCATGATCGAGGTAATTATTGAAAAGGCTCTCAGCCTGTTCTTTATAGCCATGAATGAAAGCCCGCGTCACTTCTTTTTCTAAGAGCTTATTGTATTCTTTTTTAATTGTGTCTTGGAGGAAACCAAGATAGCGTTTTCGTTCTTCATCGCCAATAGCCATTTCTTTAACTGCTTTAATCAAAGTATCAATAATCGCAATCGGATTGATACAGTTCGATTCAGATTCCGATAAAGTCGTATCAATCGCTTTCATGATAAAGCGAGTAGAAATGCCAGTCATGCCTTCCCGTTGCGCCTCATCTTTGAGTTCAAAAATATCGACCTTTTTGGTAGAGCCCTTCTCTACAATTTCTTCGCCATTATAAATCTTAAGCTTATTTAAGGGATCAATCTTGGCTGAAGGAGAGAGTCGGCTCAAAATGGCAAACATCGAAGCCATCTCAATGGTATGTGGCGCAATATGAGCGGAAAAAGCACTATTATTAAGCATTTTTCGGTAAATTTTTACTTCTTCGTCTAGTTCAAGACAATAGGGCACTTCCACTTTGACAATCCGGTCCAAAATCGCTTCATTCGTATGATCTGACTTAAATTTATTCCATTCCGCTTCATTGGAGTGAGCTAAAATAATTCCGTCAAAATAAATCATCGAGCCTTTGCCTGGCGATGGAATTGATTTTTCCTGTGTCGCCGTAATCATCGTATGCAAATACTCTACATCATTTTTAAACACTTCAATAAACTCCACAATCCCGCGATTGCCCACATTAAAAGCACCATTTAAAGCTAGCACTCTCGGGTCGTCTTCCGGATATAAATCCATTTTTGATATATCGACAGAGCCAGATAACACCGAGGTATCCTGATTGTTAGGATCAACTGGCGGTACTACACCAACGCCCTTGCGGGAACGGATGGAAAACTCAGCCACAGTTACAGGAAATCGTTCATATTCACCATGAAAATCATTTTTCAAACGATAACGGCATACTGGGCACAAATCCCCCTCTATTTTAACACCAAGAATTTCTTCAAATTGAGGTCGTAAATGTTTAGGAATTAGATGCAGCGGCTCCTCCCGCATTGGGCAGCCTTCCAGAGTGTAAATCGGCGGACTCATCTCCAAGGCCCGTTTTAACGCTTCCATCAAAGAAGATTTCCCTGCACCTACAGGCCCCACTAAATATAAAACTTGCCGTGATTCCTCACCTTTCATGGCTGCAGAGTGAAAATAACGCATGATTTTCATAATACTTTTATCGATGCCAAAAAACTGATCCTCAAAAAAACGATAACGCCGCAGCGTATCATTGCCGTGAATCCGTTTCAAGCGCGGATCTTCTTCTGTTCTTACAATATCAACACCTGGCGCTGTTAGTAGTTCATGCATGCGTTGATGAGCTAGCATGACTCCTTTCGGATTTTCTTTTACGATTTTCAGATAATCAAGCAGCGTGCCAGAAAAATGCTCGTGCTTTCTCTCTACCCGATCTTGCTTAATCAGACTGACGAAATCAAAATTTGCCATACTTTCTCCCCCTTTTTGCATGCAATTATAATAAAAAAATGATAAGCCATCACGCTAAAAGAATTTTTATCCCTTCAGAGAAGACACGGCTTACCATTTGATTTAATATAGCAGATTTTTTTATCAATGTCTATAACAAAATAACATGAATACTGATAAAGAAAATTTTAAATATACTAAAATATACTATGATAGCAAAACTAAATCATGCCTCAAACGTAAATAGCGCGAATCACCAATCACGGCAATATCATCTATTATTATGAACAAAGCAATAAGTTAATGAAACCAAGACTTAGCAAAATGATACATCAGCCATGCCGTACCAAAAAAAGCGGTAAGGGCGATAAGGCCAAATAGAACTTTCTTCTTCTTCGTAAAACCGGCAGCTTGTTGACAATAATATTCTTTTTGTGTCTTTTTGCCGCATTCGTAGCAATAGCTATCTTCAGCAAAAACAGCCGTACCGCAAGAGTTACAAAAATAAACGACAGCAGGCTTTTTATGATCGGCGCTACCGCCAGACAATGCACCCACTTGCGACGGTTTTGGCTCTGGTACTTGCTCTGAAGCTTCGTCCGCTTTTTTCGCTGAGTCACCGCCTTCGCCTGACAACTCTTCAGCCGCCTTTGCAGCCGCTGCTACTTCGGCTTCTGTAATAACCAAACCATCCGTCGCTGTAGTCTCTGGTACTGGTGAGGCGAGTTCTTCTGTGGGCGAAGCAGGGACGGCAGCTTTTGGCTGTTTATCTGATTGTGTTAGATAGGCCACATCCTTGCCACACTTGCCGCAAAAATTTCCTTCCACACTTATGGTCACACCGCATTGAGGACAATACATAGCTAATCTCCTCCGAAATATCCAATCTATACAGATTTGAAAGACCGCTTATTTTTTCGTTACAACAACAATAACAAAAGTTACTATGATAATTAGCCCGACAAAAGCGCCAACTCCAGCAATCACCAATTTTTTGGGCGAAGCCAAAAAAGCAGCCAGCCCAGTCGGCGGCGCTGGATCTACCAACTCAGTTTCTACAGCTTCCGCTTCCGCCTCAGCCATTTCTTCCGTTTGATCTGGTTGTCGTTTGCCGCAGATCTGACAAAACAAAGCACTTTTCGGTATTTCTACACCGCAAAAAATACAATAGCGCATCCTGGCACCTCACTCATTACTTGCAGGCTGAAAATCTTTATTTTTATTCTTTTTCGCTAAAATCCGATCAAATCCTCTATTTAGAATAAAAAACCGCCGCAGTAAGCATTCGTGTAGTCGTAAGCTTACCGCGACGGTTTTTTATTCCTGTTCTATTTCTGTAAAAAGTTGGTACAGGAAATACCAGCTCGTTCCAATTCATTCGCAGAATGAAATAAGGTGAATTTTTTCCCTGTAGATAAAAACTCGCCTGAAACAGCTTGATTTAGGCCTTCACTCAGGCAGCTTTCACAATAATAATGCCCTTTGGACTTATTCTGCCCATCGTTATACATTTCAAGGCGCCGCGTAGCCTTACGGCCGCAACATTCACAACGGCCCAAGAGCTGGGCCAAATATTGTAACATGTAAAACCCTTCCTTATTTGCCTAAATTAAGCAACAAAAAACCAGGCTGCTCATCAAATTGATTGCAACCTGGCGCTCATAGACAGATCTGTCCTTAGATCCAAAGCTTTGCGTCCTTACCTTTCGATAAGTTTGCCGACGTTTTCTTTTGCTGACTCTTTCTTATGATACCATGCCCCTTAAGGCTTGGCAACTATCAGACTGTCTCTAACCCAGCTTGAAATGCGGCCTGATTGATTGAAAAAAGCTGGGGCTTAATCTGTTCTTTCATTGCTTCGTCCCAATGGATTGTGGTAAGGTCCATCGCCTTGACTAAAGCACCGAATAAAACAACGTTCATACAGCGACCATTGCCCAGCGCAAGGGCTATCTTTTCTGCAGCTACGATCGTCGTTGCCGCTTTCTCCTGTAAAGTTTCTAAAATGCCTGTAGGATAATCGCACTTTCCATTCAAAATCGGCGCTGAGGGAATCTGATAATCATTGACAACGATTTTGCCATCAGGCTTTAAATAATCTAACCAGCGCAGCGCTTCCATCTGCTCAAAAGATACGAGAATATCGGCTTCGCCTTTACCAATAATGGGTGAATAAACTTTTTCACCATAGCGAACCTGGGTACTCACACTGCCGCCGCGTTGGGCCATGCCATGTACTTCTGACATTTTTACGTCATAGCCGGCAGCCATAAGACCTGTAGATAAAATCTTGCTCACTAAAATGGTTCCCTGGCCGCCAACGCCTACTAATAAAATATTTTTCGTCGCCATCTTATTTCCCCTCCTTGGCAATCGCCTGTACCGGACAAACCTGCGCACAAACCTCACAGCCTACACACTGCATCGCATGGATCGAACTCTTTTTCGCCGCCTTATCAAAACGAAGGGCTGGACAGCCTGTTTTAATACATTTTTTACAACCGATACATTTCGCTTGATCGATTTTGCATTTTGCCAAATAGTCGCCGAATTCTTCGTGATCTTGCGGCGATGCTTTCTTTAACACGCAAGGCCAACGTGTAATAATGACCGAAGGTTCGTCAAGGGCCAAGGCCCAATCGAGCGCTTCACTGACTTCATCAAGGCGCAAAGGATTAATGGTTTTGACATGATCCACGCCAATGGCTTTTACCACAGAAGCAATATCAAGCGCTTTCGTTGGCATCCCTTGCAGTGTATAACCAGTGCCAGGATGATCCTGATGGCCCGTCATACCAGTAATTCGATTATCAAGAATACAAGTAATTGTATTGCTGCGATTATAAACAATATCAATCAAGCTCATAAGACCAGTATGGAAAAAGGTAGAGTCGCCGATTGTAGAAATTACTCGCGTATCTTCCTCAAAATAATGGAAAGTCTTTTGCAGACCATGCCCCACACTGGGAGCAGAGCCCATACAGTTGGCAGCATCTTTGGCATTTAAGGGATCGCCGCCGCCCAAAGCGTAGCAGCCAATATCGCCCATAATCGCTACATTCTTACGTTTTCCCAGTTCATAAAAGAACCCGCGATGAGGACAGCCCGCGCAAAGAACCGGCGGACGCGTTACTACAACGGAAGCGTCATAAGAAATCATCTCGCGACGTTTACCAAGGAGCGCCTGTGCGACAATATCAGGATTTAATTCACCGGTATAAGGAATTTTCGCTTTACCAATGCAAGCAATGCCAGCTGCTTTGATCTGCTCTTCCAAATAAGGCTCAAGCTCTTCCACGACGTAGAGCGTATCAACGGCAGCGGCAAAGGTACGGATTTTTTCGAGCGGTAGCGGATAAGTAAAACCAAGTTTTAAATATGAAGCATCTTCGCCAAAAACTTCCTTGGCATATTGAAAAGCAATCCCCGAGGAAATAATCCCGATTTTTTTACTGTGCCATTCGATATAGTTTAACGGCGTCTCTTCCGCGTAGCGCTGTAAAGTCTGCAGCCGTTCTTCCAAATTTACACGCAGCTTTTTCGCTACAGCCGGGACCAAATCATATTTTGCGGGATTTTTAACATAGGCTTTTTTAACGACTTCACTCCGCTTTCCTAACGTCACGATGCTTTTACTATGGCAAACGCGCGTCGTCATACGGAATAGCACAGGAGTATCAAAGGTTTCACTAATCTCTAAAGCTGTTTTAACCATATCTTTTGCTTCCTGGCTATCGCTCGGCTCCACCATAGCCACCTTAGCAAACTTAGCATAATACCGATTATCTTGTTCATTTTGCGAGGAATGACAGCCAGGATCATCGCCACTGACAAGTACCATGCCGCCATTGACACCCGAATAGGCAAAACTAAAGAGCGGATCAGCTGCTACATTCACCCCGACCATCTTCATGGCCGCCAAGGTTCTCCCGCCGCCTAAAGACGCGCCGATCGCATTTTCGAAGGCGACTTTTTCATTTGGCGCCCATTCCGCAATGATGTCCCCTTTAAACTGAGCAATATTTTCCAAAATCTCTGTACTAGGCGTACCGGGATAAGCGGCTGCGTAAACGACGCCCGCTTCATAAGCGCCTTGCGCCACCGCTTCATTGCCTGTTAGCAACTTTTTCACATAAATTCCTCCTGTCATTCTTAGCTTTTTATCAATAAAAAATGTCCTTACAAACTAGGCATAAATTTTAACTTTTTCCTCCCCATTCAGTACACGCAGAGCGCCGGAGGCAAGAGATTCCAATTCTTCCTCTCCTGGCATAACTGCTACGGGAGCAATAAATACAACGCGTTCGCTAATAGCGCCAACAACCGCTTCGGAATAAGCAATTCCGCCAGTCAAAATAATGCGATCTACATTGCCCTTCACCACCGACGCCAACGCCGCAATATCCTTGGCAACTTGATAAGTAAAGGCTTCTAAAATAAGTTGTGCTGTTTTATCGCCTGCTTTCGCCCGTTCTTCAGCAACACGCAGATCCTTCGTGCCAAGATAGGCATAAAAACCGCCCTTGCCAAATAAACGATCTCTGAGCGCTTCATAGGTATACTTGCCGCTATAGCAAAGCTTCACAAGCTGACTTGCCGGTAAACCGCCGCAACGGTCCGGTGCAAAAGCGCCTTCTTCTTTGCCATCGATAAAATCGATCATTCGTCCGTTATGATGAACTGACAAAGAAATCCCCGTTCCCAAATGGGCAATAACTAAATTTAACTCTTCATAAGGCTTAGCAAGGGACAAAGCGACTTTACGCGCTACCGCCTTCATATTTAGAGCGTGAGCCATGCTGACACGCTCCAAATCAGGAATTCCTGAAATACGCGCTACAGGCTCTAATTCATCGACTGTAACCGGATCGACGATGAAAGCGGGAATCTTTAATTCCTGAGCAAAACCATAAGCCAAAACACCACCCAGATTTGAAGCATGTTCGCCTCGCGCCGCCTGACGCAAATCTTCAACCATCGCTTCATTCACTTGGTAAGTCCCGCCTTCCAGCGGTTTTAACAATCCCCCACGTCCAACAACGGCCTCGATACTGCTTAGAGAAATTCCGTTTGCTTCTAGAGTTTTACGAATCAGCTCCATGCGATAAAGGTATTGATCAACCACACGTGAAAACGCTTCCATTTCCGGGCCATGATGTTCCATTGTCTCTTTAAAAATAGGCGTTTCATCATCAAAAACGGCTACCTTAGTCGAAGTCGCTCCAGGATTAATCGCTAAAATACGTTTCATATATATCCTCCTTATTCAAGTCCAGATTGCGTATAAATAATTCGTTCCGCATTACGATACAACGTTCCGGTTTTTTCTGAAAAAAAATTAGTCAATTTGCTGCGAAATTTTCTGAGCCGTCTCCTGCACCGCTGCAATCATTTCTGCTTGCGATGCTTGGATTCGGTAAGTCGGTCCTGAAAGACTGACGCCCCCAATAAGCAACCCATTTTTAGCAAGAATCGGCGCTGCAATACAGCTTAACCCCACTTCCAGTTCTTCATCATCTATGGCATAGCCCTGACGGCGAATGAAAGCAAGTTCCGCTAACAAGCTGGGCCAATCAATAATCGTCTTTTCCGTATAACGTGATAAGGCGGCGCCAGTAAAAGTCGCTACATACTCACTGGGAGTAAAGGCAAGTAGGCATTTCCCCAGACCAGAACAATGGCAAGGTGCGCCAAAACCAATCGAAGGAGTAATATTTAAAAACTGCTGAATTTGAATCTTATCAACAATAAGAAACCTGGGGTCTACACTGGCAGCTCGATCAAGAACGCCTAAGTGCACCACTTCATTAAACTGCTGCGACAAAGCCCGGATATAGGGCGAAGCCACGGCCTTAAGCGGCATATTTTCACTCACGGCCATACCTAAAGAATAGAGTTTTAAGCCTAACCAATATCGCCCATTCTCAGCGTCTTGCTGTACCAT
This sequence comes from Pelorhabdus sp. sgz311002, assembly GCF_056134285.1. Lineage (NCBI taxonomy): Bacteria > Bacillati > Bacillota > Negativicutes > Selenomonadales > Sporomusaceae > Pelorhabdus > Pelorhabdus sp. sgz311002. The sequence goes on along the minus strand of NZ_JBWBCL010000007.1, from coordinate 102,376 downwards.
ACCTCGTTGCTCCAAGGTTGCCAAAATTCGATGCACTGTACTCTTATTCATACCTAAAGTGCGACCAATTTCGGTGACTCCCATGGGCATTCCCTGCTGCTGCAGCAAACTTAGAATGTCTATTGCTTTATGTAATGATAAAATCGTTTCTCCCTTTTGTCGCTCCATAGTGATTGCTATAAAACCCCCATCCTCCCATTCGATATATAAGACTCATCTTAACAATAATATATTTTTTTATTCTTTGTAATTGATTATAACAAGCTCTGGTAAGACATTCAAGAAAATTCACAGTAAACTTACTTTAATAAATCGAGCCTAAATCCATTGAAAAGACCGGATAAACATGCTAGAATGTAGCCAATCTAAGAACCTCAACGATGAGAAGCGGGACGCACCCGCTTATTTTATTGAAGAAATGAAGGGATTCTCATGTCAGATTCAGTAACCAGTCAACTATTTATTTCCCTGCTCGTCATCTTATTTGGTTATTTTTTAAAAACAGTTAAACTGATCCGCCAAAGCGACGGCGAAGCCTTGGCTCGTGTCGTCTTTAATGTGACTTTGCCAGCTTTAATTATTACGACGTTTAGTAAAGTGACGATTGACTATTCACTGCTCTCTCTCTCGGCTTTCAGCCTCATTTACGGCTGTCTTATGGCGCTGTTAGGTATTTTATTTTTTCAACGCGAGGCTCGTTCGACCCGGGGCATCATGTCGATGGTCCTTCCGGGCTTCAATATCGGCCTTTTTGCCTATCCACTTATTGAAGTAATTTGGGGTCAGGAAGGAATTACCTACTTTGGCATGTTTGATATTGGCAACGCTCTAGTTACCTTCGGGCTCTGTTACTTATTAGCTAATCACTATTCAGTTGCCGACAGTTCCCTTGACGTAAAAACAATTTTTACGCGCCTATCTAAGTCCGTGCCGCTTATGTCCTATCTTGCTGGCTTTTTTATTGCGCTGCTAGGAATTACGCTGCCGGAGCCTGTTGTTGCTTTCACCGGTCTAATCGCCAAAGCGAACGGTCCGCTGTCTCTCTTACTGTTGGGCGTCTACCTCAGTTTCTCCTTTAGTCTCAGTCATATAAAACAAGCTGGCAAAGTTCTTGCTTTTCGCTATGTAATTGGATTAGCTGTGGGACTAGCCATCTTTTTTATTGCACCGTTTGGCGAACTATTCAAATACACCGTGTTAGTAGGCCTCATCCTGCCAATTGCTACAGCAGTGATCCCTTTTGCTATTGAATTTCATTATGATCAGAAATTTGTCGGCGCTGTAGCGAATATGACCATTGTAATCAGTTTCGCCCTTGTTTGGGTGATTACCGGAACAAGTCTTATTAATTAAAACTTTTAAAGGGCAATAATAAATGAAAAAAGCTTTTTCGCTTGTGGCTCTAACTCGCCAAAAGTGAAAAAGCTTTTTTGTTAAATATAATATACTGGCTTAGGAATTAGCCTGAACTGGTTTTACCGTTTTTTCTGCCCCCAAACGTTTACTGAACGAAGAAATCAACGAAGCCAAGGGCTGCTGAAATAGGATCGAAAGCGTCATGGGAATCGCCACTGGCGGCGGAAAGTACGTTAAAGCCACAACAAGCCCGCAAGCATTATTGCGCATCCCCACACTATAGATCATGGTAAGCGTATATTGACGCGAGCGGTCTTTCAGTAAAAAAGAACCTAAAAAGCCTACGAAATAGCCAGTGGCTACTACAAGCAACGTAACTCCCATAGTTTTCACAATCGAAGCATCCCAGTGAATCTGTGGCATTACCATGGACGCATTAATAAAAGTTACAATAAACATGCCGATTTTCGCCGTCACACCACCAAAACTTTGAGAAAAGTTCACGACAGCCCCCTTGGTCCAGTCATGAATGACCATGGCAATAAGACTAGGAATCGTAACCATTAAGGCCAACTGGCCAATCATCTGTAAATAATCAATGGAAACAGTCTGACCAACGATCAGATTAAAGAACAGCGGTAATACAAAGGGAACAATAAAGGTATCTAACGTTACAGCAACAAGCGAAGTCGCCACATTCCCCTTTGCCAAGGCTGTCCAAATAATCGAAGTAACGCCAATCGGAATCGCCGCTCCCACTAAATAGCCTAGGCGAATCAGCGGCTCATCAGGATAAAAAACCGTACCGACAATCCAGGCTGTAACTGGCGCCATAACATGAACAAGAAATAGCACCCACAAGGGGACAAAGGGCTTACGAATAATACCAAGAAATTCCTTCAAACTCGTCCCTAACGCAGTCACAAAAGTCATATAGGCAAAAAGACCAATCACTACAGCACGTAAAGAAGCTGAATCAGCTATTGGTATAAATGTACCGGCAATTAGTCCGAAAAAAATAATAAACATCATATTTTTCCCTAGCAACTGATTGCAGCGCATAAAAAAATGATTTAACATACGTTTCCCTCCCAAAAAGCGAACTGCACGAAGCTTCATGTCAAGAAGTGTAGCACTCGCCCCCCTGTAAAGCAAGGCTTAGCCCAGAAAAAAATTTCCTGCCACTACCAACTTAGCTATGAAGCCCCCAAAACAATAAGGGGTAGACTAGAAATAAAAAAATCAATGTTGTCACAAAAAAAGCAGCCCCTGCCAATGGTAAATTCAAATCGTATAAGCGAGCTAAAATAATCGCATTAATCCCAGTGGGAACACTGGCGCCAATTAAAATAGATCCCAGTATAACAGAATCACTAAAAATCCCCTGCGCGAGTGCATAAGCAGCTAACGGCGTAAGAATAAATTTGATCGGGATAAGGCCTGTTGCTGTTTTATAATATTGCTGCATTTGAGAAAAACGAATGGAATAACCGGCTGGAAGCAACGCCGCCCAGGTAGAAATATGAATCGTTGCTGCAAAAAAATCGCCCAGCAAAGGCGGACGCGGCACACTCACACCATATAAAACCATTCCTACTATAAGACCCGCAACAGGAAGTTGGTTCCAGTTCAAAAATAAGGAACGCCAAGCGATGTCGCCCTTCTTCGCTTCACCATCATCACGGCGTCTAAAATAGTCGGCCATAGGAAAGCACACTAAAAAGAACACGAGGTTTTGAAATAAAGCCATAATTTGAATATAGGCAAAACCTTGTTCGCCATAGAGAAAGAAAGCGCATAAACCGCCAAGTAGGCCAATATTAGATAACATGGCGCAACCTAAGTAGCTGCCGCGAAAATGGCCTGTGGCAGTTCGTTTAAAGGGATAGGCCGCAGCTCCAGGAATCAAGCTCAGCAAAATTCCGAACAGCGGCAGCCACATTAACTGCCAATTCAGCGGTAAAGTCCAAAAACTTAGCACCGATAAAAGTGTCCCAAAGACAATTATATTAAACCGCACCAGCCAATTACAGGCCGTTTCACTCATTTTATGGCTTTTTCTTAGATAATACCCGACCAGTAAGGGCAAAAAAAAGTCACTGAGCACATAAAATAATTTTTCTGCCACAAAGCCAACTCCTTCGCTGCTTTACAGCGCCAATTGATAAAACCGTGTGTCTACTGCCATAATCGGAAAATTAGGCGGTAAATCCACTTTATCGATTTGCTGAAATTGATTTTTCTCATAAAACCGATGAGCTGCTAAAAACTTCTCTGTTGTGCCAAGGTAGATCTCACGCAATCCTTGCTGCTTGGCCCAAGCATGCAGATGATCAAGTAGCGCCTGCGCAACGCCGACGGCCTTGCCTCTGGCTTCCTTTTGTACAAACATCTTCCGCAAAGCGCCTTGTCCCTGCCCAATATCGATCAAAGCAATCGTGCCAATCACCTGTTCTTCGTGCAAGGCGATCCAAAAACCGCCTTTGTTTTGTTGATATACCTCCGGAACATTTTCTAAATCAGGCTGATCAGCCCGACTAATGGGGATCTGATACTCCTTTTGCTGAATCGCCAAAATTAACGCAATGATTCTTTCTTTATAAATTGCTTCATAAGGTACTATAACAAATTTATTCATAAAAATCGCTCCCTTTACTAAGAACTATTCTTTACCACATTTCAACTGCAGCCAATCGACTTCAATGTTTTGGCGCATTCTCGCCAAAAGAAGACAAACCAGTTCTTCTTCAGCCTTAGTAAAACCGTTAAAGCAGCTAGCAATATGCTGATTTTCCTCGGCCATAATCAAAGGATAGTTTTTTAGCGCAGCTTCGCTCGGATACAAATGCCAAATCCGCTTATCCTGATCATCGCGCCGTCTTTCAACATAGCCTTCTTTCATTAATTTTTGTACGGCTTTTGTCGTCGTTGCTTTATCGACTTTTAAGATCTGCGATAATTCCGCAAAGTGAATGCCCGGATTTTCGCAGATACGTGTTAAAAACACGAATTGACCTCGTTGTAAATTCAAATCACGAAAACGAATATCGCTAATTGACTGAATGCACCGTGCTAACGCGCCTACTTCCCGTAAAACAGGACTGTCTAGTTTGACCATAGTAGCCCTCCTTTTAGGCTTTATTTTATAACAAAGTAGTTGAAATTTCAACTACTTTGTTATAAAAAAAACTGCCTCACTAACTTGCAGCGTGACAGAAATGCCAAAGTAACCCTACTTAAATTCCTTCACCATCCAAACCGCTGAATGATTCAAGGTGCGGCAGCCGATTTAGATCATAGGGAGTGGCTTGATATACATAATAATTCAGCCAGTTCGCAAAAAGCAAGTTTGCCGCACTGCGCCAACGCACAATCGGTTCCTGCGTCGGATCATCGCCAGGATAATAATTGGCAGGCACCTGAATGGAAAGGCCTTGTGTAATATCACGATCATATTCGGCCTTTAAGGTCAACGGATCATACTCCGAATGGCCCGTAATAAATAAACGGCGATAGGTTTTGTCAATTACAGCATAAACACCCGCTTCGTCTGATTCAGACAGAATCGAGAGCTGCGGAACCTTTAGAATATCTTCTTTGCGCACTTCCGTATGTCGGGAATGAGGTACATAAAAAATATCATCAAAACCGCGAAACAACATTTTTTCTTTTTGATTGACCTTATGCGGAAAAACGCCGAAAAGCTTCTGGTCTAACAAGTATTTAGGAATCCCATAATGGTAGTATAGGGCAGCCTGAGCTCCCCAGCAAACATGGAGCGTTGTATAGACATTGCGTTTGCTCCACTCCATAATTTTGCAAAGTTCCTCCCAGTATTCTACTGATTCAAAGGGAATTTGTTCCACAGGAGCTCCGGTAATAATCATGCCATCATACTTACGATGCTGGATCGACTCAAAGGTCTCATAGAATTTGACAAGATGCTCATGGGGTGTATTGCGTGGTTCGTAAGTCGCTGTATATAAAAAGTCAAATTCAACTTGCAGCGGCGTATTGCCTAGTAAGCGCAAAAATTGAGTTTCTGTAACGATCTTCGTTGGCATAAGATTGAGCAGCAAAATCTTTAACGGACGAATATCCTGACTATAGGCTCGATCTTCATCCATAGCAAAAATATTTTCTTTTTCTAAAATGGGGACAGCCGGCAAATTATTAGGTATTTTTATTGGCACAGTTCTCGCTCCCTTCTGCTACGTTACACCTGCGGATATCCAAAAGGCTTTATCTGCCAGTTAAGCAAATAAAGCCTTTTGGATTTTTATTTTATTCGACGAGAACCTACGATCTCCTGCTACCCTCTATTTTGCTTATACGGGCATTTGAAAAGCTTTAGGAATTACAGCAAAAGCAACTTCTTCTAAGCCAATTCGCTCAATCATAGCGCCAAGTCGCTCTTTGTCACGACCATAGCGGCGATAATAATCCAAAATGGCTTGAATGACTTCAGGAACCTCTTCGCCCGGCAAATTTAAAGCAATCACTTTGCCTGCCTGAACTCGGTTTCCCGCTTGACCGCCAATCGCCAGCATAAAGCCTTTGGGCGCCCCAAACAAGCCAATATCTTTTACTAGAGGCTCGGAACAGCAATTAGAACAGCCACTAAGACCAATGCGAATCTTAGCTGGCGTAGGCTGTCCAAAAAATCGTTCATCCAATGCCAAGCCTAACGTCATTGTTTCTTGCTGCCCTCGCGGGCAAGAAGGTTTTCCTGTACACATGGCAATCGCCCGAACCGCTTTAGCCATAAAAGATTCTAAGGGCATCTTTAATTCCTCCACAGCAGCTTCGCGATCCTGAGGATCGATCCCGCTTAATACAATCGTACTGGCTGTTAAGCGCAGTGAAGCACCGTATTTTTCAGCTATGCCAACTACGTGCTTCATTTGTTCTGCCGTAATTCGCCCGCCTGGCAAATGCGGCGCCAAGGAAATCTTGCGATTCATAATCTAACCGCCTCCGCTACTTCGTATCCCCAAGGAAACTTTTTGTAGTCAGTATAGCAAATTTAGCTATCTTTGACCGTGATATATATCACAATCCGTCACACCCCTGGCAATGGCTCTGGCAAAAGCATCCTGCTGCTGAGCTTCCCGTAATAATACCTCATCTTGTGGGTTGGAAATAAAGGCAAGTTCAACAAGGCAGGCGGGCATTGCTGTATTTGTCAGTACATATAAGCCATTTTCGCCAGGAGTCGCTTCCTTCATCCCACGATCAACTAAGGGTAACGCAGCTAGAATTTCTCTTTTTATACAATCGCCAAGCTGCTCTCCGCCCAACGAACCGCTGCAGTACCACACTTCCGTCCCTGTCGCCGCCGTACTTTCGGCGCTATTGCAATGAATACTGATAAAAAAATCAGACTGCCAGTCATTCGCTGCCATGACGATGGCGCTTAGATCATCAAGTTGTAATACTGTCACCTCACAGTCAGCTGCTCTGAGATAAGTAGCAGCACCTTCGCCTACCGCTAAAGCTACGTCACATTCGCGCAGCCCTGTAACAGCATTGACGGCCCCTGGATCAGGGTTACCATCTGGAGCATGGCCTGGATTAATAAAAATACGCATCTTGCTTCGCCTCCTACTCTTGTCATTCTTTAATATCTATTTTTGAAAGAGGTCCAAAAGAATTTCAACAAAAAAATAAAACTGCCTTACGAATACGAATCGTAAGGCAGCTGCAACTCAATAAAATTATAGTTGGTAAGGCTTCATTTCCGCCGCTACAGAAAACTCAGCTTCTGTACAAGCTTTTATTTCATCAACCGTAACACCCTCGGCTAGTTCTACAAGCAACAGGCCTGCGTCCGTTACTTCAAACACGCATTTTTCCGTAATAATCTTAGATACGCAGCCTTTCCCCGTCAAAGGCAAAGTGCATTTTTTCAAAATCTTCGGCGATCCTTTTACAGTATGAATCATCGTAACAATAACTTTTTTGGCTCCTGTTACAAGATCCATGGCCCCCCCCATACCCGGGCTCCATTTGCCAGGCGCCACCGGCGTTGCCCAGTTGGCAATACTTCCTTCCTGGTCCACTTCTAACGCGCCTAAGATCGTCGTTCCTACATGGCCGCCACGAATAATACAAAAAGATGTAGCAAGATCAAAACAAGAAGAACCTGGTATCATTGTGATAGGCAAGCCGCCGGCGTTGCCTACATCAGAATCTTCTTCGCCTAATTTCGGCGCACCGCCAAAAACCAACGCGCCATTTTCCGATTCGAGCAGCACTTCCACGCCTTCAGGGATATAGTTTGCCACTGCTGTCGGAATACCAAAACCGAGATTAACCACTTCACCGTTTGATAATTCTTTTGCCGCTCTGCGCGCAATCATTTCTTTCCCGTCCATGATTTTAGCCTCCTCAAAAATAGGGTTCCGATTCTATGTTATTTCGCTTAACGAAGCTGACCTGTCCGCGACCATAAGTCACGGAAAGTAGTCGCTTGTTCCTCTAATGTTTTGCCTTGTACTACGGCGTGAACAAAGACAGCAGGAGTGCCGACACATTGTGGATCAAGCTTTCCGACAGGAACAATTTCATTGACTTCCGCTACTGTATAATCAGCTGCCATCGCGACAGTTGGATTCGTATTAATCGCAGCATAACGATACTGCACATTTCCCCATAAGTCCGCTTTATAGCCTTTGATAAAAGCCATATCAGCCCGTAAGGGTTTTTCTAAAATATACTCTTTGCCATCAACGACAATCTTTTCTTTGCCTTCTTCTACTAAAGAACCAAGGCCAGTACGAGTCAATACGCCACCAAGACCAGCGCCGCCAGCCCGAACTTTTTCAATCCAGCTGCCCATAGGATAATATTCAATATCAAGATTGCCATTTTTCAAAGCGCTGACTGCTTCTGGCGAAGTACCAGCATGAGCACAAATAAATTTTTTCACCTGTCCATTGCTAAAGAGCGGCGCTAAATCAAATTTACCGCCAGGATAGGTTGCCACTACCGACATAATGGTAAGATTTTTTACACCTTTGTCAGCAATTTTTTGGATGCAAGTTAAGGGAGCTCCTACACCACAGAAACCGCCAAATAAAAGAGTCATTCCATCTTGAACTTTGTCAATCACTTGATCTAGATCTGTTACCTTATTCATAGCTACACTCCTCCCAAAATAACATTCCTTCTATCGCAAAAACCTGGCCAGGCTTTTCGCTTCAAACAAAAAGATCGATAGACCGAGCAGATAAAACCTGCACTTATCTATCGATCGTAAATGAGCTAGTGGATTAAACTTGCAATTCATTTATCGAGAAAAATTATTTCTTAATTCATAGTTGCTCTTTAGTTATATTTTAGATGATTTTCATTATTCCGTCAATATTGTTAAAGTCTGTTATTTTATCATGACAGGCCTTCTCGACCCGTTTAGCCCATTGATGAAGGTTTTCGTCAAAAATTGCTATGAGAGTTTTATCGCTGATCTCCTTTCACAGCAAGAAAAGCTAAAAACTTTTCTGTCAGAAGTGGATCAAACTGCTGTCCGCCCGCAGCGGCAATCTGCAAAATCGCCTCTTGTTTACTCAAAGCCATTTGGTACGGCCGGTCGTGAGTCATAATATCAAACACATCTACCAGTGAAAAAATCCGATCAAGTAAGGGAATCTCTTCTCCTTTCAGTCCATAAGGATAGCCGGCGCCATCCCACCGCTCATGTAGCGACAGAATCAAATCAGCTACCGCCGTTTCACCGATGGACTGGGCCATACGATAGCCAACATCACTATGAACTTTCACAATCGCCCACTCACTTTTACTTAAAGCGCTAGGCTTTCCTAGAATTTCCGAAGGGATAGCCACTTTCCCAATATCATGGAGTCTCGCCAAAAGTTTAAGCTGCTTTACCGCCTCACTGCGCAAACTGAAATTTAAAAATCTGGCAAAAGCAACGACTTGCTCGCCAACACGTTCATTATGTCCTTGATTTTCAAAACACCGTTCGTAAAGCCGCGCTTCGAGCGTAGCGACCATTTTTTTGCGTACAGTTTGGCCTCGTTGTACCTTATCACTATACATTCGACTTTCCGCTACGTTAAAAAGCTCAATGATTTGACCAAGCGGCGTTTCTTTCGTTGCCGCTCCGACAGCAGCGCTTAAGGGAACGACACAGTGATTGATTGCCAGACAGCCTTCGCGAATACTTTGACAAAGATGAGCACAAGCCATTTCGCCAGTTTGTGGCAAAAGCAGCAAAAACTCATCGCCGCCCCAGCGAGCAATAATATCACGAGGACGACAAAGACTGCGCAATAGGTCAGCCATAGCCAAAAGCAGATTATCGCCCTCTTGATGACCAAACACATCATTGGCCAATTTCAGCCCATTCATATCAATCACTATAATACTGACAGGCAGGGCTTCACTTTTTTCTAACTCAGGCAACGCTTCTTCTATATAAGCTCGATTATAAAGATTGGTCAATTTATCATGATAGCTCAAAAAAGAAATTTTTTGCTGCGCTGCAACTTCTTCCGTAACATCCGTTAGAATCAGCATAACGGTTGCCGCTTCTTCCTCATCGCTACTAGCAAGATACTTACACTCCACGCGAATGGTCTGCTGCTCCCGTTCTAACAAAAAGGGGAAATAGGCCAGACTTTCTTGCATTTTTGCGCTATCTTGCGTTATAAAAAAGCTCTGGAAAATTTGTTCCAACATTTCGTCGCCAAAAGGAGTTCGCTCTGATAGCAACTCGATAATACGCAGTCCCGCAATCTTCCGACCGAAGAGCCGCTCACATTCCGCACTATACTGAGGTTGAATTCGTAGATCCGCGCCAAAAGTCAAAAAGCCTTGGTTGGCATTATCCAATAAATTCTGCATTTCCCGCTGGCTACGCTGCAAGGCCTTTCCTTGCATATCACTAATTCGAAAAACCTTTCGAGTCAATTTCAGTAGACGATCATACTGACCTGTAAGCAGTCGATATCTTTCTAGCAGTGAATTCCCCCGATATTGCTCTGCTGCTAAATCAGCCATAGCTCCTTGTAATACCTGCTCTTCTGCTCCGAACAGTTGCTTATCGCAATCCCTCTCTGCCATAATTTCACCGCCTAATCTACATAATCTATCGAATCGAAAGAAAAGCCTATTACCGTAATATCATCACGCTGCGGCTGCCCCTGTGAATATTCAGCGAGAGCCTGAACAATAGCAGCTTTTTGTTCATCTATCGATTTCTCAGCTAGTGATGTAAGGAGTTGAACAAAACGTCTCTTGCCAAAAGAAAAGTCTTGTTTCCCGCCATTTTGGTCAAGGTAACCGTCTGTCGTCAAATAAAAGCGGTCGCCAGGCAAAATATCCCAACTATGTACTGTAAACGGAAAATCTTCCCGAGCTCGTTCATAGCCTAAACTTTGTCGATCTCCCTGCAAAGTTTGCACTTCTCCCCGACGATAAATATAGAGTGGCAAATGAGCTCCCGAAAACAGCAGCTTTTTGCCTGCTTCAATATAGCATAAAGCCATATCAAGACCGTCATCTGTCATTTTATTTTGTTTATTACGATGTAAAATTTCTCGCATGCGTTGATTTACCTGTTGCAAAATCAGCGCCGGGTTGATATTGTCCTGCTGCTGCGCTAGTTGAGTCAGAACAGAATTAACGGCCATTGTCATAAAGGCCCCCGGTACGCCATGGCCGGTACAATCAGCAATAGCAACGAGACTGCGCTTCGCATCAATCTGGCGAACCCAGTAAAAGTCACCGCCGACGAGATCACGTGGTTGCCACAAAATAAAATAATCTTTCAGCACTGTCTGTAATTCATCGGGCCGTGCCAAAATAGACTCTTGCAGTCGTTTCGCATAATCAATGCTGTCAAGGATCTTGGTATTTTGCTCCGATATTTCTTCCGTACGGTCGGCAATTTCCTGCTCCATAAGCTCTGTTAATGCGATAGCCCGCTTCAGTGGATCGGCTATTTTATGAGCCACAATATAAAATAAAAGAATCATGACCAACAGCGCCACACAGCTCGCGATGGCTCCATTCCATTTGATCGTATTTAAAAAGCCGATACTTTCTTCACGTGGTACTTGATACACAATGAGCCATTGGCCTGACTGAATTGCTTCACAAACAAGATCCGTAATTTGGCCATAACTATCTTGATAATCGAGAGCTCGTACTCTATCCTCATGCTGTAAAAGTTGCGCTAATATCTCAGGCGGTATAAAGTCATTTAAATAATAACCGTTTTGCTCAGCTTGATCGGAAAGCAGAATCTTTCCCTGGCGATCAATCAACCAGAGTCTTCCGGCGCTGCCTTCTTTATATTTTTGAAATTCAGCGGCAATATACTGGATACTAAGACCAACGCCAGCTACGCCGAGCGGCGAAGTTGCTTCACCGATCAGAGCATTTACAAACACAAAAGTTTCCTGGCGACCAATATTATAGTCAATATTCAAAGAAACAGGCTGCTGCGATTGCAACGCATCATAAAACCAGCGCGAATCAGGATCGTGAGGTTTCATAATTTGAAGCATTCTGTGTCGCTCCGCCCAATATTGTCCGGTTTGGCGACTCACAATAAACGAGTTAGCGTAATCATAGCGGCTGGCTATATCATCAAGCTTTTGCTTACTATACTCGCCAAGTTGTTCGTTGCGTTCCGCGTCAACAAGCCAAGCCATAACCGCAGGGTCTTGGGCTAACAGTCTCGCTGTTTCTTTAGCCCGCTCCAAGCGGTCATCGACCTTACTGGCAATCGATTCGGCAATATAAATAAGATCGCGATTCTTTAGCTTATCTACAACGGCGCTACGTGTAACAAAATAACTAATACTCCCTGTCAACGTTACAGCAAGGACGAGAATAGCACAAGCCAGAAAAACGATTTTCATCGTGCCTCGATCATAGAATAAATTCTGTCTATTCATTGCTTTCCATAAGAGCGCAAATTTCAAAAGGCAACTCTAAATCTTCCTTAAATTCTTCAGCACATTCTAAAGCTGTATCATTATCCTGGTCATAATACCACTTTACTAAAACTTTACCACCAGCTTCATGGGCAGCCTCCATCTTATCAAGGAGCATCATGATGCATTTTGCACTGCTTGTATTGATATAAGGCATATGAAAATAAATTTCCAGCACCATTCGCTCTTGGCTCGTGCTTAAATAATTCTCTAGCCACTTAAATATTGGTTCGTAAAATTTGAAAGCATTCTCCGGGTAAGACTGTCCCTCAATGCGCAACAAAGATTTCTCCTGATCAAAATAAATCTTCGGTGTTGATTTGGTTTGTTCCACATATAACTCTTCCATTTTAATCCTCCTAGACCTGTACCTTTAACGTAAAAAAGGAAAGTTGGTCATCGTGGGGCACAATCGAATAGTGAAGCGGCTTGCTGGCTTTGCGTGCCATATCAATTAGCCCCAGCCCCGCCCCTGCGGTTTGATCTCCTATGTCCCGCCTCAGTTGTTCTTTATACAATCGTTTTAGACCCGCCTTATCTAAACCAGCTAACTCATCTAGCCGCTTTGTCAACGACGCCACATCAGAAGCTGCTACTAAATTACCAGAAGATACAAAATAGCCCGCTTCATTTCTGCCAATCGCTACAATCCCTGAATTATCGATCCGATCACCTAAAGGATTTCCTTCATGCCTTGATCCATAATTTCTAATATTTTGGGTCTGCTCGATAAAGACAGAGAACACATTGTAAGTGGCATTTTGCGAGGTTGCTTCTGTATCCAAATAGTTTTTCACCGCCTCACCGAGTTCTTCAATAATCGCCTGTGTAAAGCGGCCTGAAAAGCTAATTAGTACACCATAATTTTGTAACAGCTTCTGTAAATCAAGCAAATTGATTTCCATGCAAAAATACCTCCTAATTTCTCATAGGCCTTAAGTACCACGATCCATTTCGACAAAGAGTTTCCGTTTCCCTCCAGCCATACCCATAAAAAGTCCCAAAAAAAGAAGCTGCCATAACATTCGCAGCTTCTTCGCCGAACAAAACATTAAGTTTTAGCAAGAACTTTCTGGGCATATTCTCGCATTTTATAGCAAAACATGGGAATGACAAGTAACGGAATCCCCACATAAAGCGATATACGCAACGTTTCATCGTAAGCGACAACGATCAAACAAGCAACTTGCGCCCAAATACCAAAGTACGTTACGTAAGGAAAGAAAGGGGTCCGGTAAAGAAGAGTTCGACTGTCTTCCCCGGAACTTTCCAGCCGCCGCCGGAAATTGAGTTGGCACCAGCAGATAGAAATCCAGGCAATCGCACCAGTAAAGCCAGATAACGCCAACATATAGGTATAAAAACTTTTCGTCGTATCAAGCGTGTAGGCAATAACAACTAACCAGCAAGCGCCGATCGATAAGAGTGCAGCATTTTTTGGCACACCATTTTTATTTGTTTTACTGAGAAAAGCCGGGGCCATGCCCTCGCGTGATAAAGCATAGATGGCCCGAATACAACCGTACAAACCGGAATTCGAACAAGATATGGCCGCAGTAAGAACAACAAAAGAAAAGATTCCTCCGGCCCAGTGCAATCCATAGGAATTGAGCGCCGCCGCAAAAACGCTTTCTTCCAAACCGGCCTTTTGCCAAGGAAAAATCGTTACAAGCAGTAGCATTGGTACAAGGTAGAGTGAAATAATTCGCCAGGAAACATTACGAATCGCTGTAGGAATACTTTTTTCAGGATGTTTGCTTTCACTTGCTGCCAAACCAATAATTTCCGATCCCTGAAAGTTCACAAGTACGATAACCATTGTAAGTAGTACCGATAAAGCGCCATTAGGCGTAAAGCCGCCATCACTCAATAAAATTGTGCTTCCTAAATAACCTTGATCACCAATAACTCCTAAAAAGATTAGCGCTGCCAGAATTACAAACATAACTAAAGCAGCAATTTTAATCAAAGCAAGCCAAAATTCGATTTCGCCGAACGAATCGACTTGCGCCAAATTAATAAAAGTAATCAAGAGACCGAAGAGAATCGCCCACCACATGGCGCTGACCTCAGGAAAATAAAAATTCATAATCATACCGCCGGCAATCATTTCCGATGGCACATAGGTTACCCAAGTCAACCAGTAAGACCACCCCACGCCACAAGCCCAAGTAGGCGAAATCAGTTCACGGGCGTAAGAAACAAAAGAGCCTGAAATTGGCATTGCCACAGACAATTCACCAAGGCACAGCATTACACAAAGCACAATCAAGCCGCCCAGTAAGTAAGATAAGAACGATGCTGGACCTGCTTGACTAATCACATAGCCTGTCCCTAAAAAATAGCCACTGCCAATAATACCGCCTAAAGCAATTAACTGGATATGACGCGACTTTAATTTGCGAAATAAGGCGCCATCGCCACTTCCTATTGTTTCCTCTTCCCGTTCTTTCACTCCCGTTACCCCCACCCTCATAAAAATAATAGTCATAAAGTTTCTTATTCTTTTATTCTGTAAAAAATACTAGATCAAGACATAGTATAACAAAAATTTCCGCGCTAGGCACACATTTTTATTCTTTTATAAAAAATTTTTATATCACTACCAAACAGCAATACTTTCATCAGTTCTAGGTTCCGTTTCGCCGCTCAGTCGACATATCAAATACGCCTTAAGGCTTCAGTTCAGAGACCTTCCTGCACCTTGATGCGTAAGGATAATACAACGGCTACTACCTACTCATAACGCAGGGCTTCAATCGGATCTAACAGCGCTGCTTTTCGCGCCGGATAAATACCGAAAAAGAGTCCGACTGCTACAGAAAAGCCAAAAGAAACAAGAATCGATACTGGCGAAATGACTGTATGGAGCGCACCGGAAGCGGAAATAGCCAAAGCAGCTAAAATACCTAACATAATCCCGATCAAACCGCCAACAACGCCAATAACGATTGATTCAATGAGAAATTGCAGCATAATATCGCGATAGGTCGCCCCAATCGCTTTCCGAATCCCAATCTCTCGTGTCCGTTCCGTTACCGATACCATCATAATATTCATAATGCCGATACCGCCCACTAATAGAGAAATGGCGGCAATGCTGCCAAGTAGCAACGTAATCATTCCTGTTGTTTCAGCTGCCGTCTGCATCAGGCTTGTCAAATTTCTCACTGTAAAGTCATCTTGCTTATCACCCGTAATTTTATGCCGTTGGTGCAATAAAGTAGTTACAGCTTCTTGCACTTGATCCATTTCCTCCATGGTAGCAACTTGAATGCTGATTGAATGAAGATAAGTAATCCCCAAAAGACGTTCTTGCGCTGTTGTCAGCGGCACCATCACAATATCATCTTGATCCTGCCCCATCGAGGACTGCCCTTTACTATCTAAAACGCCAATAACCAGAAACGGCGTATTATTAATGCGCACATTTTTACCAACAGGATTGAGATCACCGAATAAGTTCTGAGCCACCGTTGCGCCAAGCACAGCCACACGACTGCGCGAAGCAAGATCATTTTGGGAAATAAAACTGCCGCTGCCTACTGTTAAACTGCGAATTGCCATATAATCCGGCGTAATTCCCTGCACGCTTGTCGTCCAGTTCTGATTTCCCGCCACAAGCTGATACTGTCGGCTTACGGATGGAGCAATATATAAAATACCTTTGACCGTCTTCTTTAAATACTCGGAATCCTCGAAGAGTAATGTAGTACTGCTGCCAGCCGCACCACGCCCGCCGCCCTGTGATGAGGCGGCGCCAGGACTTACAATCAAAAGATTACTGCCAAGGCTAGCAATTGAATCCTGCACCTTTTCTCTAACACCAAGGCCAATGGAAACCATCGCAATTACCGCGCTTACACCGATAATAATACCGAGCATCGTCAAAACAGAGCGAAGCTTATTGGCGAGCAAGGCCCGTAAGGCAATGATAACGCTTTCTTTAAACATAGCGAGACTCCTTTACCTCATCCTTTAGGATAAAGCCGTCCTTTACGGTAATAACTCGTTTGGCATACTCAGCAATGTCCGGTTCATGCGTAACAAGAATCACTGTCTTCCCCTGCTTATGCAAATTACCAAATAGATTCATTATTTCGATACTGGAACGACTGTCAAGATTGCCTGTCGGTTCATCGGCCATAATAATACTCGGCTCATTTACCAAGGCGCGCGCAATGGCTACTCGCTGCCGTTGTCCCCCTGACAATTCGTTAGGCAGATGCTGCGTCCGTGTTGCCAGGCCTACGGCTTCCAGTAAGGCTGTCGCCCGATTTCGCCGCTCCGTTTGCGGCACTCTAGCATACACCAGCGGCAACGCAACATTTTCTAAGGCAGTCACGCGCGATAACAGATTAAAATTTTGAAAAACAAAACCAATTTGCCGATTTCTCATTCCGGCCAAAGCATCATCATCAAGTTGGGCAACTTCCTGGCCCTCCAGAATGTAAGAACCGCTGCTAGGTCGATCAAGACAACCTAGAATATTCATAAGCGTTGACTTACCAGAACCCGATGGTCCCATGATTGCTACAAATTCACCTGTTTCGATCGTCAAAGAAATGCCACCAAGAGCAGCCACTTCTTCCGTACCAATCTTATAGTACTTTTTAATATCCTGCAGCAAAATCCCCATAACGGCACCTCCCTCCACTACATGGGCGGCGGCGGACCATTATCTTTTTTCGCCGCCGAAGTCGTCGGCGATTTCGTATAGGAAACGACGAGTTGATCGCCTGCCGCTACGCCGCTTAGCACTTCCACTTTGTCACTATCCATAAGCCCAACCGTAACAAAAACATTTTCCCGCTTTCCGTCAGGTCTTAAAATAGTAACATATTGACCGTTGGCGCTTGTCTTTAAAGCCGATAGAGGTATAAGCAAAGCATCTTGCTTTTCCGCTACTTTAATATTGACGCGAGCTGTCATTTCCGTTTTTAACAGATTTTCCGGATCATCTACAGTAAGCGTCACATAATAGTAAATAACCCCGCTGGTAGCAGACGACGATGATGACGAAGAAGACGAAGCGCTAGAAGAAGAGACAGTAGTCGTACTAGTAGAAATTTGGCTAATCTGCTCTACTTTGCCGGAAAAAGTCTTATCCGTATAGGCATCTACCGTAAAAGTTGCCAACTGCCCCGCTTTCACCTTGCCAATATCAGTCTCATCAACTTTTACCTTTACTTTTTTACTTGACACATCGCCAATCATCATAATGACTGTGGGATTATTAACGCCAGCGGTAACAACCGTACCGACCGACACAGGCTCCCCTAAAACAACGCCATTCATAGGTGATAAAATCACTGTCTTATCTAAATTTGATTTTCCTTCCGCATAACTAGACATAGCTGTTTGATAATTGAGCAATGCATCTTCTAAATCAGCTTGTGATTTGGCACCGATCGAATGTAAGTATTCAGCCCGTTTATACTTGGCTGATGTATTATTCACTTGATAACGCGCCTGCTCTACCGTAGTTTCCAAAGCTCGCTCTTCTAAAATAGCTAGAACTTGCCCGGCTTTAACATAATCATTTTCCTTGACCTTAATTTCTTTTACTTGTGCCGCAATTTGCGACGTAATATCTACCGAATTAGCCGGTTTTACCGTGCCAGTTGCCGCTACCGTCGATACGATTGACCCTTGTACGACAGCGACCGTTTCTACTGGCACATTTTCTTTCTGTTTCGCATTGTGATAATAAAAAAGGCCGCCGCTTGCTGCTATAGCGAGCAAGATAAGTCCAATGAGACCTTGTTTACGCCTTATTTTCCCCCACATGATTCGGTCCCCCTTAATCAATTCCCATGGCATTTTTCAATTTGGCCACATAGGTCACATAATCGTATTGCGCCGTAATATAATTATTCTTCGCTGTTGACAGAGCCAGCTGGGCATCAATAATATCAAGCAATAAACCTTCGCCCGCCTTATACTTTTCCTCAGCAATAAAAGCATCTTCATCAGCCTTATGAATCGCCACCTGTGTTGTCTTTAAACGTTTCTCCGCTTCACTAATTCCCAGATAATATTCTTTGACAGCCAGTTCTACAGAGTCTTCTTGCTGCTCTAATTGCAGCTGCGCTGCTATAAGAGAGCTTTCGCTCTTTTTAATTTTTGCTGTTGTAATCTGCCCATCAAACAGATTCCAAGACGTGCTCACACCGACATATAAATTGCTATTATTGCTGTCAGGAATCATACTGCTGCCCCAGCTAGAAGCCACATTCAACGCAACAGACGGCTTCTTATCGGCTTTCGCAATATCAATATTTTGCCTGGCTTCGTCCACAGTAAGACGATATTTTTGTAAGTCCGGCCGATTAGCTTTAGCCGCGTCCAAACATTGCTCCAGCGTCTTATTCCAGGGAATATATTGAAAATCATCGGTTAGTACAAGACCTTCCTCACTCTTCCAACGAATTAGATTCTTCAAATTATTCATAGCAACTTGCGTATTATTTTTCGCTTTCACTAAGCTTTGCTGCGCATCAGCCAGTTCCACTTCCGAGCGAAGTACATCGGCTTTAGCGATACTGCCTGCGTAATACTGCGCCTGAGCATTTTGTAAATGCAGCCGGTAATTGTCAACCGTTTCCTGATCGACCTGCTGCACCTTTTGTGCATCTAGTACATCATAATAAGCTGACAGTGTTTTTAATACAACATCTTGACGCGTCTTGGCCAAATCCAAATCGGCGATCTTCACATCGGTTTTCGCGACTTCAATATTGCCTTCATTTTTACCGCCGCTGTAAAGCGGCAACGATACCGTTAAAGACGTAGAGCTTGGCAGAGAATGAAAATGAACTTGCTTTAAGTAAAACGTATTCGATGCGTCAACTGACAAGCCTTTCACATCTTCCGTACTTTGCAACGTATACTTTGCTTGTGTTGTTTTTTCCTGGGCTATCTTAATATCAAGATGCTTATCTAGTGCAAGTCGAACGGCATCGGCAGCGGATAAAGGCGCTCCGAAACACCCTGCACTTTGCCACAGTAAAGCAGCCCCGATCAATAAAAACAGCCTAGCGCTCTTTCTTCTTTGCTTCAATATAAAACCCCCTTGCTGTAACCCTTGTTTTTTATTATAGCAAATAAATGTTACTAATTTATGACAGAAAAAGATCTCAAAACTGTCTAATAGACCAGTTTTGAGATCTTACCATTAGAAAAACACGTTCCGTTTAATCTACTAGCATTTATGCAATTCCCGCGCTTGTTCGGCCACAGCAACCACCTCGTCAAGCGTCGCTCCGATCGATGCTTGAACCGTAGCCGCAATAGCCCCTTCCACAAAAGGCGCATCAGCAATTCTGACTTTTTCCCGAATCGCTTCTTCCAAGAACTCTAGGGCCGTTTCACTGCTTAACACAGCACTGCCTAAATCAGCCAAAATAACGACGCCATCGCCGCTATAAGCCGCTGTGACAGCCTGAGAAATCCGCACAGCATCCGTACCAATCGCCCCATCTTCCAAACCGCCTGCCGCCATAATTTTAACGTCTTGTCCGCCCATTTGCGACGCTAATTCCAACAGGCCTTCCGCAATCTTATGATGATGGGAAACGAGCACAATACCAACCATAATTACCCCTCCTGCCCCTTGGCAAACTTAGCCAACGCTTCTAGGATTAAAGTGGCGGAAGTTGCTCCCGGATCTTGATGACCGAGACTTCTTTCCCCTAAATAACTGGCCCGCCCCTTCGTAGCAATGATGGTTTTCGTATATTCTACGCCTGCTTTCGCGGCCACCACCGCTTTATCCAAAGCAACGCTCAGCGCTTCGTTCGCTTCCATTGCCGCAGTAAAAGCTTCATAGGCTGGTTCTAAGGCATCAATCATGGTCTTTTCGCCGCGTTGCGCTTTACCACGATCTTTAATTCCCTGAATGGCCGCTTGCAGCATACTTGCCACGTCTTTACTGTCAAGCGCCGCCTTCCCCTGGCTTGCTGCTGCAGCGCGCAGGCAGGCTGTACCGTAGAGCGGACCAGATGCGCCGCCTACGGTAGAAATCAGCGTCATCCCTAGTTGCTTTAGAGTGCTGCCAATATCGACCGGCGCTGCAGCCTGTTGGAATTTATCGATTACGGCAGAAAAACCACGGGCCATATTGAGGCCATGATCGCCGTCACCAATAGCAGAATCAAGATCTGTCAGATATTCTTTATTCGCAATAATTACTTCGCCTACTGCGACAATTGCTGCAACGATTTGGCTCACACCAATCGCCTCCTCTTAGAATTGCACCCAGGCAGGCGTATCAGCCGGCGCTAGGAGCAGTGATTTTAATTCTGCATCCAATTTTAATAAAGTGATGGAAAACCCTGCCATCTCCAAAGAAGTCATGTAGTTGCCTACATAAGTTTTTGCTACTTTAATCTGCTTATCAGCCAACGTAGCAGCCACTTTTCGGTTTGCTACATATAATTCCATAAGCGGCGTACCACCGAGACCATTTACGAGAACAGCAACCTCATCGCCTGCGGCCAGCGGCAGGTCCGCAAAAATCTTATCAAGGAGCTGCGTTGTAATTTCATCAGCTGAGCGAATTTCTTCGCGATGCGTGCCTGGTTCGCCGTGAATCCCCATACCAATTTCGATTTCCTGTTCGCCTAACACAAAGCTCGGTTTTCCCGCAGCAGGTACCGTACAAGGCGCTAGAGCCATCCCCATCGACCGTACATTGGCGATGACTTTTTCGGCAACAGCCTTTACTTCTGTTAAACTGCCGCCCGCTTCCGCTTTCGCTCCGGCAATTTTATGAACAAGCAGTGTTCCAGCAATACCGCGTCGCCCCGTTGTCCACGTACTATTTTCTACGGCTACATCATCATTGACGACAACTTGTTCGAGCTCAATGCCGTCAGCTTGCGCCAATTCTGCCGCCATTTCAAAATTCAGCACATCACCAGTATAATTTTTTATGACAAGCAGTACGCCTTTGCCGCCATTAACTGCCTTCACAGCTTCATAAATTTGATCTGGCGTCGGTGATGTAAATACAGCACCCGCCACAGCGCCATCAAGCATCCCTTTCCCAACAAAGCCGCCGTGAGCCGGTTCATGACCGCTCCCGCCGCCGCTGACTAAAGCAACTTTCGGCTGAGGGGCTGCCGCACGAACAATAACATCAAACCCTGGCACTCTCTTAACATACTGCGGATGGGCTGCAACCATTCCCTCCAGCATTTCCTCTACAACATTTTCAGGCACATTAATGATTTTTTTCATACATAAAACCCTCCTCATAAAATTCAATTGTGAAAAGAGAATCTGTTCATAAAAAACCTAATAACCCCTGTGAATAGACCTTATTACTAGTTGTAAATATTTCACATCGGCAATAAAAGTTCCTGCCAGAGAACGCAAACCGCAAAATATCTAAAGAAAGCAGCAAGGATTTATCAGTTTTCGCGATAGCTCCTTGCTGCGGTTCGATGAAATGCTTCGTTTATAGGCGAAACCGACTTACGGCACTTTGCAATTCTTGGGCCAAATGGGCTAAGGAACGGCTGGCTGACGCAACATCTTCCATCGAAGCAAGCTGTTCCTCCGACGCAGCGGAAACGCCCTGAGCTTCACTGGCAGTAGTATCACTAAAACTGTCAATTCGCTGTACTGCTCCCACAACATTTTGACTGCTTGCCGCCATCTGTTCCACCGCAGCGGAAATGTCCTGAATCTGGCCTGATACATGAGTAACAAGATCAGCAATTTCCCGAAAAGCACTCCCTGCTTCATCTACAACAGCAGCCCCAGTTTTGACTTCTCGCGTACCATGCTCCATCGCGATAACCGCTTTGTCCGTGTCCCCCTGGATTTCTTGAATTAAATCGGCAATCTTCTTCGCCGCTTCTTGGGACTGTTCCGCCAGTTTCCGCACTTCTTCGGCTACGACAGCAAAACCGCGGCCCTGCTCCCCGGCTCTAGCCGCCTCAATGGCGGCATTGAGCGCCAAAAGATTCGTTTGACCAGCAATCCCCGAGATCGCATCGACAATCTGGCCAATTTCTTTGGAGCGTTCGCCTAATTTAGCTACCACTTGGGCGGAAGTATTGACGGTTGTCTCAATTTGCACCATTTGCGAAACTGCTTTATCGACAGCTTTGCCGCCCATTTGCGCTCGGTCGGCGCTCTGGGCCGATTGTTCAGCTACTGAAGTAATTTTCACAGCAATATGATCAATCCCTTCCGACAACTGACTAATATGTTCGGTGGCCTCACCAACATAACGCCGCTGCTCAGCAGCGCCGCTCGCTACATCGATCATAGAATGTGCTACCTGATTCGCCGCCGTAGCTGATTGCTCAGCGCTTGCTGTTAATTCTTCCGAAGAAGAAGCTACATGGTCGGCCGATGCTGATATCTTCCGCAGCATCGTTCGCATGGATTGCACCATCTGATCCATAGCCCGCGCCATATCAGCCACTTCATCTTTGCCGCGTAAAAAAGCCTCAGGAACCGTAATACTGTAGTCGCCAGATGAAATCGTATTGAGATCCTGTACCGCCAGTTTAATCGGTCCTGCTACCTTACGCGTAATGACTACGGCGATAACGACGCTGCTGATAAAGGCAATAAGTAAAAAGATCAGGATAATCATTTTGGCTCGTTCCATTTGGTCTTGGCTAATATCAAAAGTCTTATTAATTTGTTGTTCGCGAAATTTAATATATTCTTGGTACTTGTCGCTCAACTTGCTAGCTGCCGGTGCTAGCTCCGTATTCATGAGCGCGATTACTTCTTCTTTTTTCCCAGCTTGTTGCAACGGCACTAGCTTTTCCATAACAATCTTTTCATATTGATCAGACAAAGTCATGATCTCCTGAGAATACTTTTTGCCTTGCGGTGTCTTCGCATTCGCTTCAAGCTCTTTCACAATAGTATCCGCATCGTTGTTCAACCCTTTAAACTCTTGAATATATTTACCATCATTGGTAATAACATAACCCCGTAATGCCGTGATTTGTCTAGCGCCAAGCAGTGCTGCGTGATTCGTTTGGAGCAAGCGCGGCAGCGTCTCATCTTGAAGTTCATCACTTGAATGCCGGATTTGCTGCAGTAAGTACCAACTGATTCCACCAGAAATAGCCATCAAGAAAACAACCACTAAAAATCCTGTTGCTATTTTCGCCCCTATTTTCATTTTCTGGCTGGCAAATGACCAGCACTCCACCTACCCTTCTTTTATTTAGCGCTTTATCCCGATTTTCCCACTGACCATTTCGATTTTTTACGACAAAACACCTCTATTTATCTCAAAATTTTCTCTATTTTTATGAAAGTGCATTTCATTTTTTAATTTAGGCAATAAAAAAATCGTCCTACCAGAAACAACAGAAGAAAAATTCCGCAACTGCCGCCTCCAATAGGACGAAAAAGTTTCCCAAATTATACGAATTGTACTAGATCGAGCAATTAAATTGGATTCTCCTCTACTTCAGTAAAATTACTTAGAATTGCTTCGTTTAAAGACGGAATCGACTTACGGCGCTTTGCAAGTCCTGAGCCAAATGAGCTAAAGAACGGCTGGCTGACGCCACATCTTCCATGGAAGCGAGCTGTTCCTCTGAAGCGGCTGACACGCCCTGGGCCTCGCTAGCCGTAGTATCGCTAAAGCTATCAATCCTCTGCACTGCTCCCACAACATTTTGACTGCTCGCCGCCATCTGTTCGACAGCGGCGGAAATATCCTGGATCTGACCTGATACATGCGTAACAAGATCAGCAATTTCTCGAAAGGCGCTCCCGGCTTCACCGACAACAGCGGCCCCAGTTTTGACTTCCCGCGTACCATGTTCCATGGCGATAACCGCTTTGTCTGTATCACCCTGGATTTCCTGGATTAAATCGGCAATCTTCTTCGCCGCTTCTTGGGACTGTTCCGCTAATTTCCGCACTTCTTCAGCTACTACAGCAAAGCCGCGCCCTTGTTCCCCGGCTCTCGCCGCCTCAATAGCGGCATTGAGCGCCAAGAGATTTGTTTGACCGGCAATCCCCGAGATCGCATCGACAATCTGTCCGATCTCTTTCGAACGTTCGCCTAGCTTAGCAACTACTTGGGCCGAAGTATTGACGGTTGTTTCAATTTGCACCATTTGCGAAACGGCTTTATCAACAGCCTTACCGCCTGCTTGCGCCCGATCGGCGCTCTGGGCCGATTGTTCCGCTACTGACGTAATTTTCACAGCTATATGATCAATGCCTTCAGATAGCTGGCTAATATGCTCAGTGGCCTCACCGACATAACGCCGCTGCTCTGACGCGCCACTAGCAACATCTACCATGGAATGCGCTACCTGATTGGCCGCCGTAGCCGATTGTTCAGCGCTTGCGGTTAATTCTTCTGATGAAGAAGCCACATGATCAGCTGAAGCTGAAATCTTGCGCAGCATAGTTCGCATGGATTGCACCATCTGATCCATCGCCCTGGCCATATCAGCCACTTCATCTTTACCGCGTAAAAAGGCCTCGGGAATCGTAACACTGTAGTCTCCAGACGAAATTGTATTAAGATCTTGTACCGCTACTTTAATCGGACCCGCTACCTTACGCGTAATGACTACAGCGATAACGATACTACTAATAAACGCAATAAGTAAAAAGATCAGGATAATTATTTTGGCTTGTTCCATTTGATCCTGACTGGCATCAAGGGTATCATTGATTTGTTTCTCGCGAAATTTAATATATTCCTGATACTTTTCGCTCATCTTACTAGCAGTTGGCGCGAGTTCCGTGCTCATGAGTGTGATTACTTCGTCTTTTCTGCCTGCCTTTTGGAGCGGCACTAGCTTTTCCATAATAATCTTTTCATATTGATCAGCTAAAGCCATAACCTCCTGGGCATATTTTTTCCCTTGCGGTGTAATCGACTTAGCCACAAGTTCTGCTTGAATCGCATCGGCTTCCTTATTCAAATCTTTATATTCTTGCAAAAACTTTTCATCACTCGTAATAACATAGCCTCGTAATGCGGCAACCTGCCTCGCGCCAAGCATTGCTGCATAATTTGTTTTTGCCATCAACGGCAGTGTCACATCTTGAATATCATCACTCGAATGCCGGATTTGCTGCAATAAATACCAACTGATTCCACCAGAAACAGCCATTAAGAGAACAACTACTAAAAACCCTGTTGCTATTTTCGCCCCTATTTTCATTTTCCGGCTGGCAAATTACCAGCACTCCACCTTCCCTTCTTTTATTTAGCTCCTTATCCCTATTTTCCCATTTGGTTATTTCGTCATTTTACGACAAATTACCTCTATTTTTTCAAAAAATCTTTATTTTTAGAAAGTCGCATTTTGCCTTGCAATCTGGGTTGGATTTAGGCAATAAAAAACGCCCTACCAGAAAAAGCAGAAGAGAAATCTCACTGCTTTCTTCGATAGGGCGAGAAAGTTTTCCTAATTATACGAATTGTACTAGGTCTAGCAATTAAATCTCATTTTTCTCAACTTCAGCAAAATCGACTAAAATCGCTTCCGAAGGTTCCTCATCGAACAAACTAACCACATAAATCGTCAGACAAGACAAGAGAAAACCAGGAACAATTTCATAGAGACCAAACCAAGCAAACTGTTTCCAAATTAAAACAGTTACACCGCCGACAATCATACCAGCCAATGCGCCATTGCGCGTCATACGCCGCCAAAATAGCGATATGATTAAGACTGGACCAAAAGCGGCCCCAAAACCAGCCCAGGCATAAGCAACCATATTTAACACAAAATTGTCAGGATCAAGGCCAAGCACAATCGCCAGCAGCGATACACCGACTACAGTAAGGCGGCTAACCCAGACAAGCTCTTTTTCTGAAGCATTTTTCCTGAGCAACGCTTTGTAGAAGTCTTGTGATACCGCCGAAGCCGTAACAAGCAGTTGCGACGAAGCCGTACTCATTACGGCAGCGAGAACAGCGGAGAGAATCAACCCGGCAAAGAACGAGGAAAATAATTCATGAGTCATTACCATAAATACCGTTTCCACGGCGGAGCCTTCTAACGGCTGCTGCAAATAAACCCGCCCGACCATGCCGACAAGCACCGCGGCAATCAAGGAAAAAATGACCCAGGTCATGGCAATATTCGTAGCCCGCTGAATTTCTCCCGATGAACGAATCGCCATAAACCGCACTAAGATATGAGGCTGGCCAAAATAACCAAGGCCCCAGGCAAGTAACGAAATAATTTCGATTGCTGAAAGCATCTGCCCATCAGGTTTCGTAAAAGGATTAAACATTTCGGGATTAAGCGTATTTAAAGCTTGCGTTGTAGCCGCTGGCCCGCCGAGAAAACAAGCAGCAGTGACAGGTACAGCAATAATGGCAAAAAACATCATCACCCCTTGGACAAAATCAGTCCAGCATACAGCCATAAAACCGCCAAGAAAGGTGTAAAAAACAACAACAAGAGCGCCAAGTACCATCGCCGTAATATAAGGAAGGCCAAAGACTGTTTGAAACAACTTGCCGCCAGCAACAAAACCAGAGGAAGTATAAATCAAAAAGAAAATTAAAATAAATAAAGCCGAAGCAATCCGTAAAATCTGCGATTTATCATGAAAACGATTTTCAAAGTAGTCCGGTAAGGTTAAAGAGTCATTGGCAATCTGCGTATACTGCCGCAGTCGTTTAGCCACAAACTGCCAATTGATCCAGGTACCTAACATCAATCCCAACGCAATCCAACCGGCCTGAACCCCGGCGACATAGGCATAGCCGGGAAGCCCCATGAGCATCCAGCCACTCATATCAGAAGCCTCAGCACTCATCGAAGTCACCCAAGCGCCAAGCTGCCTGCCTCCCAAAATATAATCTGACATACTTTGTTCCTTGCGCCAATGATAAATGCCGATAGCCAGCATCACGAGAATATAAAGCGCAAAAGCGGCAAAAATTCCGCCGTTTTGTTCAATCATAGCTCTTTCTCTCCTTCATAGATCGTGTTTTGAAAAATAAGTCCATTTATAAAGTATACTGGTAAACTTCGTTTACAGCAACAGGGCAAAAAAACCCCCTCTGATCCAGAGGGGGTTCATCATAGCCACATCGTCAATAAACAACCAATGATTACGACGCACCAGGGAGGTACTCGCCAGAACTGAAGGAGTCCGAAACAAAGTATCGCTACAGTAAAATCGACTGCGTTGTTTATTGCCGATGTCCAAACCGGATCATACAGCGCGGCAAACAGTATACCTACGACTGCCGCATTGATTGACCACAACGCCGCTTGGAGACTTGGCTTGGTTCGTAAAGTATCCCAAAAAGGTACAACACCAATAACGAAAAGGAAAGATGGCAAGAATATGGCAACTGTTGTAAAAACAGCGCCTAGCCAGCCACCCATAACCGCCCCAAGGTAGGCGGCGAATGTAAACAGCGGCCCTGGTACAGCTTGTGTCAAGCCATAACCAGTTAAAAATTGGCCTCGTTCCACCCATCCCACGGGAACCACTTCCTTTTCGAGTAGCGGCAAGACAACATGGCCGCCACCGAAAACGAGCGAGCCAATCCTAAAAAAACTATCAAAAATACCAAGCCACTCATTTCCGGTGACTTGTCGTAATATGGGCAAGCCAACAAGCATAGCTGCCAATATAACTAGCGCTATAATTCCGCTTTTTTTTGAGAGGGGAAAAGACAGAGTCTGGTCATTGGTCACAACTCCAGGCTTTTTAAGCAAAGTACCAACGAAGCCTGCAGCTACGATAATCCCTACTTGAATCAACGCATTCGGCCAAAGCAACGTGATTGCTGCCGCAATCATAGCTATTGTGGCTCTGGTTTTATCAGGCGCTAGTTTAGCACCCATGCTCCATACCGCTTGGGCAACAACAGCTACGGCAATAATCTTTAGTCCATGTACCCAGGCTAATTGGGCTGTGTCCATATCGTGCAACCCATAATAGGCAAGTACGAGAACAAATGCGGAGGGAACTGTAAAGCCAAACCACGCAATCATGCCTCCAAGTATGCCGCCACGGTGAATTCCAATTGCTATACCGACTTGACTGCTTGCCGGTCCAGGGAGAAATTGACACAAAGCAACCAAATCACTATAAAGTTCTTCACTAATCCACTTACGTTTTTTTACATATTCGGCGTGAAAATAGCCAAGATGCGCAATGGGCCCGCCAAATGAAGTAAGACCTAAATAAAGCGAGACCATGAGTATTTCTTGCAATCGTCTGAAGCAACTCTTATTCTCATCCATGTCTAACCTCTAGTTTCATTATCGTTCGATAATGAGGAATCGGTTGTACCAAGCTGCAATAATTTTGTGGCAGGCAAAACATCGCTTTGAAACTCCGTGAGGTATTTCCAGTAACGCTGCGGCATTTGGCTGCGCCGACAAAGCGGATTGTGCCGTTCTTTGATTTCAATTGTTTCATAGAAAAGCTGCCACAATTGGCGAAATTTCACTTCTTCAGCATCTGCCTCTGGCATAGTAAAATCAGCAATAGGCAAAATCTGAGCCCGATACGCTTCATAGATAAGCCCCATCTGATGCGTTCGATCATAAATGAAAAACCGTTCTTCTGGATAGCGACTGCGAAAATGCGTTACAAGCAACGGCAATACAAAGTTTTTTGGTTCAATTTCAGCGACAAGGGCTTCCGCAAATATAGAAAACCGAATAAACCCTTTAAATAAATGGCTTTCTCGTTCTAAAAACCGTACTGCTTTTACCAGCTTGTCAACACAATCTTCGGTCAGCTGATTCATAATAGTAGGACCGACGCGATAGCCAAGGCGTAAAAAATGGAGAATGGCTAATTCCTTTTGGGGCAGACACGTCAGAAAGGCTTTTTGAATCAGCTCTAGCGCTTCTTTCCCGATTTTTTGCGGAATCGAGCGATACACGCGCTGCGCCTTTTCCTCATCTGTCGCGATTGCTTCAATTGGAAATAGCAGCGTCACCGCTTGATCAGGCGGCAAAATATCGATAGGAATCTCTTTACGGTCATAACTGGCAAAAACACAACATAAGAGCCCTTCAAAAGTACCGTCATATTGATAAACAGGCGCTTCTGCTACCATAATGCTGTCGCCTCCAACTGCCTCACTTTATCGGTCAAACCGCTAGGCAGCTTGATCGATGAAGCTGTAAGTACGCTTTGTTCCACCGCCTCAGGAAATAACGATAGCTGCGTGGACTGTTCGTTACCGGGCTTGTCTTGCAACAACCGCAGTTCCTTTACTGATAGGAGCGACTGTAGCATCGCCTGCTCTGATTTGATCATACCCGCAAAAGTCTTGCCGCGGCAAGTAATAAAATACTGCGCCCGTTTTAAGACGACGCCCAGCTTCTTTACGCCTTCAAATGTCAGTGAACCACTGCGTCTGGCCCGAATGATTCGTTTAGCGCTCAAGACGCCAATCCCCGGTACGCGCAGTAATTCTTCATAAGCGGCCCGATTGATTTCTACCGGGAAAAACTCGGGATGATGAAGCGCCCAACTGCATTTGGGGTCCATCGTCGGATCAAAACTTTGCCGCGTTTGATCAAGTAGTTCTGTGGCCTGAAAACCATAAAAACGCAGCAGCCAGTCAGCCTGATAGAGCCGATGCTCTCTTAAGAGCGGCGGCGCATCAAGGGCAGGCAGCAGACTATCTTGAGCTACAGGTATGTACGCCGAAAAAAAGACCCGCTTCAATTTATAGGTTTTATAGAGACTTTCCGTTAAGTGCAAAATCTGAAAATCCGTATCAGCTGTAGCGCCGATAATCATTTGGGTACTCTGCCCCGCTGGGGCGAATTTCGGCGCATGACGATATTTTACGAGATCGCGGGAGTTTTCTTGCCGCTTTCCCGTTATAAACCCCATAGGTTTTAAAATAGAATGCTTCGATTTATCAGGCGCGAGCAGCGCCAAGCTCTTTTGCGACGGCAGTTCAATATTAACGCTCATACGATCTGCCAAGAGCCCTAGTTGTTCGATCAGGCGGCTGTCAGCGCCAGGAATAGCCTTTGCATGAATATAGCCAGCAAAGCGATACTCCTGGCGTAAAATTTTAAGCGTAGCAATGAGCTGTTCACAAGTATAATCAGGATTTTTAAACACGCCAGAACTTAGAAAAAGTCCCTCAATATAGTTACGGCGATAAAAACTAATTGTGAGATCTGCTAATTCCCGCGGCGAAAAGGCGGCGCGATCTGTCTCATTGGAACGACGGTTAATACAATATTTACAATCATAAATACAAATATTGGTCATAAGCACTTTTAACAACGAAACACAGCGACCGTCAGCGGCAAAAGTATGGCAGATTCCACAGGCAGCGGCGCTGCCAATGCCGCCCTTGCCTGCCTGTTTATCCACACCACTTGACGTACAAGCCACATCATATTTCGCCGCATCCGTTAAAATCTTCAGCTTTTCAAAAACATCCACTTTGATCAGCTCCCTTACTTCTTATCATTATAATACAGAACATATGTTCTTGCAAAGAAGCAAAAATAAAGCGAGTACCTAAACGAGATACTCGCATGCTGACATAGCGATTAAAGCAGATCAAGCAGTTTTGCCGGATTGATTTTAGTCATTTGATCAATGTCCACCTGAGAGACGCCGGACTGTACAAAAAAGTCAATATGCTCAGCCAACGCTTCACTCCACAGCGGATTTTCCGTCTGTCCGCCATCGGTAGCCAGAATCGTCGATTCATAACCGATTGCAGCAACAGCTTCCAGATTGATCGCAAAGTTTTTCCGATACCCTTCACCAGGCGGTCTTGTGGCATAACACCGTTCAAAAAACACGCCATACTGCGCTAATTCTTTCTGCTGCGCTAGCGACATATTAATAGACCACCATTCCGGGTGATTCACAATGATTTTTTGAACGCCTAGTTGTTTCGCTGTTTCCACAACGATAAGCGTTTCTTCTGGCGCTAAATGGCCTGTGCCTAACACAATATTATGTTCGGCAATCAGCTTCAATACAGCAAGCAGTTCTGGGGTTACCTTACGATCTACTACGGAAGTAACGCCGCCGCTTTTCCCTTGCAGCCGTTTTTCATGAGATGAATCGGCTGTAGGCAGCCAAATAATTTTAGCGCCCATCTTGATAGCAACCTCAACGGCTGCCGGATTGATACCGCCCACATACGAATTTAACGTGAGCCCGCCAAAAACACGAATTCCTGGCACCACATACTCAGCAATACTGGCTCGATCCATCGTCGGCACAAGATGTGACTTAATCACGATCGCTTTTGCCCCTACCCGCAAAGCTTCACGAGCCAATTCAATATCATTAAGTCTTCTAAGACGTACGTCAGGATTCGTATGAATATGCGTATCAATTACGCCCTGAAGTAACTCCTCGGAAAAGGGTTTTACACTATTTCCCATTGTCTTCCTCCCTTTTTAGATTTGACTGAAATTCTTTTATTTTTTTCGAATATTCTTGTTGTTTTTCGTTCTCAATTATATAATAATTCTATATATATAAACAAATACATAATTTCTAATAAGCCCTATAGTTTTAATTTATACATAGTGAAAGAAGGCGCTGCACTACAATGACGGAACGTGAACTTCTTTACGTAAAAACAGTAGCTGATGAAAAAAGTCTGTCGAAAGCGGCCAAAAAACTGTTTTTAACCCAGCCATCCCTGAGTGTCTGTATGCAAAAAATCGAAACAAACCTTGGAATCAAACTCTTTAAGCGCACAAGCAAAGGACTTTTACTGACATTTGCTGGCGAAAGATACTATCAAATGGCCACTGATATTTTAAAAATCTATAATGATTTTGAAATTGAAGTGAGTGATATCAACAATTTGAAAAAGGGCCGAATGACCATTGGCATTACCGTGTATTTGGCTACTTATATGCTACCGCTGGTGTTGCCCGCTTTTAAACAAAAATGTCCAAATATCGAAATATTTATCATTGAAAAAAATTCTACCGAGCTTGATAAATCTCTCGCGTCAGGTGAAATCGACTTTGCGATCATGCATACTTTTCCTTTTAATGAACATGCCAATAATATCAATACTAAAATTCACCCTTTATTTAAAGATCCACTCGTGCTGGTAACCAAACCAAATCATCCGCTGCGACAATATGCAATACCCAAGAATGACTTGGAATTTCCCCAGATCGATCTCACCTTATTTGCCCAAGAGCCCTTCATTATGCTGCACCAAGAACAAAAAATCCGGCAAGTCACTGATTTAATCTTGCAGAAAGCAGCGATTACGCCGACCATCGCCTTAACGACTAAAAGCTACGAAACGGCGAGAAGACTCGCTTGCGAAGGCCTTGGCATAACCTTAGTTCCCCGCCAATACCTCGATATTTTTCCTAGTACCTTTCATCCTGATTACTATCACATTGAGGAAAAATATTCTCCCTACTGGACCATGTGTGTCGCCGTACAAAAAGACGCCTATATTTCCCGGGCGGCACGGCTATTTATCAGCATGATCACTGAACAATTTCATTTCACACCAGTAAATTTGAATCATTCTTTCGAATAAAAACTAAAACACCTCGCATCGGCAGTTCACACGCCTGCCGATGCGAGGTGTTTCCATAAATTTAAAAACAGCTTAGCTCCGTGTTTAGCTTAGCCTTTAATCAAACCGTAAGCAGCCATTTCTTTCTTGAGGAATTCCAAATTCTTATCGCTTAGTTCGCTCAAAGGCATACGACAACGGCCCACGCGATAGCCAAGCAGCCCCACAGCTGTTTTAACAGGAATCGGATTTACTTCACTAAAAAGGGATTTGATGAGATTCAAAGTTTTAAGCTGCAGTTTTCTTGCGCCAGCAATATCGCCCGCATGAAATTTCATCACCATATCATGAGTATCCTGCGGAATGATATTGGCCATAGTGGAAATAACCCCTGTACCGCCTAGCGATAAGAGTGGCAAAATATTGCCATCTTCACCGGAATAAACCGTCATATTATCACCACATAAGTTGATAATATCGCCGACTTGACCTAAATTACATTCCTTGATTGCAACAATGTTGTCTACTTTAGACAATTCATAAACGGTTTCCGGATTAATATTCAAGTTCGTCCGACTAGGAACATTATAAAGAATAATCGGAATATTTACATTTTCAGCAATCGCTTTAAAATGATCGATAAGGCCTTTTTGTGTTGCTTTATTATAGTAAGGAGTTACGGAGAGCAGGGCATCGGCGCCGACAGCTTCCGCTTCTTTCGAAAGATCAATCGCATGACGCGTATCATTGCTGCCTGTGCCGGCAATGACAGGAATCCGTTTCGCCACCTTTTCTACAGCAAATTGGATGACGGCAATATGTTCTTCATCAGGCATTGTGGAAGCTTCACCCGTTGTCCCGCAAATCACGAGAGCGTCGGTGCCGTTTTGGATCTGAAATTCAATCAGCTTCCCCAGACTCTCATAGTCGACGCCGTCATCCGTAAAGGGAGTGACGATCGCCACAGCAGAGCCGATAAATAATGGTTGTTTCATGAGTTTTCCTCCTCATTTCTCTTGAAAAAATGTAAAGTCTTACTACTATGATTTTAGCCTATCTTACGCGAAAAAGAAATTCTATTTCTTTGAAAAATCATAAATTCTGTAATTTTATTGTGAAATACTTGGCTGAGACCGTAACAGACAGCCAATTTTCTCGAAAGAAACGCGATAAATCTCAATAGCTGCATCAACAGTCCCACCGCCAACATGGGGCGTCGCCACGACATTATCAAGTTGCAAGAGGGGATTATCAGCTGCTACTGGTTCACTGGCCCAAACATCAATCGCGGCTCCCGCAATTTTCCCTTGTCGCAAAGCTTCATATAAAGCTTGCTCATTGACCACATTACCACGGCCTACATGAATGAGAACAGAGCTTGGCTTCATCTGCGCTAGTTCTTTGGCAGCAATAAAATCTCGCGTCCCACTTGTTAATGGCAAATGGACACTCACAATATCGGATTGCTGCAATACCTCTTCCAACGAGGCGTACTTTACTTGATACTTTGCTTCAATAGAGGGTTCTAAGCGCGTACGATTATAATAAAGCAAGGTCGTGCCAAAAGCCCGGGAGAGTTCCGCCACCCGTTTGCCAATATGACCAAAACCAACGATACCATGGGTTTTTCCTTTTATTTCATAGGAACAAGACCGATAGGTCCACATGGACCATTGTCCGGCTCGCGTACGTCGATCAAGCAGGATCGTCTTACGATATAAATCAAGAATCAGGCCGATTGTCAGCTCAGCAACCCCATTGGCATTGCCGCCAGGCACATTGCCTACTACAATACCGCGTTTTGCCGCTGCCACCGAGTCAATATTATCGGTGCCAACACCGACTTTCTGAACGATTTTCAGTTTAGGCGCTTTACTCATGAACGCTTCATCCACTTTATACGTTGCCGTAAGAAACGCATCAGCCTCAGCTAGTTTTTTCTCCTGTTCCGCTTCCTCTAATTCACTAAGAAAAATCAGTTCTAAATCCTGCGGCGCCTCTTGACAGAGCAACGCTTTCATTTCATCCGTAATTTGATCAAGAAAAATACAATTCACGCCAATTCTCCCCTTGTGTACCGCTTTTTACTCTCATTGATATTTTTTACACATCACACTTCGCGCTTCCTCTATAAACCTATATAGAAAAAATTTATAGGGGACATAGAATAACAAGTATTTGATTATAGCAGTTACCCATTATATAATTTAAAATACAAAATGCCAAGAATATTCACAACATATTGTCATAAGCGTCATGTGGTATTTTGTTAGTATTTTATAATGAAATAGGAGGATTTTCTTTAAATGATTAGTTTTTTTGTGGTACTCGCTATTGCGGTTTCTATTATTTTAGGCTATCGAACTAAAATAAACACCGGTTTTTTTGCAATTGCCTTTGCTTATTTGATTGGTTGTTTTATGTTGAACTTAAAATCCAGTGAAGTCGTAAGCATGTGGCCGATTAGTATCTTTTTTGTTATTTTCGCTGTTTCTCTCTTCTATAACTTTGCCCTTGTAAACGGCACACTAGAAAAGCTGGCCAACCACCTTTTATATGGCTGCCGACGCTATCCTCACTTACTGCCCTTTGCTATCTTCTTTGCCGCAACTTTGATTGCCGGCCTAGGCGCTGGCTTTTTTACGGTTATGGCCTTCATGGCGCCAATCACCCTGTTGCTCTGTGAAAAGACAGGCTTGAATAAGATGGTAGGCGCCGTTGCAGCCAATTATGGCGCCCTAGGCGGCGCCAACTTTATGACAAGTCAAAGCGGTATTGTGTTTAAAAGCCTCATCGAAGCTGCTGGCTTTCCCGCCGACTCTGCCTTTGCCTACACCACAACCATTTTTGTAACAACCATGGTAATTCCGCTTCTAGTTATTTCCGGGTTACTGCTCTTCTCCAGAAATGGCAAAGTCTCCAAAGAAAATTTCACCATTGAAAAACCGCAGCCCTTTGACAGCAAACAAAAGACGACACTCTATCTAATTATTCTCATGATGGTCATCGTTTTGGCCGCGCCAATTCTCCATATGATTTTACCGGCTAATAAAATGATCACCTTTATTAACTCCAAAATGGACATCGGACTCATTGCCATCGTGTTGTCAGTTGTTGCCCTCTTATTAAATTTAGCTGATGAAAAAAAGGTTATAGCCAATGTTCCCTGGAGCACACTGATTATGATTTGCGGCGTGGGAATGCTCATTTCCGTAGCGATTAAAGCCGGAACGATTAAATTGCTTGCCAGTTGGATCGGCTCCAGCATGCCTTATTACCTTGTTCCTATAGCGCTTGCGATTGTAGCTGGCATTATGTCCTTCTTCAGCAGTACGCTAGGCGTTGTTTGTCCCGCCCTGTTCCCGATTATCCCTTCGCTTGTTGCCGCCACAGGCATCAATCCTATGATTTTATTTACCTGCGTTGTTATCGGCGCTCAGGCAACAGCGATCTCGCCCTTTTCCTCTGGCGGCAGCCTTGTACTTGGCGCTTGCACCAGCGACGAAGCCCGTACTAGCTTATTTTCGAACCTACTATTCCGTGCCGTTCCCATCTGTTTATCAAGCTCGGTAGTAATGAGCGCCATTATTTATTTGCTCCTCTAATTCGCTAAATAGAACAGACTGAACTTTGCCTAAAACAAAGTCCAGTCTGTTTTTTTATATCTGATAAAAACTATGCAATTAATAACTCGGCTACTACCGAAATCATGGACGTATTCTGATTCACATAGGTATAAGTCGCCGTAATGCCATAAGGCGCTCCCATAAGGGATAAAAGACTTACATAATAATCAAGATTTTCATAAGTAAGCAGTTCATCAGAGTCAATCAGTACAGTAGCCCCGTCAACATAGCCAAGCTGAAAAACATTGCTCATGCGGACAAGGCCCCTGTCTTGATACTTTTCAAAAGATAAAATATAATCCACTTTTCGATCATCGCCGGACCAGCAAACAAGGTCAATGACACAAGCAAGAATCATCTGCAATAAGAGACCATTGCCCATAACCGTCACAAGTTCCTGGGGTAACTTTTCTTGATAGCGAAGTCCGCTATGGCGCTCTTTCACATGTTGCTGCAAAGCCTCGGCAACTGCTGATAAAGTAAATTCGCTGAAAGCGGCAGGCATGGTCTTAAAATAAGACGCTGTAAAAGCTTCGACAATTTTAAGACTTGTAGCGGCTTTTCCCCAACTCCGATCCGATTTATGCAGTTCTCGTTCCAAACCGGAAAACATCTTCGTAAACACGTTTCCCACATGACCAATCTTGTCAGCGGCAGTAGCAGACTTTTCCTCCATAAGGCGCAACATCTTTTTATAAGCTTCATTTTTATGCTGCAAAGAACGTTCTATATTCTGCTTCTCTTTGATTAAGTTATAATATTCGATCCCTTGACGCAATACAGGCAGTAAATCCTCTTCCATACGCCAAGGCTTTGTAATAAAGCGGTAAATTTCGCCATGATTCATGGCAGCAAGAACTTGATCAAGCGATAAAAGAGCATAACCTGATAAAACAATCCGTAACGTATTAGGATACATCCCTTTTATTTTTTGTAAGAAGGCGATACCATCTGTTCCTGGCATACGAATATCAGTGACTAATACACTGACCTCATGCTTTGCCAGCAATTCCAACGCCGCTTCCGCCGAAGTCGCAAAGAGCGGCCAAAAGGGTTCATCGGCTACACCACGTTTAAGCGAATTCAGCACACTAATTTCATCATCTACAAATAAAACTGTATTTTTGTAGTACTGCATTCTATTGCCCCCTCATCCTTAAGCAAGGCTGATTTTCTGGATTTTTTCTCTATGAAACAGTGACTTTCCTGCAAAAATCCGGAAATTTCTCAAAATAACGACAAGAGATGCAAAACGCCTCTCGGGGCGTCCCTAAAATTGTTTTTAAAAAATTATAAAAAAATCTGTCAAAAAAAATCTTGACGATCGCAGCTTCCTAAGCTATACTTGATCCATTACAACTTTACACTCACAATAAAAAAATTACTTTAAAAAGTGATGAAGGAGACTACCTTGCTGCGACGTTTCCAGAGATCTGGCGGTTGGTGCGAGCCAGAAACAAACCAGTGAGAATCAATCACTCCTGAACTGCAAAGCTTAACGGTTTCTAGAGCCTAGTAAGCTGCGCCGGACTCAGCTCGCAAGAGTGCAACCGTTATTTGCTTAGGGTTGTTTGACCTGATGAGAGATGTTCTTTCTGTTGGAAAGGACAATAAGGGTGGTACCGCGAGATGAAACTCTTGCCCCTTGCCTGGGGAAAGAGTTTTTTTATTTTCCCGAAAACAGTCTTCATTTAAAAATTTCAAGGAGGATTTTATGAATCAAAAAGCTTCGAATTTCCGTTGGTTTTTAGGCGCACTCGTATTTCTTATCAGCTTCATCTCCTATATGGACCGCGTCAATCTATCGGTGGCCACACCAGAAATCATGAAAGAATTTGCTTTTACTAAGCTTGATATGGGTCTTTTACAAACCGCTTTCTTTGTAGGCTATTCCCTCATGCAGATTCCCGGCGGAATTTTATCGGAAGTCTTAGGGCATCGTCTTGTTGTCAGTGGCGCAGCTGCTTTGTGGTCTGTATTTACGGCTCTGACGGCAGCGTGCAATAGCTTGTCCCTGTTTATCGGCGTTCGCGCCTTATTCGGCGTTGGTGAAGGTCCTTTAGCACCTTCTTTCGGTCGCTTTATTTATCGCTGGTTCCATAACGATGAAAAATCACGCGGTACTTCATTCTTATTAAGTGGCGTCTTTTTTGGCCCGGTTGTCGGTCCAGCCTTGACTGTCGCACTCATGCTCGCTTTTGGCTGGCGTTCTGTCTTTGTTATCTTCGGCGCCATGGGCTTGGTTCTAGCTGCCGCCTGGTATTATTTCGCGAAAGATGAGCCGAAGCAAAGTCCCTTCGTAAATGCGGCAGAAGCCGCTTGGATCGACCAAAACAAAGTTCCTCTTGGGCAAACAAAAAAAGTCATGGCTCCATGGAAACACTTCTTATCGTCTTCGCAGTTTTGGGCCATTGGCCTGCAATTCTTCATTACGGACTATATTATGTATGTCTTTTTAGCTTGGCTCCCCCTCTACCTCATGGAGGCGCAAAACTTCTCTCTGCAAAAGATGGGCATTGCCGCTTCCTTTCCTTGGGCCGCTTTGTGTCTTGTAACCTTGGTCACCGGCTATTGGAGTGACAAACTCATTGCCAAAGGAGCTTCCAAGCACCGGATACGCACTTTATCGGGCATTGTAGGTCTCGGCCTTTGCTGTCTTGGCCTGTATCTTGGCGCTACCGCCACAACACCTACCCTCAATGTCTTTTGGCTCACCCTATCGCTCGGCTCACTCGGCCTAACCTTTACAGCTGGCTGGTCTACTTGCATTGATCTCGGCGGAGCTTTTGCTGGCTCGGTCTCTGGTTGGATGAATTTCTGGGGAAATATCGGCGGCGTTATCGCCCCCATTCTTACTGCCTGGATTGCCACAAATTATGGGTGGCAATCCGCAATTACCGTTACTGCCGCCTTCGCCGTAGCCGGTATGGTAGCTTGGATCTTTGTCAGACCAGAGCGGTCGCTTGTACAAAACCCAGTCATATCAGCAGAGAAAGAAGCGGTATAGAATGACCCATAAGTACAAAAAACTGACAG
The DNA here is from genome assembly GCF_056134285.1 of Pelorhabdus sp. sgz311002. Classification (NCBI taxonomy): domain Bacteria; kingdom Bacillati; phylum Bacillota; class Negativicutes; order Selenomonadales; family Sporomusaceae; genus Pelorhabdus; species Pelorhabdus sp. sgz311002. The sequence continues at coordinate 62,903 of NZ_JBWBCL010000007.1, read as the reverse complement.
TTGCGTTTAACGCAGCTGTCAGTTTTTTTCCCTCATATTAAATAAATATTAGATTAGACCTAACTCTTTTTGCACTTGTGCCAGTCGATCGCGCTGTTCCTGCCTGACTAAAGTTTGTCCGTACTGATAGCAATCAAGCACATCGGCGTCTTTTACAATTTCTTCTAGCGGTGTTCCAACTACCTCTTTACTACTATGATGCTTAGCCGCTAACGCTAAGCTTTCTATTTCGGCGGAAGTAAATAGCTTCAGGTTCGTCAAAAATTCTATCAGCGGTCCATATGCTGCCTCAGCATGGCCCGCCTGCTTGCCTGTAATCACACGGCCATAGTCGTGAAGCGATGTGGCAATGGCTGTCAGCTCTGGATCGACGCCACGTTTCACAGCGAGCAGCTGGCCAAGACGCCCACAGCTTGCCATGTGAATTCGTTCCCAGTCTAAGGGGTAATCGCGGTCTGCTTCCCCTGTTCCAACATACTTATTAATTTCCGCTAGAAAAATGCTTTGTACTGTAAAAATCTTATTCATAGCTAACTCATCCTACTCTTTCTCAGCTTCTCTCGTTGCCGTTGCTATTTAGACCACACCCTTGTCCTTATCGCCCATCTTTATAAAATTTCGATGCATAAGCAATCAACTGAGTGCGATTATTACACCTTAGCTTCCGTAAAATTTCATTCACATGATATTTTATCGTCGTTTCTCGCAGATCAATCGTCTCGCTGATTTCCCGATAAGTCAGCCCATCAATCATGAGTTTCAAAATAGCTTCCTGCCGCTCACTTAGCGAATTTAAGGCTACTTGCTCTGTTTCGGCTATCTCCTTTTGTTCCATGCTTGGTTTAAGCTGTGAAAATTCTCGTAAAATTCGCCGGACTAGAGTAGGCGCAAGTGGAGCTTCGCCGCGCATGAGACTTTGAATTTGAGCCCAAAGTGCCTCGCCTTTCATATGTTTCAGCAAATAGCCGGAGGCCCCAGCACGAATCGCTTCAAATAAATGCTCCTCATCTTCCGATACGGAAAGCATAACAATTTCAATATGAGGAAAATCATGTTTAATAATTCGCGTTGTTTCTATGCCGTCACAGCCCTCCATCTGCACATCCATCAGAATTACATCAGGCTGATAAATCTCTACTTTTACGAGCGCCTCCAAACCATTGCCAGCTGTTCCTACTACATTCAAGCCATGGCAGCGCAAAAAATCGGCTAGCCCTTCTACATACAAACTGCTATCATCCACTAAGAGCCATTTCACCATCTATGCACTCCTTTGATTTTGCGGCAAATAAATCTAATTGTAGTTCTATGATCTAAATCTTAAATTGTTTCGTAATATCGTCGAGTTCTGAGGCCATTTTCGTTAGGGCCCTTACGTTTTCATTCACTTCATGCAAACTCGCATTTTGCTCCTGTGCAGCAGAAGCAACCGTTTCTGTATTCGCTTTCGTTTCATCGGCAACACCATTTAAATCCTGTACATTTAAGACAGCAGATTGCATGCCATCTGCCGTTTCCTGAACAGCCCGTGTTATCTGCCCAATTCCTTGCTGTACCTGTTCTAATTGCGTAATAATCCGCTGTAACCCATTTTCGGTATCAGCAACAGCATGTTTTCCTTCCGCAACTTCATTATTCGTTTTATTTACAGTCGCTACAGCTCGTTCAATCGCTGCCGTCATCTTGACAATAATGTCCTGAATATGGCTTGTCGCTTCCGCACTTTGTTCAGCAAGCTTACGAACTTCTTCGGCAACAACAGCAAAACCACGTCCAGCTTCGCCGGCTCGAGCGGCTTCAATTGCCGCATTTAATGCTAAAAGATTTGTTTGTCCAGCAATATTACGAATCACCGTAACAATATTTTCTATACTAGCAGAACTTTGAACCAGCTCCTGCGAAATATCCGTAATTTCGCCCATTGATACTTCTACAGTATTGTTTTGCTCTACCACTTTTTGAATGAGTTCCATCCCTTGACGCGCATCTTGTACGGCCTGGCAAGTTTGTCCATTGACTTGTTCGGCACTCGCATTCATTTCCTCAGTACTTGCAGAGATTTGTTCAAATACTGCCGATACTTCGCCAATACTTCTTGTATTTTGAGCTGCGCCAGAGGCCATTGTATTTGCAGTTCTGGCAATCACCTCTGAGGCTTTTAGTTGTTCCGTAACAGTAGCGCTTAACTCTTCGCTAGAGGCAGCTACCATGTCAGCATTTGTTCTAACTTGTCCTACGATCCGATTCAGTTGCTGCCGCATTCGAATAAAGGCTTGGGCCATTTTTCCAATCTCATCATGACTGTGTACGGTAAGAGCAGTTTCCCGCAAATCGCCTGCCGCCAACTGCTCAAGGGAAAGCTGCATCACTACAATTGGTTTCGTAAAGCGCCGACTCAGCCAAATTACACTAAGCCCTGTAAGCACAATACAAATAAAGGCGCCAACTGCTAGCAGGATTGTCATTTTCCTGACATCTGCCTTCAACTCGCTCTCATCAGCAGAAATCATAACAACCCATTTTTGCCCGTTTCCCATATCGACTGGCATAAAGAAACCCACGCGAACATCCTGATTCACAAAATTATAGACGCCTCTGACTGTTTGCCCTTGCTCTGTTGCGGCTTTAAATAGTTTTATTAAGCGTTCATCTAAGTCACTTGCTAAATTCAACTCTGCCGCCTGCTTTGCTGTAGAAAGATTTAATTTTCCTACTAGCTCGTGTGCCTTGGGCTGAGCCATTAACATACCCGCTCCATCTGCCAAGGTAACATAGCCAGTTTCCTTAAACTTTATCTGTTCAATCATATCAGTAATCGCATCAAGCGTATAAACAGCCGCTACAAGACCTATGTACTGTTGATTCGCGCCAAAAACCGGTACAGCAATCATAACGGATAGCTTGCCATTGTTTTTAGCAACAACAGGCGCTGAAACGAAAGGCTGTTTCGTTGCCGTAACAGCCTTAAAATAATCTCGATCTAAGGCATTGGATGTTGTATTGTCAGAACGAACTACTCTTCCGTCAGCATACACGAAAAACAAATTATTCACTGTCTTCATCCGCTTTTGATATTCCTGCATTCCAGCAACAACGTTAGGTCGCTCGCCAGATTTTAGCTTATCGCCAGCCGCTGCATCTTCAAGTTGAAGAATAATATTATGAACCGGATTCTGCACTTGCAAAGAAATATATTTACTTAATGAGTTCATACTTTCATTAATATTTTTTTCAAGATAAATCGAAGAATAATAATAGCTTATGCCAGTAAGTACTATAAATGAAACTAAGATAACAGGCAAAATAGTTAATATGAGTCTTGCACTAATGGACCGTACTGTCATCAGTAGTCCTCCTTAAAAAAATCATGCAGTTGTCGTAACAGTTCCTCAACATACAAACTGCTAGCATCCACTAAAAGCCATTTCACCATCTATGCACTCCTTTGATTTTGCGGCAAATAAATCCTAACCTTGGTACCAAGACCTTGCTCTGATTCAATCTCTAATCGTCCGCCTAAATCGCCAGCTCTTTCCTGCATGATCACTAGACCTTGATGTTGACCGCCTTGAGCCTGAGGCCGCTCCTCCAAAGAAAAGCCACAGCCATCATCAGCCACAGTAATCGTAATCCGCCCGTTTTGGACCATAAAAGATACTTCAATCGAAGCAGTCCGGGCATGCTTGCGGGCATTCGTCATTGCTTCTTGTATAATCCGCAGCAATTGTAATTCCTCTTTAGGTGTAAAAGAAACGATCAGATCTTCAGGAATCAAGAGTCTTGTTTCGATGCTATACGTTTCTTCATACCAACTTAAAAACTCTTTCAATGCTGGAAAAAATCCCTGTTTCGCTGTAGCCGTTTTTAAACCATTGATGGCTTCACGAACATCGTTATGGAGCATATCAACTGTCTTGACGAGTTTTTCCAAAACGCTTTTAGCTTTTACCGTTTTTCCTGCTACGATCAGATCAATGGCACTTTCCTGCTCCAACTTTAAATAGCTCCAAATTTGGCCTGGACCGTCATGCAACTCGCGGCGAAGACGTTCTCGTTCCTGCAAAATAGACAAAGCTCGTTCCTGTTCCAACATTTTATACTGATCCATTTTTTGCTTTGTAATATCTTTAAACAGAAAAATCATGCCTAAATAATGACCATTTGATTGTAAGCGGACTTTATGAAATTCATAATAAAAAACCTGTCCCAGTCGTTCCCGCTGTACCTCATGAACCGGCTGCTCACTGTTATTAATTGCTTCCGCTAAGGCAGGCCAACTAGATATCATATCATTAAAGGAATCGCCAATATTCGCCGCAAGGCCTTGTAAAATATCTTGTGCCGCCGTGTTGCGATCAGCAATATAACCATACTCGTCAACAACAATCAAACCATCTATCATATTCCTCACAGCAACTTGCTGAGCTACAGGTAAAATTGCATAAGTCTGCCAACGATAAAAGCCCCAGGTAACAAAAGAGCTTGATAATAAAAAGCCTAACGGCATGGGCGCCAAAGGTTGGCACTCTGGTATATTATCTAAAATAATACCTATTAAAGAAAAAAATCCCGAACAGGAAAACCACCAGGCTTGCCGCCGCCGTAATCCTGTTGTTCGTAAAATCCAACGAAACCCAAGCGATAATGTAACGAGGCAGAAAGTATAAGAAAGTGGAGCAGCAATCGAAAAAATCGGACCAGCTGTAGCCATAACAATATCGTCAGTTACTGCTATGGTCTGCCAATACTGCTCGTGCCATGGATTCGAAAAAATAGCCACTGTCATCAACAGACCGAGAAGAAAATAACCACGCTTTGCGAAACGCCAGAATCGATTCTCCTGCTGACTAATTTCTAAAACAAAAGCAAACCAAAAACAGCTGGAAAAATAACTCATACATTCTCCGAGCGATACCCACAGTAACTTATCGGACGGATCGGATAAACCTGTGAAAACCATAAACAGCAACCAAGCACTACGACATAATTGCCCGCCAACCTGAGACTTCACGCCAGGAAGACTGCGAAATTGCCAGGTATAGGTTGCCAGAGCAATCAGAGCCCCAATCACGAATAAGGTAAAGGGAATATACGCCTTAGCGCTATAGTAAACGAGATCCATGTAAGCAAATGATCCTTTCTCAACAAGCAAAACACTTTTCATTCACTGTTAACAATGACGAAACGAAATTCCGCCTTACTTATTTCACAATATGGAAGAAATAATTCGACAGGCGGCTCAGGAATCCTGCGGAAAAATCGCTACTACGAAAAGTGTAAATTTACAGTTATTTCTCACTATAGAGGGCGTTCGCTTCTGTAACAAGGGCTTTTTGACGAATCCCAAAAGTCAAAGCGCAAGCAACGGCCATAAATCCTGCCGAAAGTAAATAAGCATACAAATAGCCGCCTGTCCAATCAACAACCTGCCCCGCCAAAATCGGCCCAATCAAGGCGGCGCCGCCCCAGGCAGTAAATAAAACGCCATAATTGACACTTAAGTTTTTCACACCAAAAAACTCCGCCACGGCCAAAGGAAATAATGCCGGACAAGTACCGTAGCAAAAGGCCAGTAATGCTGCGCCGACGCAAAGCGATAAGGGAGTTTCATAAGAGGCAAAGAACAGTAAATCCATAGCCAACACGGCAAAAATTCCTTTCATCAGGTTCAGCAAAGCAAAACGATCTGAAAAATAGCCTGCAGCTATCCTGCCTAGTGTATTGAAAAGCGCAATAAGCAATACTAAATAAATCGCCTGATCCCACTGGGCCTGTTTTTTCGCAATCATCGCAATATGACCAATAATCATCAACCCGGCTGAAGAGGCAAACAAATACATAAACCACAACCGCCAAAACAGTGTGGTGCCAATCATTTCTCGCCAGGAGAAGGCTGAACTATCTGAATGGAAAGCAGCGACTTCCGGATCAAATTGAGCAGTTTTCATTGGCGCTGTAGCTGCTAAAGCGGGAGCTTTCGTAATAAATAAGGTCATAAATAAGAGCAGGCAGGCAACACCAATTCCTAACAGTAAAAAAGTGCGACTTATGCCATATTGCAATAATAGCCCATTGGCGATAAACGATACATAAATAGGCGCTAACCCGCTGCCACTAATGACTACACCTGTAACGAGTCCCTTTTTTGCCGCAGGGAACCAGGCTATGACTGTGGGCAACGTAGTTGAATAGCAAATGCCTGCACCTAACGCAGCAAAAGAATAAGCGCAAGCAATAAGCAACGGGGTCTGAGAAAAACTGCAACTGATAAGGCCAAGTCCCATCAAGACAGCGCCGAGGCGAATCGCCCGCCGAGGCCCTAATAGCTTTTGCACTTTGCCGCTCAACAGCATAGCGACCGTAATGACAACAGCATAGGCTGTGTAAGGCAGCGAGGCTTGCACTAAAGTCCAATGCCAGTCTGATACGAGCGCTTTCTGAATCACACTCCAGGAATAATTAAGTCCCATTGATAAATTTACGCCTGTAGCCGCTGCCAATACAATCCAAGGCCGCCAGCGTAATAAAGTTCCCTGAAAACTCATTGGATCGCCCCCCCTTGCTTGGCGCGATCCGTCAAATTTACAGTTATTCGATCAATCATACTTTCTAAGATTAACTGTTCTTCGCGCGAAAACCCGACCAGAGCTTCCTGCTCCACCTTAGAAGCAACTGCCTGCCACAGAGGAAACTGTTTTTTCGCTTGTTCCGTCGCTACCACCTTTTTCTCTCGCCGATCCTTCTCATCAGCAATGCGCTGAACCCAACCAGCCTGCTCTAAGAGCAGAACCGTCTTAGATACAGTCGGCGCTTCTAGGGATAGCCGCACAGCAATCTCACTTTGTGTCAAGGCTTCCTCATTTCTAAGACATTTTAAAACAGACCACTGGCTTGCCGATAAACCGGTTCCAGTAAAACCTTCATTCGACCGCTTTGCCAGCAGCCGTCCTAAAACAGCAAATTTTATACCGATAGAATGTTTTTGCTTCATTGTAACCACCTAACAATAATTAGTTTCAAAACTAACTATTATCATATAAAAAATCACTTTAGTTCGCAATAAAATTCTTTATTCAATCTGATTTAAAATCTCGCCAACCTTACCATGAAGCACAAAATCAGCTTTACGATCCGCCACGGTTGGATCGCGATTGATTAAAATCAACTTGTTGCCGCGATAATAATCAATTAATCCCGCCGCAGGATAAACGACAAGCGAAGTTCCTGCCACAATCAAAATATCAGCTTTGGCAATATAGGAAATCGCTTTTTCTAACACAGACTGATCAAGACCTTCTTCATACAATACGACATCAGGTTTAACGACTCCACCACAAGAACACGTTGGAGTCAAAGAACTGCTTCGAATAAATTCAAGCGGATAGAAGGCTTGGCAACACTCACAGTAATTTCTCTGAATCGATCCGTGTAGTTCCAGCACCTGCTGACTACCTGCCGCCTGATGAAGTCCGTCAATATTCTGCGTAATTACAGCCTTTACTTTCCCCGCCGCTTCCCAGCGAGCCAACCACTCATGGGCTTTATTGGGCTTTGCTTGAGGAAAAATCAGCTTTTTACGATAAAAATCGAAAAACTCTTCCTGATGCTGTACATAAAAAGTATGACTCAACATCACTTCTGGCGGATAAGCATACTGTTGGTTATAAAGCCCGTCGACACTACGAAAATCCGGTATGCCGCTTTCGGTAGAAACACCAGCACCACCGAAAAATACGATATTATTGCTTTGCGACAGAATCGCAGCGATTTCCTGTAATTCCTTCATATTCCTACCCTCTCTCGTAACTACTTTTCTATAATATTTTTATCATTTTATGGAATAGAATACGACAGCAAACAGTATTTCCCTTTTAAAAAAGTCTAGCCCTAGCGGAATCTTCTTCCACTAAGGCTAGACTTTATCTTGCCAAAGAAGTGCCTGAAAGCACTCACTTTGATGCTTTTTTCGTTATGTCCGGCAAAAATATTTTTTCATATTCACCATAACCGGCTTCTTGCAGTTTTTCTTTAGGAATAAATCGCAATGCAGCCGAATTAATACAGTAACGAAGCCCCGTTGGCGCCGGACCATCAGCAAAGACATGGCCGAGATGGGAATCGGCTTCCTTACTCCTTACTTCCGTGCGATACATTCCATGACTCACATCTTCTGTTTCGACTAATACTTCTTTTGCCAGCGGCTTCGTAAAACTGGGCCACCCGCAGCCAGAATCAAATTTGTCTAAAGAACTAAACAGAACTTCCCCCGAGACAATATCGACGTAAATTCCAGCCTCATGGTGATTCCAGTACTTGTTTTGAAAAGGCGGTTCTGTATGACTTTCCTGAGTTACAGCAAATTCTAGCGGACTTAGCCGCTCTTTTAGGTCTTGCTTTAATGAAGCGCGATCTTGTTTCATGCTCTCACCCTTTCGCCAACACTATGCCTTTACTATTTTGTCCGTTCTATTTCGCTTAATTCGCCTCTGTTACTCTTAATTCGCGCGTTTTGCCAGCTCCTGCTCAGCGCTAACCAGTTTCACACAGAGAACGAAGAGCTCCATGGCTTGAGCCAGTTCCGCCAACGGCGGGAAAGTTGGCGCAATGCGAATATTTTTGTCTTCTGGGTCTTTGCCGTAAGGATAGGTCGCTCCAGCAGAAGTCATAATAACGCCAGCTTCAGCGGCTTTCGCCACAATCTGCTTCGCACAGCCTGGCAACGCATCAAAACTAATAAAATAGCCACCCGTCGGGTTGCTCCAGGAAGCAATTCCTTTACCACCAAGTTCTTGTTCCAGCAACTCAATCACCAAATCAAATTTGGGCTTAATCAAAGCAGCATGGTTCTTCATATGAGCTTCAATACCCGCCCTGTCTTTATATAAACGTACATGGCGAAGCTGATTTAATTTATCAGGGCCGATTGTCTGAACATTAATCTCTTTTTTCAGCCAGCTAATATTTCTTTCACTACTCGCTAACATGGCCACCCCAGCTCCAGGAAAGCTGATTTTTGAGGTCGAGGCAAAAGCAAAAACGCGGTCAAGATTCCCCGCTTCACGGCAAGCTGCCAAAATACTTAACAACGGCTTAGGCTGATCCGTCAAATGATGCACCGTATAAGCATTATCCCAGAAAATTCTAAAGTCAGGCGCTTTGGTAGGCATAGCAGCCAAACGCCGTACTACTTCATCCGAATAGGTTACTCCTGTCGGATTGCTATACTTAGGCACACACCACATTCCTTTGATAGAATCGTCAGAAGCAACAAGTCGTTCGACTTCTGCCATATCCGGACCGTCAGCTAAATACGGTACAGGAATCATTTCAATGCCTAAGTGTTCGCAAATTCCAAAATGGCGATCATAGCCAGGGCTAGGGCACAAAAATTTTACTTGCGGCAATTTACTCCAAGCAGTTTCACTGCCAGGAATCGGTTTCAGCATCGCCCTAGTCATCAAATCATACATCATGGTCAGACTGGAGTTGCCGCCAATAATGACTTGCTCTGGCTGGGCATCAAGAAACCAAGCCATCAGCTCCTTCGCTTCAGGCAATCCGTCAACGCCGCCATAATTACGGCAGTCAGTTCCATTCGTCGCTTTATAGTCAGAAGGCCCTAAACAAGTAAGCAATTTCGAAGAAAGCGCTAGCTGTTCACTGCAAGGCTTACCTCGTGACATATCCAGCTTCAATTTTTTAGCCTGCACAGCTTCATAGCTTGCCTGCAATGATTTTTGATATTCGATTAATTCCTCTTTCGTCATACTTTCCAATATATTCATAGTAGATCGCTCCTTTACAGTCTTTTTTATTGTAGGAGTCCCACGCAAGCGAGTCAATACTTTCCAGTTATGTATGCAAGATACATGAGGTTTTATCACTTAGGTCAATAAAAAACCTGATTCATGCCATATAGGCAAAAATCAGGCTGTTAACTTCTTTAATTTTTGGGAATGACAATAGAATCTTTCATTAATTGACTGCCAGGCAAAGGGACATTGCGAAAAATTTCATCCTTAGAATTATTATCTCTGGCGCGACTTGTACTGAGAGCCTTGCGATAATGAATAAAGGCTCCTTTTTGACCACATTCGGGACAATAGGTATTATCACTGCGGTGACGATTGGCCTTCCAGGAAAATAAGTTGAAATGAAGCCCGCAGTTCTGGCAGATAAAACCGTTTACAAAAACGCCTTCCCGTTCTTTTTCCGCCACACCCACGGGGCGATTCTCCCGGCATAGCGCAATCTGCTTTTGACTTAGATCATTCATAGTCCTTACCCCTCCTCCACAAGATCCAACTTTTCCTCGGTTGAAGCGATGAACAGCACCGTATAATAATAAGAATTAGAAAAATGTTACTCTTTTCCTGCTACTGCTGTTAAATTTTTTGCAAGAGTAAATCCTAAGGGAAAGAGAAGCTTGCCGTCATCATAGACAGGAACAGGCAAACGTCCCGCTGGTGAAAGCCGCCCAAATACAGCAGCCATACCAGCTTCCATATTACTGGCATTCTTTCCATATACAGCTAGATAGGCTGATAGATAAGGCAACGCAATCATATTATAAGGTGTATCTATGGCAATTCCGATAACTCGTTTGCCCTGCTTGCGGCTAAACGCCGCCAAAGCCGCAGCCCCTGCATCTTCCCGCGGTAAGGCCATGATGACAATATCGGCTGCTTGCACTGTCTGCGTTTCTGCTAGCGTCAACGAACCGCTTTCCTGATAGAGTAACGGACTGAACTGTAGCTCTTGGAACCCTAAATCTTTACATTGGGCTTGCGCAAAATCTTGCATTAACTTGATTGTATCCGCCGTGGGAGCAGCTAACACAATGTTTTCATGGCCAGTCAGCTGCAACGGCATTGCACCAGCTTCATTTTTCACAAGCGTTACTGCCGCTGCGGCAATTTGCGCCGCCGTATCCTTAGCCGCTATGTTGCCGACAATTTTTTCGGCTTCGCCTTGACTAAACTTATTTGTTGGGAGAAGTTTCGCTTTAAGACGTAAGATTCGTCTAACTGACGTATCAACTCGCTCTGCCGCAATACGACCGCTTCGTACTGCCGTCAGAACCGCTTCATAAGCTTCTGGTAGATTTTCCGGCATTAGCAAAATATCCGCTCCTGCCTGCAACGCCATCAGAGCCGCTTGTTTTGCTCCAAAGTGCTTCGCAATGGCTTTCATCTCCAATGCATCAGTAATGACAACACCTTCGTAACCTAACTCTTCGCGTAGCAGCTTTGTCGTAACCTTCGGCGACAGAGAAGCTGGTAAATAAATCGCTTCGCCGGTGTCCTGCGAAAGTACTTTCGTAGCATCGAGCGCCGGAAAAGCAATATGTCCGACCATAACCATGTCAGCAGTAGCGAGATTATCAATAAACGTCCGCAATTCCATTGCCACCAAAGCGTCTTTATCTCGCTTCACAATCGGTAGCCCCACATGGGAATCAACAAAAGTATCACCATGTCCGGGAAAATGTTTCATAACAGCCAAAACGCCGCCATCATGAAGTCCTGCAATATAAGCTTTGCCTAAGCGAGACACGGCAATGGGATCTGCGCCAAAAGATCGAACACCAATGACGGGATTTTTCTGGTTACTATTCACATCAAGTACTGGCGCTAACGCTAAGTTGATCCCTAACGCCGCCATTTCTTGTCCCAGAATATAGCCCGTTTGATAGGCGCCTTCGCTGTTACCGCCCGCACCGACAGCCATATTTCCCGGCAGAGCCGTACCGAAGAAGTATCGATTGACGCGACCGCCTTCCTGATCAACAGCGATCCATAAAGGAACTGGCCCGGCCAGAGCCGCAAGCTCCTGGTTCAGCGCCACAGTCTGATCAACAGACTGAAAGTTTTCCGCAAACAAAATAACGCCGCCTAAATGATACTGCTGGACAGAAGCCCTTAGCTTTGGCGTCACAGCTCGCACTGGTTGACCCTCTTCTTGCCGAAAGGCCGCTATGAACAGTTGTCCGACTTTTTCTTCCAAACTCATCGCTTTAAGACGCTCTTCGATCGCATCAGGGATCACTTCAGGAGTGAATCCATTACTAGCAGGCTGCGCCGCAGCAGCAGAAAAAGCAGTCAGGCAAAATAGTAACGAAAGCAAAAGCAGCCGCATCATTCGTCTCGCTTGCCTAGACATTCTCTTTTTCAGCATAAACCGTCCGAGTTGGAAAAGGAATCACAATGCCCTCCTGCCGATAGCGACTATGAATTCTTTTGATAAATTTATGACGCACAAGATGCTGATCTGTCACGGTCTGAACGCGCAAAGTCACATTAAAATCAATACTTGATTCACCAAAGCGCGTGTAGCGAAGAACTGGATCAGAAGCCGCTACAGCCCCTGGTGTTTCCTGCAAAACCTCGCGAGCCACGGCAAGTGTCACAGCTTCTACCTGATCTAAATCACTATCATAGCTTACGCCAATGGATATGCCGATGGAACACTCCGCAAAAGGCTGCGCATAGTTCGTGAGCGTTGCTGAAGCCACTTTCTGATTAGGTATCACTACCATATTTTCCGTAGAAGTCTTGATCGTCGTATTCCGCCAATTCATATCCACAACATGTCCTTCTTCGCCGGTAGCCAGTTTTACAAAATCACCGATTTTGATTTGCTTCGCAACAAGAATATTAATACCAGAAAACAAATTCGCCAAAGTATCCTGCAAGGCCAGAGCGACAGCTAAACCGCCGACGCCTAAAGCCGTCAATAAAGGAGAAATGGCCACGCCAAAGGATTCCAATAAAAATAAAATTCCCATTGTGTAGACAGTTAGATCAATTGTTGTCGCCAAAATCGACGTAGAGGCAAAAGCACCTGATGTCTTGCTGAATTTCTGCTTGAGATAACCAGAAGCCAGCCTTGCAACTACAAGAGTAATCGTTAAAATAACCAGCGAGTGAAAGAGCCGCTGTAAAAATAATAGCGGCCGCTCGGGAATCGCCAAAAATTCCATTACTAAGTACAAGCCAATTAAAGAACCAAGTAAAGTAGGAATTCCACGAAAAGTTTGCCGTAAGAGCGGATAAGAAAGATCAGTTTTATGGGCAATCACTTTCAGTACACGGTAAAAGAGAAAATGAATCACAAGAATACCACAAAATAAACTGAAAGCAAACGCGGCAAGATGGATTTTAAAGCCGCCGTTTACAATTTGATTCGCTAAATCACTAAATATCTGGGGCATAGAACCTCCTTAAGAACTAACAAACCTTTATTCAGGAACGCTAAAAAATTCGTCACAGTTTGATGAATCCCCTGCCCTAAACAAATGGTACTTTCTAGTAAACGCACTATCTAACAGCCTTCTAAAATATTTCGCTATTGAATTTGGATGCAGACAGCCGAACAATCATCATGAATATTCTCCTGAAGCGCGAGCGATTTCAGCTTCGCGACAGATTCCGAAAAGCCACAGAATGCCGGCAATGCTTCTTTAGGCAGCTGTTCATATAAACCATCACTGAAAAAGTAAAAAGCATCACCTGGCTGAAAGGAAAGGACTAGTGTTTCAAATTCGGCAGAAGGGCCAATCCCCAGATAGCTTCCGGGAAGAGTCCGAACTTGGGGCCGATTCTGCTGACAAAGCATAAAATGATTCATACCGCCAGCCAAACAGCAAAGCTGGCGCTGGGAAAAATCAAATTCAAAGGCTATCATCGCCAAAAAAGAATCATCCTGAAAATAGCGGATCATCTGCTCATTAAATTGTGCCATCGTCTCAGTCGTCCAGCCCTGCGTTTCTTCCAGCAGATGATCAAGCAGATTGGTAATTGCAGAAGTATGCAAAGCTGTGGCCATACCGTGACCCGTCACATCAAGTACATAGCCATAAAATTTATTATGATCCCGTGACCAAGCATAGCTGAAAAAATCGCCGCTCACGAAGTGAACTGGCTGATATACGGTTTGAACAACTAGAGATTTGTCGGCATAATCGCCAGGCAGCATGCGCCGCTGTGCTTCTCCCGCCAGCTTGACTTCTTGTTCGATCTGATTCGCGAGCTTTTGTTCCAGCGTAATGTCGCGATAATGAACGATAATCAAGGCTTCTTCTTCATAATGAATCAACGAAGCAGCCCGCTGTACACAAATATGTTTCCCTGCCTGATTATTAAAATAAAATACGGCCGTAGGCAATGACCCAGCTTCTTGCAGCATGCTTTGATAGGCAGTAGCGTTTACCCCTTCTTGGGTTTTCCAAAAATCAAATAGATTCTCTTTGACTGACTCTATACCAAATAAAGTACAATACGCTTCATTCACTTCAAAAATCGTTCCTGTAGCAAAATCAGCCACCGCAATAGCCTCAGCTGCTTGCGCCATCAACGCTTGATAGCGTCCTTGACTTCGCGATAACGCACGCGTCATGTCAACTTGTTTACGCATTTGCAGCCAAATGACTACGAAAGCGCCAAGAATAAGTAAGGAAAAAAATCCAGCCCGCAAAAAATAGAGGAAACGAAGTTCCTGTAAAGGCTGCATTACCGTTTCTTTCGAGGTTCCAGCTAAAACCAGCAAAGGATAATCGCTGAAAGCGCGAAAGGCGCCGTAGCGAGCAACCCCATCGCCAATAGAAACCGCTTCATAAGTTCCAAAGTTTTCCCCTTTGCTCATGCGGCTGAAAGCTATGTGGGAAGAATAAAGTCCAGCTAACTCCTCTAAAGAGCGATTATTGGGTACACGTGCCAGCAGTCGTCCGTCTGTTCGCAGCAAAACGAGACTATTATCTCTGCCCAGCTCCAATTGACTAAACACACTCGTAAAATATTTTTGATCTAAGCCCACAGATACAATCCCCGCAAAATTCCCTTGGCTATCATTGATACGGCGGCTCAGAAAAACAGATGGCGTTCCCGTAGCCCGGTTGATCCACGGAGCAGCAATGTAAAGTTTATCTGAATCATAATCAGCCTGTGCCCGAAAATGCTCTCGCAGCGCAATATTTAATGGAGCCTGCAACGGCACAGCGCTAAAAATCAGATTACCAGCCGAATCGGCTACAGCAATCTGATTAATTGTACCTAATCCTAAAGAGCTCTGTAAAAGACTTACATGCTTTGCTTCTAAGAACCCATGCGTTTCCATATCAATTTTCATGACTAATAGAATATTATCAGCCTGCGATAACATGAGCCGAACATTTTCCTCTACAAGTCTCGTTACATTTTTGTTGGCTGTATGCGTTTCTTCAATCTGTGCGGCAAGATCTCGTTGGTAAAGTCCTTCTGCCGAATAAAAAGCCACAAGGCACAAAGTAACCGCAAGGAAGGCAATAAAAAACGTGGAACGCCAAAATGGGCCTTGTTTAAGGCCATTTTTCACAAACAAACTAAACACCTCACCTATCGCTTGGTTTACTTTCGCCAGAGTTTGAAGAACTTCCTGGTTCCCATGATTATCCAATCAATAAATCGAGAAACTTTCCAAACTGCAATTAAAAAAGTCTGTCACAAACCGTAAAAAAGCCTGCAGCAATGAATTCGTCAAAGTGCAGGCTGATATAGATTACAACATCATGTCAAGAAATAAAGACTGTGAATAATTATAGTAGTTCGTATTATTATTTGTCTGTAAGTAATTACTCATAGTCGGCGCTTGGAAATAAGCTGAAGTTGGTGTACTTTGCGCTGTTTTTGCAATTTTCCCCGCCGTTGTAGCTAACCCGTTAGGACCAGAAATCAGTCGATCTACATTAGAAGCGTCTGTCTTCAATGCCTTTGTCAGTGTTTCCGTATCAACAGCAAGGTTACCGGTCTTACGATCCATGGTAATGCCAATTTTCTCATATTGACTGCGACGAATTCCATCAAACTGACTTTGAATTCCCTTTAGCATCGTTTCGCCACGCTTTGTCACATTCTCAGAGTTTTGGATATTATAGTTAATTTCATTATATGTTGCCGCTAAATCACGTACGGCACTAATGGTCTTATTCGCATCAGGTCCAACAGTCACTTTTTCTGCACCGACTGTAGTGCTCTTTAGGGTTAGGTTCACATTTCCATTATCAATCTTGATTGCATTAGACGCTGACTTTTGGCTAACGCCATTTACTGTATATAGTGCATCCTGGGCCTGTTTTACCTGATTTGTTAAATTGCTCTGACTTGCAAGATTACCATAAATATCACGGACAGAAAAGGACGACGACGCACCAGTTTGGCCTTCCATCGCCAAATATGTTTTATCATTGGCTGTCTTCACTTCCGCTTTCACGCTACTGCCGCTACGGTTGACCGCGTCAGCAATCTTGGTGAGAGCCTGTTTATTTGTATCCGTACCGGAAATATTAACAGTGATCTGCTTTTCTGCACCGCTGCCAACAGTAAGCCCCATCGTATAGACACCAGCGCCAATTCCACCCAAGCCAGTAGCCGTAAGAGTTTTTCCCTGATTTTGCTGGGCTGTGGCCACTTTTTCTACACTTACATCATAAGTGGCTGATTTCGCTGCGGTTTTAGCTTCACCAGTAACAGCCCCCGTCGAGTCCGAAACATACTTTTTATTCAACACACTCGCAGTTCCTGTTAAGGTTTGCGATCTTGTCTGCAAATTACTAATAGCCGTCTTAAAACCAGCTGTCTGATTCTGATACTCTTCCTGCTTCGCTTTAAAATTTGCAGCTGATAAATTTGAATTAATGGAAAATGTTGTGTTATTTGCCGCAAGATTCATGTAATCTGTCAAAAAGGAGTCGTTCTGACCTACCTTGGAACTATTCTGATTCAAAAAAATCTTTGTAAACAAATATGAATTAACGGAATTGTTAATATGTATCGCCATAAAACGCCACACCTTTCGCTTTGTGACTTCTCTTCTCCCAGCTAAAAACCTCTCATTCTTTATATCGAAAAAAATAGTCTGATGATTAAATGATTCTTAAAAAAACCTTTAAACAGCTAGACTTTTCAAGGATATTGCTTACGAATAGGCGAAATTACTTGGTAAAAGTCTAAATCAGAAAGCTTCTTGATTCTGGCAAAAGATCACCTTTATTCTGAAAAGGAGTAAACAGTCATGAAAAAATACGATGTTGTCGTAATTGGCACAGGGGCGGCGAATATTGTCTTAGATGCCGCCTTAAAACAAGGCTTAAAATGCGCCCAAATTGAAAAAGGGAAATTTGGCGGAACCTGCCTAACACGAGGCTGTATTCCTACGAAAGTCATGGTTACGGCAGCAGATTATATTCGAGAAATTCAGGAACTACCAAAAATCGGCGTCAATGTAGCGCCTGCTTCGATGAATTGGGAACTTGTAACAAAACGCGTTTGGAAAAAAATAAATGAAAGCGACGAACTGCGTTCCTACTATGAGTCCATCGAAGAACTAGATGTTTATCGGGGAATCGGTCACTTCACTGGCGAAAAAACCTTACAGGTAACCCTGCCTGATGGCGCCTTATCTGAGGAATTTACCGCCGAAAAAATCATTCTCGCCGTAGGCGCCCGTACGAAAATCCCCACAATTGAGGGACTCGAAGCAACAGGCTATCTCACATCAGAAACTTTCTTTGGTGAAAAATATCCGGCTCAGCCCTTTAAAGATCTCATTATCATCGGCGGCGGCCCCATCGGCACAGAATTCGCCCACGTATTTGCCGCTGCTGGCACGAAAGTAACGGTAGTTCAGCAAAATGTCCGCCTATTACCGCGAGAAGACAGCGAAATTTCCGCTCACTTACTGCAGGGCTTGCGCCAAGCAGGCATAACAGTCCTCGTCAATCATAAGCCGCTGCAAGTAGAACAAGGTGAAGATAAAAAAATCCTTCGCCTCCTTGATAAAACAAACAACCAAACTATTGAAATCGCAGCGCAGGAAATCATGCTCTCCACCGGAATTGAGTCGAATGCGGACACACTGCAGCTTGAACATACCGCCGTAGAAATGAATGATCGCGGCTGGATTGTTACCAATGAATTTCTGGAAACAAGCGCCGCTGGAATTTGGGCGTTAGGTGATGTCAACGGCGAAGCGCCCTTTCGCCATAAAGCCAACTATGAAGCCGATATTTTAGCTCATAACCTCTTTGGCGACCATCACCCCAGTGACTGGCGCTGGGCTCGTTATGATATTGTCCCTGCCGTAACCTACACCTTCCCGCAGGTTGCCCACGTAGGGCTTACCGAAGCAGAAGCACTCAAACAAGGCTACGAAATTACCACGGCCAAGCACCATTATTCCGCTACCGCAAAAGGCTTCGCTCTTGGCTTCAATCCTGGCGATGCCGAAGACGGCTTCGTAAAAGTAATTGTAGAGAAAGAAACGAAAAATATCTTGGGCATCCATATCGTCGGACCACAAGCCTCGATTTTACTTCAGCCTTTCGTCAATCTGATGAATGCTGGCGAAACGCGTCTGACACCCGTCCACGACCATATTGCTTCACCCACAACGGAAAACTTAAGACGTTCCCGCCTAGTTCGCAATCTTGATCCCCGCTCCATTGTAAGTGTCGGTGAAACAATGACGCCTCATCCCTCGTTATCAGAAGTGATTATGTGGATTCAATATTACTTCCCGGACTAATCGCTGCTTAGCAAATGATCTTCTAACAATGCTTCAATTTTAGGCGTACAACGCCGTCCATGACAGGAGCCAGACCCGGCTCCTGTCTTTTTTTGCACCGCGACTACCGAATCAGCCCCTGCCGCAATAGTCTTCTTCATCGTCGCCCGACTAATGCCTTTGCATAAACAAACCTTGGTTAATTTATCGAGTACTTGCTGTTGTAATTCTTGTTCTTCCATAAAAATATCCCCCCATTTATTCACTGAATGATTTCCTTTTGTGATGATTGTTCTAGCTTTGTAATGAGTATTTCCAGTTAATAATGTTCGTTTCCATTTGATGATTATCATTTTTACTTTATAGTAATTATTTTCTACTTTCTTTTAAATATACCTTTAATAAAACCTTAGTCAAAAAAAGACTGCCAAAAGGCAGTCTTAAAACTTCAAAACAAGCTATTTCTAAATAGCTATTTAATAAACAGCTACTTCCTATAATTTTCTTTTACCTTTTCACATATGCTTTTAATCTGGTAGCCAAGGGCAGGACAAGAATTGCAGCTACGCCAATCTGTACCAGATTGCCAGGAACAGATAGCATTGGCGCCACCCAGTTGCCATAAATAATACCTTCCGCCCCATAATAGCCAACCACCTTAATCAGGCAGGCTGCTAGCAACGCTAAAACATAGGCAGAAAAACTCTGCCGTGATTCACAAATTGCACCGACAACATAACCCATTAGCCCAACAATCACAAGGGTAAATGGCGCCCATAAAAACCAGCCGCCAACTACATCAAATAAAGCCATGCCAATACCACCAGCAAAAGCGCCAAACCAGCGACCGTAAAGAATCGCCATAATAAAGAGAGGTACATTGCCTAAGTGAATGAGTCCGCCGTTTGCCGCAATGGGCAAACGAATATTAACAAAAGAAGTGCAAATAAACACGAGTGCGATGCCTAAAGCTGCCATAACCAATTGTTTCGTTTGATACGTAGAAGACTGTTTCATTCTTAAATGCCTGCCTTATCGAAAAATAAAATATTTATCTACCATATCACACGAAACAAATTTACACAATAGGCAAATCTCGTTTTAACAAGCCTTATACTTTAAATTTACTTACAGCCTGTTGCAGCTCATCTGCCATTTTGGCTAAAGCCTGACTGGAAGCAGCAATCTCTTCCATAGAAGCTGACTGCTCCTCTGTCGCCGCTGAAACCGTATGCGTTTGCTCTGCCGCCTCCTTACTAATTGTATCAATCTGCCGGACTGTCACTACAACTTGTCGGCTGCCTGCCGCCATTTGCTGAATAGCAGCAGAAATATCTTTGACTTGAGACGAAACTTCGCCAATGAGTGATACAATATCCTGAAAAGCTTTTCCAGCTGTCTTTACTACGTCAGCCCCCACCTTAACTTCCCGTGTTCCTTCATTCATCGCTGTAACCGCACTATTCGTATCAGTTTGGATCTCACTAATTAAGCCAGCGATTTGCTTCGCCGCTTCCTGTGACTGTTCCGCCAGCTTGCGTACTTCTTCCGCTACAACAGCAAAGCCTTTTCCCTGTTCCCCGGCGCGAGCAGCTTCAATCGCTGCATTCAAAGCCAGTAAATTCGTTTGGCCCGCAATGCCAGAAATAGCATCGACGATTTGTCCGATCTCTTTTGAACGTTCGCCAAGAACTGTAACAAACCTAGCCGAACTGGATACAGACTGATCAATAATATCCATTTGCCCGATGGCAGCATTCACAGCTTTATCCCCTTCGGCAGCCGCTTTTGCGGTCTTTTCCGCTACGCCTGATACAACGCTTGCGTTCGCTGCTACCTGATCAATTCCGGCAGACATTTTCTCAATTACCGCGGAAGCATCCGTAACTGCCTGTACTTGCTTAGCAGCCCCCTGAGCCACTTCCGATATAGCCCCAGCCACTTGATTCGTCGCCTGAGCGGATTGTTCCGCATTTTCCGTTAAATCTGCCGTGGAAGAACCAACTCGCTGTGCATTTTTCAATATCTGGGCCATAATTTGCCGGAGATCCGCAAGAAACTGATTCGCCGCGTTTGCCAAATCACCAATTTCATCTTTTGCCTCTACTTGGATACTTTGCCGCAGATCGCCGCCATTTTCAACAAGCTTCGTCAGTTCCCGATACAAAAGATTGATCGGCTTCGTGATTCCTCTTGTAATCAAAACAGCTAGTATGACCGATAGCAAAACCCCTATCACACTACCGCCAAACATAGCTATTTTCGTTCGAACTTCACCACTTTTAAGTTCGGCCGACCGTTTTGCTAAAAGCCCCTGTTCTTCTCCTTTTATATCAGCAAGAAGTTGCCGCATGCTATCCATATTTGCTTTCCCTTTGCCTGACTGTACAAAGGCAATTACATCCTCTATCTTCCCCTGGCCCATTACAGCTTGCCGTCGAAGATTAATTAATGTTTCGCCTTCTGCCGCCAACCAGGATCTTTCGTACTGCAGTAAACTTGTCAATCGTTCTTGCTGTTTCGGATTATCTGAAGTAAGGTCTTTTATCTTATTAAAGTGTTCTTGAAAACTGCTTGTACCTTGCTTATAAGGTTCCAAAAAATCTTCCTTCCCCGTCAAAGCAAAACCACGCTCGCCTGTTTCCATATTCACCAAACTCGTTAACATTGCATCGGCCTCACCCATCACTTCATAGGTATGAACATTCATTGCAATAGCATCTGATTCAGCAGTAAATTGAAGATAGGAATAACCTACTACGAAAAGCATGAGCACCATAACAATTCCAAATCCTAAGTAGAGTTTTTTCCCGATTTTTAGGTGATTAAAATTCATATGCCTCAATCCTTTCGCTACTGTAATGTAAATAAGTAAAAAGTAATCGTTAGCCTCCCTTTCCTTGTTGATAAAAAAAGAAGGCCCCCGCCGAAGCATAGGCCTTCTCATAAGCTATTTCTTTGCTTACATAGCTTACATGTTTATTTCTAGCAAAATTTTAGAATTCCTCTATTAAATTGACAAAATTTTCACTTTATTAAGCTAAACTGCTTTCGCCGTCCTCGGCTTCTTTCGTTCTGCTCTTCGCGGCTTTATAAATCACGCCAAGCATAATAAACCATACTGGCGTCACAAACAGAGCAACGCGTGTTTCTTCATTTAAAGCCAAGGTGACTAATACAAAGGCAAAGAAAGCTAAAATAATATAATTAATCACCGGATATAGAGGCATTTTAAATTTATTTTTCGCCGCAAGGTCTGGTCTCGTCTTACGATATTTCAAGTGACAAATTGTGATCATCGCCCAGATAAAAATGAAGCAGAACGTCGAAATACTGGTAATCAAAACAAAGACGCTTTCTGGCATAATATATTGTAGAATCACGGCTAATAGTACAACAAAAGCCGAAAAGAGCGTAGCATTCGCCGGTACTTGATTGGAAGTTAATTTTTTCATTGATTCTGGTGCGTTGCTTTCTTTCGCTAAAGCATAAACCATGCGGCTCGTACTAAAAATACCGCTGTTGCAAGCCGATGCCGCCGAAGTTAAGACAACAAAATTGACAATCGTGGCCGCTGCAGTAATCCCGATTGCCGAGAAAACCTGCACGAAAGGGCTTTTTGCCGGACTGAGCGCCGTCCAGGGATAAATACTCATAATGACAAAGAGAGCGCCAAAGTAAAACACAATAATTCGAAGTGGAATATGATTAATGGCCTTGGGAATAACCTTTTCGGGGTTTTCCGTTTCCCCCGCAGTCAAGCCGACTAATTCAATCCCCGTGAAAGCAAATACAACCATTTGGAAAGAAAGAATGAACCCGCTGATTCCGTTAGGAACCCAACCGCCGTAACTCCAGAGATTGGCAAAGCTTGACGGGCCAGCGTCAGTCGCAAACCCTTTGATAACCATAAACGAACCAATTACTATAAGTGCGAGAATCGCCACAACTTTAATCAAAGCAAACCAAAATTCCATTTCACCAAAATGCTTTACCGCCGTCAAATTCATAATCAGCAGCACAACTAAAATCATGAGACTGGGAACCCATTGCGCGATATGGGGAAACCAATACTGAATATACAGCCCCGCAGCCGTCACATCGGCCATTGCCAAGGAAATCCAACAAAACCAGTATGTCCAACCCGTAATAAAGGCAGCGCCGTTACCCATATAGTCGCGGACAAAATCCACAAAAGAATGATATTTGCTGTTAGAGAGTAGCAATTCGCCTAGCGCCCGCATTACAAAAAAACAAATCGTGCCTGTAATCATATAGGCAAATAAAATCGATGGCCCCGCTAAGTGAATCGAACGACCTGAACCGAGAAACAGGCCTGTTCCAATCGCCCCGCCAATGGCCAGCAGCTGAACATGACGATTTTTCAGCCCCCGTGATAAAGTTTGTTCTTCTGACATATGTATCCCGCCTTCCGTTCTGTTACTACGTGCCAAATACCAGCCTCGAGAAAAACAGAAAGAGGCCAAATTTAAAAATTTGGCCTCAAAATAAAACAGCAAGAAAATAGCTTTGTCTGCTCTGTCCTTTTACCTGAGAGATTCACTGATTTAGTATCAGCTTGCTCCTTCGGTGCTCAATTGAGGCTCTCCAGAGGTTCGTCCAGTAACGGTTCTTTTGCCTGAAAGCATAACATCTTCGGCGGATTATTGCTAATCTCTCTCCCGTTACCTTCATACGAAGTTCGGTATTCACTTTGATAGTACAGTTACATACTTTAGCACTCTTCACAGAAATTGTCAACCTTAAACAAACACTTTTCTTTTCTGTGCGTATATGAGCTACAATAAATCCCGATCATTAGTTAATAGCTTACTTTCCTAGCCAATATCTTTTATCGCTACTTTAGCGGACAGGCTCCAGAAAGCCTTCCTTTAAACACACGGCAACTGCTAAAGTTTTCACCTTGTCGGCAAACTGAATATCGAGACTCACCGCATTGAGCGCCGTAATCTGGCCCTCACCGAACCGAGCATGTCTAACATGAGCGCCTACCTTCAGCCCCTCGCGCTTACGAATGGCGGTAGGCGATAAAACTTTTGCTGGCTGAGTTGGCACTAGCCGCGTGCTTGCAAAGGGACTTTTCACGGACAGTGGCTGACACTTGGATTGCCAAGCTTGCGGCGACGGCGCCTTGGGCGGCGTTACCATATGGCGTATGGCCATAACAAACTGCGACTCACTGACTTTTTCCTGATCGCGCTTCTCATAAGTTATCAATTCAAGGTGATGTCTAGCTCGCGTCATCGCCACATAAAAGAGACGAACCGCCTCGGCCATCGCCGCTGGTTTTCCCTGCTGTTTCTCTGTTACATCGCTGGCCGCAGGAATAATCCCTTCAATCAAATCAATCATATAGACCTTGTCAAACTCCATTCCTTTCGCGCTATGAAAGGTCGACAGAGTCACTTGATGATCTTTTTTCTGTCTCGCCTGCTTAGTCACAGTTTCTAAATGCTTTAGCCGGTTGGCAAAGGCTTCGACACTATCAAGTCCTGATGCAATCTCCTCGAGTGTGTTTAAAATGCCCAAGAGATATTCCTTGCGAAACCCCAGTCGGTCACACATTCGATCTAAGGCCTTGTCGTAACCAAGCTGATGGCGAATTGCCGCAATGGCTGCCAGAGGCTTTTTTTCTTTTAAAGAAATAATTACGTCCCGACAAGTTTCAATGAGCGGCCACTGATAGTCCTGCAGCGGTACATGGCGGAGTAAATTCTGAAATACCGACTCATGATTTCCTAACTCTTTTACGGCTTCTAGCTGCTGTTTCGTAATATAGCCGTTCATCTTCGCAAAAACCTTTTCAAAAATATCAATGCGTTTATCAGAGTAACTAAGTCGCATAAAGTTTAAAATATCAGCTACAACCCAGTGCGAAAAAAATCGCTTGTCCTCATCTTGCATGGCAAAGGAAAGACCGGCTCGCTCCAATTCATTCACCAGGATAATCGCTGATGAACTATTGCGGTACAAAATGGCAATACTGTCTTTCGCAACCGCCTGTCGAATCGTCTCAATCAAATACTTAGCCTGCTGTTTATAATCACTGAGACAGCGAATATCAATGGGCGCCCCATAAGGATTTTCCGTAAACATCTGCTTCGGATACCGCTGGGCATTGCGCTGAATAAACCGATTGGCGGCAATCACAATATTGCGGGAAGAACGATAATTCTGTTCCATATATAACAGCCGCGCCGCTGGATAAACCTCGCGGAAGTGCAGCAAATAATCAGGTTCGGCGCCGCGCCAACTATAAATTGATTGATCATCGTCAGCCACTACGCAAAGATTGCCATGAGCTTTGACGAGCTTTTCCAAGATAAAATGCTGTACCAGCGACGTATCTTGGCTTTCGTCTGTTAAAATATAGTCATAACACTGTTGGTATCTTTTCAGCAAGTCCACTTCTGAGTCCAGAGTCTTATAGGCATAGAGCAGCATATCATCATAATCAAGTAACAGTGTCTCGCCCGCTGTCTTAAAGGCCTCATAGGCTTCTAAAATTTTTGCCGCCCCTTTTACACTGCAATCCACTTCCGACCACTTTTCCCGGGGAATAAGCTTGTTCTTGATAAAACTAATATAGGTGGTCAGCTCATCCATCTGATCTTCCGTCATCGTTTCCTTTGTAAGGATTTTAAAAATATCCCGTAAAATCTGCCCCTTATTCAGCTCCGCTTGTCCTTCAATCAGTTGATACGCCACCTGGCGCTGACGAAAATAATCCCGCACAATTCGAAAGGCCAGACTGTGAATCGTCGAAAATTCAACAGACTCCAATTGCGGAAATAAAGCTTGAAACCGCCCGTCCATTTCTGCCGCCGCCGCCCGACTAAAGGTGACCGCCTTAATCCGCCGCGAAGCAGCACCTTGTACCGCAATCAGATAGCCGATTTTCGCAATGAGCGTTGTTGTTTTTCCCGAGCCTGGCGATGCGAGCAGCAGCAACGCGCCTTGATTATGCAACACTGCGTCACGTTGTACTTGGTTAAGTACTACACCACGTTTCTCCAGTTCTTCCCAAAATCTTTGTTCTGTTACCATCATGTAAAAACCCTTTCTCATCGCCCAGTGCAGCGGCTGATACTAGCCTCGCTGCGAAATCGTCTTTTTATTATATAATAGACCCTGCTAGTCGCGAGTGATATAATAAATCTGATTTAGCTCTGATAGAAAATCGTAAGTAATAATTATAATAACAAAAATACGGACTAAAGGAAAATCGGTCTATGGAAAATACAACCTTTCTGGAATTAATCCGGCAAAATCCCTATACACTCACCTCGATCAAGAATCCCACTGATGAAATGAAGCTGCTTGCTGTCAAAAGAAACGGCCTCATGCTAAAACATATTAAAAACCCTACTAGCGAAATGGAACAAACCGCGCTGGAAAATAACAGCCGCGCTATCGAATTCATTGAAAGTCCCACTGAAGCCATGATGCAAAAAGCCATTACGGCCAGTTGGACCAACTTGGAGTATCTGAACAATCCCCCGGCAACGATCATCGAACAAGCCCTCAATCAATCCGGCTGGGCCATTAAATATATCAAAAACCCCAGTGAAGCATTGCAGCTATTGGCAGTAAACAAAAATTACGATGCGATCAAATTTCTGAAAGAACCGACTGAACAAGTCCAACTGGCAGCAATAACGCATAGCTACGAAGCGCTACGCTATATCAAAACTCCTACACCACAGGCCGAGCGCCTGGCAGTGAGTCAGAATGAACGAGCCATTCAATTAATTAATGATCTAACGAAGCCCAAAATTCTAGAATTTCTCGCGATTAATTTTCTCGTCATTAAATATGTTATGAAGGAAATCTCCGCAGAAGAATTACGGCAAGTCCTACAAACACAGCTTGCCAAACCAGATATTGCCGAAAAATATGTACGTGATTTTTTAACTTACACTACCATAGATAAACTAAGTCCCATTATGGCTATTGACCGACTCCTACTGATTGATCAGTACGGCAGTTGCACAGCGAAACGAATTGCTGTCGATGAACAGCTCAAGTTACTTTAGGAGGAACCCCCGTGAATTTTATTGACACCTTAACAAGCGCTGATTTAGTACTCGCCACCGAAGCCGTCCCGCTCATTGTCGGCGAAAGCGGCATTGGCAAAACCGATTTAGCGAAAGAACTAGCCCGCCAGAAAAATTGGAGCCTTATCACCATTGACGCCAATCTCTTGAAAGAAGGCGAAATTGGCGGCTTGCCGACCGTAAAAGACAATACAACGGTCTATGCCGTTCATCATAAGCTTAAAGAATTAGAAGAAGCTGCTGCACAGGGTAAAATTGTCCTGTTATTTATTGATGAAATGAATCGCTGTGAACATGCGGTGCAGCAGGAACTGATGAATTTGATCTTAAACCGGGAAATTAACGGCTTCACTTTGCCGCCAACCGTAAAGATCCTGGCAGCTATGAATCCCTCGGGGAAATACGGCTCCGATTATGACTACCAGGTCGTCGATATGGATGCCGCCCAGGAAAACCGCTTCGTCTGGCTCTACATGGAACCAGATTACCACCAGTGGCTCGCTTGGGCGACAGAAGCTGGTCTGGAAGCAAAAGTCATCGAATTTATTGCGACCTTTCCGGAGTATCTCCATAAAAATAACGAAGCCGACCTACAGGCTACGCCGCGCAGTTATGAACGAATTTCGCATATCTACAAAATTTATCAAGAAAAAGCCGATGCGATTTCCCGCTCCGTCTTTCTCAATGTAATCCGCGGCAATGTGGGCCGCCTTATTGCCGAAGAATTTGTCAGCTTTGTCGAGTCAAACTATGCGCCGCTCCTTACTTATGAAGACATCTTTGCGGGCACAGCCTTATCAGATGCTGTCCGCCAGAAAATCAAAGCCGAAAGCCACACAAGGCTCTATCTCGCGGCCAAAAACATCCTAAAACACCTAGAAACAACTATCACTCAGGAGCCAACAGCAGCCACGGAGCTAGTAAGCCGTCTGATTGACTTTTTACAAGCTTGCCCGGCCGACTTAATGATTGGACTCATGAAAGATATGAAACAAAATTATGAGAAAACCTACGCAGCAGCCCTTGCTGACGATGCTTTCGTCGAAGCCTATTTTGCAACCTACCGCTCAAGCAGGTGATCACGATGAATACTCCCTTTGCCATACACCAGCAAAAACTCTATGACGAAGCCAAGGAAATCATCTCTCAATTTCTCCGTTCCAACAAACAAAATACTTCGCGTAAAGTTCCGATTCCCGCCGCCTTTAAGGAAAGCTTTTTTCAACTGATCGATCAAGTCAATCTCCAACTCATGGCCGATCAGGATAATTTCTACGGCTACTTTTTATTTCAAATGTCACGAGACCTCCGGTTTGACATGACTAGCCCCACTGGCGTCAATTTTCAAGCGCCGCGCTATGTCTTATATTTTAATCCCGTCATTTTTCTAACGCTCACGGAAAAACAAATGGAGAGCACGATCAAACACGAGATCCTGCATGTTCTGTCGCTCCATTTGTTACGCGCTAGAAATCTTACGAGTCAATATGGCACACTCGCCACAAATATTGCTATGGATATTGTTGTGAATACCTATCTTGATTTCCTGCCACCTTATGCAACAACACTAGCCTCCGTCAATGCCTACTATAACTTGAAGTTGCTTCCCTTTGAAACCTTTGAGTACTATGCCGAAAAGGTCCAGGCTGCTATTGACTTACTAGCTACTGACGAAAAAGGCGCCATCGATGACAGCCGTCTTGATGAGGCTGTAGAAACAAAGTACGAACCGCAGCGAACCCATGATCTTTGGCAAGAATCCAGTGAAATTGATGCGAAAACCTTCTTGGAATTTACCGAAAAATTAGCGCTTCAGGCCCAAAAAGGCACGCCGCCAGCGTATGTCCTCAGTATGCTAGAGGCTCTTGCCGCTCGTAAAGGCGAACTTCCCTGGAACTTGTACCTCAAGCAGTGCTTGGGAACGATCGCCAGTACGAGACAGAAAACGACGGCCCGTCGCAACCGCCGCCAGCCAGACCGACTGGACTTACGGGGCGAACTGCGTAGTTACAAGGCCAAAATCACTGTAGCCCTCGATATAAGCGGCAGTATTAGCGACGAAGAATTTCAGCAAGCTATGAAAGAAGTCTTTGCCATTGTAAAAAACTACAAGCATGAAATTACCTTGGTAGAATGCGATGATGAAATTCGCCGCGTTTACCCAGTAAAAACAGCCAAAGATATTAAGGAACGGTTAAAAATCCGCGGCGCTACTCGCTTTACCCCGGTGTTTGATTATGCGAACCAGCATAAAATCAACTTACTCATCTATTTCACCGACGGCCAAGGCGAAACATCACTACAGACTCAGCCCCAAGGCTATAAAACCTTATGGATTCTATCTGGTAACAGTAAAGGACTTTCCTTGAAAACAGCCTATGGCGCCGTAAAACAACTTAAACCAGTCGAAAATAAGGATACCACCGTCGATCCGAACGATGTGGCCTTTCGTGATGGCTACTCCATGAATTCACAGGAAAAAAATCATATATGAAAAAAAGGGACGAACCTGCTGACAAGCAAGTTCGCCCCTTCTTTGTATAAAAATTCCTCACAAGGTTAAATTTTAAATTTCCGAATCGATTGCTGCAACTCTTCCGCCATTTTTGCTAAATGTTGGCTAGCCGAAGCAATTTCTTCGACAGATGCCGATTGTTCTTCTGTAGCCGCTGAAATCGTCTGCGTCTGCTCAGCAGCTCGTTTGCTTTCCTGGTCAATTTCTTGCACGGCATTGACTACATCTTGCATTTGTCTTCCAAATCACCAATCACGGCTGCCGTATCATTTGTCTTTTGTTCAATCACTGCCATTTGGGCTACGGCTTGTTTAATCGCAGCCTCCCCTTGGTTAGCTGTACTAGCCGTTTTTTCAGCAGACGTTGAAACTGTTCCCGTATTCGCAGCAACTTGACGAATGGCTGTCGATATATTCTGCACCACTTGATTCGAGCGACTGACTAAGTGGAGCTGGTTTTCCGTCCCCTGCGCCACTTCTGTGACCGAGCCTGCTACCTGATTGGATGCCTGGGCCGATTGTTTGGCGCTAGCTGTCAGTTCTTCCGAAGAAGCAGCTAACTGCTCTGAAGTATTCGATAAATGTTTAATTAAATTTTTAATGTTATTTTTCATATCATTCACAGCGCGGGCTAACGCGCCAAATTCACTTTTATCAAGCAAACTTTCCGTCCGAGCTTCGTGCGTAAAGTCGCCTTGAGCCAAAATATCGACAAAACGGACTACCGCAATTCAGCCGCTCTACAATCCGCTTCGTAATAAGCCAGCCAAGCAAAATACCAAGTATAATCGCCGCTAAGGTCACACTTAGAAATAAAGTGTTAGCAAAAACAAAGTTTCTTTTATTTTTCTGATTCATGGCCTCAGCCTTTTTTTTCATATCTTGGGACAAGTTGCGTAATTCATTGGTAAACCCTTCAGACAGAGCTTTACCTTCTTTACTGAATAGCGCATAAGCTTCTGCATTCTTATTTTGCGTAGCCAAATCAATACCTTGATTCTTACTGTCCGAAACTTGGCCAAGTCCTCGCGAATTTCTTTCAATTTTGCCTTTGACTCATTGTCTAAAGGAATCTGTTCATATTTTGTTAAATTTTCGTCAAAGACTTTTGCTCTAGTAGTAATGTCATCAAGTAGCGCTTGATTTTCTTTGACGTCGGTAGTAATCATCAACGCATACGTATCTGCTTCAATTTTTCTGGCATGAGTCCGACTATCATTTAGCAGTTCAATAGCCATTAAGTTTTCATTATATAAGTAACTAACGAATCATTGGTCTTACTAAGAATAGTAGCCTGTTCCCCCTACACACAAAACCGCCATAAGCAAAATCGCAATTAAGAGCCCTAATTTTTTGGCAACTTTTAAATTATTTAGCCATGACATCGTAATGACCTCCCTTTGTGATAAAACTCTCCCGTAACGCTTTCCCTAGATAGCTCTTCAGTCTATCTTTCTCGCTATTAGATCCGGCTATTGGCAAGTTCATTCAGCTGCTCTGCTAAACTTGTCATCTCTTCGACGCTAGCTGTTACTTCTTCAATTGCAGCAGCCTGCTGCTCAACAGTTGATAAAGTTTCATCGCCCATGGAAACGGTTGTATTAACATGCTGACGAATCCGATTTGTAAATTCGCGAATTTTCCCCACTGTCTGTTTGGAGTCATCAGACAGATTGCGAATTTCCTGTGCCACAACACCGAAGCCTAAACCGGCTTCACCAGCTCTCGCTGCTTCAATAGCAGCATTCAAACCTAATAATCTCGTTTCATCAGCAATGTCTTTAATCAAGTCCATCACTTCATTGATTTGGCCAGTTACGGTATCTACATTTTTAATTTCTGAATTGAGATGCACTTGATTATCACTCACATTGGTCGCTGAAGCGGCCAACTCTTGCATGGTGGCAGAAATTTGATGCAAACTGTCATTCAAAAGGCCCACGGCTGTTTTTAATTGTCGTTGATGATAAGCCGCCTCAGACATATTATTGGCAACAACAAAGAGCACATTGGCTGCTGCTTCAATTCTGGCCTTTTCCAACACATTAATCTCTTTTACAGCAGCGATATAGCCTTCGCTATCAACGCCGATTTCCCCAGCAACCTTACGATATTTTTCATCTGCGGGACTTTCCGCCAAGACCTGCCCGCCTAAAATGGTGCCTAACAAATGGCCTTCGACCATAATCGGCGCGGCAAAATCAATCAATCCAGCATGACATTCATAAACATAAGGTTTGCCTAAACGCGCCGCTTCTTCACCGCCCCGCTTATGGGACTCCGCACACCGTCTATCGCCAACGTCTGTCGCATGGGTAAAATCCATACAGAATTTTGTATAATAGCTAGGCTTCGTAACAGGCGTTCCATCTTTATCCACGGTTACACTAGCTAATCCCATGCCTTTGGCAAAATCATCCTGAAATCGTTGTAGGACCGCTAAATTAATCACATCCGTCAATTTAAGATCTACAACATTGTCTCCTTTTTTGTTCTGTTCCACAATCGTTCCCCCTAATTTAAATGATATTTATTTTCAATAAATAAAAAATACGCTTTGCAGAAAAAATGCAAGCGTACATTAAACATCTACCATATGGTGAACTGCTTAACTTACTCCCGAAAAACACAAAAGCTGGACTCTATTCTTTTGATAAACTGCTTTGATAACAGATACACTTTATTTACACTGCATCTCCTTAAAAATAACAATCTTTAAAAGACACAGCTAGCAAACTAGGCATTCATATTATCGAGAAAAGCGGACCATTGCTGGCTTGAGAGTGGCGATAAAATGATAAGCTTGTCAGTCGCCTTATCAAAAAAAATAAAAGGTTCCCCTTCTTCTAACTCAACGTGGAAATACTTATGAAGCAATTCGCCTAATACCATTTTGGCCTGTATCATAAAGATTTTCTCAATCACAACAGACTCTTGCGAATCCGCTTGGATAAAACTTCGTAAAAAGGGGCTCAACAGCCCTGAGATCATAATTGTAATAAACTGTTCCTCTAAAATCGCCACAGAAATTTGCTCAGGTCCATAACGATTCTGCTTACGAAAATAACCAGATATAAAGGCTACAATTTCTTGTTCTAACAAGGCCTGTCCCGAATTAAACTTTTTGAAAATCGGCTTTGTAAAGAAGTTCACAAAAAAACTATAAATCATGTTTTTATGATACCGTGGCGAAAAAATATGACAATACCCAATAGGACAAGCATAATCAAGTACTTTGCGCGGCACAATTGTTGTCCTAACTAAGTTCAGGATGATGGAATAATATTCGTGATAAATATGTTTTTTACCATATTGGAATACAGCTTCCTGCTCCCAGCCAGTCAAATTACTCGCTAAAAAACCGATTTCTACATTTTTTCGTAAAGCAAGAAAAGGGGTTGCCGCAATGTTGGGAAATTGAAAATGTTGACCGATTTCATAAATAATTGACTTGTGGTAATTTGACAAATTTTTCAATGTTTCTTCATAAACGGAAGAATTGAGGATCCTCACTGCTTTCACCTAACTCTCTACTCAAAATCCTACAAAACTCGCCTATTAGGATTTGGCAGTAAAATTAATCATTCGCTAAAATAGGTTAAAAACCTTTATTTTTCTCATAAAGCAAATTAGGACTATCTTCCCAATTTGAAAGATAGCCCTACTTTTCACTTTGCTACTTCGATAAATAAAAGCGTTTATCCTGAATAATTATAAGGGGTAAAGCAAACCGTATCGTCGTGAACATAAAGCGTCAAGTTCTGCAAAGCGTCAATAAAATGTCGACGCGACTGACTTATGACCACATAGACACCACCATAAATAGCATCATATACATGAATTTTCCCTGGCGCAAAAGCTGCCAAAAGACGCTCTAACTCTTTAATTCTTTCTTTTATTTCGTTGATCTCCTCAGTAAGCTGCCGATGTTTCTTATATAAATCTTCATACATATCGCGTTTTTCTTGCGGTAAACTCTGCAGATTCTGCTTAATAAAATAAAGCAAAGCCCGTTCTAGTTCCTGATAGATTGCGTCATTACGCTTGAGGACAAGACGCAAACGACGAAGCTCTTCATTACAAACAGGGTTCCCTGAAATCTCTAAATTAGTCGGAATGTTCGCCGCATTTCCCGCCGTAGTAACCCGAATTTCTTGACCTGCTGATAAGCGTCCGCCAACAACTAAACCGCGCTTTCCTTCCACGATAATCGATACACCGGCAAAAAGTTGACTATTCATCACAGCGTTTCGTACGAGAATTGTTTGATTCGCGTAGACGATGGCGTTTTCAATAAAATTAGCTTCCACCCACTCGCGAACCTTAACCACCGTATGCTCCATTCCCTGAATCCCTTTATGCACAACAAGACGCTTGGCATCCACATTTCCACCGCACACGCTGCCGTAAATTTCCACATCCCCAGTGGCCTTGATCGAAAAACCGCACTGGAGCGAGCCATGCACAATCACGCTGCCAACAAAGTCAATGTTGCCTGTAGAATAATCCACATCTTCAGCAATTTCCAAAATCGGCAAAACCTGAATTCGTCCATTTCGAATGTGAAGCTGACCATCAATAGAGGCGATTAAGTGGCAATCGTCTCTAAGCTCCGTATTTTTGCCTGGATGTAGCACAATATTTTTACCTGGTTTAGCTGGAATTGGTATTCCCCAGATGTCCACGCCATCGATCCCTGGTTCAGCAGGAATTTTTTCGACAAGAAGATCATGCTTATATACATTCAAAAAACGGCGGATATTTTTCATATCACAACTGCCGTCCTCACACTGCACAGGCTTGCCTTGACTTTCTAAATCAACATGATAAACAAGCTTCGCATCAGCGCCCTTTTGCGGCTCAATTCCCGAGGCACAGGAGATTCGCGTACCAGGCTTCGCCGCTAGCGCAGCTAACAAAGCCGCTTCACTAATGCCGAATATGATATTTGCTTCAATTAAACTACTAAAAAGATCACTGAAAGTAACATCACTATCCGATAAAAGTTCGTTAATTTCCACGACGGCCTCTAAGCGATCCCGGCGAATCCGTACAGAAAAAGCTTTGCTAAAATCTTTTTTTTCTTTTAAAACCAGCAGATTGATTGGCTCTTGAATTTGATTTTGTACAATCGCCATTACAAATTTTTCTTCGATATAATCTATTTCAAGCTGTCTAAATTCCGATAAAATCTGTTCTATCACGGTAGATGTCATGGCCATAGTACCACTGGCATCAGAAGAAATCTTCAAAAATAGTCCAGCTTCGTTTCTAAATATTTCACAAGACTGGTCCGCATATAAAACAGATTGATTCACTTCCATAGAACTCCCCTTCAAAGATTTCATTTCTATTGACTCGTTGTATTTACGAGGCTATTACAGTTTAAGTTATTCTACATTTTTCAGTAGTGCGTTAGTCCTATCTGTTAAATTCTGCGAAGCGACACTCACTTCCTCTAGCGCAGCTTCTTGTTTTTCTACTAGATCCGAGGTTTCTTCCGAAGAAGCAGCAGCTGGGAATAATCGTTCACAAGTTTTGCCACATAAATCACTTCAGTTACGATATTTTGCAAATTTTAAACGATATGGTTAAATTTTTCATTCAGTTGTCCCATTGCATCAGATTCGACGAGACTTTGACGTAAATCCCCACTGGCAGTAGCTTCATCTAAAGTATATTAACTTGCAAAAAGATTTTAAGATATAGAAAAACCCGACACAAAAGTAAAATAATGTCAGGTTTTTCCTAAGGGGGGATATTTTTACGCTAGGTTAGCCAATTCATCTATGATGGCTTTAGCAAACAAAGCACTAGACTGCGGATTCTGTCCGGTAATCAAATTCCCATCAACAACAACATGAGCCTGCCAAGCTCCTTTTCTAACATAGGTTCCGCCAAGTTCTTTTAGCTTATCTTCTAGGAAAAAAGGCACCAAATGATCTAATTGCACCGTTCTTTCTTCTTCATTCGTAAAGCCAGTAACCTTTTTACCAGCAATAAGCGACTGGCCGTTATCAAGTACCGTACTAACCAGTGCAGCAGGACCATGACAAACGGCGCCAATGATTTTATTAGAGTTATGAAATTTATTTAATAAGGCGGCAAGTTTTGCATCTACAGCCAAATCAAACATGGGACCATGACCACCTGGCAATATCAGAGCATCGAAAGTGTCTGCTGACATGGATGCTAGTGTCTCAGACGAATCCAACACTTTCATGGCTGGCTGCCAAGACTCGGGGATTTCTTCAGCAAGACTATTGGGATCTAAGGGAATTTTTCCGCCCTTAGGACTAGCAACAACGACAGAATATCCTGCATTCAAAAATTCAATATAGGGTACGCAAATTCCTCTAGCCACAATCCTGTAGGATAATTTTCATCTATAGCATGCACATTCGTAACAACCATCAAAATTTTTTTACTTGCTGCCATGATAAGCGTCCCCAAATAATAGTTATCGGTTAACATAATTTATTATATAGTTAATTATTATCTTTGTCAAATTATTACTTCTTATTGAGGATCGTTTTCTGTCAAACCAGTAAATGATGACTATATCTACTAAAAATAAAACAGGGCCCGCCAATTAACACTAAGATGGCAGACCCTATAATACGATTCACGGATAACATAAATGACGAATCATTTGCTGAAGCTGCTTATCAATTAACCAGCTTGCTTATTTGCTTTTTCGGC
This sequence comes from Pelorhabdus sp. sgz311002, assembly GCF_056134285.1. NCBI lineage: Bacteria > Bacillati > Bacillota > Negativicutes > Selenomonadales > Sporomusaceae > Pelorhabdus > Pelorhabdus sp. sgz311002. The sequence goes on along the minus strand of NZ_JBWBCL010000007.1, from coordinate 27,072 downwards.
ACGCTTCGGCCAACATTCTAATTCACCTAAACCTTCAATGCTGTCAGAATAAAAAACGGGATCTTGACCCGCCTTTTTCTGTATCCGATAATCTTCTAAAGCCGCAAAAGCAATTTTTCCCAGCCATAAAATAGCTAGCATATTAATAATCGCCATAAAGGCCATAAACAGATCGGCCATATCCCAGACAATTGCCACTTTAGCAACCGAGCCAAAAAATACCATAGCTACAACGGCTGCCCGAAAGAGCATAATATTGGTTTTACTTTTTTTAATAAACTCCAAGTTTGTTTCGCCATAATAGTAATTGCTGACAATAGAGCTAAAAGCAAAGAGCAATACAATGATAGCTACAAAATCATAGGCCCATTTGCCCACGTGGACACTAAGCGCCGCCTGAGTCATCTCAATGCCGCTTAGGCCGCTGTTTAAATCAATGCCTGATAACAAAACAATAAAGGCTGTCGAGCTACAAACCAAAAAGGTATCAACAAATACACCTAGCGCCTGAATCAAGCCCTGCTTTACCGGATGAGTGACATGAGCCGCTGCTGCCGCATTCGGTACGCTGCCCATCCCAGCCTCATTGGAGAAAAGACCGCGCTTAATCCCCATCATCATCGCCGCACCAACACCGCCGCCGACAACGGCCTTAACACCAAAAGCGCATTGAAAAATGAGTAGCAACACATCTGGGAGCATGGTGATATTTTTCACAATGACATATAAAGCTAGTAAAATATATCCACCGGCTTTAAATGGAACCATCCATTCTACCATAGCCGCAATTCTTTCGACACCGCCAAAAATTACGACTCCTACCATCAGCGCTAAAATAGCCCCCATTGTCGTACGATCTAAACCGTAAGCGCTTTTTAAAGCAACTGTTATACTATTGGCATGAACAGAGTTAAAGACAAGACCAAAGCTCAAAGTAATAAAGACAGCAAAGACTATGCCCATCCAGCGATGCTGCAGACCTTTTTCCATATAATAGGCCGGACCGCCGCGATATCCTTTCGGGTCTTTAATTTTATAGATTTGAGCCAAAGTGCTTTCAATAAACCCACTTGCCGCTCCAATCAAAGCAATAAGCCACATCCAGAATACCGCACCAGGGCCCCCTAGCGCAACAGCCATGGCAATACCCGCAAGGTTTCCCGTTCCAACGCGGGAAGCTGTACTAATACAAAAAGCCTGGAAGGAAGATACGCCCCTTCCTTTCCCGCCTTTCCCAACCCCTTCACCGAGTAAACGAATCATTTCACCTAGTAATCGAATCTGAACAAACTTAGTGCGAACGGTAAAATAAAGCCCGCCACCAATTAATAAAACAATCAACACATAAGACCACAGTACATCATTTAGTAGGGTAACTGTTTTCACCAAAAAATCTTCTAACAAAACGGCACCTCTTTTCCTGAAAATCAACTTTTTTAGTTTATCACATTTTGCTAAACTGTACAGTATTTTTCAGAAAAAATGTCTATTGGAAAAAGATTTTTTAAGTAAAGTACTTTTAAATACAACAAATTTTTTCTAGCCTTTGCTACGCTATTTTTGTGTCTTGTCACTCTGCTGTACTATGCCAGCTTCCATTAGCTGCTGCACAATCTTATTTTGCAGTCCAAATTACGCTAGTTTCGCTCTAATTAACTGGTATTTCTATATACGTATTATGATAGCCCATAACACTTAACTGGCTGACTCGTTCATCAGCCTCTGCTAATTCTGCGCCTATTGCTTTACTATCGTCACGCAAACGAACCTTGATGGCACCATCATAAACGAACGCCATAATATCGATGGTTTTCCTTGCATTCTTCTCCTTGTCAACGATCATCATAAGTCTTTCAAATAGTAATTGTTTCGCTGCCTCAATCGTTGATTCGGGAACTTGTTGCTCCACCAAAAATTGGCCAAACAGCTCATTATATCCCGTCGCTGCTTCGGCTGTGGCATAAATTGAATTTCCCAGAACAAAACCAGGCTGTATTTCATGGATGAAAATACCGTGATATTGACCATTCGACCGCTTACCAATGTATTTTGCCGTAACAATAATAAACAGCAATAGCAGCAAATTAGCCGCTAGCATATAAGCCCATACAGCTTGATTGCCAACGCCGTAGCCAAGTAAATAAATAAAGAGCACTGCAAAAATCTCGCTACCAGCGCTAATGGCAATAGAAAAAGCTTTACGCGCTGTTGTCTGCATATAGGTCATCAAAATATAAGTAAAACTACCAATCAATAAGCCAAGCGCATAAATTCTAAGCGCCGGTACTCCCATAGCAATAATATCCCCATCATGAACGCCGAAAAAGGATAGTATACTACTCGGAAAAAATTCAATAAGGAGAGTACATGCAGCCACAAAACCCATAACAATTTTCGTAATACGCATAGCTACTTGATGCATTGACCACCAATCTCTTTCCCCAAAAAGAGCGCCAACAATCGGCACCATGGCGCTTGTGGCGGCATACCGGAAGGAAGAGAGAAAAATAGACAAAGAAGCACAAACTGTATTTACAATAATTCCGCTCTTACCAGCAAGATCCATGATAACTACATTAATACAGAAAGTAACAACAGCCCCCAATCCTTGTCCTAAAGCGGAAGGAAGGCCAGCTACAATAATATGACCTAAACGCAATAAATCCTTTACGGCCAGCGGTACAAAACAGAGAGTACGGTTTTTGCGAAAAACAAGATACGGCGACAGCAGCAAAAAACCGGCAACAAATCCAGTCATTGTACCATAAGCAGCGCCAGCAATTCCTAATTGCAATGGTCCAAGATAAAGTACTTTACTAATCGTACCGACAATATTTACAAAAACCATAATCCCTGCTGCCAGTTTCGGCAAAGCATCAACTTTAACAAAATAAGTCATACTCGTAACACCAATCATAAGCGGCGCTGTAATAAAAATAATATGAATATACTGGGCCAAAAGCGGCTTCATTTCCGATTCGCCGCCGCTTAACACAGTAGCAACACGATCACTAGCGCCAAGGCCGATAAGAGTAAACAAAATACTGACGGTAATAATCGTAAACATAGTAAGTGAAAACAACTTGTTAGCCTCGGTCTTATTCCCGGCCCCTTTTGCCGCCGAAACTAATACTTCGCCGCCAATTCCTAGCAGCATATATACCATATTAAAAACCATCGTAAGTGGTAAAGCTAAACTCACGGCCCCCATAGCAATAGGCCCGAGCATCTGGCCAACAATGGCAATATCCAGGAACATACTCGCAGTGATCGACAATGCTGATAATAATCCAGGAAAATAAAAGACATTGACTCTGTCATTCATGAGTCTTCCCTTATACTCAAACATCGAAATCCCCCCTTATGAGCTTATTTCTGACACTTTTTGTCACAATAACAGTAGCTCTATTCTCCAGAGATCATGTAAAATCATTTTATTATATATAAAAAATTACCTAACAGTAGTATCGAATCAACCAAAGAATAGTTAAAAAGGCCGCGAAATCCATCACGACCTTTTTGACTGCTTTTTGCCACTGCAACATCAGTTGTTATACGTAACAACGAATTAACTAACAAACCGTCTCTAGTTTTGCTATTTCTAACTGAGTCAATACTGTATCAATATCTAATAAAATACAAATCTGGTCTCCAATCTTGCCAATTCCCTGGATGGATTTGCAATTGGGGCAGGAGGAAAACTCAGGAGTGCTTTCTATATTACGTTCATCGAGTTCTTGTACCTCTTTTACGGCATCAACTAGCATAGCCACTTGCATATTGCCAAGTTCCACAATCACAGCGGTTCGTTCCGTGGCCTGTTCACCATGAATTCCTAATTTCACCTTCAAGTCAATGACAGGAATGATCTGTCCCCGTATGTTGACTACACCCTCCATATAAACAGGCGAATTTGGCAGTTTTGTAGCTCCTTGATAGTCTAGTATTTCTTTAATTTTAAAAATATCTATTCCATACTCTTCACTTCCTAATTTGAAGCTCACTATCTTCAAATTCATTCCACCTCCCCTCTTATATACTAAATATCTACCTTAATAATATAAAGATACAAACACAACGAGCCATATCCTAGAAACAAAATCAATAGTTATCCTTACGATAAAATTCAATATGTACCATCGAGAACGCATTATTTATAACTAATTTTTCTACTATTTATGACATAAAAAGACATTTTCTTTTTTTTAGAATTCGACCTTATCGCATAAACTCCTTTATAGGATTGGGCTAGGCAAATAATTATTTTTAGGGCGCGTTTCTTCATAAAAAGCCCAGTATTCGTAACGTAATCGAATACTGGGCTTCACTCTACCATATGTAACTTAATCATAACTAATTGTACTATTTCAATAAAATAATCCCATTGCCTGCGCCAATCCGATCAGCCCCAGCCTCCACTAGCTTACAAGCATCTTCATGGGTACGGATACCGCCGCTCGCTTTCACCTTAGCCTGATCGCCAACAGTCTGACGCATCAGTTTGACATCCTCCACGGTTGCGCCGCCGGTACTAAAGCCAGTGGAAGTCTTGACAAATGCGGCGCCAGCTTGAAGCGCAGCTTCACAAGCAGCTACCTTTTCTTCATCACTTAATAAACAGGTTTCGATAATGACCTTAACAACAGCAGGCTTAGCCGCTGCCACAACTTTGCGAATATCTTCTGTCACAAATTCTATATTTCCGTCTTTAAGACTGCCAATATTAATAACCATATCAATCTCTTGCGCTCCAGCTTTTACAGCAGCTTGCGTTTCAAAAACCTTAGCCTCAGTCAGCATCGCTCCTAAGGGAAACCCGACCACGCAACAAGTTTTCACTTCGCTTCCGGTTAGCTCAGAAGCAACAAGCGGCACATGACAGCTATTCACACAAACAGAAGCAAAGCCATGCGTACGAGCTTCCGCACAATACCGACGAATTGTTGCTTGCGTTGCGTCCGGTTTCAACATAGTATGATCAATCATCTGTTCCATTTTCATACGATCACCCTTTCATTGCTTGTCTTTTCTCACGTTCATTGGCGACATAATTGTAAATAAGGACAAAAATGAGGAGTCCTCCCCAAAATATCTGCCGATAAAAATTTGATATATCCTCATACATATTAAGCCAGCTGCTAATCATTTGTACAATGATCGTTGCTACGATAACACCGCTGATATTCCCTTTGCCGCCATATGGATTGATCCCGCCCAAAACAGCAATTAAAATAGCCTGCATCAAATACGAGGCGCCATAGTCGGCTTTGGCCGAATTGAATCGTCCCAACATAATAATCCCAGCAACCGCACTAAACACAGCGCTTAATATGTAATTGGTCATAAATAAACGCACATTATCAAAGCCCGAAAACGTAGAAGCCTTGGCGCTTGTACCAAGCATACGAAGCTTATAGCCTAACGTTGTTTTACTCATAATAAAAGCAGCAATTGCCGCAAATACTGCAAAAATAATCAGGGGCACCGGTATGCCGATTACACTACTGTTCATGGTAGCTGACAACTGTTTCGGCAGCTTTCCCAGTGTGCTACCATTCGTCAGGACAATGGCAATGCCTGTATAAAGAGCCTGCGTCCCCAAAGTTGCCAAAATGGGCGTAATTCCAACAACACCAATTAAAAACCCATTGAGGGCGCCGCAAAGAACGCTCACAACCAAGGCCATACAACAGGCTACTGCAATCATCATAAATACTGTGCTGTTGCTCATATCCGGCGCAATTAGAATCATCAATAGCTTGGCCATTAGCACCGCACACAGATTCGCAATGGCTACAACGCTAAGATCAATCCCCGCTGTAAACAAGGTAAATGCCATCGCAATCGATAGAAGGCCAAACTCAGGAAACTGCTTCCCAATCGACTGGAAATTGGATACATTCATAAACATAGATCCCTTAAGAGCCGCGCAAGCCACAAGCACAATTAGGAAAACGACCAGGAGCTGCGCTAAATTTTTATCTTTATGTATTGCTTGCTTAATTGCATCCATCTCATTTTCCTCCTTCGTTCAGCTTGATGGCAAGCTTTTTTTCGTTACGCTTCACTTGAATGGCGGAGGCTGCCGTCCCAATAATAATAATTGCACCAATAAATACTTTTTTCCAAATCGTTGAAATTCCTAATAAGATCAAGCTATTATCGACAATAACCAACAGCGCCATGCCCAGCATTGCACCAAGCACACTCCCTTTCCCACCTGTCATTCGCACGCCACCAAGAACGCAGGCAGCAATAACCGTCATTTCCATCCCCTCTAAATTATTAGGATGCACGGCCAGAAGCATTGTCGAACGAAGTACACCAATCAAGCCTGCCATACAGCCGGAAAAAGCATAAATTGCTACTAAAATGCCAAAAACATTAAAACCAGCTCGCTCTGCCGCTTTTACATCGCCGCCAATCGCATAAATCCCCCGTCCGAGCATCGTTCGATTTAAAATAAACCAACCGAAAAATACGAGTACGATCATAAGCACAACACCGACAGGCATATTGGAAGTTAAGCCTGATACAGGGTTTGTTACTGAAAATAAGTTCATCTCGCCGAGTTCTTTAAGCGGTTCGCAAAGCGGGTATTCGCGCGACTTGAACACCCCTTGCATAATCCCAAAACAGATACTACTTGTCGCAAGGGTAACAATAAGTGCTGGAAATTTAAACCGCGCAATAATTACACCATTCAGTATACCAACGACCAAGCCGATCAGCATTGCAACCAAAAAATAAGCCAACGGATTTGTGAAAACGTCCTCTAATTGCGAGCAAACTACAAACATAGACAAGGATGCAATCGCCGGAAAAGAAACATCTACACCACCTGTAATAATAACGAACATTTCACCGATACAAAACATTGCTGGTACCGAAAACGCCCGCACAATATCAACTAAATTATTGCCTGTAAAGAACTGCCCGCTTTTCATTTGAATGACCATACACAGGAGCAGGATGATCAATACTACATAAAATTCAGTCGACCTTACCGTTTTCTGCAAATTCATATCTGAATCGTCCTCTCCTTCTAATTTGCCAACTCAGCAAGGCGACTCTCTTCGAGGCCCTGTGTCGATAGAATTTGAACTAACCGACCAGACTGCATAACCATCACACGATTACAGTTCGTCAGCACTTCCGGCAAATCATCTGAAATAATAATAACCGTCAAGCCTTGCTTCGCTAAGCGTTTCACTAGCTCATAAATATCAAATTTAGCACCAATATCTACCCCAACGGTCGGTCCATTCAAAATTAATACCTTAAGATCCAGTGCCAGCCACTTGGCTAAAACACATTTTTGCTGATTCCCGCCGGAAAGTGTCCCTACGGGGTCTTCCATATTATGAAGGGCAATCGACAATTCCTTGGTCCAATACCCTGTCATTTCCTCAATCTTTGTTCGGTCAATTTTACCTAACCGATTGGCATAATCATGCCATTTTTTTATGGAAATATTGTCTGATATCGGCTGTGATAAGAAAAGACCTTCCGTAACACGATCCGATGGCAGATAGCCTATCCCATTGTCAATCGCTTTCTTTATAGAATCAATTTTCACCAATTTCCCATCAATAACAATCTCGCCGGAATCGGCTGCGTGATACCCAAATAAAGTCTCTGCTAATTCGGTTCGGCCTGATCCTAACAGACCAGTTATGCCGATAATTTCCCCCTGTTTAAGTGAAAAGCTTACGTCCTTGAACCCATTTTTCAAGGAAAGATTCTTCACTTCCAATACGGTTGGTGCATTTTCTCTCGTATACTCATACCGAGACGAAACGATCTCCCGTCCTGTCATATAATAGGTAAACTTATTCTGATCTAACTCTTTTGTATTTCCTGTTGCCACATTTTTCCCATTACGGAAAATTGTAAATCGTTCAGCAATCTCAAATACCTCATCCAGTTTATGAGAAACAAAAAGTACTGCGATTCCTTGCGCTTGCAGGTGTTTAATAATTTGAAACAAGGCTTTGACTTCCCGTTTCGTAATTGCCGTTGTCGGCTCATCCATAATGATCAGTTTCGCATCGTTTAATAACGCACGACTGATCGCAATCATTTGGCGCATACCTACCGTAAGATTTTCCACTGTTTCATCTAAATCAATCTCAAAAACAATCTTGCTTATGGCTTCTTCGGCAATTTTACGCATACGCGCTTTACTTACAAAGGTTCTGCTTGCTGCCACTTCCATATTAATTGCAAGGTTTTCCATGACAGTCAGGTTTGGAAACAAAGATAGATCCTGGTAAATAACCTGTACACCGCTCGCTATCGCTTGTTTGGGGTTCATTTTCTCATGTTTTATGCCATCAATTTCAATCGTGCCCGAATCCGGTGTATAAAAGCCTGAAATAATATTAATAATTGTGGATTTACCACAACCATTCTCGCCTGCCAGGCAGTGAATTTCACCTTTTTTGATCTCAATATTTACACCATCAAGTGCCTTGACGCCACCAAAATATTTCTTAACATTTGTTGCTTTTATAATATAATCTGACACTGCTTTCCCCCCCAGCCCTACACACTACCTATCACAGCTCTTTATCATTACGAGATCGGCAAAAGTGGTAAGCCAACAGCCCACTCACTTTTGCCGGAACGCTTCTTAGAAATTGTAGTTATCTACGTTTTCTTTATTAATAGCAATCCAACCGGCGCCCATGAACAGCGTTGGGTTTTCTTTACTTTGGATCAGTTTGCTATAGGATTTCAAACCAAGATCGGTACCATCAGTAATCTTTTTACCTTCAAGCACTTGACGAGCCAGTACGCACATTGCATAACCAGCTTCTGCCGGGTCCCAAAGAGTAATGAAGGAAAGCGATCCATCTTTAATTAAAGAACGGCATTCGTTCGGCATACCAGTGCCAACAACAAAAGTTTTGCCTTTCAGTCCCATTTCATTGATCGCACGAGCAATGCCTGGGGTATCCATCGAAGATGTACCGACAAAGCCTTTCACTTCAGGATGTGATTTCATGACTTCCTTCGCAACCTGATAGGCTTTTTCTGAATTATTTTCTGATTCTACGCGTTTGGGATTCGCAAGTAATTGTAAGCCGGGATATTTAGCTTGTTGCTGGGCAACAGCACCATTGGCCCATTCATTTTGCGAAGCATTGGTAAGATGAGCAACCATGGTTGTGTAAACACCTTGGCCCCCCATGGATTCTTGCAGTTTATCCATGATGAAAGCGCCATATCCAGCATTATTGAAAGCTTCTAAATCATAATCGACATTTTTACAGCTTGATCCTTCATGAGTAATAACAACAATTCCTTTATCGCGAGCTTCTTTCAATACAGGATCACAGGCTGCCGGATCAACCGGTACAACGCAAAGGGCATTGATTCCTTGATTGATAACATCTTGAATAACTTGAACTTGTTGGGCAGCATCGGTGGAAGCAGGACCTTTTTGATAAGCATTGATCCCTGTATCAGCGGCATATTGTTTAACCCCTTGATCCATACGGGCAAACCAGCCATTAGAAGAGTCTTTTATAACAACGGCAATTTTCCAATCTTTCTTCTGGCCTTGTGTGGCAACATCTGTTGTCGTAACCACTTTTTGAACGGATGCCTTGGGCGCATCGGCTTTCTTACCACTATCGCCACAGCCAGCCAAACCAGCGCAAAGAAGTAATCCTAACGCAACTGCTAAATACTTTTTCTTATTCATCAATAGTCCCTCCTTAATTTACATAACACCTTTTTGCAATATAATACAGCCATAGGGCTGACGTTCTCCCGTCGAAACAGTAACAAAGGCGTTTTTTCCTTTTTCATAAAACTCAAATCGATCGATAAACCCGACACAGGCTTCGCCCTTTGGTTCGTTTTTCTTAACAGCTGCGATGAAATCATCCCAAACTTTCGGCCGTTCCATCGACCCTTTTAAATGATCCATAATGTCCATAATCATGACTGGATGCTCTACATATTCCACGTCAAGCGGCATAAGCTGCAGTACGGCATCCACCATCTCCGCCGCCCCGATCCCGTCGGCATTAATTGTAATACCATTCTTCGCCATAGAAACTGCCGGATAAAAGTCATCAGCAATTACAATTTGATCACCATGTCCCATATCAGCCAATGCCTTTAACAGATCCGGACTAATGCATTTAGGAATTCCCTTTAGCATACTTTCCCTCCTAGCTACTAATCGATGCTTGCCTGTTTAAGAAACGCTTCAACCTCCTCTCGCGTTGGCATCGCTGGAGTTGTGCCAATTTTCTGAACAGATAAGGCAGCAAGTGCACTGGCAAAGCGAGAAGCTTCCCACAAGTCTTTCCCCTCCGATAATGCTGTCAGGAGGCCACCATTGAATGCATCGCCTGCACCGGTAGTGTCGACTGCATCAACCTTAAATGCACTGATAATTTCTTCACGCCCATGATCAGAAACGAACACACCTCGTTCCCCTAATGTTATTAAAACGACTTCAACGCCCTTATTGTAAAATACCGCAGCAGCCTTTTTCGCTGCAGCCAAATCCTCTACAGGTACACCGGTCATCATTTCTGCTTCCACTTCATTCGGTGTTACCATATAGACCTTCGCTAAAAACTCATCACTGACTTGCTGATAAGGAGCTGTATTCAAAATGACTTTACAGCCACATTCATTGGCAATGTCAACGATGCGTTCATTGGCGTCCTGATTCACCTCCAACTGCAACAGCACATAAGCGCACTCCTTAAGCAGAGGTTTCAAATTATCAACGTCTTGTGCTGTTATGGTACTGCAGGCGCCAGGTACAATAATGATTTTATTCTGACTGGTTTGTTCATCCACCATAATAATGGCAGAACCTGTACCAACTTCCTGATTATAAAGTATGTATTCTTTGCTTAAGTTCAGCTCAGCCATGACCCTAAGCGCAACATCAGCAAAAGCATCGTTTCCAACTTTCGTAATCATGGCCACGTCCGCTCCTGATTTATGAGCAGCAACGCCTTGATTAAATCCCTTACCGCCAGCTCCCATCTTAAACATAGACCCCTTAACCGTTTCGCCGGGCTGCGGTAGATGTGCGGCTCTTGCCATAAGATCTACAACAAAACTTCCGAAAACTGCAACCTTTTTCCCCATGAAAAAGTCTCCCTTCTTTATCCAAGCTTGTGATGTTATGATATCATTTTGTCCCGTCTGTAACCGGTTACAAAAATGCGCATAGCATGTTCTAGCCTCGCCATTTCTCTGACCCACGCAGAATGAGTTTTGTCGGCAAAAAAATTTCTTGCCGGCAAGGAACCTGGTTTGGATCATTCCTATCAAGCTCATCCAGTCGTCTTGTTAAAAGTTCAATGGCATTCCAGCCCATGCTATATACATCACGATCTACAACGCTTAGACGAATGTTCATATATTTCAACATCTCCATATCATCAAAGCCGATCATTGAAATATCTTCCCCAAGTTTCAAGCCTTTTTCCGTAATATAATGAATACAGCCAAGCGAGGTCATATTATTTGATGAAAAAATTGCAGTCGGCGGCTGTGATTGCTCCATAAGACTTTTCATAAGCTCATAGGCTAATGGCTCATGAAAGTCCCCTTGCCGTACATAGCAACTTTCCGGCTTAACACCCCATTTTTCTAGAGCTGCTAAATAACCCAGCCAACGCTCATTTCCCGGACGAGAGTTCTCTGGCCCCTTTATTGTAGCAATGCGCCGATGGCCTTCTCGTAAAAGACAATCTACAGCAGCATAAGCCCCATTGAAATCTTCGGAAAAGACCCCATTCAATCGGCAATTTTTAAGGGCCCGGTCAATCAGAACAACGGGAACGCCAGCTTTTTCAAATTCAAGTAACCGCTTGCAACTTTCCGTGTTATTCTCATCAATCGGAATCACAATAATACCACTTAACCGTTCCGCCTTAACGGAACGAAAAAAACGGTGCTCTTTCTCAACACTATCATCGGTTCCATAGAGAAAAATATTATAGCCATATTGTTCGGAAGCATTTGTTAGCCCACGCAAAAGTTGGGAAAAAAAGGGGTTTTCAATATCAGGAATCAAAAATCCGATGTTCAAAGTATTACCCGTACTAAGGTTACGGGCTAAAGAATTGGGCGTATAGTTCATCGAGGCAATCACATTCAAAACTTTTTCTTTGGTCTCTTCACGCACATGAGGCTTATTATTAATAACCCTAGATACCGTTGCCGAGGAGACACCCGCTTTTTTGGCAATATCATATATATTAATACTCATTTTCAACATTCCTTCGCATTGTAACCGGTTTCAATTCCATTCTAACAGATTGTTTTGAATTGTCAATATATTAGTAACGTAATCCTCCACTTATCCGTACAATTTTCAAGGAAGTGACTACCTAAATAAAACCGTGTCCCTTGTTTCTTCCACGAAACTTCATCAAAAATGCAAAGGTCCTACAAATTGTTAAACTTTTTGTAGGACCTTTGCATCGACCTCATTCAACTAACAGAAAAGCTCCCCCGCCCTAAAATGGCATATTATTGCCAAGTGACTTGCAAAGGGTTTCTAGCTACCAACCGCTGATAGACATATTGTGGATATCCCACCATCATGCCGCTTGTCACTTTCATGTCTTGTGGCAGATTCAACAACTTAAGCAGCGGCTCATAACCAGAGGTAGCGCAGTATTCAAATAACCCTGCCCAACACGTTCCCAGCCCTAATGAGGCTGCAAAAAGCTGTAAATAGGCGAATGATAGATAAGTATTGTCCCTGCCGGTAGCAAAAAACTGTTTATCAGCGGTGGCGACAATCAAGCACGGAGCGCCGCGTAGGACAACGTCTTGCTGTTCTTTTCGGTATTGCTGGACCATCATTGCCAGGTGGGGAGCATACTTGGCCGCAGCCATTGCCGGGGTTTCTAGTTCATGTTCAGTCCAATCAATGATGACTGCCGAAATCTGCCGCAAGGTATCTTGATTATCCACTACATGATAAGCGATCCCTTGCGAATTGCAGGCCGTCGGCGCCATGCGGGCAATATCAAGAAGCTGGCTTATCATCTCGCGTGGCACACCTCTGGACTGATAATTGCGAACGGAACGGCGCGATCGAAGAAATTGCGCGGCTAGGCCTGAATCAAGCACTGTGTTTTCATCTAAACGCTCCTGACTTTCTAAGGGTGCATTCGTGTTGTCCATGGCTCCCTGAGGACACACGGCCACACATTGACCGCAACCTACACAAAGATCCCGAATCGCCTGTGGTCCGCTGTCACCCATACCAATAACGCCCGGGCAAACGGCAGAGCAAATACCGCACTTTGTGCATTTTCCTTGATCGACACGAATAAAATCCATAGCCATTGTTTTAACCACCTCATGTTTTTTTGTTAATTATACATAAGGTTATATGACAACTGTATGTCATATTAAAACTACCGACTATAAATTTCTAAGGTTTGTTTCATTCGTTCTACTATGGCTAGTCTTACAGTTTTAGGTTCTAAAACCTCAACCAAATTGCCAAAGGACAAGATATATTCATAGATCCATTCGTTGTCAGGTAAGGCCACCTCTAAAGTGTAACTACCATCATCATTCTGGGTTATATAAGTGTCATCAAAGTAATCATATACCTTGTTCAGAGCTCTCGCTTGAAAACGGAGTTTTACAGGAACAAACGGCAGAGAGACTTCTTCTGTTACGGTCTCTGCTCCCGGCGTCTTCTTCGTCTCAAATGTTTCCGACAGTATTTCGAGCTTTTTCAGCCGAGATATTCGAAAGGTTCTATGCTCATGGCGCAACCGACAGTAGGCTTTCAAATACCATGCATTCTCCTTAAAAGTCAACTTTTCCGGTTCGACAAATCGATTACTTTTCTGGCCTTTGCTATTAACATACTGAAAGCCGATTACTTTTCTTTGCAGCAAAGCCTGCCGTATATCACTGAACTTATTTTTTTCGTTGGCCATACTTCCCCAAGGTGAGAAATCGACTTCAACCCACTCATGACTTGAAATATATTGGAACATTGCCCCCAACTTTTCCAATATCCTGTCTAACTCCGGGTATTGGGTCGCCTGCAACGTTCTTATCGCCAGCAACAAGCTCTCGCTTTCCTCAGGAGTAATGAGGGTACGGTTGATTGCGTAATTTTCTAGAAGATAAATGCCGCCTCCATTCCCTTTGTTCATATAAACCGGCACTCCGGCCGCGGAGAGAACATCTATATCACGGTATATCGTCCTTGTTGATACACCAAATCGTTCGGCTAGTTCCTTGGCTGTAGCTGTTCCTTTATTAAGTAGTATCGTTGTTATTTCAAATAACCGATTCATCTTCATTATTATCACCTGAGATAATTATACCGTACTAATACGACATAATCATGTCATATTTAATATTATACAAGACCTTATGACTGCATTGCCTCTTGCTTTTTCCACTCCGCAAAGGACCACACCAGCCTCTTATCTATACTATTTTGCACCGCGTTAGAGGTGATATGGTTCTTCTACGAATCGAAACAACAAAAACTGCCCTAGCAGCGGCTTATGCTTCCCGATGATACTCAGCGCAAACAATGGATAGCTTATCTACTTTTAATGAGTTTGCCACAGCATCGCATTTCGCCATGAACAAAAAGAAGATATGCTCGCGATCGATTTCACTCAAGCTTTCATAATTCCCTTGCCCTTTAGCGATGATCACATCAGCCTTATAAAAAATCTCTCTAAAAACCGGACTCGTTTTTTCTATAACCGTACCGAGTGATCCATCGCCATTACTAATAACCTCGGCTACTTCTTGCATATGCACCATAGTTGCATCTTCTATGGTAACATCATTGACAATCGGTTCCCCTCTAACGCCAAAATAAACTTTTGGTTAGGAAATACTGCCTGAATATATTCAATAAAAATTCTATCAATAACGATTTCGCCACAATTGTCCCCTAAATAGAGAAGTGTTGTTGCCTTTTTTAATTTTTCGTATAATATTTTACTATCGTCAATAGGCATCGTTTGTGCATGAATCGCAGCTATTTTTTCCAGCAGCATTTTTTCGTCAAAAGTATGACTTGCCGCAAAGTCGATCAAGTTCGCCGTAATAGCAATCTTTAATGCGGCATCAAATTTATCGTCTGATTGATCGATCAACTTGCGTATGCTATCAGCAATACCGAGTAGTTCCTGATTGTAGTAACTTTTAATTTTTTTATAAGGATCGGTATCACCAATATACTGAGTAATAATATTCCAAGTACCTTTTATCACTTCAGGATTAGATCTTTCATAATTCGTACCATGTAAATAACCAAGAGCGTCACGCATAATTTCTTCCTTCTTAGCAGAGTCTAACTGAACGAAATCTGTGACTGTTAAAATTTGTTTTATATTGCATAGTATGCAATTCAGATTCAGCTTCATAATCGCGATTCTCCTTGTTTTGGCTAATACTTACTGAATACTTTCATCAATCATATTATCGGGAAAGACAAAATTAGCAGACCAACAGCCTGCTAATTTTGTCTTATTCAATAAATTTCTTAGTACTGCTTTGCTTGCAGCTCATCAAAATGCACTAGTGCCGAACTTGCAAAACGAAACTTTACTATTTAGCCGCTTGTAAAGCAGTAGTCAATTCGGCGACACTTGGAAAGACATAATCAGGCTGAACTTCCGCTTGCGCCAAATCAGCCAGCTTAGTTTCGCCGCTTAATACGAGAATACCACAAATAGCAGCATTCTTTGCCAGTTTAATATCTGTATACAGCCGGTCTCCTACCATAGCCGTTTCTTCTCGTTTGCAATTGAGCTTAGCAACTAAAACATCAATGATTTCCCGATAAGGCTTCCCGATAATTTTGGCTTTTTTACCTGTGGAAGCATAAATCAATTCCAACATCGCTCCCGTATCAGGTAAATAGCCAGAGCGATCATCGGTCGGGCAGTTAATATCAGGATGAGTTGCAATAAGCGGTACGCCTTCCCTGATTAAATGACAAGCTTCCGTCAACTTGGCATAAGTAAGAGTTTGATCAAACCCTAAAACAACATAATCAGGGTTGTCAGCTGTCAAGATGAACTGTTGTGCGATAAATTCTTGTTCCAAATCAGGTGTACCTAGTAAAAAAATTCGCGCTTGTGGTTTAAGCTTTTTTAAATATAGCGCGGTCGCTTCACCAGAAGTCAATATTTGTTCAACAGTTGCTTCAATTCCTAAAGCCTGAAGTTTTGTAACATAAGATTGTTTATTTTTGGAAGAATTATTCGTTAAAAACAGATAGGGTCTGCCGCTCGCCTTTAAATACTGCAAAAACTCTATGGCACCAGGCAACAGTTTTTTGCCTAAATAAATGGTACCATCCATATCTAACGAAAAATATTTTAAGCGTTGTAACTTCTCAAAATTCTGCGACATTGTCTGTCGCCTCCTACTTTTTACAACCTTACGCGCAGCAGCGCCAACAAGCTATACGATTTCTTTCGGTTTGGCATTCCATACAAGCAGCGCCAACAGACAAGAAACAACAGCCGCGCCTACCCAGAACTCCCCTGCCAGTGTAAAGTCATAAATTTTTTCGCCGTTCACAATTGTCATATGAGAATTGATGAGATAGCCGCTGATCGCTTCCTGCATCGCTGCACCGGCATAACTTAACAGACCAATCATCCCCATTGCTGCACCAGTTGCCCGTTTAGGAACAATATCAACTGCCATAAGACCACCTAAATAACAGACAAGAGCTCCCATTACCCAACCGTATAGGCTCAAGCTAAACATATCCATAGCAAAGCTTGGCGGAGCCCAGAGGAAAAGCATAACTGATATAACATATAAAACACCATATATTAATGCTGGCATATTCCGTTTGTGATTAAACAATTTATCGGAGACAAGACCGCAAGTCAATGCGCCAAAGATCCCGGCAACCTGCATTACACCAAGGACACTACTAGCTCCCACTGTGGAATAGCCTTTTTCTGCTGTTAAGTAAACAATCCCCCAACTTTCAATGGCATAGCGTGTGATATAGCAGCAAAGGCTCGATAAGCCAAGAATCCATACTGCGGGATTTTTAACAACTTCCCATTGCAGCTGGCTTACCGTTTTATTACTCTTTATCGCTTCTGGCTGTACTTCCCCTTTATATACTTCTACATTAGGCAACCCATTTGTTTCAGGACGGTCGTGCATGCAGAATAATATAGCGAAAGAACCTACCATACAAACAAGACCCGGAACGATAAAGCCCATTTGCCAGCTATACGTAGTAACAAGTACAGCTGTTACTACATAAGTGAAGGCGGCGCCGAGATTATGGCTTGTAAACCAAATGCCATAATAGGTACCACGTTCTTTATTGGTAAACCACTGATTCAATGCAACAATGCAAGGTCCAGCGCCAAAGGACTGGAACCAGCCGTTAATGCCCCATAAAACTACAAGCGGTACGAAAGTATTGCAAAAGCCCATACCGACACTAGCGACAGATGACATAAATAGTCCGAAAGCAAAAAAACGTTTATTATTAAATCGATCCGCTAGAAAACTATTAGTAAATTTACCAAGACCATACGTAATGAACATCGCCGAGCCCATAAGCCCCAACTGCTGTGCATCTAGTATACCTAATGACATAAGCTGTTTTTTCACTACCGAAAAGTTAAGTCTCAATACATAAAATAAGCCATAGCCAATCGTAATCGAACCAAATACTTGCCAACGCATCGTATTAAATTTCGATTTGATTTCTTTTGGATCCGTAAGCGGTGTTATATTTGCGCCCGTTTTAAAGAAGGTCCAAATAACATCAATGATTCCCATACCTTTTCACCCGATTCCTTCATTTTTTGTTTGGCTGGTAGCAAATACGTTCTGATTTCAAAGAAAACGTAATATTGCCTATCATTACGCCCATAGCAATCAACCTATTCCCCTCAGACACCTCCCCCTGCTCTATATTTACACTTATCCATATCTGAATTATCACACAATTTTTGATATTTTGTTATCAGAAAAACAAACGAAAAGCACGTAGGAATAAATCCTACGCGCTTTTCACCGGGAACAAACTGGACATATAGAACCCTATTTCTCTGCTCTATCCCAAATATACTCCATTGTAGCTTTACAGCATGTTTATTCGAGCAATGTATAACATAAATTTTGCAGCCCGACGTTATTACTGCTAGGCTGAAAATGCTTGGTCATCCGTCGCTTGCTCAATAACGGTAATCATCTCGCAAAATTTTTCAACAAGGCTGGGATCAAATTGAATACCTGCACATTTCTTCAGTTCAAGGAGGGCTTCACGACTCGAAATTGCGTTTCGATAAGGGCGGTCGCTTGTCATAGCATCGTAAGCATCTACAATTGCTAAGAGGCGGCATTCAATTGGTATCTGCTCTTCTTTAAGACCTAAGGGGTATCCGCTACCATTCCACCACTCATGATGTTTTAAAATCCAATCTGCTATTGGCATTAGATCAGGAGCCGCTATAGCAATTCTGTGTCCAATTTCGACATGGCGCTGCATGATACGACGTTCTTCCTCGTCGAGAGGTCCCGGTTTCAAAAGAATATGATCAGGAATACCAACTTTACCAATATCGTGAAACTGGCCTAATAGGCGCAAATCTGCAAGATTTCGCTCGGGAATATTAATAGCTGTGGCTAATAAAACTATTTTATTCTGTAACCGGTCAGCATGTCCTCCGGTGCAAAAATCCCGCACTTCAAGCGCTTTCATTAAGGCCTTGACGATCGCACTACGTGTACTCTGCTTCCGATGGAGTTTTTCGCGGTACATCATATCATCAGCTTGTTTAAATAGCTGCAATAGACTTCCCGAAATCGGAAGACCGACTGCCGAGCCTGTAGATATACTGAGTAGATTTTGAGGATCGTTTCGATTAGAAGTCTGAACAGCAAGTTTAATTTTTTGGCAAACCTCGTTTACTGTTGATAAAGTGGTATTTTTTATAATAATTACAAATTCATCGCCACCAATCCGAGCTACTACCGCACTTGGCGGTAAAGATTGCTGTAATGCCACAGTTGCCGCAACCAGTAATTGATCACCACGATCATGGCCCAGAGTATCATTAATTAACTTTAAACCATCGACATCGCTAACAATCATACCAACCGGAGAGGTCTCTGTAGCTAAACGCTGAATTTCACTTTCGAAAAAAGCACGGTTATAGACTCCTGTAAGCGCATCATGAAGACTAAAATAGAGTAATCGTTCTTCAGCATATTTACGCTCCGTAATATCACTGAAACTACCGCGGATACCGAGAAAGTTTCCACTCGCGTCAAAAACCTGGCGGCTCACATGGCTAACCCAATATTTTTGTCCAGTTTTTGCTGTAATATTAAATTCCGTTGGTTTATCGGAAATTTCCTGCGGATGTCCACGAAATAGTCTGTCAAGCAGAACAGGCGAGGCATAAAATTCCTCATCCCGATAGCCTGTAAGCCGTTCACAGTTGGGAGAAATATATAGTATTCGTCCCTCCATACTGCGCCAGTAAGCTATATCTGAGGCAAAATCCACAACTGTCCGGTACAGTTCCTCACTTTTTTGCAGTGAGGAATTTTTTTTATCTAGCTCTTCTACCATTTTATCGAAAGCCTGGGATAAAGCGCCGATTTCATCATGAGATTTAATTTGGCTGAACCGACTAGCTCCTGTTTTTGTCTGGATTTCTTCAACATGGCGGGTAAAGGTTTTTAGCGGCGCCATTAAATGGCCTACAACGTACCAGATTAAACTGAGCACAACGAAAATGCCTAAGATTGTTCCCTTAAGAAAATACTCTCTTCCTTGCACAATTGGGGCATAGGCCTCAGCGATGGGATAGTTTGATACGAGAATCCAATCGGTAGATGGAACCCGCTTGAATGTTGCAAGGACAGCGTTTCCCCGTGAAGTACTTGTTTCTTCTGTACCTTCAAAACCTTCAATGGCTTTATCAAATAATAGATTGACACCTAAGGGGACATCCTGTTGCAAAATGCGTTCACTGTCAGGATGAATAATGATTGTCCGGTCCGTATTATAGAGATAAAGGTATCCTGTTTTACCGATTTTTGTTCGAGACAACTCACCAAGAAAGTTATCTTTCATAAGGTCAATACCGCCAGCTAGTATAGCCACCACATTACCGTCATTATCGAAAATAGGCGCGGTGCACATAATTGCCGAATGTCCGTGACTTTGACTGGAAACGTATGGATTTCCCAGAACGGGAACTCTCTCAGCCAGCGTTCTTTTTATATAATCGCGATAAGAAAAATCAAGCCCCCGTCGATTCGGTGCAAAAGGATATTCGGCAACGATTCGACCTTGTGGTGAAAAGATAAAAATATTATTATCAAATATTGTATGCAGGCCAGCCATGCCGTTTAAGAAATCTTGCGCTTTTTCTGGATTATCTGCCAGGTCCAATGGAGCATGTGTTGACTCAGCAATAAGCGTCGCATGGGCAGTGAACAATTTACTGTCAATTTCTTTTGCTATAGCTGACAGTAGGGTAAACTGCTGGTTGGAAATGGATTGCTTAAACTCAGATTCAAAATAGGTAAATGTCAAAAATGACATAATTGACATCAGTACCGTAGCTAATAATGATATGGTAAGTATGGCTTTATTTTTAATGCTGAGTACCATAAATATCCCCCCATAGCAGAGTCAAAAAGTTTGATCGTAGCGTCGAAACACAGGCTGATATATTTTGTGAATATATCAGAAAATTCCCCCTTATAAAACAAATTTCCTGCAATTATTTGAGTAAACTGGAAATTATGTTCAGATACGATCATCTTTTATTATCCCAAATCTTTTAAAGAACAAACAGCAAAAAACCCGCGAAATTCGCGGGTTTTCAATTTCTTCGGATTTAATGGTGGAGGTGAGGGGAGTCGAACCCCTGTCCAGAAACATTGCTACAACAACTTCTCCGAGCGCAGTTTGCGATTTAGATTTCGCCGCCTTGACGCCCGCAAACAGGCTTCTTGGCCGCTATCTCGATAAAGTTTCCCAGTCGGCTCTCCGAGAATTGAGCTTCAGGTATCCCGCTAAGTGACGTTCATCCCCGGATCACGGGCGAATCTGAGGCGAACGTTAGCATTAAGCTGCTAAAGCGTAATCTTCGTTTGCGTTTAATTGCGTTCCACCGTATTGACGGGCTGATGGAATCCCGGCTCGCTATTGCTGCCACAACTATCCCTGTCGAAACCAGTACACCCCCATGTTGACGGGATGTACGGCGAATAGCCGTAGCGAACGGTTTTATCATCTGCCACTTTTACAGAGATAAAACGTTTGTTTGCTTATTATAGCATAAAGAACAAGAGTTCGCAACAACTGCAGCCTTTATCGCTGTTTGACTTATGAATGTATCAGATGAAAATGTCACTATGAATAATGAATACTTTATTTAATAAATTACCTTATGCCAACAAAAAATGGCCACTTTTAAATAATGAATGGATGTGTATGACTAGCAATGCACACCCATTCATCGTAACTTACTTCTTCGCTTTTTCTGGTTCAGTCAAAGCTGCTGTAATACCAGCAATCCGTTTCGCATCAGCAGCATAAGCTTCCCACTTCGTAAAAGCCTTAACGACCATTTTAGCCCCATCTGGTGAACCGCCGCCATGCATGCAGCCTGGAATGCCGCCGCCCACGGTCAACCACTCAACAAGACGAGCCGCCCGGGCCCGGGTTTCACCATCAGATCCAGCAGCAAGACATTCAAGCAATTTCTCACCGTATTCGGAAGACTGAAAGTCTGTATAGGATGGGAAACAGCCAGTTTCAGCGATACCACCACTGATGTCCTGGGCCATAACTTTGGTTGCATAAGGAAGTTTAGCCACCTGAGTTTTATTGGTATGAGCCAAAAGTGCATCAGGCACAAAGAGTCCAGCTGGCTGTTGCTTGCCGATCATCATCGCCCCAAGTCCCAAACCGTAATTCACTTCGTTATTAATAGCCATTTCCGTAAGTGTTGCCTGGAATGTCTTTTGACCTAAGCCATTGGCTCTTGCCATGTTAATCGCTGCACCGATCATGACGTCGCCCTGACCGGCAACGCAAGCACCAATAGCCGCACGGTAAATAGCGGCAAAATGACCAATGATTTGCCCTGCATATTTAAATTCGCCATTCATAAATATGCGATCATTCGGCACAAATACTTTATCGAACAACAGGAATGCCTGAGTAATATTCCCTACTTTCGGAGCATCCCAGCCTTCTTCTTCGTCCCGTTTTTCACTGGGACGACGAGTTTCAACAATAGTCAGTCCATCAGCATCACGAGGAACGGCGCAAGCTACGCAGAAATCCTTTTCGGACTCACCATAGCCGCTACCAGGAACAACAATAATTTCATGAGCTGCCGCCACACCACAGATCTGAATTTTGTACCCACTAATCACGATGCCATCGGCCCGAGTTTCTACTACGTGCAGATTTTGCATTTTATTAGCTTGCTGGGAAGGCTTTAAAGATCGATTGCCTTTCGCATCGGTGATGGCGCCAGCCAAAGCTATGGCATTGTCTTCTACATATCGGAAGTATTTTTTTAACCGCTCATGATAAACCGTTCCTAAGTCTTTATCCATTTTAGCTGTTACTTCCCACAAAACATTAAGTCCAGTCCACCCCGCGCAGGTAGCGCCTTGACAAGTTCCTGTCATATGAAACTGAGCACGCTTCATATTGGCATTGCCTACTACAGCTTCGGCACTATTCATTAACGTGTTCCAACGATGAGCAGTCTCACCAGTAAGCTGCGACTTAGCAGTGAAAATAGACGCTCTTTCTGGATCAAAGGCGGCATCATAAGACAATGCAACGGATTGAACATGCAAGCGAGTCGCCGGATCGGTGGTAACATCCTCGATCAGTTTACCCCACTTGTAAATATTAGGCCGCAGTTTCTTCAAACTCGCTTTGTACTGGTTGCCATTCATCAACATACATCTACACTCTCCCTTTTTTGCATCTATTTATTAACAGGGCATCTGCCCCACGAGCAAACCAGCCTAAACATAAAGCTTATTTCTTGGCTGCTATTTCCGCTTTGATTTCCATCGATTCTGCCTTGAAAATCCGGGCATCCATCAACTTAAGATCAGCGACAATATGCGGTCTGAATCCCATTTGGGCAATAATATCCTTCTCAATATCGATACCCGGAGCAATCTCTGTAAGAGTAAAGCCTTCAGGCCTTAGTTCAAATACCGCCCGCTCTGTAATGTACATAACCCGCTGTTTAATCTCCCTGGCATACTCACCGCTAAACGTAATCTGCCCAACCTTGGAAACTATTTTTTTGCTCTTTCCTTCTTGGAGAATCTGTAGCTTGCCGTCTTTTATATCTATTTCTAAGCCGCCAGTTGTAAGTGTGCCTGCGAAAATAACCTGCATGGTATTTTGCGTAATATTGACAAAACCACCAGTTCCGGCAATACGCGGCCCAAACTTGCTGACATTCACATTCCCGAATTGATCAGCTTCGGCCAAGCCAAGCACCGCTAAATCCAAGCCGCCCCCATCATAAAAATCAAATTGATAGGGGTGATCCAAAAGCGCTTCTGGATTCAGCGCACAGCCAAATCGCAGTCCGGATAAGGGAATACCTCCAATAGGCCCTGATTCAACAGTCATAGTCAGTTGATCAATGAACCCTTCCTCAGCTGCGACGGCAGCAACGCCTTCGGGCATACCAATTCCCAAGTTAATAACTGCATCAGGAATTAACTCCATTGCAGCTCGGCGGCAAATAATCTTGCGTTCATCCAGGGGCATAATCTCCCAGTTGTTCAGGGGTACTTTTAGCTCACCGCAGAGCGCAGGATCATACGGCCGCGCCATAGTCTGCCAGTGATTTTTCGGTTTTGCAACAACCATATAATCCACCAGTATACCGGGAACTTTAACAAGCTTGGGATCAAGCGTACCAACCGCAGCTATACGCTCTACCTGGGCAATAACAATTCCGCCAGAGTTATGGGCCGCCATAGCAAGTGACAGAATTTCCAAAGAAATGCCTTCCTTTTCGCAAGTAATATTCCCACGAATATCAGCGGTTGTCCCACGGATGAACGCCACATGGATGGGAAAAGCCTTATAAAAAAGATATTCCTTGCCATCAATCTCAATCAGCTGAACCACTTCGTCCTTAGAAATTTCATTCAGCCTTCCGCCAGTTTCCCGAGGATCAGCAAAAGTGCGAACACCAACAGAGGTTACAATCCCAGGCTTTCCCCCAGCAATAGCCCGGTATAAATGCATGACGACTCCCTGCGGTATATTGTAGGCCTCAACTTTATTATCAATGATCATTTTAACCATGTCCGGCTGGAGGCCAAAGTGACCGGCAACAATTTTGCTTAACAATCCGTCATGGCAGAGACGATTTAATCCCCACCAGGATTTCCCGTCATTCTGACTAGCGCCAAAAGTTAATTTCAAATTACTTGGCTCGTTAGATTCCAAAAATCTTTTTTCCAATGCTTCCGTCAATTCGGCGGGATGTCCCATACCAATAAAGCCAGATATCGCTAAGGTATCACCTGACTTAACTAAATTAACCGCTTCAGTAGCACTGATAATCTTGTTTTCCACGTTTACCCCCTCCTTTGGCTCGTCCTCGGTTTGTCCATATGTTAAAACTCAATAAAATAGGAGATTGACTATGAACTTTGAAATTCCATTACTGTACCATAAAAATAAGAACTTTGAAGGATAATAATCAAAAAATTCCGTTTATTTTTGTGATAGTGCTACAGCAAACCCTATTATTGCTAAGTCATAGGTAATCGATCTAATCGCGAAACAGCCAATACATTCAATTTAAAGGCGCCCCTAATCTTAATATGCTTGAACATTTTTACTTATGTCAGGGACCGCAAAAACCATTTTCTGAACACTCGCCGTTACTATCACCGACATGAACTTGCTGAGTAACCTACCTTAAATTCCATGCAAAAAAGAAGCATAAAATGGCCAAACGGCCTTTTTATGCTTCTTTTATAAACATTTTGTGATTTGTATGGTGGAGGTGAACCAAATTTCGACCTGCATCTTAATTTTCAGAATGCAGGCCTCCTGCTTCAACTTATCACTTGGCTGACCAGCTCTTGCCGTCAGCTGCTAACTGATACATTTTACCGCCAATATTAAAAGAATTCAGCTGATAGCCGCCGCCCTTCGCCCAATCTTTAATCGTCAAAGTGTCACTACTGCCATCAAGCGAAATGACTAGATCATTGCCACTCAGCTGGCTGTGCACACTACTTAAAGACATATTGTAGAGCATGATGGAGTCCTGACTATTGTCAGAGCGGCCGCTGATCACATCTTGACCGTCTGTCTGGCCCCACCAGTACTCATCCTTGCCGCTGCCGCCAGTCATGACGTCACTCCCGGCGCCACCCCACATCTTACTGCCACCGGAACCTGCTGTCAAAACGTCAGAGCCGCTACTGCCGCGAAAGGTCATTGCACCACCGTCCGCCGCTGTAACTTGATGAATCCCATTTAAAGCATAGCAGGGATCTGATAATTCTACCGTCGCCGCCTGACCGTCATTCCAAGCTACGACCTCGCTGCCAAAGACCCAGCCTTGAATTCTCTCATCCGATTTAGCGCTATACCAGCCTTGTACTGTCAAAGTAGAGCCGTCGCCTGTCTTGATGACATAGTCATCGCCCTGCCGTTCGCCGCTGTAGCCGTTTCTTGCTACATTATAGAGATACAAGGCATCACCGCTGTTCACAGCCGCTTGACTGACCACATCTTGCCCATTGCCGTTGCCCCACCAGTAAGCCGTACTGCCGCTGCTGCCAGCCATACGGTCGTTGCCGCCAACACCGCCCCAGAGCTGGCCTCCCATGGCGCCTTCCTCTAGTGTATCATCGCCATTTCCGCCGCGGACAATGCCGACTTGTCTGTCATCGACTACGACCTGATGGATATTTTCCTGGGCGTAAGCTGGTTGCGCCAATTCGACGGTAGCCGTTTGACCATCATTCCAGGCTACTACGGTATCGCCAAAAACCCAGCCTTGAATCCGACTCGCTGGATCTGCTGCATACCAACCTGCTACGGTCATACTTTCCCCGTCAGGTAGACTAATCACAAAATCATTGCCGCTTTGTTCGCCGTTATAGCCATTCCGATCTACATTATAAAGATACAAAGCATCGGCTCCAGCGCTGCTGGTACGTCCGCCTTCCTGCACCACATCATGACCATCGCCCTGGCCCCACCAGAAACCATTACTGCCGCTGCCGCCAATCATTTTGTCATCACCAGCCGCCGCCCAGAGTTGATTATTGCCGCCACCGCCATCTAACACATTATTGCCGCTATTACCGCGGAAAATATCATCACCAGAGCCGCCGATAACATTGGAAACCGTACCGACAGACATGTTGATTTCCCTTGCACTAGAATAGGACGAATAATCAAGGGTACTAGCTGAATGAGATAAGACTGTAATACCAACCTGAGTCGTCGCTGCTGTATGATGCGAATCCGTCACTTTCACGTTAAAGGAAACATTTTGCGTACTTCCCGCCGTCAACAGATTCGTGGGCGTAAAGATCAGCGTGTTCAGATCATTTTGCACCTGCTCAACACTGCCTGTTGCGCTGTATATTCCCGTACTGGCATTGTAGCTGCCACTGGCTGCTGTAAGCCTTCCCATCCACGGATATTGCAGTTGCACATTCAATGTTTCAATATCATTTACGTCCGGATCGACAATCCTCATGTTGCTAAACGGCGTAATAGTCCCATTATCGTTCACGGTCTGCCCTGCTACCCCACCACTAATCGTCGGGGCGGTATCATTAGACCTTACTGTAATACCAACCTGAGTCGTCGCTGCTGCATGATGTGAATCGGTCACTTTTATTGTAAAATAAGAACTTTGCGTACTTCCCGCCGTCAACAGATTCGTGGGCGTAAAGATCAGCGTGTTCAGATCATTTTGCACCTGCTCAACACTGCCTGTTGCGCTGTATATTCCCGTACTGGCATTATAGCTGCCACTC
>NZ_JBWBCL010000006.1:0-212463 GCF_056134285.1 Pelorhabdus sp. sgz311002 | reverse complement strand
CGGATGATGGCAGCGATTGAAACGCCGCGCGGTTTGCGCAATGCCTATGATATTGCTTCGGCTAGCCCGCGTATGGTGGCCATTGCCATTGGCGCGGAAGACTTTATTGCCAATTTAAAAACATCTCGTAGCGCTTCCGGTCGAGAACTGGTAGTAGCTCGCGGCCAACTGATTCTTGCCGCACGTGAAGCTGGGATTCAGTGCATTGATACCGTGTACTCTGATGTCAATAATGAAGAAGGCTTTAAAAATGAGCTGCAGCTCATTAAAGAATTGGGTTTTGACGGCAAATCGGTCATCAATCCGCGTCAAGTTCCGATTGTGCATCAATTCTTTACGCCGACAGAAAAAGAAATTGATTATGCAGAGCGGGTTCTTGCCGCTTATGAAGAAGCGCTCGCCAAGAATTCTGGCGTAATTTCGCTCAATGGTAAAATGATTGACTTACCGATTGTAGCCAGAGCCGAGCGGACGCTCGCTTATGCCCAGGCTGCGGCCGGACAAGGAGGCAAAGCGTAATGAAAAATGCAATAGGCAGAGAAATTCCCAGTGTAATTGCTGGATTTGATACATTTGAACTTTATGCAGGACCTTTTGCCAGACAACTTTCCGGTTCTGTACGCGGTCCGAAGCTGAGAAGCGTGACGCCGCGCAGTAATAAAATTTTAGCGTCCATTGAAGCCGCGATTGATGCAGTAAGCTTAAAAGACGGTATGACGATTTCCTTCCATCATCATTTCCGTAACGGCGATAAGATTTTAAATCGCGTAGTGGAAGCCATTGCTAAAAAAGGCATCAAAGATATTACTTTGTCGCCCAGCTCTTTGAGTACGGTCAATGACGCCATTATTCCATTCATTGAACAAGGTGTTATTACGGCCATTGAAACAAGCGGCGCCCGCGGCAAGCTGGGAAGATTCTTAACAGCAGGCCACAAAAACCTGAAAAAACCGCTCCATATTCGTTCTCATGGCGGTCGAGCCAGAGCGATTGAAAGCGGCGATATTCATATTGATGTAGCGTTCCTTGGCGCACCAGCCTGTGACCGTTTTGGCAACATTAACGGTACACAAGGCCAGTCAGCCTGCGGTTCTTTAGGCTATGCCATTCAAGATGCTGCTTTTGCCGATCAAGTTGTAGCGATTACAGATCATCTAGTGGATCATCCGTTGTTCCCGATCAGCATTCCCCAAACGCAGATTGATTACATCGTAGAAGTAGACAGCATCGGTGATGCTGCGGGAATCGCTTCCGGCGCGCTTCGTTATACGAAAGATCCGAAAGAACTGTTGATTGCGCAGTATGCGGCAGGCATTATTGAACACTCCGGCTATCTGAAAAATGATTTTTCCGTACAGCTGGGCAGTGGCGGTGCGTCCATGGCTGTAGGCCGCTTCATCAAGAGCAAAATGCAAGAGCAAGGGATTGTCGGCAGCTTTGGCGTTGGCGGTATGACCGGCGTATTTGCGGAAATGATGGAAGAAGGCCTCTTTAAAATGATGTTCGATGTGCAGAGCTTTGATATTCCGGCTATCGAATCGATTAAGAAAAATCTGAACCATGTAGAAATGTCGGCGTCGTACTATGCGAATCCGCATAATGGCGGCCCCATTGTGAATAATCTTGATGTAGTCATCTTAAGCGCCACGGAAGTAGACGTGGACTTTAACGTCAATGTAATTACTGACTCAAATGGTGTTATTATGGGCGCATCAGGCGGTCATAGTGATACAGCGGCTGGCGCTAAAATGTCAATCGTTGTAGCACCTCTGTTGCGTGGCCGTCTGCCGATGGTTAAAGAATCCGTGCAGACCGTCGTAACGCCCGGGGAAACGGTAGACGTAATCGTTACGGAACGAGGGATTGCTGTAAATCCGAAACGCCCAGATCTAGTGGATCAGCTGAAACATGCGCCGCTGCCGATTGTTTCCATTGAGGAACTGCAGGCGAAAGCTTATGAATTGGCAGGCAAACCGGAAGAAATTGAAGTCACTGATGATGTTGTTGGTGTCGTAGAATATCGCGATGGTACGATTATCGATGTCATTCGTCGTCCTGTAGAAAAATAAGTTTTTTGTACGAAATGGTTGAAATAGGAGAAGCTATTGCATTAAGCAATAGCTCCTTCTTTTCATTACAAAAAACTGAAAATACTGTGAACACTGAATAAAGATAATTCTTTAGAATGAAATATATAGCTGAAAATTTCTATTCTTTCAAGCAGGATTTTTTATAAATGCGGATAATATATAATTAATGGAATACAGAATACCATAAGATGTTTTTTCTGAATAAAGCGAAAATACAAGTAGGAGTGAAGCGAGTTACTCTTACTGTTTGCACTATAAGGAGACTACAAGTTGAAACCACTAGACAATCAAGGTATTTCCCATGAAATAGCCAATGTTCGACCAATCCGCGATATTGTTTACGAATATTTGCGCAATGCCATTCTTGATGGCGACCTTTTACCAGGAGAACGCATTGTCGAGAGGACCTTTGCGGAGCAATTCGGCGCAAGTCGGACGCCGGTTCGTGAGGCAATTCGAAAACTGGAAATGGAAAATTTGCTTGAATATATTCCCCGTAAAGGTGTTGTAATTAAGGGAATTGATTTAAAAGATATTGTAGAAATTTACTCAATTCGCCAAGCCTTAGAAACCCTTGCCTTTAAAACAGCGATTCCCAATCTTTCTGAAGATGATCTTTCGAATTTGCAAAAAATAGTGAAAGAAACCGAGGAAAGTTCTTTAGCTGATGATGTTGCTTCGGTCATAAAATCCTTGGAGAAGTTTGATGAGATCATGATGAAGGCAGGCAAAATGCCTAGACTCCAGGGGTTTATCGTAACACTGCAGGAATCAATTCGGCGTTTTCGTAAAATGAATCTTGTGGACGAAAGTCGGCGTAAAGAGGCGATTGAGGAGCACAAGGAAATCCTTGAAGCCGTAAAAAATCGCGACATCGAGAAGACGGAACAACTGGTGAAGGCCCATATTGAGCGAGCTTGCCGTCAATTAATTCATACGTACGGTAAAATGCAAAAATCTCTGCCAAGAGAATAAAGGCAGAATTTTTTTGCTAGTTTATATAAAAAAAGATTGATTTTTTATGGTATACCGTATACCTTAATAGAGGGGGCTGAAAATAGTTACCAAACAAAGACCAGGTTAAGCCAGTGAAAAAATGAGTTTACAAGTAGAAGGAGGAAATTTTGTGTTAGTAGCGATTGGGGCTATTATTGTTATTGTTACGATTTATTTGTTAATTAAACAAGTAGAAACGAGAATGGTTTTGTTTTGTGCTGGTCTTCTTATGGCGATTATTGCGGGGACTCCCTTTGCCGCATTTGAAGCTTTTTCCCATGCAATGAAGGAAAACAAGTTGTTTGAATCTATTATTGCGGTCATGGGCTTTGCCATGGTCATGAAAGTAACAGGGTGTGATAAACATCTGATTTATTTATTAGCTAAAGGCTTAAAGCGAGTTGGCCCCTTTTTAATTCCGGGTGCAACACTTGTAACTTTCTTTATTAATATTTCGATTACTAGTTCCGCGGGCTGCTCGGCTGCCGTTGGCTCGATTTTAATCCCGCTGATGATTGCCGCAGGAATTCATCCAGCGATTGCTGGGGCGGCGATTTACGCGGGAACTTATGGCGCAATTTTTAATCCAGGTTATGCTCAGGTCGCGATTGTGGCTGATGTGGCGAAAGCTACGAATATGGAAGTGGTAGCAAATCATTTTATGCCGTTGCTCATCTGCGGTGTGATTGGCGCCTTTAGTTTACTTGCCTACGCTTTATTATTTAAGGAAGCGAAAGGCCATGAAAATGAAGCAGCTGTAGCTGCGATGACGGCTAATGCAGATTTTAAAGTGAGCTTTTTAAGAGCGATCGTTCCTGTCGTTCCCTTAGCGATTCTATTATTAGGAAATATGGGAATTGTAGCAGCCTTTAAACCACTAGGTATTTCTCATGCGATGATTATCGGCGTATTTTGCGCTTTCTTCGTAACACGCGTTAGTCCGGCAAAAATTTCGAAAGAATTTTGGCACGGTGTCGGCGATTCCTTTGGTCATGTATTTGGCATTATTATCTGCTCGCTCGTGTTTGTTGGCGGGATGCAGGCAATTGGGCTGATTAAGGCTTTAACAAATGCAATGATTTCTAATCCAGCCATTGCCAAAATTTGCTCCGCGTTAGGACCCTTCTTGCTTGGTATTATGTGTGGTTCTGGCGATGCATCAGCCGTTGCCTTCAATAAAGCAGTTACTGTTCATGCCGCTCAGTTTGGTCTGTCACCGCTCGATATGGGCAGTATGGCAGCGATTGGCGGAGCCTTGGGACGAACCATGTCGCCGATTGCCGGTGGTTTGATCATCTGTGCTACTTTAGCAGGCGTATCGCCGATGGAAGTAGCCAAGCGGAACGCACCTGGCATGATTATAGCCTGCATTACTTGTTTAGTTTTACTTTTATATAAATAATACTTTTGATTTTACAGTAGAGGATGGGAATGTTTATGGTTAAACTTATTGAAAACGGCGTATATGTAGCTGCTGGAAAGGTTTTGCAAGATAGTTCGGAACTGGCAGCGTCAGGCTGCGGTCATTTGCCGAAAGAAGCTTTTGTTAAGGAAACAGCTCGTCAGCAGACTATGGCTTATCAGATTTTGAGCAAGCATAATACTAGCGGTACTATGGATAATTTGAAGGTCCGCTTTGATGCCTTAACTTCGCATGATATTACCTATGTTGGTATTATTCAAACAGCAGTTGCCAGCGGTCTACAGGAGTTTCCTGTTCCTTATGCTCTGACAAATTGCCACAACAGCTTGAGCGCTGTCGGCGGTACCATTAATGAGGATGACCATGCTTACGGTTATTCAGCAGCTCGCAAATTCGGTGGAATTTATGTTCCAGCGCATCAGGCGGTCATTCATCAGTATGCCCGCGAGATGCTCACAGGCGGCGGCAAGATGATCCTTGGTTCTGACAGTCATACCCGCTATGGCGCGCTGGGAACGATGGCAATCGGCGAAGGCGGCCCTGAACTTGTGAAACAACTGTTAAAACGAACTTATGATGTAGCATATCCTGGTGTGATTGCTATCTACCTAGAAGGTACGCCAAAACGCGGCGTAGGACCGCAGGACGTAGCTTTGGCGATTATCGGCGCTGTCTTTAAAAATGCTTTTGTGAAAAATAAAGTCATGGAATTTGTCGGACCTGGCATTGAACAATTGAGCATTGATTTTAGAAATGGCATTGACGTTATGACGACAGAAACAACTTGTTTGACGACCATCTGGAAAACCGATGACAAGGTTAAAGATTTCTACACGACTCATGGTCGTCCGTCTGATTATGTAAAAGTTGAGCCAGGTGAAGTAAGCTACTACGATGGTGCGGTTATCGTGGATCTGAGCAAAGTGGAACCAATGATTGCGGTGCCGTTCCATCCAAGCAATACCTATACGATTGCTGAATTCAATGCCAACGCGGTCGATATTTTGCGTAAAGTAGAACAAGACGCTAAAGAAATCTTTGAAAATCCGAACTTAAATTTCAAGTTGACGGATAAGCTAGTAAATGGCCGTTTGAAAGTTGATCAAGGGGTTGTTGCTGGTTGCGCTGGCGGTACTTTTGAAAATGTGGCTAATGTAGCGGCGATTCTGCAAGATAAAGCCGTTGGCGACTTCTCGCTTAGTGTATATCCTTCGAGCCAACCCGTATTCTTGGAATTGATGCAGCGTCGTGATATTGAAGCGATTTCCATTGCGGGCGCCAGCATTCGCAGCGCTTTCTGCGGTCCTTGTTTTGGTGCCGGTGATGTTCCTGTCAATAATGGACTTAGCATTCGTCATACCACGCGGAATTTCCCGAATCGGGAAGGATCGAAACCGGCGGAAGGGCAAATCGCTTCAGTGGCGCTCATGGACGCACGTTCGATTGCCGCTACGGCAGCAAATGGCGGGTTCCTGACTGCCGCAACGGATGTGGAATATACTGAACCGAATGCAACGTACCATTTCAATGGTAAAGTCTATGAAAACCGTGTATATCAAGGTTTTGGCAAGGCCGAACCGCAGGAAGAACTCGTATTTGGACCAAACATCAAACCTTGGCCGACCATTCTGCCGCTGGCTGATCAAATGATCTTAAAAATGGCTGCTGTCATTCATGACCCGGTTACGACAACCGATGAATTGATTCCTTCCGGCGAAACCTCTTCGTTCCGCTCCAATCCGTTGCGCTTAGCTGAATTTACGCTTTCTCGTAAAGATCCTCAGTATGTAGGTAGAGCGAAAGCTGTGCAGGGGTTGGAATCAAATCGCGAAGCAATGCAAGCAGGCAAAAGCGCTAGCGAAGAATTAAAAGCTCTCATGGCTAAAGTAACAGGCGCTCAGCCCGAAGAGCAGGCTCTTAAAGATTGGGCGGCTAAAACGACAATCGGCAGTGTTATTTTTGCCGTAAAACCTGGCGATGGTTCTGCCAGAGAACAAGCTGCTTCGTCGCAGCGCGTTCTTGGCGCCAGCGCAAATATTGCCATTGAATATGCTACGAAGCGTTATCGCAGCAATTTGATCAACTGGGGTATGGTTCCCTTTACGGTCGACAAAGCCGATGAAGGCAAGTTTGCGATTGATGACTATATCTTTATTCCTAATATGAAAGAAGCCATTGCTAGCGGCGCTGATTCGGTAGCAGCGACGATTTTACGCGGCGATGAAAAAATTGCTATTACGCTTAAATTGGAAAACCTGTCACAAGATGACCGCAAGATCATCCTTACAGGCTGCCTGATGAACTACTACGCGCAAGAATAGTTTTTCACTAGATCTTTTACTCGTTTCAGATAAGGCCCGTGCAGTTTTTTTGCAGCTAAAAAGATATTGTTTTACTGTTTTTGGCTAGTAAATAAGCTCTGTGCGGGCTCTTTGAATATATATAAAATTGGCCTAAGCCTTTTTATAAAAATTTGTACTTTTGTACATAAAATAAAGTTGTTTTTTTTGTGTAAATTTAGTATATTGTATACAAGTATATAAGATATTGTGTTTATCATTAGCAATGAAATTGAAACTTTTGATTCGTACATCCTATAATTAGGTTAGGAGGACATAACCATGAATACAAAACCTTTAAAAATTACCGAAACAGTCTTGCGTGACGGTCACCAGTCGCTGCTTGCTACTCGTATGCGGATTGAGCAAATGATACCGATGCTAGAACAGCTTGATGAAGTAGGATACTTCTCTTTAGAAGCTTGGGGCGGCGCTACTTTTGATAGCTGCTTACGTTACCTTGATGAAGATCCTTGGGAAAGACTGAGAATCTTAAAACAGCATTTAAAGAAAACTCCCATCCAAATGCTGCTGCGCGGCCAGAATATTCTTGGCTACAATCATTACGCTGACGATGTGGTAAGAGAATTTGTCAACCGTTCGGTCGATAATGGCGTTGGCATTATCCGTGTATTTGATGCACTCAATGATTTGGCGAATGTTGAAGTTGCGGTAGATGCTGCGAAAAAAGCTGGCGCTCATGTACAAGGTGCGCTCGTATATACGACAAGCCCTTATCATAATGTAGATAGCTTCGTGAAATTGGCGCAAGACTTAGCGAGTATGGGTGCTGATTCGATCTGCCTGAAAGATATGGCTGGTTTGTTGAAACCTTATGATGCCGAAGTTCTTGTGAAGAAAATTAAAGAAGTTGTCGCGATTCCTTTATCACTGCATACTCATTATACTAGCGGCTTGGCTTCCATGACTTACTTGAAAGCGATTGAAGCTGGCGTTGACGTAGTAGACTGTGCGCTATCGCCTTTCTCCATGGCTTCTTCACAGCCAGCTACAGAAGCCATTGTGGCTACCTTAGAAGGTCAGGCGCGCGATACGGGTATTAAGAAAGAAACTTTATATCCGATTGCTGACTACTTCAGAAAAGTAAAAACAGAGATTAAAGAAGAATTCCACCTGAATCCGAATATTGAAGTGGACACGAAAGTCCTCTCCTTCCAGATTCCTGGCGGTATGCTTTCCAATCTGCTGAATCAGTTGAAAGAACAGGGGATGGCTGATAAGTTCCCTGATTTGATTGAAGAAATGCCGCGTGTTCGTGCTGAGCTGGGGTATCCGCCGCTCGTTACGCCTACGAGTCAGATTGTTGGCTCCATGTCGGCTTTCAATGTTCTGTTAGGACGTTATAAAATGGTTCCGAAAGAAGTGCGTGATTTAGCCCGCGGCAAATATGGCCGTACGCCAGCGCCTGTATCGGAAGAATTGCTCCCAGTATTAACTGGTGGTGAACCTTTGATTACGCATCGTCCGGCTGACGATATTGCGCCGCAAATGGAAAGCCTGACAGCAGATCTGATTAGCAAAGGTTTTGCGAATCCTTCGGTTGAAGACGTGCTTTCTTACGCTTTATTCCCCGAAGTTGCGCTTAAATATTTCGAAACACAAGGTAAGTTACAATAAAACATTGCATGGTGTTGTTTAACAAAAAAGCAGAGCGAAAGCTCTGCTTTTTTTACTAGCTTTATTGCTTTTCTGGCGGCGTTTGAGCCATTTGATGCACGACGCGCCAATACTCTTCTTTGACAGGCATAACCGATAAACGGGAGCTTGTTACAAGAAACCAATCAGAAAAAATGGGGGAGGCTTTAATTGCTTTTAACGAAACAGGCTCTGCCAGCTTATAACAAGGTCTGGTATTGACAACAATCCAGCGGGGATCTTCCTCGTTTGGATCAGTATAGGGCTCAGAGGTGATCTCAATTACGCCGATAATCGCCTTTTCTTTTCCGGTATGATATAAAAAGGCTTTATCACCAGGTTTCATTAGCTTCATATATTTAAGCGCCGTAAAATTTCTTACGCCATCCCAACGATCTTGGCCGAGACGTTCTAAATCATCATAGGAGAAAACGGTTGGTTCCGTTTTTACTAGATAATAATTCATATACATCGCTCGCTTTCTTTCTCGTAAAATATCTCTATATTATTATAACATGGTTTGAAATTTAAATATGTTGTATTAAGAAATAAAAATTATTTATTTTAAAGTGCATATTTATGAGATTTTATTGGCTTTTCGTATTATAATAATAGCAGGAGGCGATTTAGATGGAGCTATGGTGTACAGAACAACAGACTGATAATTTGCGCCTGAATGCCAGGATTCGCGAGACTCTTTTTACGGGAAAATCACAGTTTCAGGAAGTTTTAGTGCTGGATTCTTTTGAGTTTGGCCGTATGCTTGTACTTGACGGAGTTTTCCAAACAAGCATATTTGATGAATATATTTATCATGAAATGATAGCCCATGTGCCGTTAGCCCTTCATCCGAATCCGGAGAAGGTCCTCGTTATTGGTGGCGGCGATGGCGGATGCGTGCGGGAAGTTGTGAAACAGCCGCAGGTAAAACAAGTCAAAATGGTGGAAATTGATGGTTTGGTAGTCGAAGTAGCGAAAAAATACTTGCCAGAAATCAGCTCGGCTATGATCGAGAACCATCCGAAATTAGATTTGACCATTGGTGACGGAATCGAACATATGAAGCATGCCAAAAATGAGTATGATGTGATCATTGTCGATTGCTCTGATCCCATTGGACCAGGGGAAGGCTTGTTTACGCACGAATTTTATCAAGATGTTTATCAGGCTTTGAAAGAAGACGGTTTGTTTGTGCAGCAAACTGAATCGCCTTTTTATCATCAGGCTTTGATTCGGCGGTTAACGCAAGATATTCGTTCGCTTTTTCCTATTACGGAAATGTATTTGGCGCAAATTCCTCTTTATCCCGGCGGCATGCATTCCTTTACGATCGGATCAAAGCACTACGAGTCTTCATCCGTTGACTTTGCCAAGATTCCTGATTTGCCATATCGTTACTATAATAAAGAGATTCAGCAGAGTGCTTTTGTCTTGCCAAACTTTATTAGAGAACTGTTAAAATAGTTCAGAAGAACTGTTGAACTATTTTAGCGGCGTAGAAAGGTAGTCTAGAATAGTTTTACAACAGGTTAAGAGTAGAGAAAAGCTGAAGCCGTCTGTTATAGACGAGACTTCAGCTTTTTCTTTCTAGCTCTTATTCGTTTCGTTATTTTAACTGATCAGGGTTAAGTGATGCTAAGTCTTTCGTGACGAACAGGCCGTCTTTGCGGATCAGCTCACCATCAAAGTATATTTCGCCGCCGCCATAATCGCTACGCTGAATGCAGACGAGATCCCAATGAATAGCGGAACGATTACCGTTAAAAGCGACATCATAGGCATTGCCTGGGGTAAAGTGGAAGCTGCCGTTGATTTTTTCATCAAAAAGCGTATCTTTCATAGGCGTATTAATATAAGGATTTACGCCAAGGGCGAATTCGCCGATATAACGAGCGCCTTCATCGGTGTCGAAAACATGATTGATTTTTTCGGTATTATTGGCAGTAGCTTCGATAATTTTGCCGTCGCGGAAGGTCAGACTAATATTTTCATAGGTAAAGCCCTGGTAAACAGCTGGCGTATTATAGGTTAGCGTGCCATTCACGCTGGTTTTAACAGGAGCTGTATACACTTCACCGTCAGGAATATTGCGGAGGCCGGAGCATTTTACTGCAGGAATTCCTTGAATGGAAAAATGCAAATCCGTTCCAGGGCCAACAATGTGTACCTTATCCGTTTTTTCCATTCGCTCGATTAGCGGCGTCATGGCTTTCGCCATTTTAGCATAGTCCAAATTGCAGACCTTAAAGTAGA
Source organism: Pelorhabdus sp. sgz311002 (assembly GCF_056134285.1). Taxonomy (NCBI): domain Bacteria; kingdom Bacillati; phylum Bacillota; class Negativicutes; order Selenomonadales; family Sporomusaceae; genus Pelorhabdus; species Pelorhabdus sp. sgz311002. The sequence goes on along the minus strand of NZ_JBWBCL010000006.1, from coordinate 201,706 downwards.
AATCTTCAAAAGCCTCACTGCTCATATTGGCAAGCTGCGCCATTGAGCCATTGGGATAACGCAGAACGCACCATTTCGTGTGCGGCACGCGAATGTCAGAATGAACTGGTTTAGACCAGTATTGCTGATAGTTTTGCAAATTTTCGGCGGCTACATCAGATAGTTCACTTACATTAAAGCTGGCGCGAATGCCAATATAAGCCTGCATTTCTTTCATACGCGCCGCTTCCCAGCGAGCGTTGTTTTCCATTTGTTCTTTGCTGGCCTTAAGCAGTAGTGACCGCTGAATACGGCTGTTGTACAATGCGACAAAGGGTAGGGCGCCTACGGCATAGGCTTCGGCTATAAGCGCTTGGGCGAGCGGCAACGAATCATCAAAAGCTTCAATGAGAATTTTTTCCCCTTGCTGCAAATTCGTTGAGTAATGAATTAAATTATGAGCTAGGGTTTCAATGCGTGTATCCAAGATAATCCCTCCTATAGATAAGCAGTTGTTGTAAAGTATGACCCAAAAAACGATCTTTTAAAAAAGTTCCCTTAAAATAAAAAAAATCCTGTTTTTTCTCTTTACAAATAATAATAAATTTGTTATTATATCTAAGCAGGTTGTTTTTAGAACTTCTTTCTTCGCAGCAATGAATTACGAAAAAAGAAATAAAAAAAGTACTTGCAAAAAGTAAGAAAATGAAGTATAATAAGATTGTTGTTCCTCGATAGCTCAGTTGGTAGAGCAATCGGCTGTTAACCGATCGGTCGTAGGTTCGAGTCCTACTCGAGGAGCCAAAAAAAGGCCCGTTGGTCAAGCGGTTAAGACACCGCCCTTTCACGGCGGCTTCAGGGGTTCGAATCCCCTACGGGTCACCATGGGTGATTAGCTCAGCTGGGAGAGCGCCTGCCTTACAAGCAGGATGTCGGCGGTTCGATCCCGTCATCGCCCACCAGGAAAAAACCTGCAGTATATTACTGCAGGTTTTTTATTTTACATTACCAGTCAGTAATGAAACATACTGGCTAACAATATATCGCATAATGAAAAAGCAACCGAAATTTCGGTTGCTTTTTTCATTAATAACCTAAGGTTTCACCGATGATGATTACATGGCAAGGCGTGGCTGGCAAGGCTTTTTCGATAATCGTTGTTACATTGCAGATTCTCGTAGGACCTTGACAGTTCATACAGACGCCGCCCACCGTACAGGGATTAGGACGATTGAGTCGTTTATTATTGATTGGCGCTGCTTCATGTTGAATCCGGCGGAAGCCTTCATGAATATCGCCGACAATTTTATTGAGGCCGACGACGACTACTACTTTTTTGGGTCCGAAAATCATGGCGGCGACACGATTGCCAGAGCCATCCACATTCACAAGCTGTCCGTCAAGAGTTACGGCGTTGGTGCTAGTAAGAAATACATCTGACGTAAGCTGTTTGCGACGGATCTCTAAAGATTCTTCCGGGCTCAAACCGGCTTTACCATGGTCTAAGAGCAGATTGCCTCGTTTGGCTAGATCTTCTAACAGGCCGATTTCTTTAACAGTAGCGGAACCGCCGATGCCTACCGATTCTTCTGGTGCAATTAATGTGAAAATATGCTGTTTGGCTTCTTCAGCCGAAGCAAAATATTCAGCGCTAAAACGATTTTTTCTCAAAGCTTCTACGGTTTTTTTGCCGATTGTTTCATTGTGCCATTGACGATTTGCGTCAGTCATCTTACGAAAGCCCCCTTAAAATACTTGTTTTTCTTTCATTTCTTTATTGAGTAGTATATTCCTCCTTATGAGAGCAGGAAAAGTATCGAAAAGCGGGAATAAAAGAAAATTGGGCATTCTATATTTTAGCTTTGGCTGTTGGGGGATATCTATCTTGAGCCGTTTAAAAATATCTTTAGCACTCTTTTTTTCTATTCAAATTATGGGGATTATTGGTTTTATGGCCTTAGAGCAGCTGTCTTTTTTAGATGCTGTGTATATGACCGTAACGACGATGACGACAGTGGGCTACGGTGATATTACGCCCAAGACTACGGCAGGAAAGATTTTTGATATTGGCTTGATTATTACTGGAGTTGGCGTGGCCTATTATACGTTTTCGCTGATTATTGGCATGTCAGTCGAAGGTCAATTGAAGAATTTGTTGGGGAGGAAAGGCATGAATCGAAAGATAGCTGCATTGAAAGATCATGTTATTGTTTGCGGCACCGGAAAAGTGGGAATTAATGCCATAGAGCAGCTGGAACGGGAAGGAAAGGCTTTTGTTATCATTGATTCTGACTATGAGACCTATGAAAAAATGTTAGAAGGAAAAAAACTGGCCGTTCACGGTGATGCTACGTTAGATGAAGTTTTGCTAAATGCCGGGTTGTTGACAGCTAGCGGCGTCATTACGGCTTTACCAAACGATGCAGAGAATGTGTATGTGACCTTAACAGCGAAGAGTTTAAATCCTTCAATTATTGTCGTAGCCCGGGCCGATCGGCAGGAGGCTGAAGAAAAACTAAGGCGGGCTGGCGCTGATACCGTTATTTTTCCTTCTGTTATGGGAGGGCGACAGATGGTTACCGCTATGTTAAAACCTGATATTTTGCACCTGATGGAAAATATGTTTTATAATCAAGAACTGCATATGGATATTACGCAAATGACGATTCAATATGATTCATCGTTTGTAGGGAAAAATTTGATTGAAAATGCCATAAAAAACCGGTTTCATGCTTTAATTGTGGCGATTAAACGTAAAGGCGGCTTGATTACTACGCCAGGAGCAGCGGAAGTGCTGCAGGCGGAGGATATTTTGATTGTAATTGGCGAGCGTGATGCGCTGCAGGAAATGGGTGCATTGGCTCGAGGCGAGTAAGGAGAGAATCAAATGGATGGTTTGCAAAGACGAGAATGTATTTTAGAAAGACTCCGTACAAGCAGTGTTCCTGTAAGGGGAGCCCTACTAGCAGAAGAGTTTGCTGTAAGTCGTCAGGTTATTGTCAATGATATTGCATTGCTGCGGGCGCAAGGCAGCAATATTTATGCTACGCCGCAAGGATACTTAATGCCGACGGAAACCCTGCAAAACCGCAAAGTGACAATCGCTTGCCGTCATGGCGCTGCTGAGCTAGAACAGGAACTTGTAGCGATGGTCGAGGAAGGCGCACAAGTCTTGGATGTTATTGTAGAGCATCCTGTATACGGAGAGATCAAGGCCAATCTTATGGTAAATAATCTTTATGACGTTCGTAAACTGACGGAAAAACTAGCCCAAACAAAAGCCGAGCCCTTGGCCAGCGTAACTGGCGGAGTTCATTTACATACGCTGATCGTTAGTTCTGATGAGCAGTTAGAGAGAATAAAAAACAAGCTGCGCGAGAGCAGCTTGCTTGTCGAATAGCATTTAAGAATCGAATTTAGGAAATCGTTACGCCGGTGATTTTGCCTGAGATCGTTTCGTTCCCGGCAAAAAGTTGGCAAAGAGAAAGCCAGCAAGGGGCAGTATTGATAAAACTGTAAATACACTAGGAACGCCGAAGTGGTCAGCCACGTAACCCATAATGGTCGTACCGAAACCGCCGAGGCCGATACTGAAGCCAATCGTCAGTCCTGCGGCCATTCCAGCTCGGCCTGGCATCATTTCCTGAGCCAAAACGATCGTCGTAGCAAACGAAGAAATCAGGACGGCGCCAGCGACGCCTACGAGCAGAATGGTTATAATTCCTGAAGTATAAGGAATCGCTGCAATGAGCGGCAGTGAGGCAATCATCGAGAAGAGAATGATCTTTTTGCGACCATATTTGTCGCTCATCAGACCGCCGAAGTACGTACCGGCTACGCCTGCCATGAGAAAAATAGAGACAAGATAACTGGCGTAGATGGGATCACCAGCTAAGTAATTTACATAGTAGAGAGGAATATAGGTGGTGAGACCGGTATGAATGCTAGAACGGATAAAAATGAATATGAGAAGAATCGTAAGCAGCCCATAGTTTAAGGGCTGTTTTTCAATTTTATCGGTTTTGCTTCCGGCAGTAACTTTAGGAAGCGCTGCTGACAGTCGCGGCATCATATAGAGAAAGAAAGGAAACAGTAATCCTGCTGGTAATAGGAAATAGGCTGTATTTTGTAAGGAGCCTTGCGTTGCCAGTAGAAATGTCATAAACAGTGAACCTAAGGCCATGCCGAAGTTACCGCCAACCGAGAAAATTCCTTGGTTACGGCCTTTCGTTGCGGGTGAACTGATAAAATGAACCGTTTTAGAGGCCTGAGGATGAAAACTAGCGACGCCAAGTCCGGTAATTGTGACGACAAGAAGCAAGATAGTATAAGAGGGGGTATAACCGGTAAGTGACATGCCAATCCCTGAAAGTAATACGCCACAGGGGATTAGCCACGGCATTGAAATTTTATCGGTAAGGTAGCCGAAGATTGGCTGAATGACGGAGGAGGTTATATTTTGCGTCAATACGATGTAACCTACTTGGGCATAAGTCAGCGAGAATGCATCTTTTAAAAATGGCAGGAGAACAGGGAGTGCTCCTTGGCTAAGATCGGTTGTTAGATGGCCTAAAGCAAGGAGCAGCAAGGGAAGCTGTAAGGAAAATTTTTTTGTAGTCATAAGAAGACCTCCGCTTGATACAGAATTACCTTTATCATACAACAAGTTGGGAAGGATTGTCATCCAATCCTTTTTGCTGTATAATGTAAATGCTTGTGTAATGAATGGTGTAAAGACACTTAAGAAGAGGTGGAAAATATGACAATTCTAGAACGGTTAGAAGCGATTCCAGTTCACTCGTTTCATTATCGCTTGCTTGTTGTTATTGGACTGGGGTGGATGTTTGACGCCGCTGACACTGGACTCGTATCTTTTGTACTACCCGCTTTGGCCAAAGAATGGGGGCTAACAGCGCAAGAGATTGGTTATATTGGCAGCGTGGGGCTTATTGGCATGGCTCTTGGGGCTGTAATTGCGGGAAGTATTGCGGAACGTTTGGGGCGGCGACGTACCTTTGCTGCTACTTTGCTTTTATACGGTATTGCTACAGGGCTTTGCGGTTTTGCTTGGAATTTTACTTCTCTATTAATTTTTCGTTTCTTTGTCGGCTTTGGCTTAGGCGGACAGTTGCCTGTCGCTGTTACATTAATGAGCGAATATTCGCCAGCGAAAGAGCGGGGGCGGTTTATTGTTTTGCTAGAAAGTTTTTGGGGGGCAGGCTGGCTGGTAGCGGCGCTGATTGCTTATATTTTAATTCCTAAATTTGGTTGGCAGGCGGCTTTTTTTGTCGGGGCTTTGCCAGCTCTCTATATTTTCTGTATTTGGCGCTCTGTACCGGAATCGGTTCGATTTTTACTGCAGCAAGGAAACTATGAAGCGGCTCACGCGATTGTCAGTAAGCTGGAACGACAAGCAGGAATTACGCCGCCGATTCTTTCGCAAGCGGAACTAATTAGTCAAAATCAGGTTGCCAGAGATTTTTCCGGCGGCGGTCTGCGCTTTGCGGCCTTGTGGGACAGTCGGCTACGTCGTCGTACCTTACTGTTATGGCTGTTATGGTTTGGCATTGTTTACTCTTATTATGGAATTTTCACCTGGCTGCCTTCTCTCTTAGCTGCACAGGGGCTTGCCATTGTGAAGACCTTTGAGTATGTTCTCTTGATGACATTAGCGCAGCTTCCTGGTTATTTTGCGGCAGCCTTGTTAGTCGATCGGTGGGGACGGAAAAATACACTGGCCGCGTTTTTACTTATGAGCGGAATTGCAGCCTATGGCTTTGGTCATAGCACGGAGGTTTTTTGGGTGGTCGCTTGGGGTTGCACCATGTCGTTCTTCAATTTAGGCGCTTGGGGCGTTGTCTATACGTATACGCCAGAACTCTATCCTACGAGTGTCAGGGCCCTTGGTGTTGGCTGGGCTGCAGGCATTGGGCGGATTGGCGGTATGGTTGCTCCAGCTATTGTGGGATCAATGTTACCGCTGTTTGGCATCGGATCTATCTTTACCATGTTTATGGCTGTGCTTGCTGTGACAGGTCTGATTGTACTAGCTTTAGGTAAGGAAACCAAGCAGGAACAGCTTAGTGAACAACTTGCCGATACGAAAGCATAAGCCTTTTATTTGCCTCGTTTCTTCCTGTCATGTATAATAAAGCCGTGTATAATGTTTTGTTTTAGGGAGGGAAAAACGTGGTTTCTATCGGTTTTTTAATTGGCTTGCTTTGCGCTTATTGGATTTGGTCTGACTCGCGTTCGCGCGGCAGTGATTTTGGGAATTCCCTAGTATGGACATTAGGAACTTTTTTTGCATGGTATTTATTTGTCCCCATGTATTTTCTCTTTGGCCGTAAAAAGAAAAAAGCTCCGGTCAAGGCAGCTGATGATGTGATTGATGTGGATGCGACTGTAGTGGAAGAAGACTTTCATTGCAATATGTGCGGCAAAGACGTGAAAACGAGTGGGAATAAATGCCCGAATTGTGGACATACTTTAAGGCCTACTTGCGAACATTGCGGTAGGGAAATCGATCGTTACTGGAAAAACTGCCCTTACTGCCACAAACCAATTCAGCCTATGTAATTAGAGTAAGGTAGGTTTCAGCTTCAAACTGAAGGTGAACAGGCTGGTTGTGCTGGTTGATATGGGAAGTTTGACAGCTTTTTAAATCTCTGTTATAATATTATTCGTGCCACAAAGTGCGCCCGTAGCTCAGGGGATAGAGCACCGGCCTCCGGAGCCGGGTGCGCAGGTTCGATTCCTGCCGGGCGCACCAACTAAAAAGTCAAGAACCATGCGGTTTCGCATGGTTCTTTTATTTTGCCTATTTTGAAATAACTGGGAAAGGGGGGCAATTAGGGGGGCAATACATAAAAAAAGCTTTGCTTTTGGGTGGAGAGATTGGATTTTGTGGAAGTAAGAGACGAGAAATTACTGAGATGATTTATCTGAAATAGTAGATCGTAGTGGCGACTTTTCGAATTAAAATTAAGCGTAGTGCCCAAAATGATGTGAACCTAATTATGTTTAATAATGGTACAGATTATTAATAAACATAGGAAGGGAAAAGACAGTAAACTAATGAACCTTAATAAAGGTATACAGTTTTACTCGGAGGGGCTTATGAATGAAGAATTAGCAAGAGACCGAGCAATTAGGCTATTTACTTTTCTGCAGCAATTGTCTGAATTACGTACAAGGACAGTGCGTACATTGGATAGCTATGATCAAGTGATGTGGCTTTCAGAGATTCCCAAGGTCAAAGGGTGCTTCTTTTATGCTTGGACAAGTGAAATAGAATCAAATAAAGAGGCGTGGATTGAAATCGATAAACCTAATATGCAGCCTATTCCACCTGTTCCTCGCCAAGTTCAGCCATGGGTTATCAATAAACAGCTTTTGGATTCTTCACTGGATTGTCCAGCTTTAGCAACAACTAGAATTGTTGAAGTGGAGAAAGAAGAGCAAGCGACAAAGGAAGAAGATCCCGATAAGGAATCAGTAGTGCTTTTATTAGAGGAAAATCCCGAGGTTCAGAAGGAATGGGAGATATATCTAAAAGATCAATGGTTACCGTGGGCAAGAGAGGACAGAGTCCTAAGGCAAGTTCAGAAGGTCTATAGTGAACTCTATGCTATGTATCAGTATCAACAAAGAATGGGTGAAAGCTACGAGGTAGTCTTATGTTTGGGATATTTGACGTGGAAAACTCATAACGGACAAATTATCCGTCGTCATATCTTGACATCACAGTCTATGATCAGTTTTGATCCGGAGAGAGGGCGAATTTCAATTGGTGCAAGCGCTGAAGGTGCTAAGACGGCACTAGAACAAGATATGCTTGAACCAGATGAAAGGCCTGATTCAAACGAAATTCAAGTTATTGAAAAGCTTATTGATGATCTTAATGATGATATTACTAATAAGTCGGCAATTGATAATATATTAAGATCATGGATTAATACCATTCCCAATAGTTTAGGGTATAGCGATGATATTTTAGTCAGTAAAAATATAGAAGATACTGCTAAAGTAACTTTTTCGCCAGCAATAATTTTGCGGCGCAGAACGGAACGCAGCTTAGTAAGAGCTTTTAAAGAAATCACTGAACAGATTAAATCAACCAATAATATTCCAAACGGGATACATAATCTCATTGACGATCCAGATAAAGAGCAAGTGAAAAGCAACGAAGACGAATATGATACATTAAAACAGGACATGAGCATAGGCAAGAAGATAGATAATGAAGTTTATTTTCCCTTGCCTGCTAACGATGAGCAAATAGAAATTGCAAAGCAACTGAAGTATCGACATGGTGTACTAGTTCAAGGACCGCCAGGAACGGGTAAGTCTCATACTATTGCGAATTTGATATGCCACTTACTCGCGAGCGGGCAAAGAGTACTTATTACTAGTCAGACATCCCGAGCGCTAAAAGTTTTGCGCGATAAAATTCCAGGGGAGATTGCTCCACTTTGTGTTGTTGCTTTAAGTGATGATATAAAATCATCTAAGGCTTTAGAAGCATCAGTAAATGGAATAACTGAAAAACATAATAACTGGAATCCCTCGTTAAATCAAAAAAGGATTGAACGTTTGTATCAGGAACTTGACGCTTGCCGCCTTGATGAGACTAAAGCATTAGCTGAACTCCGCACGATTAGGGAATCTGAGACTCTAAAACATATATCAAAATTCGGTTGTTATAATGGCAGCCTAAAGGAAATAGCGCAACAAATTAGAGCGACAGATAACTTATATTCCTGGCTAGCGGATTTAGTAGAGACTGATAGCGAACCACCCCTCAGTGATACAGAAATGAGCGAGCTTCTTGGACTTGTTAGAAGTATTACTACTGAACAGGCGACTGAGGCAGACCAATATATACCTGAGATATCGATGCTGCCGTCCGAACAGGAAGTTAATGTGCTATTTGATAATGAGGAGCTGGCCAAGAAGCGATTTTTGAGCTTTCATGATGTAACACATTCAGTTGAGTACGAACAAATTTCTAAAGCTGATAATGATAAGAGGGCTCAGCTTCAAAAAGTAGTGTTGGCACTGAGTTGTAAAATTGCAGCTTTGTCGGAAGAGATATATCCATGGGCTAAAGAGGTGGTCCAACAGGTTTTAGCCAGCTGCGCTTTGCCGTCTCAAGAATTGCAGCGTATAAGCGCAATTCACTTAAAAGGGATAGATGAGGTTATCTGTCAAGTCGGTTCTCTTACCATAAGTGGTATTGATGGCCACGACAAAAATATCGTGAAAGCACATTCAATGGCGTTATTAAAGCATATTGAAAATGGCGGAAAGTTAGGATTTTGGAAATTTCGACCTCAGGTAGTTTCGGATGCTATGTATATAATTGAAGGTATTCGTGTTGACGGACAGCCTTGTTCTACGCCAAGTGCTCTAAAGAAGCTTATTGATTGGTTGATAATGGATGATCATTTTGCTGCCCTTGAACAGGCTTGGGAAGGTAAATGCGATAATAGTATTAGAAGTGGAATTCTTTCAGTACGAAAGGCTGATTTCGAAAGTAAACTATCTTCACTTGAAAGATATTTGAGCCTAGAGAAAGAATTATTAGCCTCAAGAGAAGCTGTGCTATCTATTCCTGGATTGGCTCAACCAGTGTGGCATAGTCGTAGTCAGGTTGAAAGGTTAGCCAATATATTGGAAGCAGCTGATGCTTATGATGAGCTATATGAAAAAGGCAAAAAGATAGAGGAAATACTGCAAGCTTTCCAAAAACAAATTGATAATAATGCCGATATTCACCCAATGTTTGCTAAGTTGCGTGATACCGTGAAAGAACGTGATAGTGAGGCATATGGCTTGCTTTTTTACCAATATCAAGAGGTATCATCATTAAAAAATAGTGTAAGTCGTTATCGTCAGCTACTTTCACGTTTACAGGAAAAAGCTTCTCATTTTGCTGAGGCGTTACAGAATGAACCTTTCAATAGCGAATGGGATACCAAATTGATAAATTTTACGAATGCCTGGAACTGGGCCAGAGCGGATAGGTGGTTAAAACGAGTTTCAGATCCTACGCAGCACGAACAGCTAGAACTTCAAGTTAGCCAGTTGCGGAAAAAATATCAGAATATTATTGCCGAGCTTGCGGCAGCTAAGGCTTGGCACAGTTGCCTAAACAAGTTGACTGATTACGAAAACGGTCACCTAAGGGCGTGGCAGCTCGCCATGAGTCGGTTAGGAAAGGGCAAAAGCGTGCGAGCTAATGAATATAGACGTGAAGCCAGAAAGCACATGGAAGAATGTCGTTCGGCTATTCCGGCCTGGATTATGCCGATTTACCGTGTAGCAGAAACTATTGCAATGAAGCCTAATATTTTTGACGTTGTAATAGTCGACGAAGCCAGTCAATCTGGATCAGAAGCTATTTTCTTGCAGTATATTGCAAGAAAAATCGTTGTGGTGGGCGACAACAAGCAGATTAGTCCGCAATTTGTTGGATTGAATAAAGAAGATGTTGCTCTATTGCGCCAAAGACTCATTACAGATATCCCTTTTAGTGATGCTTTAGGCATAGAACATAGCTTCTTTGATCAGGCTTTTATACGCTATAAAGGACAAATTTGTCTTAGGGAACATTTCCGTTGTATGCCTGAAATCATTCAATTTTCGAATAATTTAAGCTATAGTTCTACACCGTTAATTCCCTTAAAGCAATTCGGAGGAAATAGGCTTTCCCCAACAGTTGGTACGCGTTATGTTTCGGAAGGCTATCAGAAGGGGCGATCGCCTAAAATCACTAATCCTCCTGAAGCTCAGGCAATAGCAGAATTTTTGGTTGAGTGTTGTTCTAAGCAAGAGTATGCTGGCAAAACTTTTGGGGTAATTAGCTTACTTGGAGAGGAACAAGCAAAACTCATTTATTCTTTGTTAATTCAGTCAATCGGCCCCGCAGAAATGGAAAAAAGGCAGCTCGTTTGTGGTGACGCTTATACTTTTCAAGGTGATGAACGGGATATAATTATACTAAGTATGGTTTCTGCACCAGGGGAAGATCATCGAATAGGAACTCTAACTAAATCCGATGATGAAAAAAGGTTTAATGTTGCAGCAAGTCGGGCTAAAGAACAGATGATACTATTTCACTCAGCTACTCTTGATGATCTTAGTCCGCAATGCCTACGAAGCAGGCTACTGAAGTATTGTCTGAATCCTAAAATTGATCCAGTTGGTGTTGAAGGTTATGATATCAATAGTCTTAGAAGGTTGGCAGATTCAGTAAAGCGCAGTCAGGTAAGCCCACCATCTCCTTTTGACAGTTGGTTTGAATTAGATGTCTTTTTGGAGATAGTATCAAGGAGCTATCGCGTTATTCCTCAACATGAAGTTGCAGGCTACCGTATTGATTTGATAGTCGAGGGAATGAGAGGAAGATTAGCAGTTGAGTGTGACGGTGACTATTGGCATGGCCCTGAGCAATATGAACAAGATATGGCCAGACAGCGCCAGCTTGAACGAAGTGGATATGTTTTCTGGCGTATTCGAGAAAGTACTTATTATCGTAATCCTAAAGCAGCTATGAAATCACTATGGGATACTTTAGATAGTCTAGATATTTATCCGGTTGGACAATGTAATACCGATAATATCGAAAAAGGTGGTAATAATTGCTTCGAAATCATGGATAAGGAAGAATATAGTTTGTGCGATGATTTGTACGCTAATGTAGAGACTGAAGCTTGCGCGACAATTAAATCGTGTTCGGCGGATATTCATATATCAACAACTTCAAATCAATATATTGAAATAGGTAAATTTGATGATAATCTAGTGAAAGAAGAAGAACCAGAGGTCATGGGGACAGTTGACCAGTCAACAGTTAAAGTCACAAATATACTTTGCGAAGAGTCGGAAGAATTAATATGCGAGCCAATTACTCATGATAAATATTTATTACAGGACAATGCTTCAGGGGCATCTACCTTTGGAATACCCTACAGAAATTGGATTTCTCATAGCGTTCCTGACCCTAAAACGGCACAGATTGATGAAATAATAAACATACTAGTTGAAATTATTCAAGCGGAAGGACCGATAATCGGTCATAGATTATATAAAATATATTTAAATGCGTGTGGTATACATCGGACTGGTAGACAACTTCGTTCCTTACTCAATAAAATTGTTAGTAAAGCCGTGAGGGAAAAACGCATATTAGAATCTAACGAATATAATTTGCAGGATCAAATTCATAAAATTTTACGCGTTCCTAGCTGCCCAGCTGTTATAGTTCGTACCAGAGGTGATCGAACTTTGGAAGAAATTCCTCCAGCTGAAATTTCTGAGCTAATCAGATTGGTGATAGCTAATCAATCCGAGCTAAAACATGATAAGGAGAAGCTATTTAGAACGGTATTAAATAACTATAATCTTGTCCGTATGACAACGAATGCTAAGGAAATTTTAGAAAAGGCGTTAACTATTAGTGAGTGATAAAGGCTAAAAAAACATAGCATTTATTAACCTATAATAATTAACTTGGCTGGAGTAGACAGAGCGCAATAAGAAATAACTATTAGCACACAAAAAAAGAGCGAGTCATTAAACCCGACTCTCTCTTTTTTTGTGGCAGCTTACTTTGTGTAGAAATATGGTTGATAATGCCTTGATTCGGGATTTTTCAGATACCATCAAGATTAATGTGCAAATTGGTTTGTAGATAAGTGAAACTGAAATCAGTTTGCTATAAAATCTGACGAGAATGCCAAGTTACTCGTAATGGAGAGCGATCTACCAGTCGTTTATAATTGTATTTGGGATAGCCAACCATAATTGCACCAGTGACTATAAAATCTTCAGGAAGGTTCAATAATTTAAGCAGAGCTGGATAGCCAGATCTGGCACATGCCTCAAAGAGACCTGCCCAACAAGTTCCCAATGAAAGACTTGTTGCAAATAACTCAGCGTATGAAAGAGAAAAATGAGTATTATCACATCCACGCATAAAACTTTTTTTGCCATTGCTATGATAAAGCAAGGAGCATTTCGTAAGATAACATCTTCTCCGGTTTTACGGTGGTGTTCTACTAAGTCGGTAAAATAAACTGCAGATGGTTCATTATGAATGATAGCTTCGTTCATCCAGGCTAGTGTGGCTTTGGTAATATGCTGTAGAGTGTCTTTATTATCTACAACTAAATATTCAACATTTTGAGTATTATTTCCAGTTGGAGCTAGTCTGGCAATGTCTAGTAGCTTTAGAATTTTATTTTTAGGGACAGGTTCCTCTTTATATACTCAGATAGAACGTCTGGCGCGAAGAAATTTTTCTGCTATTTCAGCGTTCAAAACAGGAGTCTTATCTAATGGCGACTGACGATTGAGTGGCGCATATGTATGATCTAATGCCGCTTGTGGGCAGATTGCGACACAATGACCGCAGGCAATGCAGGTCATTCCGCTGGCAGAGGGAATTCCTTCGCTAGTCATTTCGATAATTTTTGGGGCAAACATTGGCACAAGCCCCGCAGTTAATACATTTTTCCCGATCTACAGTAAGTAAACTCATAATAAAACTCCATTTCTATTTTTTTCGAATTAGTAGCTTTACAATAGTAATTTACTATTTTATGAGTCATCACGTTCTTTGGTAAACTGGAAAACTTCTTTTGACCAAGCCCGTGACCACGCGCCAAATGGGCGCAACAATTCCATGAGCTCTTTTCCTCTTGGGGTCAATTGGTATCCATCAGTGTTGCGTTCTATAATATCGACTTCTCTAAGTTCCTTAATACGGTTGTTTAGTATTGTAGGAGAAATCGATTCGCACCGTTCCTGAAGTTCTCTGAATGTAGAAGATCCATCCTGTAGATTCCAGATGATCCCCATTGCCCAATTTCTACCTAAAAGATCGAAAAGAGCCATGATAGGCACCCCTGATTTAGAACCTCTAACTGGTTTACCAGGATGTGGAACTGACATGTTAATGCCTCCTTCTATGAATGTCTCTTAAAATAAGTTGTCAATATTGTGAAAAGCCCCTCTCTCTTGTCGAATGCGTGAGGGGCTTGGGCATTTTACATATTATTTTTTGATGCTTTTTCAAGCAAGGTTTGTCCGCCGATACCGATACTATCTGGCTCATACTCTTCAATAAAGACAGTGAAAGCGCTTGCAGGGGAATTGGTAACTTCAACTGCTGCAGCAGTTAATTTTTCAATCAACGCTTTTTTCTTTTCTGGTTGAGTTTTTTTCATTTTCATCGTAATTACTGGCATAATAGCACCTCTTTTTAAAATGTATATTTTAGCATTTCTGCTACTGATATTGTAGTATGCTACTTTTAATGTAGCAATACTTATTTTGATATTTATTAGAAGTAGAATGGGTTAAACTTTTAATAAAGCGATTAGTTAGTTGGAAAATGCATCATTTTAAATAAACATGTGAAGCAAAAAACGGCACACTATAAATAAATTAGTAAAATAAAATTAATGCTAAAATAGTTGGTTTTTCGTCCTCTGTCCTCTGTATTTTTAAAAACAACTAGGTATATCAAGGCTTAGATATAGATTTTATTTTAGAGGACAGACAGGACAAAGCGGACGAGGCCGTATTTTCTAAAATCGCAAAGTGCAGCACTTTTTTATATCACTGATTATTTTTTGCAGCAGAATATAGGGCTTAGCCAAGTCGCTAAGCCCTATATTTATGCCTGTTTCTCTTTTTCTGTATAATCGATAAATTTACTGTATTTCTATTGTACTTTTTATAAAAGTTGATAAAGTTTATATCAGACGAAGGTCCGATGCGAGAGAGGAAGGTTTACGGATTTAGACTATAGGTTGTGATATAATTTTCAATGTGGGAGGAATGAATATGTTTATTAGACCGATAAGGGATCAGGATATACAAGAAATTGCTAAAATATATACAGATAATTGGAAGACTACATATCAAGGAATTTTACCAGAGGCTTTTTTGGAAAGCCTGACTTATGAGCATTCAGAAGAAAAGTGGTCTTCGTATATTCATGCAGAGCACCAAGGCGTTTTTGTGGCAATAGAAGAAAATAATAAGATTATTGGTTTTTCAGCATATAAGCCATATGACGATATAAATAAATGTTTACTACTTGATTCATTACATATTTTACAAACAGTACAAGGTCATGGAATCGGGAAAAAAATGATTTTTGCAACGGGTGAATATGCCTATAATAGCGGATATGAAAAAATGTCTATTTGCATTGTAAAAGGAAATGACCGGGCTGAAGGGATATATACTCATTTAGGAGCAAAGCATTACAAAGATTTTATAGACGATTTTGAAGGAACACCGTCTAATTCAGCAGTATTACTATGGAATGACTTAAAAATATTTGACTGTAAATAAAATACTACTGAATCCCTCGCTCAGCGAATACTAGTTTGGCAACCTTCAGGGCGTTTAATACACGCGGCAGGCCTGCTGGCAAAGAGGTATGAACAATCGTTTCTACTATCTCTGCTGGCGTAATTCCAGCATCTAGCCCTGCTCTGATATGAGCCCCGAGCCAATCTTCAGTACCAAGTGTTGTCAAAGCCGTAATTAATATCATTTCTCTTTGTTTTAAGCTGAGAACTCCTCTTTGAAAAATATCCCCAAAGGCAAATTCTACAATGTGTCTACCAAAATCGGGCGCAATAGCCTCAATTTCTTTAAGTGATGCATTGGCCTGATCTTCACCAAAAATACTTTTAAACTTTTTCAAACCCTGCTCATAACGTGGATTCATTTCCAGCACCTCTTTTGTATAATTTTATTTACACTATACAAAAAAGTGCTGTTACTTGCATTAACATAGGTTAACGATTCTTAATTCTACTAAGTGAAACTGGTGAAATTCCTACATAGGATGCAATATATGTTTGTTTAATCCGTTTATCAAGGCAGGGAAAGTCCCGTAAAAAATCATAATAGCGCGCCTCAGCATCATCTAGCATGAGTTGCCGAATCCGGCGTTCTTCAATGGAATGCACTCGCTCAATTTCTTTGCTAAACACCGTTTGCCAGCAAGCATGTGTTAGTCGCTGCTTTTCGGGCTGTTCAATACATAAGACATTTGCATCCTCTAAAGCCTCAAAATAGTAATCCGATTCTTTTTGAACAAATTCATTATCAATCAACGAGCGACTATTTGCCGTCATAAAATCATTTTCCATAAAAAAATGTTTCGTGTACTCAGCGCCGTTTTGATCAATATGATAGCAACGAAAGACTCCAGAAAGAACAAAACCAAGCCAAGGCGTTTTTTCCCCCGCCCGAATAAAATATTGGTTCTTTTTTAGCGCAACTGGCTGGGCAATGGCCCAAAATTTTAATAGCTCATCTTCAGGAACAGCAGCATATTTGACTAAAGCCTTAGCGAGTTGATCCTTGTACATTTCATTCACAATATGCATCCCCGATCGGTAAAATTGATTGCAGTATATTTGCTTAATTTTTGCATTTTGTTACATTTTACTAGACTCTATTGACAGTTGTTTGGGTTTGGTGTAAAGTTGTTAATAACATTATAACATTTTATTACTAGATACATAGGGGTATCAATGAACCCGGCTACGGTTCATTGATACCCCTATGTGTTTTATGGATAGACTCCTAAATGAATGGTACCGTATTGGTCAATTGCTTAATTTAAGTTTGGCGTAGCTTCATGATTAAGAGAACACGTTTTCGTTCGTTTATTAGAACTGATGAAAACGTGTTCAAAATGAGGAGGAATATGATGATTATTGACATGGAATCCTTTGAGGATAAGTATCATAGTGCGAAAATGTATCATTATCGGGCAAACCAGTTTTTAGAGAAAAAAAGCTCAGCCAGTGTGGTCTTCAATATTGCCTCGATGGCGCTCGAAAACTATCTGATTGCTTTATGCGAACTATACGGTGTCGCTCCAGGTAATCACAATTTTGAGTGCCTTATGGATGCGGTCGAGACAGTGGTGACAATATCGCCAGAAATGGAAGAAGAAATACGATCACTAGATTTGCTTTATGGAATTTGTTCATTGGAAAATTTTCATATCGGGATTCCAGAAGAACAGGATGCCAATCGGGTGCTGATGATGTGTCGTTACGTGGAAACGGTGTTTGATTCTGAGCGCGTTGATCTAGTGCGTAGTGGGGTATTGTCAAAAGCATAATAATTTTATCATAGCTGAGAAGTGATTAGTCTTTTGGTCTACAGTCTGAAAGCTGCACCAACGCAAGTCGGTGCAGCTTTTATTGGTTGAGTTTCATTTCTGCGGAGAGTAAGTGCGGTTTAAATACGATAAGCCTAACAAGTATGATTATTGTTCTTTTCAATAATATGTTCAAATGCTTTTTCAAAAATATCTCTGACGTGATTATCATCTAGCATATAAAATACGTTTTTCCCTTCACGGTGAGAGCGAACTAATTTTGCTTCGCGGAGAAGTCTGAGTTGATGAGAAATTGCTGATTTTGTCATGTTGAGTAATGCTGCTAAATCGCAAACACACATTTCATTTTGATCTAATGCCCAAAGGATATGGCTTCTTGTTTTGTCACCCATAATTTTAAATAAGGTAGATACTTCGTTTAATATTGGCTCATTAGGCATTTTGGCGCGGACCCGATCAACCACTTCAACATGGATAATTTCACAGTCGGTATCTTTGTGTTCCATATAACATCACCTTCTTTTAGGCATTATTTTATTTGTATTATAGTTGTCTAAAAAAGTTTTGTCAAAATACAAGAAATACTTGACGGTTGAGTATTTGTTCAACTATACTAAGAATAACAGTTGAATGTTTATTCAACTGTTATAAAAAATAAAAGGTTGAACGAACATTCAACTGAATAGGGGGATTTAATCATGAAAAAAACATTTAAACTAATCGGTCTTGATTGTGCCAATTGCGCTGCCAAAATTGAAAATGCTATTAGTAATTTATCAGATGTAACATCTGTTTCAGTAAACTTTATGACAATGAAAATGAATATAGAATCTGAACGGGAAAATATGGACTATGTAGTTGAAGCAGCAAAAAGAGTTATTCATAATATTGAACCAGATGTTAAAGTCGAAAAGGCTTAGTGAGGTGAAGGCGATGAACAACAAAAAGCGGCTTGTTAGAGTGCTTGGCGGTGCCGTGGTCTATGCTGTTTCTTTCTTTGGTGAGTGGGACAATATAGCACTTAATCTTGCTATCTTTCTGCTGGCATATCTCATTATTGGCGGCGATGTAGTTTTAAAGGCCTTAAAAAATATAAAGCGCGGGGATATTTTTGATGAAAACTTTTTAATGTTTATTGCCACTGTAGGCGCTTTTGCCATCGGCGATTTTGAGGAAGCTGTAGGAGTTATGCTGTTTTATCAGGTGGGCGAGTTGTTCCAGAGCTATGCAGTCAATCAATCAAGAAAGTCGATAGCTGGCCTGATGGATATTCGTCCAGACTATGCAAACCTGCGTCGTGGCGAGGAAATTGTCAGAGTTGATCCTGATGAAGTGCTAGTTGGTGATGCCATCATAATCAAGCCAGGCGAGAAAATACCGCTGGATTCGATAGTAGTTGAAGGAAACTCAATGGTTGATACGTCTTCCCTAACCGGCGAATCGATTCCCAGAGAAGTTACTGTGGGCTCTGAGCTGCTGAGTGGCTGTATTAATGTTAATGGGGTGCTTACGGCACGGGTTACGAAAGAATTTGGTGATTCTACCGTTAACAAGATTCTCGATTTGGTGGAAAATGCTAGCAGTAAGAAATCAAATTCAGAGAATTTTATTACAAAATTTGCAAGGTATTATACGCCTAGCGTAGTTGTTTTAGCAATTTTGTTGGCTCTTATTCCTCCGTTGCTTTACAGTGATGAGGCGTTTACAAAATGGTTTGTCCGAGCGCTTACTTTTCTAGTTATTTCTTGCCCCTGCGCTTTAGTCATTTCTATTCCACTTAGTTTCTTTGGGGGGATTGGCGGAGCATCTAAGCTAGGTATTCTGGTAAAAGGAAGCAATTATCTAGAAGCTTTGGCGCAGACAGAGATTGTTGTTTTTGATAAAACAGGAACCTTAACAAAAGGTGTCTTTAATGTTCAGGAAGTTCAATCGAAAGTAATGAGTCGAGAAGAGCTGTTGGAAGTAACCGCCTATGCGGAAAATTACTCTAACCATCCGATCTCTCTTTCGCTGAAGCGAGCTTATGGTAAAGCAATTGATCATTCTGTAATCGCTGATGTTAAAGAGATTCCAGGCCAGGGAGTTCAAGCCCGCGTACGAGGCCAAGAAGTTTTAGCTGGTAATGATAAGCTGATGAAAAAAATGCAGATTAACTATTTCCAAGGAGAAATGATCGGCACAGTCGTTCACGTTGCCGTTGATGGGAAATATATGGGTTATATCGTAATTGCCGATGAAATTAAAAATGATGCAGCAGAAGCGATTCAAGCTTTAAAAGCTGCCAAGGTTAAGCAAACCGTGATGTTGACAGGCGACTCAAAATCAATTGGCGAGCATGTTGCGAAAAAACTAGGACTTGATAAGGTCTACACAGAGCTGTTACCAGTTGATAAGGTAACAAAATTAGAGGAAGTATTTGCACAGAAATCAGAAAAGGGAAAGTTGGTTTTTGTGGGGGATGGGGTAAATGATGCTCCGGTTCTAGCCAGAGCCGATATTGGTATTGCCATGGGGGGAGTGGGGTCTGATGCAGCGATTGAGGCTGCTGATGTAGTCATTATGACCGATGAACCTTCAAAAATTGCCACAGCCATAAAAGTATCAAAGAAAACTCTGTCTATCGTGAAGCAAAATATTGTTTTCGCCCTTAGTGTGAAAGGGATTGTTCTAGTACTGGGAGCCATAGGCTTAGCCAGTATGTGGACTGCCGTTTTTGCCGATGTGGGAGTTTCGGTTATTGCCATTCTTAATGCCATTCGGGTACTAAATATCAGGAGTTTATCACAAAATCATGCTATATAAAACATGAAAAGTTAAGCACCATGCGAAGCCGCATGGTGCTTTTGGGCGCAATTTATTTGCTCATTATAGAAGCGTATTAAGGTGTTTCAGAGGATCCCAGATTATCAGCGAATATGATACGATTAATATGTCTCTACTTACCGAAAATATGACGGCCTTGTATTACTTAAGCAGGTTTTTTTCTTATTTCTTAGAAATAAGTAGAACAGCTAGATGAATTTACCACTCAGCCGAAGTATTGCGTGCTTTTATTTAGGTGGAGGAAGGAAAAGTCTTGTTGTGTTAATTCAAACCTATTATCCTATTGAAAATATAAAATTCTATTTACTCGTTATTGTGCTACTAGAAGCTATGGCAGTGTATACTTGGCAATTTCGCAAACTTCCGGGGGCCATGATGGCGTCTATTTCACAGGGATGCAAAGTTGTTTGGCTCTTGGGAATCATATTTTATAGTACTAGTGCGAATCTTGAAGATAAGCTGTTTTGGGTTATTACTTTGAAACTGGCAGGTGTTTTGTTAGCTTGTTGTTGGCCTATCTTTGTCTGGCAGATCAGTAATCAGAAGAAAGAGGTAGATACTGTTACCAAGTTTTGTGGCGGCAGTTTTCTTTGCATTGTGCTGTTGCTACTATCAAATTGGCAGGAGCTGATTTGGCAAAAAGCTTGGCTGGAAGGGCAGGCAGTTGTACTTGGTTGGGGCGTAGGACATATGGTTTTGATGGGATATGCTTTCATGCTGGGGATTTTTGCCACGATCCTTTCGGTGCGTTGGATAGCTACTTCCGTTGGCTTACGGCGACGGCAGGCTTTATGGTATTCTCTTGCGGTAGTATTTTCTTGGTGCAGCTTTATTTTATGGCGCCTTGAGGTGAAAGCAGATATTATTCTGCCTCTTGGTTTTTTACTTAATGGTGCTGTAGTAACTTGGATTTATTATCGCCTACACTTGTATAATAGTTTGCCTATGGCGCAAGCTGTTGCGATGGAACATGTTGTGGAGGGAATTTTCTTTGTTGATAAAGAGGATTATATTGTCGATATTAATGCGAGTGCCAAGCAGATGCTGCGTGATCTTCAAATAACGATCGGTACGGATTTTAAAGAACTTGCCGTTACTTGGCCGCCTTTGGCCGAGGTTGACAGCAAAGCCGGTATATACATGTTGGAAGCGCAACGACAGCAGTCGCAGAAGTGTTCCTTTTATCAATTAACGAAAATTCCTTTACAAACTTTGGGGAAGAAGTCCTTTGGCCGTATTATTTTAGTGAAGGATATTACCAGACAGAAACAGGATCAGGCTCAACTGATTGAGCAGCAAAAAGCATTCGCTATTGTGGCGGAACGCAATCGACTCGGACGGGAATTTCACGATGGATCAGGGCAGATATGGAGTTATTTGTTACTTGAGCTGGAATCTCTTAGTTTATTCATGGAAAATAGGCAGATTGAAAATGCGAAAAAACTAGTTGAGAAGCTTAAAGAAACACTCCATGTTGCGCATGATGATGTACGGGAATCTATAGTCAGTCTAAACAGTGGTAAAGCAGAGAACAATGATTTTATGGCAACGCTGCAAAAGTATTTTCATTGGTACGAACAGGCCTATGGTATTACCCTTGTTCTCAATTTACCGGACAAGCCGCTGTCTAATTTTATTAGTAAGAATGTAGAAGTCCAGTTGATGCGGATTATTCAAGAGGCTTTGACTAATATCCGCAAACACGCCAAAGCGAGTCAGGTACAAATATGTATGCAGATTGAGGCGGGGAATTTTGTCGTAATTATTAGTGATAATGGCTGTGGGTTTGAACCTGTGGCGAACTGTTCGATTGTTCATCGGGGCTTGCATATTATGAAGGAACGGGCGGAAGAGGTAGGCGGACAGCTTACCATCGACAGTGTTTTATCGCAAGGCACCAAAGTTCAAATTATATTTAAGGCGAAGGGATAATTCGGAAAATGAGGTTTATAGTGTAATGGATGATCAATATATGGCAAGTTGTGTTTTTAGTAAAGAAATAGCAAAGGCTTTAAATATGTTGGGGTATCAGACCCTTACTATGGTTCAGGAAAAGGTAATACCTTTAGTTTTAGCGCAACAAGATATCATCGTGAGATCCCAAACGGGGAGTGGTAAGACAGCGGCTTTTGCCATTCCGGTTTGTGAAAAACTTGAAATAGAGCAGAAAAATCCCCAAGTACTAGTTCTTACGCCGACTAGAGAATTGGCGGTACAATTAAAGCAGGAGATTTCCAATATCGGGAGATTTAGAGGCGTGAGATGTGCTGCCGTTTTTGGCAGACAAGCTATGGAAATGCAAAGACGAGAATTAAGGCAAAGAGTCCATGTTATTGTCGGTACGCCAGGGAGAACCTTAGATCATATTGAAAGAAAGCATATGAATTTGGCAGAAGTACGGTATCTAATTATTGATGAAGCAGATAAAATGCTCGATATGGGGTTTATCGAACAGGTGGAAGCGATTATCAAAGTATTACCTGCCAATAGGCTCACGCTGGTGTTTTCTGCTACAATGTCAGATCGGATTCAGAAAATTTGCCAGCAATATATGAAAGATCCGATCACAATAGAAGTTGCTTCAACAAGTCCGAGTGTGGAAAATATTCGGCAAGTTTATTATGAAGTAGAAGAAGCGGACAAGTTACAGTTGATTTCTGAAATCACCTACATGGAAAGACCTGCTAGTTGCATCCTTTTCTGTAATACCAGAGACAAAGTAGAAGCTGTTATTCAGCATATGAAGCAGGCGGGGTACTCTTGTCAAAGCTTGCACGGAGGAATGGAACAAAAGGATCGGCTCAAAGCTATTCAGAATTTTAAACGGGGAGAATTCCAATTTCTTGTTGCGACAGATGTGGCAGCAAGGGGAATTCATGTCGACGATATATCGCTAGTAATCAATTATGATATGCCCTTCGATACGGAAAGCTATGTTCATCGAATTGGCAGGACAGGACGAGCGGGCAAGACAGGGGCGGCTATTACTTTTGTAACTAATAATGAATATAAGCTTTTACACGAACTAGAGGAGTATATTCATTATAAGATTCCGCAGCAAGAAATCCCGACAGCCGAGAAAGTAGCAGAGGGAAAAGTGATTTTTCATAAGTGTGAGAAAAGGGAACCTGTACTAAAAATTGATAAGAGCGAAAAACTAAATCGACACATTACTAGAATTCGCATCAATGCAGGCAAGAAGACGAAGCTAAGGCCAGGCGATATATTGGGAGCCATTACCGCCATTGATGGTATTAGCGGAAGCGATATTGGTATTATCGATATTCAAGATACTTGTTCTTATGTAGAGATTCTTGGGGATAAGGGGGAGCTTGTCTTGAAGGCGCTTTTGGTAACCAAGATAAAAGGCAAGTTACATAAGATCAAGGAAGTTGGATTTTCAAAGTGGTAATGGTTTTTAAAAAGAGTGTGTAAAGTCGGAAGAGATGAAATGTAGAGAGGAAACGTAAAGTATGAGCGCCAATGGGTTAACAGAAAGAGAGTTTGCCGAGATTGTTGCAAAAAATGGTGGACGTGTTTTTAGAGTGGGTGGTTCAGTTCGCGATCAGTTTATGGGAAGGCCGTCGAAGGATATTGACTATAGTGTTGTTGGCATGGTGAGGAAGAACTTTCAAATGTTGTTTCCCGAAGCGGAAGATATTGGCAAGGCTTTTCCCGTGTTTCACTTAGTGATCGGCGGTGTAAAACGTGAAGTTGCTTTTGCACGCACCGAGCAGAAAGTAGGCAGCGGCTACAAAGGTTTTAAAATATCAGCGAAGCCCAAGATTACGATTGAAGAAGATCTCTTTAGACGTGATACTACGGTAAATTCTATGGCCTTGGATATTTTAACAGGAGAAATTATCGATCCTTTCCAGGGGAGAAAGGACATAGACGCCAAGGTTCTTAGAGCGACAGGACAGCATTTTTCTGATGATCCAATGCGCGCTTTGCGATTGGCCGCACAATCTGCCCGTTTGGGTTTCGCCATCGACGGTGATACACTTTTGTTTGCCAGAGCGGCGCAAGCAGAGCTTGCTCATGAGCCTGTAGAGCGGGTGGTTCATGAATTGAAAGTCGTTTTGGCGGAAGCGCCGGAGCCAGGTCAATTTTTTCGGGTTCTGGCAAAAACTGATTTATTGCAGAGCATATTTAATGAGGTCGCAGCTTTGTCTTCTGGCGAATTTGAAAAAATAATGGCTATGCTAGATTCTGTAGCAAAAGCTACACAAAATTCAAAGGTGAGGTTTGCAACGCTAGGCTTAGTGCTAGATAAAGAGCGTTTAGAAGTATGGAATGATAGAATGACACTGCCTGGCGGCTGGCTGGAGGCGGCCGTTACGGTCAGCCAGATGATTGGCATTTTAAAACATCCCACGCCAGAGAAGATCGTAGATACCATTAATAAATTAAGGCGTGGTTCTCTTACCATCGAAGAGTTTGATCTTATTACTAGATCAGCAAAGTTACAGATTCCTCAATTAGAACCACTAAAATCTGTAATGGTCTTACCTAAAGGTGTAGTTGCTCCTGCGACTTTACAAGGGAAAGAAATTGGTGCATGGTGGCGAGAGCAGTATGTGGCGGTAATCGCTAAACAATTACATTCAGGTGATTCATGTACACTTTAAGGAGATGCGATATATGGCTCTAGTCTATTTTCCTAGCTGTAAATTTACTGCCG
Source organism: Pelorhabdus sp. sgz311002 (assembly GCF_056134285.1). Classification (NCBI taxonomy): domain Bacteria; kingdom Bacillati; phylum Bacillota; class Negativicutes; order Selenomonadales; family Sporomusaceae; genus Pelorhabdus; species Pelorhabdus sp. sgz311002. The sequence continues at coordinate 177,053 of NZ_JBWBCL010000006.1, read as the reverse complement.
GATATCCGGAAACTGCAAAACAGGTAGCGGAATATATTCGTAATCGCTATGATATGGCCATAACTGGGTGCTGTCGAGGCAATCTGCAATTATTAACAAAAGAAGATACTGCAGTATGTATATGTAATACTTGTTCTGCCTTTTGTGATGAATCTTCCAAAGCACGTAAAGTGGTTTCAATTTGGGAACTGATTGCACAAGATGCACAATTCTCTTTTCCTAACTATCATGGCGAAGCGATAACGCTACAAGATTGTTGGCGTGCTTATGACAAACGGTCCGAGCAAGAGGCTGTTCGTGAGCTTATGGGTAAAATGAATATTCAGATCGTGGAACTTCCAGAAAACTATGATGAAACTCGTTTTTGTGGCACTAGTATTTTGCAGATACCGCCTACTTACTATAACGAGTTTGCTCCTAAGCGGTTTGGTGAGAATCTTCCCCCAAAACTCTTTCAACCGTACACTGATGAAGCAAAGATTGCGAGTATGAAAAGCCACTTTAACGCTATTACGACAGAGAAGGTGGCCTGTTACTGCGTAGCTTGCGCCAATGGAATCAATCTTGGCGGGAAAAAGTCAGTCCATGTAATGAAACTTTTATTTTCTACCATAAGATAAATTCCCAAAAAGTGGAGAACCATGAGTGATACATGGTTCTTTTTTTTTATGTTTTATAGGACTTAGATAAGCAAGAGTAGAATTTATACAATGAATTCAAATCATGAGGAGTGAGCGGCAGTGGAATTAGATCTGAGGTCCATAAAAATCAATGAATTGATTGCTTGTAAAGATTTAGATTTTTGGATCATGTTTGATTTAGTTCCTATACCGATTTTTGTAAAAGATTATAGTGGAACTTATCTGGGCTGTAATAAAGCATATGAAAAATTTATGGGTTTAAGTAAAGAAGCTATTATTGGAAAATCGGCCTACGATCTAGTTCCCAAGGAATATGCTGATTTATATCAATTTAAAGACGAAGAACTCTTTGAAAAAGAAGAAGTGCAAGTCTATGAGAATTCTTTCATTGTTGCTGGAAAGGTTCGGCATGTTGTGTTTCATAAAATGCTATATCGAGATATGTTTGGTGTAGTGCAGGGATTAGTTGGCGCTGTGATTGATGTGACTGAGAAAAAAGAAGCAGAAGAAGCTTTAAAAATTAGCGAAGAAAAAAATAAAGTGCTTGTTCAAACGATACCAGACATTATGTTGGTAGTAACGCCTGAACTCACTATAGTTGAGTTTAAACAAGCTTCAGAGTTTAGCCATATTGGCGATAAAACCATTCTTGGCAAGCGGATAGGAGATGTTTTGCCGGCGCCAGTAGCCAGTGTTTTTAAAGAAAATGTTGAACTTTCCTTTCAGCAAAAGAAAGTCCGGCCTTTTGAATATCAAATTAAATATGAAGATGGTATCAAATATCGCGATGCACGTGCGGTGGTTATTTCCGGAGAACAGGCGCTTATTATGATTCGTGATATTACGGAACAGAAGTTAGCTCAAGAAGAAATTCTTAAATTGTCACAGGCCGTAGAAGAAAGTCCTGGGTCCATTATTATTATCGATAAAGCAGAAACGATTATTTATGTAAATGCAGAGTACAGCAGAATATCTGGTTACTCTAAAGCGGAAATTGTAGGACAAAATATTAGTTTTTTTAGATCAGAAGCGCACCCTGAAAGTTTCTATGAAGAAATTAAAGAAACTGTAACTAACGGGCATCAGTGGCAAGGAGAAATCTGCAATAAAAGAAAAAACGGAGATTTATATTGGGTCTTAGTATCCATATCACCGGTGAAAAACGCTGATGGTGAAATTGGTTACTATTTAAGTATGGAGCTTGATTTAACGGAATATAAAGTTATGGAAGATTCCTTATATAGACATAATGAAGAATTAGCGGCGGCTTACAAAGCGTTAGAAAGTACACATCTGCAAATGGTTCAACAGGAAAAGTTAGCAAGTATTGGCCAGTTGGCTGCTGGCGTTGGTCATGAAATTAATAATCCCGTTGGGTTTGTTTCTAGCAATTTTGATACATTGCAGAAGTATTTTTCTGGGATTACAGAAGTTATGTATAAGTATAAAGAATTAAAATTAATGCAGGGGATGGAAAATTACCCCGGGGTATCCGACTTTATCACCCAAATAAATCAGTTGGAAAAGCGAAAGAAAGTAGACTTTGTCTTGGAAGATATTCCGACTCTATTTAAAGAGTGTGAAGAAGGACTGCAGAGAATTCAAGACATTGCTAAGGCGTTGAAGTTGTTTGTACGCAGTGACAGGCAGAATGAATTTGACGCTTATGATTTAAACGAAGGCATCAAAAATACTCTGATCATCGCGAAGAATGAAGTGAAATATGTTGCTGAAGTAGAGACTGATTTACGAGAAATTCCTGCATTTTCTGCATCCTCAGGGCAAATCAATCAAGTTTTACTGAATATTATTGTAAATGCCGCTCATGCCATTGCAGCAAAGCAGAACGAGGGGATGGGAAAAATCAAAATCGCGACACATCATGACGAAAGCTTCGCTTATTGTATTATTAAAGATAGTGGAATTGGTATGAGTAAAGACGTGAAAGAGAAAATTTTTAACGCTTTTTTCACGACGAAACCACTCGGTAAGGGAACGGGTTTAGGTCTTAGTATTTCCTATGATATTATTGTGAATAAACATGAAGGAACGCTGAATGTGGAAAGTCAGGAAGGCGTAGGAACAACCTTTATCATTAAATTGCCCTTAAAGGAAGGTTTGCAGAAAAGCGTATAGAAAGACTGGATGTTTTTACTAATGACGAATTGTTTTGATTTTATTGACATTTTATAGTATTGGTTTTAAGATATCTTTAAGTGATAAGCTAAATAAATTTAAACGAAATAAATTAACCATGATGGCTCTTGCAATGATAATTTATTGTAACTGCCATCATGGTTTTTGGTTAAAGGAAGGTATATGAGAGAAAACACATTTGTAGACTTTGGGCAAATAGCAAAGAAAAAGTTTGAATCCACGTGCGATGATTTTAAGGAGGATCCTAATAGTTCTTATGTTGACTTGGCTTTTGAAGAGTTATTGGAACCGGATGGGCGAGTGAATATTCATTTAGATAAAATAGAAAAAATGATTGAGAAAGCTGCACTTTCTCTTGAATCTATAAATACCTCATGTGCTATTATTTGTGATAATCACGAATGTGTAAAAAAAGAAGAGTGTTTTCGTTATGCTATATTCTCATACTTGATGCAAAAAGGAATTTATGAGTATATCTATCCATTATTAAGACATCAGATTTGCACTTGTTTTCACACAGCAAATAAAGGCTGAAACTAAATGGAGTAAATCTTTATTTCGATTAACTTCGGGTATGTTTTTCAGTGAGTAGTTAATATGGTTTTTGTGAAATCTTAGTGTAATGAACACATCATAATAAAGCGAGTGTTTATGGACTGGCCGAAGCGGGTAATGCCTGGAATGAAATGGTGCTATAGCCTAATATCAATAACAAAAAGAGCAACTATTATGGGGAGCTCCCCTTAATAGTTGCTCTTTTCTCACATAAGGTGGTACATATTTGGCAAAAGTGATTATACAAAACACCGTTGGCTTGTTGTTTACATATTATATGGTGCAAGTATTTTTTGAAAGGCAGTTGATAAATATCATGCATAATAAACATCATGATTCATGGTGTGATTCCGCTGATTCGTGTGACTGCTGTAATTTGCATAATCAGTTGTCGTGCCATATATGTCCATCCGCATGCTGTGTTGGAGTTACCGGAGCTACTGGAGCTACTGGAGCTACTGGAGCTACTGGAGCCACTGGAGCTACTGGAGCCACTGGAACTACCGGAGCTACTGGAACTACCGGAGCTACTGGAGCTACTGGAAATACCGGAGCTACTGGTCCCGGCGGTGGTCTGCCAGGTCCAACAGGTCCAACAGGCCCCACAGGAGCAACAGGCCCCACAGGAGCAACTGGGCCAACGGGAGATCCGGGAGCCACGGGTCCAACCGGTTCGACTGGGTCAACAGGTCCAACAGGAGCCACGGGTCCAACAGGAGCGACCGGACCAACAGGCGATACCGGAGATACGGGAGCGACAGGTCCAACCGGTTCGACTGGGTCAACAGGTCCGACTGGTGCCACAGGCCCAACTGGTGCGACCGGACCAACCGGCGATACAGGTGACACAGGAGCGACAGGTCCAACCGGTTCGACAGGAGCCACCGGACCGACTGGTGCAACGGGGCCAACTGGTGCCACAGGACCAACGGGAGATACAGGGGATACGGGCCCAACAGGTTCGACCGGAGCGACCGGACCGACCGGTGCCACAGGCCCAACTGGTGCCACAGGACCAACAGGGGATACAGGAGATACGGGAGCCACAGGCCCAACAGGTTCGACAGGAGCCACCGGACCGACAGGAGCAACTGGCCCCACGGGAGCGACCGGACCAACCGGCGATACAGGAGACACAGGAGCCACAGGTCCAACCGGTTCCACAGGAGCCACCGGCCCTACCGGTGCAACTGGCCCCACGGGAGCGACCGGACCAACCGGAGATACAGGGGACACAGGAGGAACAGGTCCAACCGGTTCGACTGGGGCCACAGGTCCGACAGGTGCAACAGGCCCAACAGGTGCAACAGGACCAACAGGCGATACCGGAGATACGGGAGCGACAGGCCCAACGGGTTCGACTGGGGCAACGGGACCGACAGGAGCCACGGGACCAACGGGGGCCACAGGACCGACAGGCGATACAGGGGATACTGGAGCTACTGGCCCCACAGGTTCGACCGGAGCAACAGGTCCGACAGGAGCCACGGGGCCAACAGGAGCGACAGGCCCAACCGGAGATACAGGAGATACGGGAGCGACAGGTCCAACCGGTTCGACTGGGTCAACAGGTCCGACAGGAGCCACAGGCCCAACTGGTGCGACCGGACCAACCGGAGATACAGGGGATACTGGAGCTACTGGCCCAACGGGTTCGACTGGGTCAACAGGTCCGACAGGAGCGACTGGGCCAACTGGCGCAACAGGACCAACCGGAGATACAGGTGACACAGGAGCTACAGGCCCCACAGGTTCGACTGGGGCCACAGGTCCGACAGGAGCAACAGGCCCAACTGGTGCCACTGGCCCAACAGGAGATACAGGAGATACAGGCGGAACAGGCCCAACCGGTTCGACAGGAGCCACCGGCCCTACCGGTGCAACTGGGCAAACAGGAGCAACAGGAGCGACGGGCCCAACAGGTTCCACCGGAGCAACCGGACCCACTGGAGCCATTGGACCTACAGGAGCTACTGGACCAACAGGAGATACGGGAGACACGGGAGCCACAGGCCCAACGGGTCCGACAGGGGCCGCAGGACCGACAGGAGCCACTGGGCCAACGGGAGCCACAGGACCAACGGGAGATACAGGCGATACAGGAGCTACCGGAGCAACAGGTTCCACCGGAGCCACTGGAGCAACAGGTGCGACAGGCCCAACGGGAGCGACCGGTCCAACGGGAGATATAGGAGACACCGGTGCTACCGGCCCAACTGGTTCAACAGGAGCCACGGGTTCAACGGGAGCCACAGGAGCAACGGGAGCAACAGGGCCAACAGGTCCAACCGGACCTACCGGAGCAACAGGTTCCACCGGAGCAACAGGTTCCACCGGAGCCACGGGTCCAACTGGTGCCACAGGGCCAACAGGTGCAACAGGTGCAACAGGAGCAACTGGTGTCACCGGGCCGGGCGGAAGCACAATTTATTTAGGTACTGATCAATCACTTAGTAATAATGATTTTTTGGGATTAGGTACTTCATCGTCAAGCTTTGTCAGAAATAGTCTGGTTATACCGCAGACTACAACGCTGGCGGGGTTAACTTTTAATATTCGCAATAATGCTTTAGCTGCAGGTGTTTCAGCGACAGCTACTATATTTCTTAGTTCAGATGGCGGCGCTACTTTTTCGGCAACTAGTATTGTGGCTACAATAACTGGGCCTAACCCCCCTAATTTTTCCGCATCGGTAGCTTCAAGTCTCGTTGTCAACCAGGGTAATCTAATTTCAGTACAGATTAATACTGGCGGTGGAGCATTTGCATCGGGCGTAGCAGCGACAATTTTGTTCTCTATTCCATAACTCGATATGAGATATGGTGCAAGGTTCAGTCGGGGCGTTCAGGATGGACTATTGATTTGTGAGCTTGGTGTGTCGAGAGTATTTAAATAATAAATAGGAATAATCCCAGTTTTAAGTTTCTTTAGAACTGGGATTATTGTTTGTGTATTAGAAAATTGCCAATTTATAGCATCACTTCTAAAGGTTGGATACATTTACGTTCAGAATCTATTTTGATATAATGATGGCAGTTCTTAGTGATTCGCGTAGCTTTGCTTATGGTTTTTGGAAAATCCATTTTGCATATACAGAAAAGTCACTACGAATTTTTTTGTATTTAACTTTATTTTAGAATCGACCAAAACAAAAAAAGTTTGCGATCTGTGATTTTTATTGAAAATCTTGTTTATGGGCTGGTTCTATTCAGTAACGACTTTATTCTTACTTTAAGCGCCATTTAGTAAGTAATAATCTGCTGGGGGAAAGAGTCCATGAAATTTATCAGTATTAATCATAAAATGCTTGCTATTTCAATTATTGGCTGCTTACTTGTTAGTATTTTGACTGCAGGGATAATGCGCTTTATTGTGCAGGATTATGTGAAAGATATGGAGTCGCAGCACATAGATGTTACTTATAAGAATCTTGAATTAATTTTGAATCATGAGGAATCAGATCTAAAGCGAACCAATTTAGACTGGGCTCAATGGGATGATACCTATGCTTATCTAGACGGTAAAGGCGTAGCAGAGTATGAAAAAGCGAATTTACAGGCAGAGACAATGCAGCACTTACATTTGAATTTTATGATTTTCATTGATGCACAGGGGAAAATTAGAAAGAATCTTAATAGAAACATGACAGCTGAATTAGAAGATTTAATCATAAGTAAAATTCTTTTTCAGAGAAATGTTTTGTTTATTCCTGTAAATAATTCTGATGTGCGTTCAGGCATCTTGAGCGCAGGCGGACAAATTTTTCTAGTTTCCTTTTCGCCAATTACTACAACAGATGAGAAAAGCTTAAGTAATGGAATGTTAATTGTCGGGCGAGTGCTCGACAATGCACTTTTTTATTATATTAATTCAGTTAGTCAAGCGAAAATAGAAATGTATGATTATACGGGAAAATATAAAGAGAAAGACCACATTGATCGAGATGAGGATTTTATTACTGCTTATCGGCAGATAACAGATCTTTTAGGAAAGCCGGATATTTTAGTAAAAGTCATTATGCCGCGGTATGACTATCATTTAGGAAAGCATTACATATTAATCTTCACCGCTATTGTATTTGCATTGGTAAGTTTGGTCTTTTTAGTTTTGATTTTGGTGATACATAAGTATTTTTTGAAAAGATTAAATCAAATTCACCAATTTATTGATGGGGTGACAAAGAAACAAGAATATAAGTCGCGCTTAGCTATTTCTGGAAAAGATGAAATTGCTAAAATTGCTTGGGCGATCAATCATATGTTGGCTGAAATTGCAGTGGCAAATGCGATGAAAAATAAAATAAATGAAAGGATTCGATCAATTTTTGAGGCAACAAATGAAGGATATTTTGAATATAATTTGCAGACTAAAGAGTACTATATAAGTCCGAAATGGAGTCACTTTATTTGTGCAAATGAACACAATATGGGAGATCCCCTTGGGCAATACATGAAGTCGGTTCATCCTGCTTTTAAGCAAACTGTGAAGCGGTTATTTGTAAAATTAATTCGTAGAAAGCAAAACTATGCTGAGGCTTTATATAAACTTATTAATGCTGAAAAAAGGGAGTTTTGGGTACTTCATAAAAGTCGGGTAATAGAGCGAGACCGAAATGGACAGGCTATTCGAATTGTCAGTATGTTTTTTGATGTGACAAAAAGAATGGAATACGAAGAAAAGATACTTCATTTAAGTTACTATGATAAATTGACAAATCTTCGTAATCGAGCTTATATCGAGGAAAAGTTTGATGCGATTAAAACTAATAATAGGTTAAAATATCATATTATTATGGGTGACGTAAATGGCTTGAAGCTTGTCAATGATACCTTTGGTCATCAAGCAGGAGATCAATTGATTCAACAGATTGCAGCGCTTTTAGTAAGTGTATGTAATCATGATGATAGTATAGCTAGATGGGGTGGCGACGAATTTATTATCTTGATTTGCAATAAAGATGATTTTTATGTAGATGCGATCATTGCTAAATTTCAAGCGGAATGCTCATTAATAAGAAATTTCGGTTTTAAAATTACGATGGCTTTAGGCTATGCATCCAGTCAAGAGCTAGATGATGTAGAAGCTGTCATGAATTTAGCAGAAGAAAGAATGTATCGTAATAAATTACTGGAAGAAAAAAGTGTGCGTAATGCGACGATTGTATCGCTAGAACAAACTCTCTATGAGAAAAATGCAGAAACGGAAGCTCATACACGGAGAATTAAAGAATTAGCAACTCAATTAGGGAAAAAATTAAATTTATCGCAGAATCAATTAAATGAGTTGGAATTACTGAGCTTACTTCATGATATTGGGAAAATAGGAATCCCAGAGAATATTTTGTTAAAACCAGGACCGTTGACCGAGGACGAATGGAAAATTATGAAACAGCACACTGAAATCGGTTATCGGATTGCTATGGCCACGCCTGGTTTGTCCCATGTTGCTAAAGAAATACTATGTCATCATGAAAGATTCGATGGAACGGGCTATCCCCAAGGCGTTAAGGGAGAAGAGATTCCTATTTTATCACGAATCATTAGCATAGTTGATTCGTTTGATGTTATTATTCATAAACGCAATTATAAAGAAGCGCATTCCATTGAATATGCAATAAAAGAATTGGAGCGTTGCGCTGGTACTCAATTCGATCTAAAGTTAGTCAAACTATTTATAGCGATGATAGAGGAAGAACGATTTAAGGCGAAAGAAGGGGATGATAAGCTTGGAACTAATCAAAGTTGATCTGGAAAAATGCGTGAGATGTGGCATGTGCAGGGAGATTTGTCCGCGGCGTGTCATCGAAATGAATCCACAATGGCCTGAAGCAGTTCACCCTGAATACTGTATGAACTGTGGTCAGTGTGTCGCTATTTGCCCCACGGTAGCACTTGAACATGCCACGAAGCCGCTATCCGGCCAGATTTCGTTACAGGAGCTTCCGGTAATTAATAGGGAAACGGCCTATCAATTTCTTAGGTCAAGACGTTCCATCCGCAGTTATAAACAAGAACCGATACCCAGAGATCTCTTACTAAACCTTATGGATATTGCCAGGTTTGCACCAACAGCAAGTAATTCTCAAGGGGTTTCTTATATTGTCATTGAAGATAAGGAAACACTGCAACAAATTAGTGCTCTTACCATTGACTGGATGGAAGAACGGATTCAGCAGGACTATGAAGGAGCGAAACGTTTCCAGGGTTATGTGAGGAGCTACCGTGATACCGGGATAGATGTTATCTTGCGAGAAGCGCCCTGTCTTATCATTGCAGTCGCTGATCAGGGTTTCGCAAATGGACGAGACAATACGCACTTCTCCTTTGCTTATACGGAATTATATGCACCCACTCTTGGGTTGGGAAGCTGTTATGCCGGATTAGTTGAACTATGTGCACTATCAGGCTATCCTGCCTTGTTAAGGTTGCTAAATTTGCCCGAAAGTAAAACATTCACTGGGGCCATTATGGTCGGATATCCTAAATATCGCTATGCGCGACTCGTAGATCGAAATCCGCTGGACATCCGTTTTGTTTCACAAAAATCTTAAGGGAAGCAAGGCTGATAGGGAGATCGAACTTATCCATACAATACGCGCTTATTGAATAGATTTTTTAGTAAAATTAGGCCTCACAGCAATTTGCGGTGAGGCCTAACTTTTTGTCTGTATAGCCAAGGCTTTAAGAGATAAAGCCATTGATGAACCGATAAGATAAACTACCAAATTCGCCAAAATCTATTCCGAGGAGAGCGGACTCTTCGGTTACTAATAAAGCTGTGCTAAGAACAGAAAATGCTTTTTTCAAGTAAGTTTGTTTCGGCTTAGGCGGTGGGGAAATAAAAGCAGAAATCACTTCTTTTAAATTTCCGGGGCCAATAGCGACGATGCTATCGCCTGCATTTAAGATCAAATCAGGATCAGGCGAAGTCGTGGCGATATTGTTTTGTACAATAGCTACAATAGTTCCTTTGGTGTGTTTCCAAAAATTTAAATCTTGAATTGTCTTGCCAATGACAGGGGAGCGAAACGGAATCGTGACTTCAACTGGATTTAACAGATCTGAGTATTTCATGTACTTCAAGTACGTTGCTATTTGATCTAAGGTATCTTTTAATTCCTGATCAATCAGTTGTTTTTTCTTGAAAGTTGTATCAAGTTTTTGATACAACGAAACCGTGGACGTTTGGGTGTGATGTTGCTCAATGAAGGAAGAACAATTATCTGATGAGATAACAATAATTTCTTTACCACGCGACACATCTACGATTTTTTCTGTTTTTAATAGAATAATTGCCCGGCGAATTGTTTCAGGTGAAACGTTATATTGGCTAGACAGGATAGAACGCCCAGAGATTTTAGTTCCGATAGGATATTCGCCGGTCATGATCTTTTTAGCAATATCCAGAGCAATGACTTTATAGGTTGCTTCATTTGACCTTTTCATGATGTATCATCCTCTGCAAAAATAAAATTTTAAACAAACAACAATAAATTTAAAAGAGTTGTTTGTTTTACGGAGAAGTGTAGTATTGGAAATTCAAACTAACACGGAAAAGATTTATTAGTTTGCTAGTTCAATAGGATCGGAAAATTATCCTGCATTAAGGACTAGCATTTTTAATTTTTTCCTACATAGAGAGTTGACAAGGAACTGGATTATTAGGAAAAGTGGAGATTCCCCTTACTATTATCTCGTTAGGCGTGCTTGTTTTGGTTATCTTTACTTATTGGCATTGGTTGGGATTAGTTTAACAAAACCTTGTAAACATGGTGCGTTTAGTAAAATAAATCCTCTCAGCAATTTTGAGAGGATTTTTCTTATCTTCTATTGTAATTAAAGATAATAAAAAATTTTTATTATAGGAAGAGGTATTTTATCATACTAATAGAATAATTTTAAATATAAAAGATATTCTGAAAATAGTTTACAGAGTAACACATAAAAAAGCTGTTTTTAAGCGATATTTCGCGATACTACCATATCGCAAATATAAAAGCCTAAAGGGAATTTTAGGTTAACTAATTGTATGGGAGGAAAAGCAATGGAAGAAAAAGAGCTAACCAGGGGGCTAAAGGCGCGCCACATTGAATTAATCGCACTAGGGGGAACAATCGGAGTCGGTTTGTTCATGGGGTCTGCTAGCACGATTAAATGGGCCGGTCCATCAGTACTATTGGCCTATGCATTAGCTGGTCTTGCTATGTTTGTGGTTATGCGGATCATGGGAGAAATGCTGTACTTAGAACCTGTTACCGGATCCTTTGCGACGTATGGTCATAAGTATATTGGTCCCTGGGCTGGCTATATTACGGCTTGGTGTTACTGGTTTCTCTGGGTTACAGTCGGGATGTCTGAGGTAACAGCTTTTGGTATTTATATGAATTATTGGTTTCCTGACTTGCCACAGTGGATACCTGCTTTAGTCGGTGTCGCTATTGTAGCTGGAGCAAATCTGGCGGCTGTTAAGTTTTATGGTGAGTTTGAATTTTGGTTTGCTATTATCAAAGTAGTAACGATTGTTGTTATGTTAGTCATTGGTTTTGGTATGATCTTCTTTGGCTTTGGCAATGCCGGGCAAGCAATTGGGATTAGTAATTTATTTGATAATGGTGGATTCTTCCCAGGTGGTTTGGAAGGATTTTTATTTGCTTTATGTTTAGTAACTGCAGCTTATCAGGGTGTAGAACTTGTTGGCATTACGGCTGGCGAAGCCGAAAATCCGCAAAAAACGTTACGAAGTGCCATAAAAAATATTATTTGGCGAATTTTAATTTTCTACGTAGGTGCAATTTTTGTTATTGTCTGCATCTATCCTTGGAATCAGATTGGAACAATCGGTAGTCCCTTTGTTGTTACCTTTGCTAAAATTGGTATTACAGCTGCCGCCGGTCTTATTAATTTTGTTGTACTCACAGCTGCTGCATCTGGCTGTAATAGTGGTATTTACAGTGCGAGCCGTATGTTATATGTCTTGGCGGAAAATGGCCAAGCGCCACAATTTTTGAAAAAGGTGTCGCCAAGCGGTGTACCTGCTAATAGTATCAAAATTACGATTGCTTGTTTATTACTTGGTGTATTGTTTAACTATGTTTATCCTAACTCTAAATTGTTTGTCTATATTTACAGTGCCAGTATTCTGCCAGGTATGGCTCCATGGATTGTTCTTTGTATCAGTCAGTTGAAGTTTAGAAAAAAATGGGCGAAAGAAATGGGGTCGCATCCTTTTAAATCGCCATTATTTCCTATCAGTAATTATGTGACTATTGCCTTCTTATGCTTAGTTCTTGTGGGCATGTGGATCAATAATGATACGCGAGGCGGCTTAATTGCTGGTCTGGTGTTCTGTACAATCATGACTGCTTTCTATTTTGGCCTGGGAATTGGCAAGCGCCAAGTTCCTGAACGAGGCGAAATCAAAGTACAAACTGTTGAAAAATAAGTAGCAATATACAGCGATTTCTTGATTTTGGCAGAGTTGCAGCTTTGATTTTAGTAAAACGGGGCTCGTGACTTGATTTTGCAGTTAGGCTGCAACTCTGCTTTCTTCTATTATAAGCATTCGTGAAAATATTTGTTTTTTTGCACAACACATTTTCGTTGCAAGGAGGGTTATTTCATCTTAGAATAGAATAATGTTCTCTTAGAATAGAATTCTATGGAATGAAATTCTAAAATGTGGTTAAATTGGAGCGAATATGATGCAATCAAATAAACAAATTGATATGTATATTCCATTGGTGAATTTTATAGCTGATATTATCGGTCCTCACTGTGAAGTGTTGCTTCACGATACGGGAGACGTACAAAATTCAGTAGTTGCCGTTCGCAATGGATATATAAGTGGTCGTTATTTGGGGTGTCCACTGACAGATTTTGGTCTGGAAATGCTGGAAAGCAAGGCGTATCTGAAGCAAAATGCTGTTGTGAATTATCTGAGTTGTACTGATAGTGGCGAAAAGCTACGCTCGTCTACCTATTTTTTAAAAGATATCAATGGCGCATTGATTGGTATGTTATGTGTCAATATTTTAATTTCTTCCGATCAACCCAGTGTAAAAGATATGACAGATCGTGTGATTAAAACGCTACTGGGAAATCAAGGCAGTGAGACGATGGTACAAGAGCACAACTTTGTTCACGAAAATGAAAAAATTGTAGAGTCGCTGCATTCTTCTATAGAAAATGTAGTAGAATCTGCTGTCGATAAAATTATTAATACTTATGATATTCCTATGGATCGGATGTCTATAGAAGAAAAAGTTACTATTGTGCAAAAATTGAATATGAATGGTATTTTTAAAATAAAAGGTGCTATTAGTAAAGTGGCTGGCAGGCTGCAAGTGTCGGAAAGCACGATTTATCGGTATTTGGCAGCAAAATAGTGTTAGAAGTCAAATCATGCTAGAAGTGCTTTGGTTCCGGCGTAGCGTATTTTTTTTATGAAATAGTAGTAAAAATTTTTTATTATAATAATTTTTTATTGGATAGAAGTTATAAGATGCTTTCATCTTATAAAATAAAATTACTTATGATTATAGGGAGGATAAAATGGAAGAAATTATTGCAACAGAAAAAGCACCACAGGCGATTGGCCCTTACTCACAAGCTAGACGGTTTGGCGATTTTTTGTTTACTTCAGGACAGATTGCGATTCAGCCTGAAACAGGTGAGGTTGTTAGTGGCGATGTTGAGGCGCAAGCAGTTCAGGTGCTAGAAAATCTAAAACAGGTACTGGCAGCCGCTGAAATGAACTTTGATGATGTGTTGAAAACGACTGTTTTTCTTACGAATATGAGCGATTTTGCTGCTGTGAATGCTGTGTATGGCCGCTATTTTAACGCAAAATTGCCAGCTCGTTCTTGTGTTGGTGTCGCTACTTTACCTAAAGGCGTCTTGGTTGAAATAGAATTAATAGCCGGAAGTCATAAAAAATAGGGAGAGGGTACAATGACTGTTTCATTAGAAGCGATTCAAAGGGCTAAGGAAACGCTGCAGGGAATTGCCGTACGGACTGAGTTAGCTTATACGAATACACTAAGTGATTTGACAGGCAATCGTGTTTATTTAAAAATGGAAAACCAACAGCGCACAGGTTCCTTTAAACTGAGAGGCGCTTATAATAAAATTGCAAATTTGAGCGCGGAAGAACGCAGCCATGGCATTATTGCCTCTTCGGCAGGAAATCATGCGCAAGGAACCGCCTTGGCCGGCACTCTTTTAGGGATTCCTTCAACGGTAGTTATGCCGAAAACAGCTCCTTTATCTAAGGTGAATGCTACACGGGGATATGGAGCCAAAGTGGTACTGGAAGGAACTGTTTATGATGAAGCTTTTGCGGCAGCGCAGCGTATTCAAGCGGAGAATCAGTTGACCTTTATTCATCCTTTTAATGATCCACAAGTAATTGCCGGTCAGGGAACGATTGGTTTGGAAATCTTAGAAGATATGCCTGACGTAGAAGCGATCGTTGTTCCTGTGGGGGGCGGCGGCTTAATTGCCGGGGTTGCTTCAGCCGTAAAACAAGTGAATCCGAAGATCAAAATTATTGGCGTGCAGACTCAAAATATGCCTTCTATGGTAGAATCAATCGCTCAAAAGAAAATTATTACTTATAATGGGAAGCCGACGATTGCTGATGGGATTGCTGTAAAAACGCCTGGTGATGTAACTTTTTCGCTTATCCAGCAGTATGTAGATGAACTTGTGACAGTGGATGAAGAAGAAATTGCCAGCACGATCTTGTTGCTGTTAGAACGTGTTAAAACGATTACGGAGGGAGCGGGAGCTGCTGCTGCCACTGCTGTAATTCATCGATTGAGCCACTATAAAGATCGTAAAATTGCTGCGATTGTGAGCGGCGGCAATATTGATGTAACGATGATGTCACGCATCATTAATAAAGGAATGGCAAAATCAGGTCGTAAGGTTGTCTTTAATATTATTATTCCTGATAAACCCGGGGAATTGTGGCAGTTGTTAAAATTGATTGCCGAAACAGGCGCTAATGTTTTAAATGTGACCCATCAAAGAGAAAATCGCCACGTGCCGTTAGGTCACGCGAATGTGGACTTAGAATTAGAAACAGCGGATCACGAGCAAATTCAGTTTATTGAACAACTGATGGAACAACATCAGTACTATGCAAAAATCGTATGATCCTTAGAGTGAAAATGGGGAGGCGAAAACTATGACGCGAAAAATGAAAACCATGGACGGCAATACAGCAGCAGCTTATATTTCCTATGCCTTTACCGACGTAGCGGCAATTTTTCCGATTACGCCGTCATCGAATATGGCGGAAAGTGTTGACGAATGGGCGGCGCAAGGGAAAACTAACTTGTTCGGCCAAACGGTTGAAGTTGTGGAAATGCAGTCAGAAGGCGGTGCTGCTGGTGCGGTGCACGGCTCGCTGCAATCTGGGGCTTTGACGACAACTTATACAGCCTCACAAGGCTTGTTGTTGATGATCCCGAATATGTATAAAATTGCTGGTGAACTGTTACCAGGCGTTTTTCATGTGAGCGCTCGCGTAATTGGCGCTAATGCGATCAGTATTTTTGGCGATCATTCTGACGTTATGGCTACAAGGCAAACTGGTTTTGCCCTGCTAGCGGAAAGCAGCGTGCAGCAGGTTATGGATTTGGCGGCCGTAGCTCATTTATCAGCCATTAAAGGGCGTGTACCATTTCTCAATTTCTTTGATGGGTTTCGGACATCTCATGAAATCCAGAAAATCGAAGTGCTTGAATATGAAGAACTGGCCGAGCTCCTCGACCAGGATGCGATTCAGGCCTTTCGTCGTCGCGGCCTAAATCCTGACCATCCAGTACTGCGTGGTACGGTGCAAAACTCTGATATTCACTTCCAGCAGCGCGAAGTGACAAACCGCTACTATGAAGCTTTGCCTGATATCGTGGAAGAATATATGCAGGAAATTACCAAACTGACAGGGCGTGAATATCACCTGTTCAACTATCATGGCGCACCTGATGCAGAGCGTTTGATTATTGCCATGGGTTCTATGTGCGAAGCTATTGAAGAAGTAGTCGATTATTTAAACAGCCAAGGCGAAAAAGTGGGCCTGTTGACAGTGCATTTATATCGGCCTTTCTCCATTAAACATTTCTTTAAATATATTCCGAAAACAGTCCAGAAGATTGCCGTACTGGATCGAACCAAGGAAATGGGTTCGTTAGCGGAACCGCTTTATCTTGATGTAAAATCGGCCTTTTATAACAGCGATTGGCATCCCGTCATTGTCGGCGGTCGCTGCGGCGTAGGCGGCAAAGATGTTATTCCTAGCCATATTGAAGGTGTCTTTGCAAACTTGAAGGCTGATTCGCCGCAAGATGGATTTACTGTAGGGATTATTGATGATGTAAATCACACCTCGCTTCCTGTTGGCAAAGATATTGATACGACGCCAGCCGGAACGAAAGCCTGCAAATTCTGGGGGCTTGGTTCTGACGGAACGGTCGGCGCCAATAAGAGCGCTATTAAGATCATTGGGGATCATACCGACTTGTACGCGCAGGCTTATTTTGCCTATGATTCGAAAAAGTCAGGCGGTGTTACCATTTCGCATCTACGTTTTGGCAAGCAGCCGATTAAGGCGCCGTACCTGATTAATAAGGCTGATTTTATTGCCTGTCATAATCAATCTTATGTAGATAAATACAATGTGTTGGAAGGCTTGAAACGAGGCGGCAGTTTCTTATTGAACTGTGCTTGGAATGAAGCGGAGCTTGAGGCGTATCTTCCGGCGGCGATGAAACGGTATATTGCTGAAAAAAATATTAAATTCTATACAATTGATGCTGTCAAAATCGCGCAAGAAATTGGTCTTGGCGGTCGGATTAATATGATCATGCAGGCCGCTTTCTTTAAAATTGCTGATGTAATACCAGTCGATGCTGCTGCCGCCTATCTTAAAGAAGCTGTAGTGAAATCCTATGGGAAAAAAGGCGAAAAGATTGTGGCTATGAATCAGGCGGCGATTGATCGCGGTGTAGATTCTTGTGTCAAAGTCACAGTTCCGGCTGCTTGGAGCCAAGCAACAGCGCATGATGCAGCCAAGCAAGACGTTCCCGATTTTATTAAAAATATTCTTATTCCAGTAAATCGTCAAGATGGCGATAAGGTACCTGTCAGTGCTTTCCTTGCCGTAGAAGATGGAACCTATCCTGTTGGTACTTCAGCATATGAAAAGCGCGGGATTGCCATTAATGTGCCGGAATGGCAGGCTGATTATTGTATTCAGTGCAACCAGTGTTCCTATGTTTGTCCGCATGGAGCCATTCGTCCGGTGCTTGTCAATGAAGCAGAAGCCAAAGCGGCGCCGGAAGGCTTTGCCGTGAAACCGGCGGTTGGAGCAAAAGCGCTATTCTTCCGAATGGCATTGTCACCGCTTGATTGTACGGGTTGCGGCAACTGTGCGCAAGTATGCCCGGCAAAAGAAAAAGCTTTAATCATGCAGCCACTTGCTACACAGACCCAGCAGGAACCTTTATGGGATTATGCTATGGGGTTAACGCCGAAAGCCAATCCGATGAAGAAGGAAACGGTTAAAGGTAGTCAATTTGAACAACCGCTGCTGGAATTTTCCGGCGCATGTGCTGGCTGTGGTGAAAGTCCTTATGCTAAACTAGTTACACAGCTCTATGGTGATCGGATGATGGTGGCGAATGCGACGGGCTGCTCCTCCGTATGGGCAGGCAGTACGCCAGCGGTTCCTTATACTACGAATCACCGCGGGCATGGCCCGGCTTGGGGCAATTCGCTTTTTGAAGATAATGCCGAATTTGGTCTTGGTATGTTCCTGGGAGCGAAGCAGCTTCGCAATAAAGTCGCCGCTGACGTGGCGCAAGCGCTGCAAGGATCGCTGAGCTCTGAACTGAAAGGCGCTTTGCAAAAGTGGCTAGAGGAAAAGGACATCAGTGAAGGAACACGTGAACGAGCTGACAGAGTCATTACTGCTTTGGAAAAGGAAAACGACAAAGATTCACTCCTTGCCTCGATTTATGAAAATAGAGATTTTCTTGTAAAACGCTCTCAATGGCTCTTTGGTGGTGATGGCTGGGCCTATGACATTGGTTTTGGCGGTCTTGATCATGTGCTGGCCTCAGGCCAAGACGTGAACGTACTAGTCTTTGATACGGAAGTGTATTCTAATACAGGTGGTCAGTCTTCAAAAGCGACGCCGACAGCGGCTATTGCTAAATTTGCCGCCGCTGGCAAACGGACGAAAAAGAAAGATCTCGGCATGATTGCTATGAGCTATGGTTATATTTATGTAGCGCAAATTGCCATGGGCGCTGATAAAAATCAGACGCTAAAAGCGATTGCCGAAGCGGAAGCCTATCCGGGACCGTCGCTCATTATTGCTTATGCTCCTTGTATTAATCATGGTCTCAAAGCAGGCATGGGTTGCAGCCAGGAAGAAGCGAAACAAGCTGTTGCCAGCGGCTATTGGTCTTTATATCGCTTTAATCCGCAGAAGCAGGAAGCGGGCGAAAATCCGTTTGTACTTGATTCGAAAGAACCGACAGCAGATTTTAGAGGGTTTTTACTGGGAGAAGTTCGTTATTCAGCGCTGCAAAAACAATTCCCGGAAGCGGCCGAGGCTTTATTTGCCAAGACGGAAAAAGATGCTAAGGAAAGATTAGAAAATTATAAGCAGTTGCATAATAGATAATTTATAAAGAGAAAGTGTAAAGATCGAGTCTGAGAGATATTTTTAATATCTTCCGGACTTCTTTTTATTTTGCTTAAAAGGCAACTCTGTGGTTATAATATGAACTTTTTTAGCACAATTTGATTGATTTTGTTTATGCATTAAAAATAATTTATATTCTGAAAATATAGTATAATGTTTTTGTAATCCTAGAAAGAACTGTTAGCTTATGCAATACATTGACGATTTTATTGAGACGAATATAAGAATGTCATTTGAGGAGGGCTGTAACAGATGGATCATTTAATGGATGTAACATTAGAGAATGTAATTGATATTAATGAATTTAATACGATTCACAATGAATTGGCGAAACTCGTGGACTTTTCTGTTGTAACTGTTGATATCCATGGTGTTCCATTAGGCGGTTTAAGCAATTTCACATCATTTTGCGAACTCATACGTTCATCACCCAAAGGCTATCAGGGGTGTATAGAATGTGACAGAAAAGCCAGTATTCAATCGCTTAAAGTCGGACGACCTTTACTGTATACATGCCATTGCGGCCTCAAGGACTGCACTGCTCCAATTATTGTAAATGGTGTTCATGTAGGGAGCGTATTGGGCGGTCAAGTACTCATTAAAGAAGAAGATCGACTCAAAGTGAATGTAGCGGAGTTATCAGAAAAATTTCAGCTTTCCCAACAGGAATTGTCACAAACTTTACTCGAAGTTAAAGTTGAAACAGAGGAATATTTGCATCGTTGCTTGCAATTTTATAGTTTTATGGCTAATTATTTTGCGGAAACAGGTATAAAAAAAATCATCCAGGAAAAATTGGCGAATGAAACAAAAGAAAGATTGCATTTGCAAAGAATTGCTAAAGAACAGGAATTGCAGCGAATGAAAGCACAGATGAATCCTCATTTTCTGTTTAATGCGTTAAATTCGATTGCTCGTATTGCCATTCAGGAAGAGGCTGCTCGTACAGAACATTTGATTTATGATTTATCGAAGTATTTGCGATATAGTATTAAACATAATGATCAAAATCCCAAGTTGTGTTTGGAGTTGGAAAATCTTCACCATTATTTATCAATCCAGAAAACACGCTATGGTGACCGAATGGATTTTTTAATTGATATAGAACCAGATTTACTTGACTGGCATATTCCATCAATGACATTACAGCCGATTGTGGAAAATGCGATTATTCATGGGATTGAAGATCGTGAAAAAGGTGGAGTTGTTGAAATTCGTGGTATGAAAATTTCTGATGGTCAAGAGATGCTGCTTACTGTTACCGATAATGGGGTTGGATTTCCAAGAGAGATTTTAGCTTTATTTAAGGAGCAGGGGGTTATGAGCTCATCGCGTCTTGGGTTAGGATTGATGAATACGCATGATCAGATTCGACGTTTATATGGCAATCATTATGGATTGTTTATTGACAGTGAACCAAACTGCTATTCTTGTGTAAGTATTAAAATTCCTAAGCAGTAAGGAGGAGATTGTGATGCATACCGTACTAATCTGTGAAGATGAAGAATTGGAAAGACTTGCTCTTCGCAAGATGTTAGAGCGGAATTATCCTACTATGCAGGTTTTGGAGGAAGCAAAAACCGGAACGGAAGCGATTCGTAAAGCAAAACTCTATATGCCCACGCTTATTTTAATGGACATAAAAATGCCGGAAATGAGTGGTTTATTAGCTCAAAAAGAAATATTGAAATTTCATCCTCAGATTAAAACGATTATTATTACGGCCCATGATAACTTTTCCTACGCCCATGAAGCAATAAAATATAAAATCTATGATTATTTATTAAAACCTTTTTCCCCAGCTATGCTGTATTCCTGTATTGATAAAGTCCTTCTTGAAACTACTTCAGGCAAACGTTCTTTTGAGGAACAGAGCTTAGAAGAGAAGTCGCGGATTAAGGAAGCATTGAGTTACATTGACGAACATTATCTTGATACCATGCAATTATCAGATGTGGCGGAAAGAGTTGGCTTAAGTGAGAAATACTTTAGTCGCTATTTTAAAATGCAGACAGGTTATTCGTTTACAGACTATTTAAACCTGCAGCGTATCAACCGGGCAAAAAGCCTTTTGCTTTATACAACTGTACCGATTTATAAAATCGCGATTGATTTGAATTTTTCAGATTCCTCATATTTTATTAAGGTTTTTCAGAAACATGAAAAGATCACTCCTAGTCAGTTCCGTCAAAAACACAAACTACATAAGTAAGATCCTTTATTTAAAGCAGTTGCCAAATTGGCAGCTGCTTTTTTGCGCTTTAAAGTAAATTGCCAATGTATTATGGTGAATTTTCGCCTTCGCAATCTTACCAAACTACTATTTTCTATGTGGGAAATTTACTTTTATTGGTTTTCTAAATCCCATGCACCAAGACTGATTTTTCGTATAATTTAAATAACTTAATCTACTTAAGCCGATGGATATATGCAGATTGTTCTGTATATTGAAATAAAAAAACACCTGGAGGTAAGAACATGGGACAAGAAGCGTTGGGAATGATTGAAACAAAAGGATTGGTGGGCGCTATTGAAGCAGCTGACGCAATGGTAAAGGCTGCGAATGTTTCTTTAATCGGCTATGAGAAAATCGGATCCGGGTTGGTAACGGTTATGGTGCGTGGCGATGTTGGTGCTGTTAAGGCTGCAACTGATGCCGGTGCGTCGGCGGCAAAACGAGTAGGAGAGGTTGTTTCGATCCACGTGATTCCTCGTCCTCACACCGATGTGGAAAAAATGCTGCCTAAATTTGTTAATGCATAATAAAAGGAGGACCCAATAATGGATACGGAACTTTTAAAACAGATTATGGAGAAAATGGGGAGTTCGGACAGTACTAAAAGTGCGAATCCCACAGAAAAAAAGTGTTCTGTAAATCTTGAAAGCATTAATATTACAGAGTTTGTTGGGACTGGAATGGGAGATACAGTTGGTCTGGTTATTGCTAATTTAGATAGCCATCTTCTTGCGAGCATAAAGCT
Organism: Pelorhabdus sp. sgz311002; assembly: GCF_056134285.1. Classification (NCBI taxonomy): domain Bacteria; kingdom Bacillati; phylum Bacillota; class Negativicutes; order Selenomonadales; family Sporomusaceae; genus Pelorhabdus; species Pelorhabdus sp. sgz311002. Next base: position 155,002 of record NZ_JBWBCL010000006.1, on the reverse strand, counting down.
TGATCCCAAATATCGTTCCATTGGAATTGTAAGTTCCCGTACGGGTGGGGCTCCTCATGTAATGGCAGCTGATGAAGCAGTGAAAGCGACGAACACTGAGGTTGTGTCAGTAGAATTTTGTCGTGATACGAAAGGCGGCGCAGGCCACGGCAGTACGATTATTTTTGCAGCTGAAGATGTTTCTGATGCCAGAAGAGCGGTAGAAATCCTACTTGCTGGTTTAGAAAGAGGCTTTGGCGATGTCTATGGCTGTGATGCAGGTCATATTGAGTTGCATTATACCGCTAGAGCGAGCCATGCTTTGGCAAAAGCCTTTTCTGCGCCTGTAGGTAAAGCGTTTGGAATTACTGTTGGAGCGCCAGCTGCTGTTGGACTGCTTATGGCTGATATTGCTTTAAAAACAGCAAATGTCGATGTGGTGACTTACGCTAGTCCTTCAGTGGGGACCTGTTATTCCAATGAAATTATTGTAACTTTCAGCGGTGATTCAGGAGCTGTTCGTCAGTCCGTTCTTGCCGCCCGTGATGTAGGTCTTGGTGTTTTGCGCGGCATGGGACAAAATCCTGTATCGCTATCAAAACCTGTGCTGTAATTCGATTGTACAGGAAGAGGGTAATGGATTATGGATGGAAATGCAATTGGTTTACTGGAAGTAGTAGGCAGAGTCGCTTCAATTGAAGCGGCTGATGCCGGTATGAAAGCGGCAAATGTTCAATTGCTTGGAAGTGAAAATGCGACTGGCGCCCTCATCACCGTAAAGTTTTGTGGCGATGTCGGCGCCGTCAAAGCGGCCATAGAAGCTGCAAAGGCACGGGTTATTCAAATCGGAGGCACGATTGTTGCAACTCTTGTTTTGCCGCGACCTGCTTTGGGCATCGCTCCTATGTTGAGCTGCGGCGTCCAGGGAACTGATTCTTCATCGGAAGGTGCTGTGGAAGAATCGGAGCAAATCACAGAGAAGCCCGTAATCGCACTAGGCAATGAAACGGTTATTGAAACAGGGAGAGAACCATCAATAGCGATGATTCCAGAGACTGCTCCGGAAACTGATTCAAAGACTGATTCAGAAACTGCTATAGAGACAGTTACAGAGACTGTTTCTGAGATTTCTCCAGAGGTATTTTCCCAAAGAGCGGAAACAGCGGAACGGGAAACTGCTGAACAGCCTATTTCAGTGACGGAACCAGAAGTATCAAAAAAAAATTCTAGCAGAAGAAAAAATACAAAAGCGTCAGGCGCTTGATTTTTGCATCCATAGGAACAGAAAGTGAGGTTCGTCATGAACTTCCATAACGAGCAAATGATTTCAGATATTTTATTCTGTCTGACAAATGTTGAACAGGATAAGGGGGTTCCTATCGGTGTTTCGAATCGGCATATTCATTTAAGTGCTCAGGACCTTGCTGTTCTCTTTGGCAGTAACTATGCTTTGTCACTGCTCAAACCGTTAAGTCAAACAGGGCAGTTTGCCGCTAAGGAAACGGTTTGCATTGCCGGGCCTAAGGGGTGCTTGACTAATGTGCGTATTCTCGGACCGGTACGGACTGAAAGCCAAGTAGAGATTAGTCGCACTGATGCGTTTACTTTAGGCATAAAAGCGCCTGTTCGAATTTCAGGCGCTTTAAAGGGAGCTGCGTCAATCTGTGTGATTGGACCAGTGGGAACGCTCATTTTAAAAGAAAATGTGATTATTGCTAAACGTCATATTCATATGTCGCCAAGTGATGCCAAGCGCCTTAATTTATCGGATGGTCAGTGCGTTTCTGTAATTAGCAGCGGAGAACAACAATGTTCTTTTCACAATGTAGCGGTACGAGTAAGCCCGACTGCTGTATTAGAAATGCATATAGATACCGATGAAGCGAATGCTGCCGACCTGAAAAATGGAATGAAGGTACAGATTTTATAAACAGGGGAAAGCGATTGGTGGTTTTATCTGAACCGAGAGTATCAGCAAAGCCGATCTTGGTTACGGAGGATGTGAAATCTTGGATGACAAAGTAATGGATGGCGAATTAGTAAGACAAATTATGCAAAGCCTTTTGCCTGTTCTCAATAAGAAAACACTGATTTTATTTACAGGTGGAGCAGCAGATGGGGAAGCTTTATTGAAGATGGTTGATCAAGTATTGGCCACTGAAGCAAAAATTGCTTTTTCAACTGCTTTTCAAAGAATCGCCAATGATGAGTTTCTGCAGAAAATTCAAGCTCGAACTTTGTTTCATGACGAGGCTATGCGAGCTTTTTTAACCAATGCGGATCTTGTGGTAGTACCTGTTTTGACACGAAATACAATGATCAAAGCTTCTTTAGGTATTCAAGATAGTCTTGTGACAAATGGAATTGCCATGGCGCTTATGCGCTGTATTCCAATTGTTGGAGTGCGGGAAAACTATCATCCCAATAGTGAACATACACGAAACAAGGGATATGCCGCCAACAGTCGCTATAATAAAATGCTGTTGCAGTATGAACAGAACTTAATTGAATTAGGCGCAATACTTGTTGATAGCGCAGAGTTTTCGGATACAATGAAACGGACTTTATATCCCGGTGTATTTGGAGATTCTTTACTTTCAAAAGCAGAAAGTTGTCAGACTGGAGACGTATATTTCGGCAATGGTACAGTGATTACCTGTCGGGAATTGCAGCATCTTCCGAAAGGTACAGGTATTACGATCAGCGGCAGAGTTGTGATTACACCTTTGGCTCAGGAGTATATTACTAAGCAGCATATGATACTACGCTATGAGTAGCGGTAGTAAAATCCAGATAGTGAGGTCAGGACAATGAATCAGTTTGATAAAGATCTTCAGAGTATACAAGAAGTGAGAAATAAGGTAAGTCTAGCAAAACGAGCGCAGGAACAATTCCGGGAATTTTCCCAGGAGCGGATCGATGCAGTCGTTGCCGCTATGTGTCAGACAGCTTTGGAGAATGCTGTTTCCTTGGCTAAAATGGCAAAAGAAGAAACTGGTTTTGGTAAGTGGCAGGATAAAGTCATTAAGAATACTTTTGCCGCAAAAACGGTTTATGAATCCATCAAAAACATGAAAACCGTTGGTATTCTTTGCGATGACCCGACCAGAAAGATTATGGAAGTCGGAGTTCCTGTTGGAGTTATTGCGGGATTAATTCCATCGACGAATCCTACGTCTACTGTTATTTTCAAAGCTTTAATCGCTATTAAAGCAGGAAACTCTATTATTTTTTCGCCTCATCCTAGCGCAGTAGCGTGTATTCGTGAAACTGTCCGGATTTTACAGGCGGCTGCGATGCGAAGTGGTGCGCCTGAGGGGCTTATAAATTGTCTTGATGTTCCTACGATGGAAGGGACGCACGAATTAATGACTCACAAGGACGTGGATCTTATCTTAGCTACAGGCGGCGAAGCGATGGTACGTGCAGCCTATAGCTCAGGAACACCAGCGATTGGCGTTGGACCTGGTAATGGCCCGGCATTTATCGAACGTTCTGCTGATGTACCAAAAGCTGTTAGACAGATTCTGGAAAGTAAGACGTTTGATAATGGCGTTATTTGTGCGTCGGAGCAGTCTGTCGTAGTTGAAGAGTGTATGAAAGAAACTGTTGTGGCTGAAATGCAGCGCCAAGGATTCTATTTTCTGAATGAAGCTGATTCAGAAAAATTAGGAAGGCTATTATTGCGACCGAATAAGACGATGAATCCGGTAATCGTTGGGAAAAACGCCCAGGAGTTGGCAATTCTTGCGGGTATTTCAGTTCCTGCTGATGCGAAAGTTTTAGTTTCTTATCAAAATACGGTTTCCCATAATAACCCTTATAGCCGTGAAAAATTGACAACTGTACTGGCTTTTTATACAGAGGCTGATTGGGAACAAGCTTGCTTGCGTTGTCTTGAAATTTTGAATAATGAAGGCAAAGGGCATACGATGACAATTCATTCACAAAACGAAGCAATTATTCGTGAGTTTGCTCTTAAGAAAAATGTATCTCGTTTACTTGTGAATACTGCTGCCGCCTTGGGCGGTATCGGTGCAACGACGCAGTTGTCGCCAGCCTTAACCTTAGGGTGTGGCGCTGTAGGCGGAAGTTCAACCTCTGATAATGTCAATCCGATGAATCTCATCAATATTCGCCGAGTGGCTTATGGAAGTTGCGAACTGGCTGATCTGACAACAGATGTACCCGCTCCACAAGAACCTATAGCGGATCCTTTTGATATTGAAGCAATTGTAAGAAATATTTTAAATGGCACGCGATAAAGGATGTGTAAGGTGTGCATTTAGCTAAAGTGATTGCGAAGGTTGTTGCGACACAAAAGATTGATAAATTAGTAGGCGGCAAATTATTGGTTATTAGAGCCATAGATACAGACCAGAATACTGTTGACAATGAACCATTATACGTTGCGGTAGATAGTGTAGGCGCTGGTGTAGGGGATTGTGTTCTGGTGGACTGGGGCGGAAGTGTTGATAATGATTGCCGTATGGTAGGCGACATGTCTATTGTTGGCATTGTTGACCGCATTGAGTTCGAATGAGGTGCGAATTTTATGAAGCAGAGTACTTTTCAGTTAAAACCAGCTATTCATTATGGGATCAATGCTGCGAATGTGATTAGCACGATTTCCTACGAGCGGGCTCTGATTATTACAGATCCTTTCATGAAATCAAGTGCTATGCTGCAGCAGCTTCTCGGCCAATTGCGAGACCAAGAATCCTATCATATCTTTTCTGATATTTATCCCGATCCCGATACCGCCTTGGTTTCAGCAGGCGTAAAAGATTTTTTGTCCTGGATGCCTGATTTGGTTATTGCCTTTGGGGGCGGATCAACGATTGATGCTGCTAAAAGTATTTTATATTGCACAGGATCGATGAAGCATGAACAGAAAAAAATGACCTTTATTGCGATTCCGACAACAAGTGGGACTGGTTCGGAAGTGACAAATTTCTCGGTTATTACTATGGATGGGAAAAAGATTCCCATTGTAGATGACACGCTATTACCCGATATTGCTATTATTGACGCTGCTTTTACCGAATCGGTTCCGTCGACAGTTACCGCTGATACCGGTGTTGATGTTTTGACTCATGCCATTGAAGCCTATGTATCAACAAGGGCGTCAAATTATTCCGATGCCCTAGCTGAAAAAGCAGTTTCTTTGGTTTTCTCCTATCTGCCTCGTGCGGTAAAGGACGGAAAAGATAAAGAAGCAAGGATGAGTATGCATGATGCCTCCTGTATAGCTGGTATTGCCTTTACTAATGCTTCTTTAGGAATTAACCATTCTATGGCGCATACCTTGGGCGGAGCTTTCCATATTCCCCATGGACGAGCTAATGCAATGTTATTGCCTTTGATTCTCGAGTATAATTCATCAGATCCGGAAACGGCTAAACGATACAGCCGTTTGGCCCGCCTGATTGGATTTTCTCCGGCCACTGTAGAGGAAGGCGTACAGCTTTTACTTTTAGCAGTTCGTACCCTTCTTAAAAACACGGGTATTCCAGGTACGTTAAGCGAGCTGAAAGTAGATCATGGTGCATTTAAGGAAAAAATGGCAGTGTTGTGTCAAACTGCACTTGCTGATAAATGTACAGAAACGAATCCAGTTCAGCCGACAATCGGTGATTTGGAACAGTTGTTTTATCATGTATATGGCAACCACTAAAATAATAGGAGGTTTTTAGCATGAGTAAAGTATTCGATATTTCTACGGTACCAACAAGCCCCAGGATTCAAAAGCTTATTGACGCATTGTATGCCAATCCGCCGGCCGTAGAGGCAGAGCGGGCCAGTCTTATTACCGAGTCTTATGAAAAAACTAAGGCTTTACCGATTGTATTACGTCGCGCTAAAGCCGTAGAACATATTTTAGATAACATGACAATTGTGATCCGTAATGATGAACTCGTCGTAGGCAATTTGACGACGGCGCCACGTTCCACGCAGATATTTCCAGAGTTTTCCTATAAATGGATCATGGGCGAGTTTGAAACTTTGGCGAAACGGACTGGCGATGTTTTTACAATTAGTGATGAGGTGAAACAAAAGCTCTCACAAGTTCTTCCTTATTGGGATGGAAAAACGGTTAACGAATTAGCTACTGAATATATGTATCCGGAAACAAAGGAAGCTATGGGGCGCGGCGTTTTTACTGTTGGTAACTACTATTTTAATGGCGTAGGTCATATTAGTGTTGATTACAAAAAAGTATTGGAAAAAGGCTTTAATGGAATTCTGCAGGAAGCCGAAGCGGCTCTAGCCAGTGCGGATCAGACTTGCCCTGATTTTATTAAGAAAAGACAGTTTTTAGAAAGCGTAATGATTACATCAAAGGCAACGATTCGTTTTGCTAATCGTTTTGCTCAATTGGCGGAACAACTTGCTGCTAATGAACCGAAAAATAGTAAACGAGAATTGGAATTACGCGCCATTGCAGCGAATTGTCGCAAAGTCCCAGCTAATCCCGCTAGTAATTTTTATGAAGCCGTACAAGCGTTTTGGTTTGTGCAGGCTATTATTCAAATTGAATCCAATGGCCATTCAATTTCGCCGATGCGTTTTGACCAATATATGTATCCTTATTATCAAACCGATATTTTAAGTGGACGTTTGACACGCGAAAGCGCCCAGGAAATACTTGATTGCCTGTGGGTTAAATTTAATGATGTAAATAAAGTCAGAGATGCCGATTCGACCAAGGCTTTCGGCGGGTATCCCATGTTCCAGAATTTGATTGTAGGCGGACAAAATTCCGAAGGAATCGATGTTACGAATGAACTTACGATTGCTTGCCTCGAAGCTAGCGCTCATACGAAATTGCCGCAGCCCTCTATTTCGATTCGCGTATGGAATAAATCACCTAATGAATTTTTAATTAAAGCAGCAGAAGTATCACGTCTTGGCTTAGGCATGCCTGCTTACTATAATGATGAAGTAATTATTCCTGCATTAGTAAATCGTGGCTTAACGCTGGAAGATGCTCGTGATTATGGGATTATCGGTTGTGTTGAGCCGCAAAAAGGCGGTAAGACAGAAGGCTGGCATGATGCAGCATTTTTCAACATTGCCAAAGTTTTGGAATTGGTTATTTATAATGGTATGCTTGACGGTGTTCAAGTTGGACCGAAAACGGGTGAGTTTACATCCTTTGCTTCTTTTGAAGAATTGAAAACTGCTTATAGCAAGCAAATGGCCTATTGCGTTAGTCTTTTGATAAATGCCGATAACTCTGTTGATATTGCTCATGCGGAAAGGGCACCATTACCTTTTGTTTCATCTATGGTCGATGACTGCATTCAACGCGGTAAATCCATTCAGGAGGGAGGAGCTCATTATAACTTTACTGGCCCGCAAGGTGTTGGTGTAGCCAATGTGGGTGATTCACTCAAAACAATTGAAGAATTGGTATTTGATCGTAAAACCTTTACTTTGGCTCAAATCAAAGAAGCAGTGGAACATAATTTTGGCGGAAGTGTTACTACTGCAATTCCCAATGAGGTTATTGAAGAAGTGGTACGGCGGATGTTGACTGAAGGCAAAACAATTACAGTCGAACAACTTAATAAGCTGCAGGCTTTAATGAAAAATGGCGTAATAGCAACTGGTACTGCTGCTGGCGGCTATGACAGTTTATTACAGGCTATTGAATCGGTTCCTAAATTCGGTAATGATATAGCAGAAGCCGATGAAATGGCGCGGTATGCCGCCAGCGTATATTGCCGTGAAGTCGAAAAATATAAAAATCCTCGTGGCGGTCTTTTCCAACCGGGGTTGTATCCTGTATCGGCCAATGTTCCGATGGGATCACAGACAGGCGCTACGCCTGATGGCAGAAAAAAAGGGGAAGCTCTAGCCGATGGTGTTTCCCCTGTGTCTGGCCGTGATACGAATGGTCCGACTGCTGCGGCAAACTCGGTTGCGGCTCTTGATCACGCTATTGCCTCAAATGGCACGTTGTTTAACCAAAAATTCCATCCATCAGCTCTTAGTGGACGGGAAGGTTTAGAAAAACTCGCCGCTCTTGTTCGAGGCTATTTTGACCAAAAAGGAATGCATGTTCAATACAATGTTGTTGGCCGGGAAACTTTGCTTGATGCCCAAAAGAACCCGGATCAGTATAAGAATCTCGTAGTACGCGTTGCTGGCTATAGTGCACACTTTGTGTCACTTGATAAAAGTCTGCAAGATGATATTATCAGTCGTACCGAGCAGATGTTTTAATAGCTGTAATTTTTCTGTTAAAGGCAATTGAGCGGAGGCTTTTATGGAGACAATATATAGTGGAAAAGGAATTATTTCTGATATTCAGAGATTTTCTGTCCATGATGGTCCAGGAATCAGAACACTGGTATTTTTCAAAGGATGTCCTCTTTCCTGCCAATGGTGTTGTAACCCCGAAAATATTCAACGAGAGCCTCAGACTATGATGGTTCAGGGTGTGGAGAAAGTAATTGGCCGAGAATATACGGTGGAAGAGCTCATGCAAGTGATTCGCAAGGATATGATTTATTATCGCCGTTCCGGCGGTGGTGTGACACTTTCTGGTGGCGAAGTTTTGTTTCAGCCACAGTTTGCTAAGCAATTTTTGCAGGCCTGTAAAGCCGAAAGTATCCACACGGCGATAGAAACAACTGCATTTGCCTCATTTGAGGTGATTCGCGAGTTGCTGCCATGGATTGACTTGGCTATGTGTGATTTGAAGCATGTTGATGGCTTAAAACATCTCCAATATACCGGGCGGCCTAACGATATGATACTGGAAAATCTTCGTAAGATTGGTCTTTCTGGAACGAGTATCGTGATTCGTGTTCCTGTTGTGCCGGGCTTTAACAGTACAAAAGATGAAATTTCAAGAATCGCTTTGTATGCTGCCACGATTCCAGGCGTTAAGCAGTTACATCTGCTTCCGTATCATCGCTTGGGGGAAAGTAAATATAATGGTCTAGGAAAAAACTATGCCTTTTCTGGTATAGAGCCCCTGCAACCAGTCATGATGGAGGAACTGTTGGAGGTTGCCAAATATTCGGGATTGAATTGTCAAATTGGCGGATGAAACCCACAGGGAGTGAACGCTTCTGTTAACCTATGAGCTAATCAGTCGTCCTTCAAAGAGCGCCCTTGCTATTTTACAGCGAAAAGCCTGCGATAAGATAGCTGCTAATTTACTGGCTGACAAACCGGCAGAGGCAGTTGGCCTTATTCAAGGCCCTGTTGCACCAATTATTGCAGCTGCTGATATTGCCGAAAAAGCTGCTAATGTGATTGTTTCAGAGATTGCAGGATCTTGTCCGCAGCATATTACCTTGATTGCCGTTTTAGGTGAACTATCAGCTGTAAAAATAGCATTGGAGGCTGTAAAAAGTAAAAAGTCCCCTCTTTGAACAACGGGGTTATTCAGATAATTGGAAATCGCTTTTTATTCTAAGCCCAACGTATAGTAATAATGCTACGTTGGGCTTTTTTCAGATCGTTGAGTACTTACATGATAAGCTTAGGAGAGTATACAATGGAAACCTTGCTGCTTATTGCTGATGAAAAAATCGAAAAAGAATTTATGAAACAAATGATTGAAATGTATGATCCCTATATAGAAATTATAGCGGAAGTTGGTGATGAAGGTTTAGCCTGTGAGCTTGTTTTAAAGTACAGACCTGATATTGTTCTGCTTGACATACAAACCTTAACTTTAGAAGCGGGTCAGACTGTGGAAAAGATCCTTTCGCTTTGTCCGGATCTCTGGTTCGTTATTTTTGCGGCCTGCGATACTTTTTTTACTAAAAGTCTAGTCAGGAAAAGAAATTTTCTAAGGCATGTGCCAAAACCAGGATGTGCTGCCGATGTTCTTCCACTGATTAAAGAGGCTCGTGAACAAGTAAAGCAAAGAAAAAAACGAATTTATGGGTATGAATGGCTTCATGCTAGTTTAACCAGACAAGTAGCATCTATTAAAACAACAAAAACTTCGTCACTTTCAGAAAATGCAATTCAGTATCCTTTTCGCTATGAAAGTATGCTTTTGGAACACATTCGTTGCGGTGAATGGGAAAAAGGGCAAGAAATCCTCGCGATATTACTGAAAGAAATCCTTTCTCAACCTATCCATTTAGAGCTTATAAAAATGTGTCTGCTTGAGCTGGTTATTGTTGCATCGCGCGCGGCTATGGAAGGGGGAGCAGAGTTTGAACAGATCACTCTTCTTGATTGTGCCTGTTTGGAAGATCTGCAGGCCTGTTATGATGAAAAAATGATTATATCCTGGATAAACCGTGTTTTTCATCGGATTATGGGTCGTATGAAAGAGTATAAAGGGACGATGAATCGGTATGCCATTGAGCAGGCTTGCCAATATATCATTAAGAATTATTCTAAAAATATTTCACTGGAAGAAGTATCACAAGTAGTTCATTTAAGTCCTTCTTATTTTTGTCGCTTATTCAAACAAGAACGAGGCTATAATTTTGTTGATTTTTTGACAAAAGTAAGAATCGAAACAGCTAAGAAGATGTTGCGAAATTCTAATGATACGACTGTGCGAATTGCTACAGCTATTGGCTACAAAGATGCGAGTTATTTTATTCGGATCTTTAAGCAGACGGTTGAAATGACGCCGAATCAGTATCGCAATGCCAGTCGAGTGGATGGTGCATTTTGCGTGAAGTTATAATAAGAGGATAAACTCTAACAACTGTATTTACCCCAGTCTGCAATTTATTAATCATTGAGAAAAGGTAGGATTTTGCTTTTATAAAAGGAATATATAAGTCAGGAAGTTCATTTTGCACAGAAAACGGCAGTTAAAATGTTCAAAATAACCAATGATTCTATTGGGAAAATTTATTATAATGATAACAGCAAGTTCTTTTATGGAGGAATAAATAGAAGATTATAAATTCAATTTGACGGATTCGTAAAGGAGAAACTGATACTATGTACAAAGAACTGAATACTTCATTGCGTACAATTATGACGCCAGGACCAGTTGAAGCAGAGCCTAGAGTGCTCAGGGCAATGGGAACGCCTATACTGGGACAATTTGATCCGGAATTCACTCAGATCATGAATGAGACTATGGAAATGCTAAGAGAACTTTTTCAAACAAAAAACAAATGGGCATTTCCAATAGACGGAACTTCACGAGCCGGGATTGAAGCAGTATTAAGCAGTCTAATTGAAACAGGTGACTCTGTCCTAATTCCCATCTATGGTAGATTTGGTCATTTGTTAACAGAAATCGCCGAGCGCTATGGTGCTGAAGTTGTCAATTTAGAAACTGAGTGGGGTACTGTTTTTGACCCTGAAACAGTGATTGCAGAAATTCGCCGAGTGAAGCCTAAGATTGTAGCGATGGTTCACGGCGAAACTTCCACTGGTTGTATGCAACCGTTGAAAGAAATTGGAGAAGCTTGTCGTGAGCTTGATATACTGTTTGTTGTGGATGTTGTAGCAACAATTGGCGGTGTAGATGTCAAAGTTGATGAGTGGAAAATTGATGCAGCGATTGGCGGTACGCAAAAATGTTTGTCAGTTCCATCGGGAATGGCGCCTATTACTTTCAACTCTCGTGTTGAAGCGGTATTGCTAGAACGCAAGAGGATTGAACGTGGGCTGGCTGATTCCAGTATGTATAAAGCCAATCAGTCACGTATGATCCGCAGTAATTATTTCGATTTGAGCCAGTTAATGGATTATTGGGGTCCGGCACGATTGAATCATCATACGGAAGCAACTACCATGGTCTATGCATTGCGGGAAGGCTTACGAATTGTTTTAGAAGAAGGGCTTGAAGCTCGCTTTGCACGGCATAAACTGCATGAAGCAGCTTTAACAGAAGGGCTTAGTGCTATGGGACTTCAGTTATATGGCGATCCAAGCTGTAAAGTACCAGTTGTTACTTCTGTTTCGATTCCTGCGGGAATTGATGGGGAAGCCGTTCGGTCCATGCTTTTAGAAGAGTTCCAAATAGAAATTGCTAGCTCCTTTGGTCCGTTAAAAGGAAAGATCTGGCGCATTGGAACGATGGGATATAGTTGTCGTAAGAAAAATATTTTGCATGTTCTGGGGGCTTTAGAAGCCACTTTAATTTGGCATGGAGCCAAGATTCAGGTAGGCAGTGCCGTCCAAGCTGCTTTGAAAGTGTATAAACAGGCTGGAAAGTAAGTTCGGTCTATGTATAGCTGCTTGAGCAATAAAATATGTATCGTGTTACAGTAAACAAGGGTACACAAAAATAATCGTTATTTTTGTGTACCCTTTGATTTTTACATTATTTAATGATAGATTTTTTCATTCGGAGGCTTTAAAGAAATTATTTTTGGCATTCAAGATTTTTTTCTGGCGGAAAGATAGGCGTAAATTGAATAGTAGCTCCTTGTTACCGAAATCTAAGCCGGTGATGTCAGTGATTTTTTCGAGGCGATTGGTCAGCGTGTTTCTGTGAATGTATAATTCCTTTGCTGTATCGGTTAGAACTTTATCACATTCAAGATATTTTTCTAAGGTTGTTAATAGTTCCGTTTTATGATGAGTATCAGCATTTTCTAATTTGGAAAGTATGGAATTACAAACATAAGTAAGCATGGAAGAAGTGTCAGAATTCGCTAACAAGGCATAGCTGGCCACTTCGTGGGGAGAAGTAACATGGCCATTTCCTTTTAAAGTCCGGCCGAATTGTAGACACGATAGGGCATTATAATAGCTCTGACGAACGGAATTGATATCCGAAGCGAGTGTGCCAATGCCAATGGAAATTTTTAAGGTTGGGAACATATATGTAAAAGCCGTTTGTAGTTTGTTATATAGATCTGATTCCTGTGTACTTAATGGTCTGGTCGATGCGACAAGGGCTATTACTTTGCCCGCTTGTTCCGAGATGAGTGATAAGGGATATTTTTCTGTAACAACTTGTTGGGTTGTTTTATAGAGGCGAGCCGAGATAGCGGCAATATTTGTTTCTTGATCGTTTTCATCCAATTCGATAATTGAGCACTCAAAGAAATTTCCCTGCATTAGTTCAAATTTAGAGATGATTTCAGTTGTGTTTTGGTTGCTTAGGTCGCCAAAGAGAATATGTTCTAGCATATCTCGCGAATAAAGTCGGTGACTTTCAGCGATTGCTTTTTGTTTCAAGAAATCGAGTGTTGCTACTGTACAGGTATGTTCTAAGGCCATCTGATTTATGTCTAAGAAGGTTGTAGTAGATTGGAATATAGAGATATGACCAAAGTACTCATTGTTAGACATGATGGCCAGAGAAATTACGAGAAATTTATGATCTTCAATAAGTAACCATTTAGTGTGGGGAACTTTAGGTTGTGCTAAAATTTCTTGCGAGTAGTCATTTAAAATCGTCTTTTTGGTGATAAGAAGGTTTAGTTGAAGGTTCGCTTTGGCGCTTACTCCTGGCATTGTTTCTGGAAACCAATAACTAAGAAGCAAGCCGTTATTACTATAGCAGCCAACTGGGCAGTTGGTAAGCTCACCTAAACAAGTAATGATAGAATGTAAGCCGCCACCTTTAATAGCCACCGTTGTTAATGTCTTATGAATTTCATTGGAACGATGTAATAAATAGGATTGTCGTGCTGCGATGCTATTAATAATCGGATTGCTAATTTCTGCGAGTGATAGCTGCAGGGGAAGTTCAATAATGGGGAAATTCAGCTTCTTTGCTAATTCGATCATTAAAGGGGGAATTTCGGGCAGAAATCGCTTGGTTTTGATTCCGAGACCAGCACAGCCAGAGGCAGAAAGTTCTTTGATGAGACGTTCCTGTAAAACTAGATCGTCTTTGATGGTGTAGGCAGTGGTTAGTATTAAATCACTTGGTTTTACCCAATTCCAGATATCAGGAGCATCCATTATATTTACAGATAGAATAATATTGTCTAGGCCGGCAGAACCAGTCACCAAAGATAAGGTTTTATCTGGGAAAAATTGAAAAATATCTTTAATTGTGAGGTGCATAGTCATTCTCCTCAAATTTGCATAAATTTCATGATTTAACTATTATTGAAGAGTAAATTCGCTAAACAGTTATAACTTCCTTGTTAATTGTAGTTTTATTTCTGAAGTAATAGATAAATATGCATATTGCACATTTATCCGTTGCTTCTTTACGATTGCTGCACTGGATGAAAGATCAAATATTCAGTATAATTGGGACGTAGTATTTAGATGAAAATGAGTAAAAAATACTTGATAGTACCATGTGAACTTGAAGCTGTCTTCTGAAAAAAATTAGATGTTCTTGTAAATGTTTTAAATAGAACATTCTAATAGAAGTGAAAGATGGTCAATTTTGAGACGTATATAGCCAAGCTATTCAGTAAAATGAAGAAAAATAGAGTGTATTGAGGGAGGTAAAACATGAAGGGGTTTGATTTTGGTAAAGAAACAGAGAAACTATTGCAATGGCTAGGAGAATTCGGCAAAGACCCAAATGGCGGAGTGTCTCGTTTCCTTTATAAACCCGAGTGGGTAGATGCACAGAATGCATTGGCAAAGCTTATGAACGAGGAAGGTTTGATTGCCAAATATGATGAGGTAGGTAATTTATTTGGCAGATTGGAAGGTACTTTATATAAAGATGAAACGATTTTAACCGGTTCCCATGTTGACACTGTAAAAAATGGCGGTCTCTATGACGGGCAATTCGGCATCATCGCTGGCATCATTGCTCTTAAATATTTAAAGGAAACTTATGGCGCGCCCTTGCGTAATATCGAAGTGGTATCAATGGCTGAAGAAGAAGGTAGTCGCTTTCCTTATGTGTTTTGGGGAGTGAAAAACATATTTGGTCTTGGTAAACGAGAAGATGTAGAAGCTATGGTGGATTTTGAAGGGATTCCTTTTACTGAGGCTATGAGAAAAGCCGGTTTTGCTTTTAGAGAAGCAACTACGCCAGTTCGTAATGATTTAAAGGCCTTTTTAGAAGTCCATGTGGAACAAGGCGGCGTACTGGAGCGCGAACAAAAATCCGTAGGTATTGTCGAGCATATTGTTGGGCAACGCCGTTTTACCATTGAAGTTACCGGTGAAGCAAATCATGCCGGAACAACGCCAATGGGCTATCGACGCGATGCTGGGTATGCAGCAAGTAGCATGATTTGTTCGATTATTGATACGGCCAATCAATATGGAGATCCTTTAGTAGCTACTGTTGGGAAAGTAGAAATAACCCCTAATATTGTAAACGTTGTGCCAGGTAAAGCTTTATTTACATTAGATACTCGTCATACCCATAAAGACGTACTAGTTGCTTTTACGGAAGAAATAACTACTAAGATAAAAGAAATTGCTCAAAAAACGGGCGTTGGTATCCATATTGATATGTGGATGGATGCTGCTCCTGTTCCTATGGATGTAAAAATCGTAAAAGTCTTAAAAGAACACTGTGAAAATGCGGGGCTTAACTATAAAATGATGCATAGCGGGGCAGGGCATGATTCACAGATTATCGCAACTTTTGTGCCTACGGCAATGTTGTTTGTGCCAAGCCATAAAGGGATTAGTCATTCTCCATTAGAATATACTGATCCGCGAGATTTGGGAGAAGGCGTTAAGGCGTTAGTGGGAGCTTTGTATGAGTTAGCTTATAAGAAATAAGGTTCAAATTCATAAGTTATGAAAGTGAATCATACATAATAAATGCCACCGCTCCAATATCGAGATGGTGGCACTTATTATGCATAGTGCATAGGAGCGGTTTATTTATTTGGTACCGATGCACTATACGTGAAGTTCGAAAATTCTATATAATTGAACTAAGGCAGGTGATATATTATACGATATAATATATATGTGAACATGGAATGTTGTTCTTCATTTTGGAATTGAATCAAGTGTTCATAGCGTTTGCTAAAAACTAAGTAGAGTAGGTCATGTATGATGTCAAATAGTGCGATACAATGGTTTGCCGCTGCTTTGCCGATTGCATTTTTGCTATTTCTGTTATTGAAATGTAAATGGGGTGGCGATGAGGCAGCATCAGGTGGATTAATTATTTCCATACTGATTGGTTTTTTTGTATTTGGTGGTGGAATGGATATGCTTGCCCTGGCTGTTGCCAAGGGAATGTGGTATTCCATTGCGATCATTATGGTGGTATTTCCCGCATTGCTTATTTATGAGGTTTCTCGCGAGTCGGGAGCTTTTATTGTTATTCGGGAAGGAATGCAAACTTTTACGCCCGACAAAGTTTTGCAAGTTCTCGCTGTAGGCTGGATTTTTGTTGGGTTTTTGCAAGGGATTACAGGTTTTGGTGTTCCTGTTGTAGTGTGTGCTCCGCTGCTGATTGGTATGGGTGTAAGGCCGATCACCGCAGTACTCATTACCCTACTAGGACAGGCTTGGGGGAATACCTTTGGTACACTGGGAATTGCTTGGGATGGTCTTGTCAGCCAAGTGGATTTAAGCGACCCGGTGACTCTCAAACATACCATTCTCTGGACTACAGGGATGCTTGGCGTTGTTAATGTTATATCAGGGCTGGTTATTGCTGGTTTAGCAGGTGGATATAAAGGCGTTAAACGAAATGCCGTCATGGTAATTCTCTTAGCACTTTTCCAAAGTGGCGGGCAAATGTGGTTGGCTCTCTTAAATCCAATGCTTTCTAATTTTGTTGTAGCATCTGTTTCGTTAGGGTTAATTTTTTTCATTGGAAAAATCCCCTATTATCGTCAAGCTGTAGAACTTCATGATCCGATTGAACAACGGCGCGAAGATAGTTCGTCTACTCATGCTATGAGCATTAAACAAGCTTTTATTCCGTATGTTTTTTTAGTAGTTATAGCTGTTGTGGTACTACTAAATAGTTCGATTAAGAGTTTGTTTGGACAGTGGCAGCTATCGTTGCCTTTCGTTGGCAAAACAACGCTGCTTGGCTTTGCAACGCATGATTATGCAGCCTATGCACCGCTAGTGCCCCTGTTGAATTCGGGATTCTTTTTATTACTAGCTGCTGTCGTTGGCTACGGAACCTATCAAAGTGTCGGATATATAAAAAGCGGCGGATTACAACGGATTACGACGAATGCTTTAAAGAAAACGATACCTTCTGCCATTGCCGTCATTGGTCTGATTGCTATGTCGAAAGTCATGGATGAGACAGGACAGACAACCGTATTGGCGCAAGGGGTTGCTGCCGTAACTGGCGGAGCATATCCAATTCTTTCGCCGTTTATTGGATTGCTTGGTACCTTTATGACCAGTAGTAATTTGTCATCGAATATTCTTTTCGGTAGTTTTCAGGAGCAAGTGGGAAGAATGTTACATGTAGATAAAGCCCAACTGTTGGCAGTGCAAACGGTTGGTGGTTCGATTGGTAGCATTATTGCTCCGAGTAAGGTCCTGCTTGGTACAACGGCAGCTGGTATTCTTGGTAAAGAGGGCGATGTTATTAATGCGTTTTTACTAAGAGCCATGTTGTTATGTGGGATCTTTGGCGTGATTATTTTTGTATCTTATCAATTGGGGTGGTGATAGCAGTGCAGCAGTTGGTAGTGTATTTACCGATCCTTCTTGTTATAGCCTTTCCTATGTTGTATTACGGTGGTCAGTCTAGTAATAGTTTGTGTTCTATAGCTGGAATCCTCGTATTGCTTTTAGGTATGGCGGGGCCATTGATAAAACGAGCATTAAAGTAATAGGTGGCTTATGTAATAATTAAATAAAGAGTTCTATGAGAGGAACTGCCAGAAAGGGAAACCTATCTGCAGTTCCTTTTTGTGTACCTTTTACATACCGTGTAGTTTTAGTGTGCACAATTGCGATTCCGACGAAAATAGTAATTCGCAATTGTGCAATAAATGGTCGTCAGAGTGTGCAATACGCATAGTTGTTTTGTGTTTATTTGCAAATTATGCACTGGTGGAAAAATCGAAAAAATCAGTATAATTAACATGTAAAGGTAACAAATATAGATGCGGAAAAATCGGCATAAGGAAAATCCGATAAACATGTAGAAAGGAGTAGAGGGAATCAAAGTGCTTTACTAGAGAAAGCGCAGTGATCAATACGGTTTAAGATTGAGCATGTTAATAAGAGGGGGGCTTATAATGTTTAATCTAGTTATTAAAAACGGCAAGGTGGTAACATCAGAGCGAATTTTTGCGGCAAGTATATGTATTAATGA
Source organism: Pelorhabdus sp. sgz311002 (assembly GCF_056134285.1). Classification (NCBI taxonomy): domain Bacteria; kingdom Bacillati; phylum Bacillota; class Negativicutes; order Selenomonadales; family Sporomusaceae; genus Pelorhabdus; species Pelorhabdus sp. sgz311002. Next base: position 136,881 of record NZ_JBWBCL010000006.1, on the reverse strand, counting down.
CGGCAAAATAGCCGCAATCGTTGAACCAAGTGTTGCTGTCGAAGCAACTGATGTAATTGACGCTAAGGGGAATTATGTATTCCCTGGCGCCATCGACAGTCATGCACATCTGAACGATCCAGGGTACAACTGGCGGGAAGATTATGCCCATGGTACAGCCGCTGCGGGAGTGGGCGGGTTTACTACCATTGTAGATATGCCGCTGCAGAATGAACCTGCACTTACTGATGAAAAGATTCTAGCAAAGAAGCTTGCCCATGTTTCTTCCAATGCTTATGTGGACTATTGCTTTTGGGGCGGACTTGTAGATTATAATTTTGCAAGCTTAAAAGAACTTGATGCTAAAGGCTGTGTTGCTTTCAAGTCATTCATTGGTCCCGTTTCGCCTGATTATGTATCTCTTTCTATTGGCCAAGCAAAAGAAGCTTTGGAGATTTTAAAAAGCGTTGATGCTCGTGCCGGTTTTCATTGTGAAGATTACTCAATTATTAAATGGGAAGAGGAAAGAGCAAAACGGAAGGCGAAAAATGACTGGAGAGATTTTTTGAATTCAAGACCCGTTATAGCGGAGCTCATTGCAACTCAAAATATTATCAGTCTTGCCAAGGAGATTGGCGCTAAGGTTCATATTTGTCATGTAAGTCATCCGCAAGTGGCGAAGATTATCAGAGATGCCCAACTTGACGGTGTTGACGTTACTGGTGAAACTTGTGGTCATTATCTTACTTTTTCGGAAGACGATGTGATTAAAAATGGCAGCTTATTTAAATGCGCACCGCCACTGAGAGAAACTGCAGCGATAGAAGAAATGTGGGAATATGTAGATAATGGCACATTGAGTTGTATTGGTTCGGATCATTCGCCTTGCGAACTCAGTGAAAAAAGCGAAGAAAAGCATGGCGTATTTGGTGCCTGGGGCGGAATTAGCGGCATTCAAAATACCATGCAGGTCGTATTTAGTGAAGGTGTCGCCAAGCGCGGCTATAGTCCGACCATACTTGCCAGAGCGCTAAGTGAAGGACCGGCAAAGGCATTCGGAATATACGGTAAGAAGGGCGCAATTGAAGTTGGCTTTGATGCGGATTTAGTAATTCTCGACCCGAAAAAGGAATGGGAAATTACACCCGAATCACTTTATTATGTGAATCAAATTTCTGCATTTGTCGGCTTGAAAGGGGTCGGACTTCCTGTATGCACGTTGGTTAGAGGACAGGTTGTGGCCGAAAATGGCAAAGTCGTTGGTCAGAAAGGCTTTGGAAGTTTCGTGAAAAAATTACAGAAAAGTACGCGTTCTAGCTAAGAAGCAGCTTATTTATCATAAGTGATAAGTTTATGATTAAGAATGCAAATATTAGTAGATGAGGAGAGGATTCTCTTGAGTAAGCGTTATGATGTAATCATTCGAAATGGAAATATTGTTTGTCCTGATCAGGTAAAAAAAGCCGATATTGCTGTTTGTGATGAGAAGATTGTAGAAATTGCCGAAGAGATCGCTGGTGATGCAACAGAAATTATTGATGCAGCCGGAAAATATGTATTCCCTGGAACGACTGATGGACATGTACATTTTAATGATCCCGGCAGAACAGAGTGGGAAACAATCGCAACAGGCAGTAGTGCTCTTGCAGCAGGCGGCGGTGTTGCCTATTTTGATATGCCGCTTAATTGTAGTCCCTGTACACTTGACGCGAAAAACTTTAATGCAAAGCTTGCTGTGGCGCAAAGAGACTCGTTAGTTGACTATGGTTTTTGGGGTGGCTTTACTCCTAAAAATTTAAATAAATTTGAAGAGCTTGCCGAGTGCGGCGTAATTGGATTTAAAGCATTCTCTTGCTTTAGCGGTATTGATGAATTTGAGAGAGCCGATGATTATACGGCCCTTGTCGGCATGGAAAAATTAGCGAAGCTAGGGCTACCGCTGATGGTGCATTGTGAGAATGCTGAAATTACGAGAGATTTAACAGCCCTGGCGCTTGCAAATGATCAGACGACCGTGAGAGATTATTTTGCCGCTCGTCCGCCAATTACGGAAATTGAAAATGTTTCGCGTATGATTTCTTTTGCCGAAGAGACCGGTTGTAAACTCATTATTGCCCATATTAGCACAGCAAAAGCTGTTGAGCTTGTTACTCAGGCAAGAAATAGAGGGGTTGACGTATACTGCGAAACAATTGGCCATTATTTAATTCTTACCGATGATGATGTAGAACGGATGGGAACCGTGGCAAAATGTTCGCCGCCGATTCGTGATGCTAAAAATCAAGCGAAAATGTGGGCAAAACTGTTAAATAGCGAAATTGATTTTGTCTCTTCTGACCATTCTCCCTGTGATCCTAAGTTAAAGGATGGAGAATTTTTAAAAGTTTGGGGCGGCATCTCAGCTTGTCAGACGACTCTTTCCGCAATGCTTACGCATGCTTATTATGGTAGAAAAGTTTCGCTTGACGCTATTGCCAAATTGACTTCGCAAAATGTCAATGAGATCTTTAAAATTTCCGGGAAAGGCAAAATTGCAGTCGGCTACGATGCAGATTTTGCTTTAGTAGACTTGAATAAACAAGTGACATTAAAGGCAGAGGATCTTTTCTATAAACACAAGGTAAGTCCGTATGTTGGCGATACCTTCTTGGCTACAGTGACACAAACCATTCTTAGAGGGACAACAATCTTTAAAGATGGAAAAATTGTAGCAAAACCGATGGGTAAACATTTAAGACCTAACTTATAACCCAATATATTATTAGAAATAGGGCAAACATTAAAAAGGAGTTGGGGTGCGTATGTCTACTATATTAGAAAAAAGTGGCACGGAAACGACGCCGGTTCAAGCCAATATGGGCGTGGATGAGTCACTAAATCCGAAAGCGGATGCAAATAGGACAGTAGGTCCCATAGACTATATGTTTATGTGGCTTGGTGACGGCGTCAATTTAGGCAATATGACGCTTGGATCTAGTTTGGTTGTAGCAGGCGTAGCAACATTAAATATTTTTCAAACCTTTGCGGCAGCCATTATAGCAATTGGCATTATTTCTACGGTGTTTACCTTAAACGATCGGCTGGGTTACAAAACCGGCATACCTTATGTTGTACAGCTTAGAATGTCTTTTGGGATTAAAGGTTGCATTGTATCATCACTTTTACGTGGTATTCCTGCTATTATTTGGTATGGATTTCAGAGTTGGATTGGTGGTACGGCCTTAAATGAAATTGCCAAAATTGTTACAGGCGGTAGCTTTGACAATATAGCGATTTGTTTTATCGTGCTGCAATTGGTGCAGATCGTGCTTTCTATGTATGGCTTCCATGCGATTAAATGGGTAGAGTCTATTATATCTACCGTTATTATGCTGGCGCTGCTCTATGTATTTAGCATCTTGATTACCTCTCATAGTGATGTGATTGCAGAAAAGTGGGTTCATGCAAGTGGCACGTGGGGCTTACCGTTCTTTGCTTTTATTATGATGTTTATGGGAAATTATGCAGCTATTTTTTTAAGCGCTGCAGATTACTCAAGAGAACTAAAGACCGGAATTTCAAGCACCAAACGTGGCTTTTTGTACTTCTTACCAATTGTATTAGCCTACGGCTTTGTACTGTGCATTGGTGCAATGCTTGCTGCAACAACAGGAATTTCTAATCCTGTAAAAGCCTTTGCCATCGTGATAAATAACTCGTATATTACATTCTTTGTATCGTCCTTTATAGTTATGGGCGCTGTTGCTGTAAATATGGTTGCTAATATTATTCCGCCAACCTATGTCATTACATTGATTACAAAATTAAAATATAAAGCTGCAGTTACCATAACGGGACTACTTGCTTTAGCTACATGCCCGTGGATTCTTGTAAAGGATTCTTCGGCAGAAGGGCTTGGCATGTTTATCCTTATCTATTCAGCTTTTTTAGGGCCGATTGTGTCTATTTTATTAGTTGAATACTATATTTTGAGAAAGCAAAAAATCGACATTATCGATTTGTATAAGGAAGAAGGCTCTTTTGCCGGCTATAATCCTTGTGCGATCATTGCCATGCTTATTGGCGCCGGTGCTGCTTTCATGAAAGTGGAGCTAGCCTGGATCATTGGTTTTGTTGTGGCAGGCATTTCTTATTACATTCTAATGAAGACTGCCTTTAAAGATTCGAAATTCAAACATGGTACAATCTTTGAAAAATAATTATTAGGTTTCAATAAAACAGCAAAAAACAGAAGTTAACTGATTCAGTTTACAGTTACTTCTGTTTTTGTTTGGCCCTTTTAGGGGAGTATTGTATGATGTTTACTACTTATTTGCTAAAAAATGATAAAATTTACTGGACAATTTATCCTGTATGGATGATGAAAAAGGAAAGAAAGAAAAGTACAATGAATGTAAAGGATCCTGAAAATTCTGACGTAATCAGACTAAAAGGAGTGTTTTATTGTGAGTGATCAAGAAATGGTATTAGTAAGTAAAACGGAATTGCACCAGTTGATCAAGAATAAAGTGATGAAAGCTGGTTTGCCTGAAGACCATGCTCAGGAGTTAGCGAATCATTTGACCTATGCCGATAGCCGCGGGGTACATTCTCATGGCGCTGTGCGCGTTGAATACTATTCAGAGCGAATCGCCAAAGGCGGCAGCAATACAAATCCTAAATTTTCCTTCCGAAAAACCGGTCCTTGCACTGGGATCTATGAAGGGGATAATGCCATAGGAATGGTTGTGGCCAGAAATGGTATGCTTGAAGCCATAAAAATGGCTAAAGAAAATGGTATTGGTTTTGTCGGCATGCGTGAACTCGGACATTGTGGTACTCTTTCTTATTTTCTGAGAATGGCAACTGATGAAAATATGATTGCCCTATCGATGTGTCAGTCCGACCCGATGGTAGTGCCCTATGGCTCGGCCGATCCATACTTTGGGACAAACCCTATTGGCTTTGCCGCTCCTTGTGCGGGCCGTCCTCCGATTGTATTTGATATGGCTACTACTGTAGGCGCTTGGGGCAAAATATTAGATGCTAGGGCCAAAAACAATCCGATCCCTAATACGTGGGCGGTAGATACGAAAGGACATCCTACGACAGATCCTTTTGCTGTTGGCGGTCTTTTAGCTATTGCTGGTTCTAAAGGCTATGGCTTGATGATGATGGTTGATATTTTGTGCGGTTCCTTACTGGGCGTTCCCTTCGGACAGCATGTAAGCTCTATGTATGCTGATCTTTCTGCCGGTCGGGAATTGGGACAAATCCATTTGGTAATCAATCCGGACTACTTTTCGTCCATTGATACCTTTAAAAATAATGTAAGTAAAATGGTAGATGAGCTTCATGTGCTTCGTCCAGCTGCTGGTTTTGATCAAGTGCTGGTTCCTGGCGAGTCTTCAGAAAAGAAGGCCCAGAACTATGAACGCAATGGAATTCCTATAGTAAAGGAAATTTACGATTATCTTGTCAGTGATGATATTCATTACAACCGTTATGAAGGAAAAAGCGCTTTTGCTTCTGACACGTTAGACTAAACAGGAATGAAGGGTCTGCCGCGCTATGTAGTGTGACAGACCCTTTTGGGTTATCCGATTTGATTATGTAACCATTCAAGGATTGAGTCATAAGTTGTTTTTCCTGATGGGTCACTTATATCTCGATCGAAATCGTGAGCTTCTTGGTAGACGGTTATGAGCTGGGACTGGGGAATTTGCCTGCTTAATGTCTTTGTCATTCGATAGGGAACGTCAGGGTCTAGGGTTGCTGCCGCCAAGATTGTCGGTGGGAATTCTTGCAGAATTTCTTCAGTTAAAGAATAGGCAGCTGGATTTTCTTCGCCGCAAAGAGATTTTATCCACGTTCCATCTTGTCTTGCTTTTATATAAAGAGAAAATCTTACATTCATAGGTCCATAGACCACCGGGGTGTCCGAAATGATTTTTTCGATGCTTTCGTCTGAGATGGCTGCCAGTTTATTGTAATATTTGCTGGGGGTGGCGAAAGCGGCTTCGTCAAGGCGGGCATAACCGTATAGGCTGATAAGAGCGCAGGGACGTAAGACGTTAGTTTTTATTAAACGATCACACATCATAAAAGCGAGATATGCTCCGGCAGATCGACCAAATAGCACGTATTGATTATTTTTCAAATCGAATACTTCATCACGGTTATTTAGATAAAAGTCGAGCAGTTCGAAAGTGGAATTTAAAATGATATCTAATTTTGATTCTGGGGCTAAGGGATAATCAAAGGTTAACAAATCATAGCCTGAATTTAGAAATTTATCGATATATATTTGCGGTAGATCATCTCTTACACCGTAAAGCAGGCCGCCACCATGAAAATATAATATGGTTATGTTTTTTCTATCGTTTTTGGCTCGATAGAGATTTATCGCTAATTTAATATTTTGCTTGGTTGTAAAGTTAAATATTTCTGGTTTACTCATCCGTTTTTCTCCCATCAATCAGTTTAAATAATCTTGAAGCGATTTGAATTTGCAGTAGTTCCTCTGGATTTGCAAAGTCGATTCCCAACACATTTTTTATTTTGTCAATTCGATACCGCACTGTTTTGGGATGAAGAAACAGCTTTTCAGCAGTGAGGTTATAGCTTTGGTTAGTGTCCAGAAAGGTCTTTAAAGTCTCGAACAGCAGGGGGGATTCAGATCTGAAATTAGCGATTCGAGGAGAAATAAACTTTTTCAGATCGCCTAAATTATTAGAGTCCAAAAATAACTTGTAAATTCCCAGTTCTTCATAGGGGAGTATTTTATTGGAATTATGGAATAGGCGCAGCACCTTTTGGGTATCGACAACCTCTCTATTGGCCTTGGGAATTCCGGATTTTTCTACTTTAGAGCTGATACTTGCGTAGTAATGAAATTCTTTAAATAGATTATTTTCAACGAAAGAATCCATAATCTTTTCGATGACAGCCGCAGTAAGACCAGAATGCGAACTACTAAAATTGAGAATAAAAACGACTCGATCTTGCTTTTCTAGAAAAACAATATCTTTAAAACTGGCTTTGAATTTGAGGCGGATCTTTCGTAAGGTTTGCGCCATGAGCGGCTTGTTTATATTTTTGGTTTCATCTTGCTGATAGAGTTTTATGAGAATTACTTGATAGTATGGGTGTTTATGTATATTAAGGGACTCTAATACCTCATCAATTGCTTTTTCTTCATAGAGTCTATCATTGAGTAAGTCGCTTAGGATATTGTTTTTTTGCTGAAAGAGATTTTGTGAGATTACATAATTCTTTAGTAATTCCATTTGTAGAAACTTTACGCCATTTTCGATGATCATAAAATCTTCTGAACTGATTTGATCGAGTAGCTCGTGAATCACTAGTTCGTAGTCATCATAGCCGAGATAGGGTATACGGACACGAATTTGTTTACCTACTAACTTAGGCTCCAAGTTATTATAGACTACTTCTTTGCGCTCATATTTAAAATGGACGTATTTTTCTGTGGAAACCTCACTTGTGCCAATAACTGTTACATTGCAAAGTTTGGGATTTGTACTGATTTCAGTTCCCTTGGTAGAATCAATGAGACTCACATCGCGTAAGATCATTTTTTTAAATTCACAGAGAATCTTATCCATGGAAGGCATTTTCAGCGCAAGACTAGTGAGCTCGCTATGTACCTCATAATACTTATTTAACAAATTTAAGTTCTTGTTTACAATGGGACCTAATATCTCAAGGATGATAGTGTCATACTTCACATTTTTGCCAATTTGGATTAAGGGGATTAAATGTTTGTCGCAAAGTTCAATGATTTTATTGGGGATTTGCGGAACGAGTCGATCAATTTTCATGATGATTGCGCTGATGCCGATATTATGGAGTTTTTCAAAGAATACGTCTAATTCACTATCGTTCAAATTTTGCAGGGCAAAAAAACTAGTAAGAATTACCTCACCGGCACGTCCCCAATTGGCGATGTCGGTTGCCTCTAAGATATTGACGCCATTTATTTCGTTGGAAATTCCGTTTTTGCCAGCTATTAATTGTGCGCCACAAAGCGATTTTACTCTTAATATGTCTTTGATATTCAATTTGCTACTCCTTTATCCTCCAAGTATAAAAAAAACGTGATTTTTACGATTTTATACCAATGATAATCCAAAAAAATAATGATATAATAACGGTAATTCATTTGACAAAATATTAACACAATATTAACACAGTAAAGGAGAATTGGAAATGCTATATACAGTAATTAAGAAAAATAGTTATCAAGATTCTATCAATCTTATGTTACTCACGAATTCGATAAATACTCTTGATGGTATCACAAAATGCTCAATTATGATGGGGACTGATGCCAATAAAGATATCCTTAGAAATAGTGGACTTCTTACCGTTGAAGCGGAAAGTGCAGCTCCCAGTGATATGATTATTGCCGTCGAGACAGAAGACGAAACGATTGTTGATCGTGTTCTGAGTGAAACCGATAAATTTTTAAATGATCTTGCTGTTAAACGCAAAGCCAATACGGCTGTAAGCGTAACAAGCATTGATGCAGCACTAGAAGAAATGCCTGACGCAAACTTAGCTCTCTTTTCTATTCCAGGGGAATATGCGGCTGATGAAATCGAAAAAGCACTTGATAAGGGGCTGAATGTTTTTTCGTTCACTGATAATATTTCATTAGAAGATGAAGTGCGACTTAAAAATAAAGCTCATGAAAAAGGCCTTTTATTGATGGGGCCTGACTGCGGTACCGGAATTATTTCTAGTATTCCTATCGCTTTTACGAATGTGGTAAGACCTGGAAATATTGGTATAGTAGGAGCTTCTGGAACGGGGATACAGGAAGTGACGACTATTATTGACCGTCTTGGCGGTGGTGTCGTACATGCTATTGGCACAGGTGGACGAGATTTGAGTGAAGAGGTTAATGCGGTAACTGTTCGCGATGCAATACTTGGACTGGAACTTCATGATCCTACCGATGTTATTGTGGTTATTTCCAAACCGCCAGCGCCGAAAGTTAGAGATGAGATTGTAGAATTGCTACATAGTCTTACAAAACCTGTAGTCGCTATTTTCTTAGGCGAAAAACCAGACCACTATGAGGGCAATGTATATTTGGCTCATACGCTGGAAGAAACGGCGATGATTGCTGTAGATCTTGCTAAGAACAGACCGGTGAAGCCGAATTATATGGAAGACATAAAATATGAAGTGAAAACGCCGCTGGCAAATGATAAGACAGTAAAAGGTTTATATTCCGGCGGCACACTGGCGGCTGAAGCAGCAATGCTGATTACTGAGGCTTTAGGACTTGGTAAATTGATCAAAAAAGAGGGATATATCCTTAATGCTAATGGCTACGAAGTGATGGATTTGGGCGATGATATCTACACACAAGGGAAACCGCATCCGATGATCGACCCAGAGGTTAGAATTAATAAAATCAGAGAATATGCAGCCGGTAAAAATACTGGGATTATACTGCTTGACTGCGTGTTAGGGTATGGTTCACATCCTGATATGGCTGGAGCGTTATCAGAGGCGATCAAAGCAGCCATTGCAACAGCAAAAGCAGATGGTCGGGAGCTCTACTTCGTCGGTTCTGTCTGCGGCACACAGCAGGATCCTCAAAGCTATCAGGACGCTATCGATACTTTGAAGGGCTGCGGTGTACTAGTAGAAGAGAGCAATGCCAAGGCCATAAGACTTGCGCTTAAATTAAAAGGAATTGATTTGAAAGAAGCGGATAAGCACGTAGTAGCAAGTACCGTTGCCAAAAAAGCACTACCTGAAATCAGCGATAGTATTATCGATCTTTTAAATTCTAAACCGCGGATTATCAATATCGGCCTTGCCAGCTTTACCGAATCAATTATGGCCTATGGCGGCAGTTCCGTGCAGTATGATTGGAGACCGGCGGCAGGCGGTAATAAAAAGTTGATCAAAATATTAAATCAGCTTGCCAAAATTGAGGAAATTGAAACAGCCAATCAGGAAGTCATTGGCAAGATGAAAAACTCACAGCCCTTTTTGGTAGATGTAGTGCCAGCAAAATCAGTGATTGAAATCTTAAACGATAAAGTATTACTGCATGCAGGGCCGCCGATTGAATATAAAAACATGACAGGTCCAATGCAGGGGTCTTGTATTGGGGCGGTATTATTCGAAGGCTGGGCAGCTGACGAAACGAGCGCCAGAGAGCTACTAGAACAGGGTGGCGTGAAATTCACACCTTGTCATCATGTAAATGCAGTCGGTCCTATGGGCGGAATTACATCAGGCAACATGCCTGTATTGGTCGTCAAAAATAAACTGGATGGATCGATTGGTTACTGCATTATGAATGAAGGCATCGGAAAAGTACTTCGTTTTGGCGCTTATTCCGAAGAAGTTTTAACAAGATTAAGATGGATGCGTGATTCTTTAGGACCTGTATTATCGAAAGCTTTGCGGCAAAAAGAAGAAGGCTTAAACCTAAATGTACTTATTGCGAAGGCTATTACTATGGGAGATGAGTTCCACCAAAGAAATATTGCGGCTTCTCTGATCTTCCAAAAAGAACTAGCACCGCTGATTACGGAGCTTGACATTGACCAAAAAGAAAAATATACCGTAATTAAGTTTTTAGCAGATACGGATCAGTTTTTCTTAAACATCATGATGGCAGCAAGTAAATCCATTGTAGATTGTGCTAGAAAAACTACGAGTGGAACAGTCGTTACCACAATGGCTAGAAACGGTCAGGATTTCGGCGTAAAAATAAGTGGTATGGGTGACGAATGGTTTACTGCACCAGTAAATACACCAAATGGGCTGTACTTTACCGGCTATTCAGAAGCTGACGCAAATCCCGATATTGGCGACAGTGCCATCACTGAAACAGTGGGGGTTGGCGGCATGGCTATGATTGCTGCTCCTGGCGTTACTAGATTTGTCGGAGCAGGCGGTTTCCATGATGCACTTAAAGTTTCCAATGAAATGGAAAAAATCTGCATTTCCCATAACTCCAACTGGAGTATTCCTACTTGGGATTTCAAGGGGGCATGTCTGGGAATTGATGCTAGAAAAGTAGTGGAAACCAATATTACGCCGCTAATCAATACGGGCATCGCTCATAAAAACGCAGGAGTCGGTCAGATTGGAGCTGGAACAGTGCGTGCGCCGCTGGCCTGCTTTGAAAAAGCGATCGTTGCTTATGCGAAAAAACTAGGGATAGAAATTGAGTAAAGAACAATGTAAAAAAGATAGAGCGGCGAGGAGCAATCTTTTGCCACTCTATCTGAAAACACATAGAGTGGGTAAGGTGCATAGCAAATTTAATCAGGGTCTCAACGTACAATTTGATGACTTTTTACTATATGTTGGCTGCACTGGCACCCCTCTATCTGTTCTTGGGCTGAATGTAGATGAGGGGCAGCTTAAAAATATACTCAACTCTGTAAAAAGTGATGATATGGTCGTAAACAAAGGGAATCGATTACTTTTTTATAGCGTTGATGGCGTAATCGTGATTGATTATAAAGATCTAGAAGAAATAGATCTAAGGCTTCCAAAAGTAAAATGTACGATAAAAGAACTTGTTGATACTAAGCTGTATAAGTATTTGACAAATATGGATTTAGAGAAAAATATAGGGCTCTATTTAGATGAAAGAACTCGCAAGCAAGTAGAATTGTTGTTATATTCCGATAAAACTGATATGAAATTAAATTCTACAATTATAAAATTTTTTGTTGGCAGGGGGAAAGGATTGACGCCAAGCGGTGATGATATCCTTCTCGGTTTTACATTGGCGCTTCTAAACTTTGATCATTACCAGGAATGGCAACAAGTTCTTGCAGCAGAGGTTACTAAGGAAAGAACAACGCTGGTCAGCGTGGCTTATCTTAACGCGTTACTGCAAGGGTATGTAAGCGAGTACTTTATAAAACTGGTAGAAATGCTTGATGATGCAGCGTCTGCTGAGATAGAAAAAGCAGTCAAAGCAGTACAGTCATTTGGTCATACTTCAGGCAATGATACATTGTTTGGCTTCTTCGTAGGACTGAAATTTTTAATTCATCAGTTGCCAGTACTACCGTGTAAAAAGTAAAAAAATAGATAAGGAGATTCGTTATGAGCTATCTTAATAATGTTACAGGATACAGAAAAGACCTTTTAATAAATCGATCAGTGATCAAGAAAGACAACTATGCACTGATTGAACCGGATGGTTTAGTTAAAAATACTCTTCCAGGTTTTGAAAATTGCGATATCACGATTCTTAGCTCTCCCAAGCTAGGTGCTAGTTTTGTTGACTATCTTGTTACGATTTGCGCTGATGGCAAAAATGAACTCGGTTTTGGCGAAGCGGGAATTGAAACTTTATTTTATGTGTTAGAAGGCAGCCTAGCTGTTAAAGCTGGAGAAGAAGCTTATTCTTTAACAAAGGGTGGATTTGTTTATTGTCCTCCCGGAACGAAACTCTATTTTCAGAACAAAAGCGGTGAAGTAGTAAAAGCATTCATGTATAAACGTGTTTATACGCCACTAGATGGTTATGAGCCTTATATCGTTACAGGCAATACGGAATCTATGGAATGGGTTAATTATGAAGGCATGGAAGATGTTTTAGTGAAAGACTTCTTGCCAAAAGATTTGGCCTTTGATTGTAATTTCCATATTCTTAGTTTCAAACCTGGCGCTTCCCATGGCTATGTGGAAACACATGTGCAGGAACATGGTGCCTATTGTTTGAGCGGACAGGGAATGTATAATCTGAATAATGACTGGATTCCTGTTCAAAAAGGAGATTATATTTTTATGGGCGCCTATTGTTTGCAAGCCTGCTATGCTGTGGGGCGCGACGAGAACTTTGCCTATGTTTATTCCAAAGATTGCAATCGTGATGTGATACTGTAAAGAGGAGAATAAAAATGGACAAACAATTAGTTATCGCTTTAGGCGGGAATGCTCTAGGCAATACTCCTGAAGAACAGAAACAAGCCGTTCTGGTTGCCGCCAGTCACATTGTGAACCTCGTCAAGGATGGCTATAAAATCGTTATTGTTCATGGGAATGGGCCGCAAGTCGGTATGATTAATTTGGCTTTTGAACTGGCCTATACGCAAAATTCCAATGTTTCCGCCATGCCTTTTGCTGAATGTAATGCTATGAGTCAGGGATATATTGGATTTCATTTGCAAAATGCTTTGCAGAATACCTTTGTGCAGCAGGGCATGGCAACACACGTATCTACAGCGATTACCCAGGTTATTGTCGATCCCAAAGATTCAGCGTTTCAGTGCCCAACTAAGCCCGTTGGACTGTTTTACTCAGAAGAGGCAGCAAAAGAGATCGGCGAAGAACGTGGTTACACCTTTGTTGAAGATTCAGGCAGAGGTTTTCGGCGCGTTGTTCCTTCACCTGATCCTGTTGATATTAAAGAAAAGGGAACGATTCGTTGTCTCATGGAAAATGGCGATGTTGTGATTGCCTGTGGTGGCGGCGGTATCCCTGTATATCGGGAAAATGGCCTGCTTCATAGTGTTGATGCAGTGATTGACAAAGATAAAGCGGCAGCAAAGTTGGCAGATGTTATTTATGCCGATACACTCATTATTCTAACGGCAGTGCCCCGTGTTGCTGTTAACTTTGGCAAGCCTGATCAAAAGTGGCTAGAACGTATTACTGTGGAAGAAGCCGAAAAATATATGGGAGAAGGACACTTTGCTCCTGGGTCTATGTTGCCTAAAGTTGAGGCGGCTATTAAATTTGTTAAATCTGGATCAGGCAGGGAAGCTATTATCACATCGTTAGAGAATGCCTACCAGGCAGTCACTGAAAATAATGGTACAATTATCTGCCGGAAATGAGCTAAGTAAATATTACTAGAGAAGGCCATCGCATCAAGAAATTAGTGCGATGGCTTTTTGGTGTAAGATTTGTATGTGAGAGAAAATTTACTATTGACGAAAGTTAGATATCTAACTATAATAAAAACCATGAGAAGAAATAATATGATTGCCTTATCAAGCAGATTAGCAGAAGAAGCCCACAAATTAATTGTTAGTGAATTAAGAGCGCGTGGAATCGAGGGAATTGTTCCGTCGCATGGCGGGATTCTCATGCAGCTTTGTCATGGAAATACATTTACAATGAAGGAATTAGCCGAAAGAATTCATCGTACGAAACCAACCGTAACGGTCTTGGTAGATAAGCTGATTAGCTTGGGTTATGTGACAAAAGAAAAATGCAGTAAAGATAGTCGGGTTACTTGGATTCGACTTACCCAGAAAGGCGAAGACTTAAAGCCGAGTTTAGCTGAAATTTCAGCTTACGTTAATTCAATTGTTTATAAAGATCTGGCGGAAGAGGAAGCTGAGAATGTTGAAAGGCTATTAGCCAAAGTGATTGGCAATCTTAGAGAATATACTTCATAAATTTGTTGCAGGCGAATTAAAATTGAAATTTTTTTCGGATAATAGTTAGATATCTAATTTTGATGGGGCTCTTGGGGTAGAATTATATTGAAGCGCTAAAATCAATTAAATTGTATTTGCATAGGGCATATAATTTGTATTTGCATAGGGCCTAGTCATTGCCTGTAGTGTGCTGATGCACTATAAATAAAAGTTGGAGGGACAACAGAAAATGAAAGAGGTTATTAAATTTTTACAAGAGAATGTTACAGGGGTATTAGCCACTGTGGCAGAAGGAAAACCAAAGGCCAGGCCCTTTCAATTCATGTATGAAGCAGATGGGAAGTTTTTCTTTTGTACAAATAATACCAAGGACGTCTTTAAGCAATTACAAGCAAATCCATATATAGAGTTCTCTAGTACCTCGCCGAAATTTGCTTGGGTTCGTTTGGCTGGTCAAGTTAAATTTAGCAGCAGCTTGTCTGATAAAGAGAAAGTATTAACTACTAGCGGCTTGGTAAAATCAATTTATCAAAGTGCCGATAATCCCATTTTTGAAGTATTTTATGTCGAACATGGAACAGCCATTCTTGCTGATTTTTCAGGAGAGCCGCCTAAAACATTTACTTTTTAATGGCTAAGATTGATTGTATCGTAACCGCATCGTAATAATCTTATCGTAAAATAGCAGCTGCTGATTTGTTATTCAAACTTTGAATATAGATTAGTGGCTGCTTTTTTGTTCTAATAGATTCTTAATGATTTTTATAGCCTTCTCTAACTGGGCATCATTCTCTGGGGCGGCAATGGCAAGTCTCACCGCATTTACGGCTTTTGGATTTCCTACGGCAAAGCGCTCAGCGCCGTAGACTCGGACTCCTAACTGATAGGCATTGGCGGCAAATTCTTCGCCGGTCATCTTTTTCGGCAAAAGAAGCCAGCGCATAATGCCCTCGGGACTTCCCCAAACTTTATGATTTTTTAAATAGGTATCAACAATTTCATTTCTTTGCTTATTTACTAAGCGATGTTTTTCGATGATTTTTTCTAAATCGCCGGAAATGATCATACGGCAGACGAGTTCGGCTATCATGGGAGCTACAGAGATATTCATATTATAGAGCGCTTCGGTTAGTTTTTGCTTATACACTTCTGGTACAGCAAGAAACGCGATTCTGAGTCCTGGTGAAACGACTTTGGCAAGACTGGAAATATAAATGACGTGTTCAGGAGCATAAGCGGCAACGGGGGGACAAGACTTTTCTGTCAGGAGACTATGAATGGCATCTTCAATGATAATGAGGTCCTCTTGTTTGGCGAGGGCGGCTATAGTTTTTCGACCTGTGTCTGACAAGGTATGAGTTGTTGGGTTATGAAAATCAGGTATGATATAGAGACCTTTAATATTTTCATTTTTGCAAGCATATAAAATTCCGTCAGCTGTCATTTCATTATTTTTTTGTTGAATGGGGATTAAGCGGATTCCCAGCATATTGGCGGCTGTTTTAATGCCAGGATAGGTAAATTCATTTGTGCCAATGCGATCTCCTGGTTGAAAGAGACCTGCTAATACGGCAGTGATTGCATTTTGCCCGCCATTCGATAATAGCAGTTGTTCAGAAGGTACCTTATAGCCTGCTTTTCCTATCAGTTTGGCTGCTGTTTCTTTTTGCCAGAGTGTTCCACCTGATTTACCATATTGAAACAGTTCGCCAAAATCCGGTTCTGTAATCATTTTTTTCAGCTGGGTTACAATCGGTCGGTTGGCACTTTTTGCAGGGAAGACCGGACCCATTTCAATAACCTCTAAAGAGTCTTCGTCGTGTAGCAAAAAAGGATTCGCCGCAGCATCAGAAGAAACAAAGGTTCCGTTACCAATAGTAGAACAAATGATTCCCTTTTGTTCGCAAAGTTTGAAGGCGCGCGAAATGGTGCTTACATTAATATCGAGAAAATCAGCTAGTTCACGTTGCGGCGGCAATTTTGTTCCCGGCGTCAGTAGCCCGCTTCTAATATCAGCTTCTAATTTTTCGGCAATTGCTTTATAGAGTGGGCCTGTTTTTTCATTGAATTCCGGCTTCCAGCTCATGGGATAATTATCAAAAGAATTCACTGGCATATTATTCACTCGCTTTTAAATTGTTTTGCATACAATTATAACATTGTATGTATCGTCTTACAATGTTACAATTCTGTAAAAGAAAGCAAAAAGCGAGGGTGACCAAATGAATAGTAAAAACGCCGTATTGCCATCTAACTATCTAATCCTTGATCCTGATTTTCGTCGCGGCGTTATTGCTAGTGGCCCTATTTTACTTGGCGTAATTCCTTTTGGTATTACCTGCGGGATTATGGGACTCACAGCAGGGCTTACGCCAGTAGAAACAGTTTTGATGTCGCTCTTGGTATTTGCCGGCGCTAGTCAGTTTATTGCAATCACCATGCTAGGGGCGGGATTATCTAGTTGGAGCGTGATTACCTTAACCACATTGCTAGTCAATTTACGCCATATGCTAATGGGCGCTTCTTTGGCAAAATATCTAGTGAAACAGCCGCTTTCACGGCAGCTTATATTATCTTTTTTGCTGACCGATGAAGCTTATGCAGTAACGATCAGCCGTATCTATCAAAGTGGCTATAGCTCGGCGTATCATCTGGGCGCCAGCCTTAGTATGTATGTGACGTGGGGCTTGTCTACCTTGACTGGGGTCTTAGTTGGAGGATATATTCCTGATCCGTTAGTGTGGGGTCTTGATTTTGCCATGCCTGCTACTTTTTTGGTGTTGCTTTTCCCACGGCTAACAGATCGAATCAGCCTTATTGTATGTGTTGTATCAGCTATAATTGCCGTGCTTGGCGCTGTCTATCTTCCGGGAAAGTGGTATATGATAGCCGCTTGCTTTGGCGCAGTACTTGTTGGTGGTTTATTGGAAGGGGCGAAGAAGCATGCGCAGTGAAATTCTTTTTATTATTTTCTGTATGATGGCCGTAACATTTGCCACGCGGTTTAGTTGTGCGGCTCTATTTCGTCAAACCGGAATGCCGACTTGGCTAGAGCGCTGGTTAAAACATATTCCGACGGCGATTCTTACTGCTTTGATTGTGCCAGCTTTAATTTTGCCAAAAGGCGAAGTTGATATTTCATTGCAAAATCATTATTTATTAGCAGGATTAGTAGCTGCCGCTGCGGCCTACAAAAGTCGTAATATAGTTGTTACTCTGGTTTTGGGGATGGGAACTATGTTAAGCTTAGGGCTGTTGTAAGATGCTTAAAGCCTCTAAAACGTAAATAGGAACAAGTCAATTGAGGTCACAGCAGAAAGGACCTTAATTGGCTTGTTCTTGTTTACGTTACTTCTATTTAATGACTCAGATCTTTTATCTTGACGCAGAATCACCAATTCTATAAGATGATAGTAAAAATATAAATATTTAGGTTAATTGGAATTTGATGTAAAAATACCTATTTTATTGTAAAGTGAGAGTGGTAAGCATGAACTATTTATATTCTTCTCGCGGCAAAATAGTTTTATTAGGCATGATAATAGGTATTACGGTAATTATTAATTTAGTTATTATTTCTCAAGCAGTTCAATTTAATACACGGGTAAATAGTGTGACATATCCTGTAACATCGTTGGCGAATCAGATGGAATTGTCTATTGTTCAAGTTCAGCAATATTTAAGCGACATAAGTGCAACGAGGGCACAAGATGGCAAAGATGACGGCTTTAAAAATGCTGAAGAGAGCGCTGTAATGTTCAAAGAAGCTTTAACGAAGTATAAACTACTTAAACCGGAGAAGGAACAGGAACTTCGTGAGTATGAGCGAGCCTTTGATGAATACTATCAATTGGGCAAAAAAATGGCTGAACAATACGTAAATTTTGGACCCGCTGGCGGCAATAAATTAATGACGGACTTTGATGATAAGGCAGAGAAGCTTGCTGATTTTACGGAAGAGATAAAAAAAGCCAGCGAAAATGATATTGCCTTTGATTTAGGAAAAGTAGACTCTTTAATTAAGATGATTTTTGTTATAAGTTTGATTAGCGGTATAGTCAGTATAGTAGTTTGTGCTTTTGTTGCTAAAAAAATCATTACCTCTCTTAATATGATTACAAAGGGAATTCAAAAAGATAAGGACGGGTATATTACTATTCAGGAAATCCCGCTATATTCGAAAGATGAATTCGGAACAATTGCAGATTCTATTAATACACTTGTTTATCAAGTGAAAGAATTTATTAAGCAGGTAACAAGCTTTGCGAGTGATCTTTCTGCTTCTTCGGAAGAGCTTACTGCCGGCGCAGCACAGTCCGCGCAAGCAGCGAATCAAGTGGCGCAAACTGTTGCTGGTATGGCTGGCGGTACGGAAAAACAAATGATAGCTATTGAAAATACAGTTGCTGTTATTGCTCAGATGTCAGCAGGAATACAAAATATTGCAACTAACGCTAAGGATGCTTCAGATACTTCAGATCAATCGTCGGCGACGGCCCAAAAAGGAAGCCAGGCCATAGAGAAAGCAATCGCGCAAATGGAAAGTGCTCAAAGTGCCGTAGCGCGATCGGCACAGGTGATGACAACCTTGGAGGAACGATCAAAGGCGATTGGCTATATTGTTGATGACATATCTGGCATTGCCAGTCAGACAAATTTATTAGCATTGAATGCGGCGATTGAGGCGGCTCGATCTGGTGAGCATGGCCGTGGTTTTGCTGTAGTTGCCGAGGAAGTGCGTAAATTAGCGGAACAAGCGCAAGAGTCGGCTAAAAGAATTACAGGTCTAATTTCAGAAGTGCAGTATGATACAGGCACTGCAATGACGGCAATCGTTGAAGGTTCCAAAGAAGTTCTTGCTGGGGTTGAAGCAGTAGATGCTGCAGGGCAGTCATTTGCAGATATTCACAGGACTGTTAATGATGCGGCTTCGCGAATGCGTGAAATTACAGCAGCTATTGAGCAGATGGCAAAAGGAAGTCAGCAAGTCGTGGCGTCAGTGGACGCAATTAATGGAATTAGCAAAGAAGCGGCAAGCCAGGCTCAGAATGTATCTGCTGCTACGCAAGAACATTCTGCAACGAATGAAGAAATTGCTACGTCCAGTCAGAAACTTGCTGATATGGCAATGGATTTAACCGAGGTGGTCAGTGCTTTTAAAATGTAACGAGTTAAAATATAGATATTATTTTATCTGAGGCGATCATGATATCGTAAGGGAGTGAAACAATGATTGAAGAGCAGCAGTTAGATGCGCGCAGTCATGCCTATTTATTTGGCGCTATTGCCAAGACTGTGATTGACACGTTTGGTGAGGCGGGAATTGAAGCAGTCGGCAATGGCGTTGTTCATTATGGCAGACAGCGAGGCAAACGGATGGCTTTACGAGCCCAGGCCGATGGTGTTGAACTTACCGCTTTAAACTATATTGCCTATGGGGAATGGAGCGCTAGAGAAGGAGAGATGGACTTTTCTGTTCCAACTAAGGACCCCGATATTCAGTTTTTTATTAAGAAATGTCCTTGGCACGATCTATGGCAAGAAGAAGGCTGGCTAGAAGCATACGGCTATTTATATTGTAAGTATGTAGATGTAGCCATTGCGGCAGGTTATAATTCAGACCTTGTTTTTGATATTGTAGAATGTCGTGGCTTAGGGGATGCGGTCTGTGATATGCGGCTGTTGCAGGCAAACGTATCGAGCATGGAAAAAGAGCAATTTGCCGAACGAGTACGACTTTTAGGCAATAAAGCCAAGATGCCCTGGAACTATCATTGTGGGCACTTATTTAAAGCTTTGTGGGAAGTCGTTATTGCCAGATTTGGCTATAGCGGACTTCAGGCAATGCAGGAATCACTTGATTTATTTGCTAAAAGGTATGGAGAAGGAGCAGTAGGGCAGATATTAGAACTCATGAATCAAGACTTTAACGATCTGCCCCAATCACACCATATCATTCCTGCATAACGCTTGTAATTAGGCCTGCGGCAGTAGGAAATAGCTCTTCAATAATGGGTTGTAGATAGTTTATAAAATCCCAATAAAGGGTAATAAAAATTTCTTTACTTATAGTATTTCATCCCCTATAATATTTTCAGTAGATTATTGTAGCAAACTAACAAATAAATATTTGGGGCATTTTACTAGGGGGAGTCTGTCAAACGGATTCCTCCTGTTTTTTTTGCCGTAAAATAAGGAGCGGAGCCTTTGCAAGGGTATGTTTTTCAACATTTGTTTATGATTCTGATTGTGATACTAAGCTGTATTTTTCTACTTTCAAAGGCCCAAGTTTTTCGCGCTGCCATTTTGCAAAAAGGATCGTCTTTTTGGGGCAAGATTGGCTATATCATATTCTTTGGGGTAATTGGTATCGCTGGAACTCATGCTGGGTTTCAAACTACCTATGCAATTGCCAATACAAGGGCTGTGGCTGTTATTACAGCTGGGCTAATCGGCGGACCTTGGGTTGGCATTGGCTCAGGAATTATTGTAGGTGTGGAGCGCTACTTTTTAGGTGGAATCAGCGCTTCAGCCAGTGCCGCTTCTACGATTATACAAGGAATTATTGCCGGGCTGTTTTATCAGCGATTTAGCAGTATGCATAATCGCTGGCCGGTTGCTTTGGGGCTAGGTTTTTTTCTCGAATCTCTGCATATGCTTATTTTATTGTTTTTCTCTTCTCCTTTCAGTTGGGCCTTGCAACTCGTGCAGACGATTAGCACCTCTATGCTTATTGTGAACCCTTTGGGCATTGCGATGATCATCGCAATTTTAGATACGATTTACGATGAACGGGAAAAAGTGGAGGGGAAAGCCGCCCAGCTTGCCTTGCAAATTGCTGAGAAAACGCTGGTTTTTCTGAAGAAAGGCTTAAATGAAAAAAGTGCTGAGGATACCGTTCTTACGATTTATGAAGTCGTTGGGACGTTAGATGCTGTAGTGATAACGTCGCTAGACCGTGTATTAGCTTTTATCGGCGAGGGAGCGGATCATCATAAAGGCGTCATTCAGACGACGAGTACGATGCAGGTATTAAATCAAGGAAACTATGAATTAGCTGTAAGCAAGGAGGAAATTGGCTGCCAGGATCCTCAATGTGTACTACAATCGAAAATCGTTGTAGCTTTAGTTGAACGAGGAAATATAGTCGGTTCTTTGGGCTTTTACAAAGTAACTCCTGATAGTATATCTCCCTTTGAAATTGAGTTAATTAAAGGGCTGTCGCAACTGATTTCGACGCAATTAGAGGCGAGCCGTGTTGAACTTTATGCGTCCTTACAAGCCGATGCGGAGATTAAAGCGCTACAAACGCAAATTAATCCTCATTTTCTGTTTAATGCTCTAAACACAATCGTCTACTATTGTCGTAGTGAGCCGGAAATCGCCCGTGACCTATTATTGCATTTGGCGGATTTTTATCGCAATAATTTGACTAACGCCGGTGAGTGGGTAGATCTTGAGACTGAGATTCAGCATATTAATGCCTATGTACAGCTTGAATCAGCTCGATTTCGCAACAACTTGCAGATTGTTTATGACTTTCCTGAAACATATCATCGAAAAATTCCGGCTCTTATATTACAACCTCTTGTGGAAAATGCAATTAAACATGGGTTATATCCGAAAAAATCCGGTGGGAATGTGATTGTTTCTGGTCGCAGGACTGCTAAGGGATTTTATATTATTTCAATAAAAGATGATGGTGTTGGAATTCCACGTAGTAAGCTGAATCATTTACTTCTCGCTACGCCGGAAGATGATGAGAAGAAAACAAGTATTGGACTTTTTAATGTTCATCAGCGATTACAAGCGATTTATGGGGCGGATTTTGGATTGAAAATCGAAAGTGAGGCAGGAGAAGGGACTTGCGTTTCGCTTACTTTTCCGGATAAGGAGGACGAGGTATGAATTTGAGGGTTATTGTTGTCGATGATGAATTTCCAGCGCGCGAGGAATTAAAGGCAATTCTTCGCGACATCGGCGCAATTGATATAGTTGGTGAATGTGAAGATGGCGATGAAGTGCTAGACATGGTACAGGAACAAAATCCTGATGTCGTTTTTATGGATATTCAGATGCGGAATAAAGACGGGCTAGTCACTGCTGGCGAAATTCTTGAACTGAATTATCCGCCACGCATTGTTTTCACATCAGGCTTTAATCAATTTGCTGCCAAAGCTTTTGAATTAAATGCTGTCGATTATATTCTTAAGCCTTATTCTTTGGCGCGGGTGCAAAAAAGTGTAGAAAAATTACGACCGCCAGAAACGGTCACGACACGGAAGCCGCTTGTCGTCGAGAATATGGAATTTAGTCAGATTATGCGTTCCAGTCTTTGTGTTTGGGGCAGTGACCGTATGATTATGCTGCGAGCGTCAGAAGTGTTTTTTGCGAAAGCTGATAAATATAGGCAGACTTTACTTGAAACGGAACAAGGACAATTATTCACGAAGATGACACTAAGGGATTTAGAAGGTCTATTCAAAGAGCAAGGCTTTTTACGAATTCATAAGAGTTATTTAGTGAATTTAGCGAAAGTACGGGAAGTCATTCCTTGGTTTAATAATACCTATGTACTTACTTTAGAAAATTGCCGAGAGACGAATATTCCTGTTGCGCGCCATTATATTAAAGAATTTAATCGGGTTATGGGCATTAAGCTGTGAATCTTGTCAGTAAAATCGGGAAGGTTATGTATCTTTTTTGGTATATTGGTGCATTTTTTGCCATGGATTCATTTTTTTTGTTATAATAGATATACTGGTAGTAACCGTTTTGGTCTGCAGGAAGGGGGAGGCATTGTTTAAATGTTTCTTGGGGATCTGAGAACACGAACTATGTCAGCTTCCTGTACACCAATAAGACTTAAAAATAATAGGAGCTTTTATTAAGCTCTATCATAAAATATTTGTGTAAAACGCTTTTTTTATCTTATCGATAAAGGAAGCGTTTTTATTTTTTCTAGTAGATAGCAAAAGTGAATTTAAAGGATGAATCTTACTGCAAAAAAATGAGCTCTTACGTCACGTTTTTGTTATAGTATTGCAGATTTTACTTTGCCTTATTTTTTTTTGCTAAAATAACCATACAGTTTGCAATAATCATACAGTTTGAAGAATTTGAGGAGGGCTAAGAATGAAATCGTTAGAGAATCTTGTAGTGCTTGATTTGACGCGGGTGCTTGCTGGTCCCTATGCATCCATGATGCTTGCTGATTTTGGCGCAGATGTTATTAAAATTGAAGCACCGAACGGTGGGGATGATTCACGGGCTTTTGGTCCCTTTGTCGGCAAAGAAAGCGCTTATTTTATGAGCTTGAACCGCGGCAAACGTTCGATGACCTTAAATCTTAAGGAAGAGAAAGCCAAGGAAATTTTCAAGGAAATGGTTAAGAAGGCCGATGTGGTACTGGAAAACTATCGTCCTGGAACGATGGAAAAATTAGGCCTTGGTTATGATGTACTGAAAGAAATCAATCCGAAAATTATTTATACGGCTTGTTCTGGTTTTGGCCATACAGGTCCTTATAGCAAAAAGCCAGCTTATGATGTAATTGTTCAGGGGATGGGCGGCATTATGAGCATTACTGGTCAAGAAAATGGCGAGCCAACGCGAGTAGGCGCTTCCGTGGGCGATGTCACTGCCGGACTTTTTGCGGCAATCGGTACGTTGACCGCTTTATATACGCGCGAGGTGACGGGCATTGGCCAAAAAGTAGATGTTGCTATGCTTGATTGTCAAGTAGCCATTTTAGAAAATGCGATTTCACGCTACGTTACGTCAGGCGTTGTTCCTGGACCGATCGGCAATAGACATCCTTCGATTACTCCCTTTGAAGGCTTTAAGGCGAAAGATGGTTATGTAATTATTGCTGTTGGCAATGATCGGCTTTGGGCTAAGTTCTGCGAATTGATCGGCAAAACCGAATTGATTGAAGATCCGCGGTTTGTATCGAATTCACAGCGAACCCAAAATCAGAAAGAATTGAAAGCAATTCTTGATACAGTATTTCCTGATAAAACGGTTGATGAGTGGTTGGCGGTTATCGATGCAGCGGGCATTCCCTGCGGTCCGATTAACACAGTCGATCGTGTGTTGAAAGATCCGCAAGTGGCTGCACGCGATATGATCGTTGAAGTAGAGCATCCCATAGCTGGTAAGCTGAAAATGCCAGGTTTGCCGATTAAATTGTCCGAAACACCAGGCTCAGTTGAAATCCCGGCGCCGCTTTTAGGGCAGCATACGAAAGAAATTCTTGCGGCTATGCTAGGTATTTCTAGTGATGAAGTGGACGAATTGAAAGCTAACAACGTACTGTAAACTTCATCAATCCAATCAGTTGTAATTACTTAAAAGTAGTGACTCCAAGTTGAGAGGTGCGCAATGGGAACTATTCATCAAAAGATTGAAGAGCTTGTAACAAAACAGGAAAAAATTGCTCTTGGCGGCGGGAAAAAAAGAATTGATAAGCAGCATGCCAGCGGCAAGCTAACGGCGCGGGAGCGAATTGAAAAACTTTTAGATCCAGGTTCCTTTAATGAATTAGATCAGTTTGTAAAACATCGTTGCACGAATTTTGGCATGGAGCGAGAAGAAGCTCCTGGCGAAGGCGTTGTTACAGGTTATGGAACTGTCAATGGGCGAGTTGTTTACGTGTATGCTCAGGATTTCACGGTAATCGGCGGTTCTCTGGGAGAACAGCATGCAGCCAAAATCACGAAGGTACAGGACCTAGCTTTGAAAATGGGTGCGCCTGTCATTGGACTGAATGATTCTGGTGGGGCTCGTATTCAAGAAGGCGTTGATGCCCTCTCTGGCTTTGGTGATATTTTTTACCGCAATACCTTATCGTCTGGCGTAATTCCTCAGATTTCGGTCATCATGGGACCCTGTGCCGGCGGCGCTGTATATTCGCCAGCTATTACGGATTTTATTTATATGGTTAAAAATACGAGCCAAATGTTTATTACAGGACCGCAAGTCATTAAATCGGTGACAGCGGAAGAAGTGACGGCGGAAGCGTTGGGCGGTGCTATGGCTCATAATGCTGTATCAGGGGTCGCACATTTTGCCGCGGAAAACGATGAGGATTGCATGGAGCAGGTACGGTACTTACTTAGCTTTCTGCCTAGCAATAACCTTGATGAAGCTCCGATTGTGGCGACAGGTGATGATCCGGCAAGAACCGATGAAAGCCTTAACACATTAATGCCTGATAATCCGAATCAACCCTATGACATGTATGATGTGATCAAAAAGATCGCAGATAACGGCGAGTTTTATGAAATACAGTCTCACTTTGCCAAAAATATGATTATTGGTTTTGCTAGATTTGATGGACGCACTGTGGGAATTATTGCGAATCAGCCGACGATGATGGCTGGATGCCTCGATATTAATGCGTCTGATAAAGCAGCCCGCTTTATTCGGTTTTGCGATGCCTTTAATATTCCACTATTGAGCCTTGTCGATGTTCCCGGCTTCTTACCAGGTACGGGGCAAGAACATGGCGGTATTATTCGGCATGGCGCTAAAATGCTCTTTGCTTATTCTGAAGCGACTGTGCCTAAGATTACCGTAATTACGCGTAAAGCCTATGGCGGCGCTTATATTGCAATGTGCTCACGTCATCTTGGCGCTGATCAAGTCATGGCTTGGCCGTCAGCTGAAATTGCTGTTATGGGGCCTGCCGGAGCGGCCAATATCATTTTCCGTAATGATCCTAATGCCAAAGAAAAAA
Organism: Pelorhabdus sp. sgz311002; assembly: GCF_056134285.1. Lineage (NCBI taxonomy): Bacteria > Bacillati > Bacillota > Negativicutes > Selenomonadales > Sporomusaceae > Pelorhabdus > Pelorhabdus sp. sgz311002. The sequence continues at coordinate 110,778 of NZ_JBWBCL010000006.1, read as the reverse complement.
CCGATGAGTATGTTAGAGAATTTGCTACGCCTTACAAGGCGGCAGAACGTGGTTATGCTGATCAAGTTATTGTCCCCAGTGAAACACGGCCGCGGATTATTAGTGCCTTAAATGCTTTTAATGCCAAACGGGAATCTCGCCCTGCTAAAAAACACGGCAATATTCCGCTATAAACAAGGGATAAGCTGAATCGGAGGAGGGGTTGAGACGTGGTGTGGATTGGATTATTATGCGTTATTGTGGCTGTCGTTTTTTTCTTGCGCAGCCGCTATAACGAGGATGAAATAGAAGTGCCGACAGTTGCTGTATCTGCCACAGTTGCGGTCGCTGAAGTTCCTGAAATCATTGCGAATTCAGACGAAGCGGATGAGTTGGTAGCCGTGATTGCCGCCGCCATTGCTGAACTAGAGGGAACAAGTGATTTTACGGTACTGAGTGTCTTAGAGCGACATAGCAGCAGATGGCGTACTACAGCCAGACAAGAAGCTGTACACAATTACTTATAAAGCGCGAAACGATATTTCAAGGAGGCAATACCATGGCAAACTATACAATTACCGTGAATGGTAAAACTTATGATGTAACGGTAGCAAAAAATAACGCCACAACAGCAGCAGTCGCTGCTGCTCCAGCCCCAGCTTCTGTTGCGAAAGCGGCCCCAGTAGTTACTGCGACTCCTGCACCGGCAGCACCAGTAGCACCGGCTAAACCAGCGGCAGCGCCAGCAACTGCAGGCGGCAGTCAAGTTACCGCGCCGATGCCTGGTAAAGTGATTACTGTAAAAGTGAGCGTCGGCGATAGTGTAACAAAGGGACAGGAACTTTTGATACTCGAAGCCATGAAAATGCACAATCCGGTTATGGCGCCTTGCGACGGCGTCGTAAAATCAATTAGTGCGAAAGATGGCGATCCAGTGCAGGCTGGTACGCCGCTCTTAGTAATTGGCTAAGCTGAATCGAAGTGAAGTGCTAGCTCAAGAAGACAAGGAGGAAACAAGTTGGACATTTATACCTATGCGGGATTTTCCTATGGTTTAACTGCCGCACTTTCTTTTGCGACAGTAGGATTAATCCTAATTATTAATAAAGCCATATCAAAGTTAGGTGGTATGAATAGTGACTGAAATTATCCATAATCTATTTCCTGGTATTTTTTCTTTCTTTGTGCAAGATCCGTCGGTTGTTTATGCGCGACTTTTTCTGATTCTATTTGGTTTTGTATTAGCTTATTTAGGATTTAAACGAACTTTAGAGCCATTAATTATGGTTCCTATGGGAATTGGCATGATTGCGATCAATACAGGTGTTCTATTTATGCAAAATGGCGGGATTGGCAATATTTTCCTTGACCCGCTTGTAGCTAAACCTGACGACTTAATGAATATTATGCAAATTAACTTTTTACAGCCAATCTATAACTTGACTTTTAGTAATGGCCTTATTGCTTGTATTGTCTTTTTTGGGATTGGGGCCATGTGTGATATCGGTTTTGTTTTAGCGCGGCCTTGGGCTAGTATTGTTGTAGCCATTTTTGCCGAAGCGGGAACGTTTGCTACTTTGGTAATCGGCTATAAGCTAGGTCTACCAATTGGCGAGGCGGCGGCTGTGGGAACTATTGGCGGCGCTGATGGTCCCATGGTGCTATTTACCTCGTTGATGTTGGCGCCGAATCTGTTTGTTCCGATTTCGATCATTGCGTACTTGTATCTAAGCTTAACCTATGCGGGTTATCCTTATATCATTAAGCTGATGATTCCGAAGAAATATCGCGGAATTGAGATGAAGGTGCAACATTCAGAGGTACCTAAAAGCCAAAAGTTTATCTTTACTGTGATTATGTGCGGCGTACTTTGCTTATTGCTGCCAGTGGCAGCACCGCTGATTATGTCCTTTTTCCTCGGTGTAGCGATTAAGGAAGCGGAGATTGAGCCATACCAAAAGTTGTTAGATAATACGCTTCTCTATAGTGCGACGTTGTTCCTAGGTTTGCTACTTGGCGTGTTGTGTGACGCCAAAACCATTATGGATCCGAAAGTTGGCATTTTAATTGTTCTCGGTATTTTAGCTCTGGCGATTTCTGCCGTTGGCGGTATTATCGGCGGCTGGGTTGTTTATTGGTTTACCAAGGGTAAATTTAATCCGACAGTTGGGATTGCAGGTGTATCGTGTGTGCCAAGTACAGCAAAGCTCGCCCAATATGCGGCCATGGAAGCAAATCCTTATGCTATGATTTTGCCAGTTGCCTTAGGGGCAAATATCAGTGGCGTTATTGTGAGTGCCATTGCTACTGGGGTATTTGTTTCAACAGCGCATTTTGTGAAGTAAAATCAGTACGGGTTTATAAGGTTCTCCCGGCGGTAATGCTTGTGGTTATTTGGTTATCCATAGTGCATTACCGCCTAAGTAAGTGTATAAATGAATAACCAAATTTATAAAAATGGAGGAATTATCATGGCAATTTATGGTGTAGCGCTGCTTTCGTTTTGCTACTTTGTCGGAGTTTGGTTTGGCGATGTTCTAGGCGCTTTGCTTGGCGTAAAAGCAAATGTCGGCGGCGTTGGTTTTGCAATGTTTTTATTGATTATTCTCACGCAAAAACTAATGAAGGCCGGAAAACTTTCCAAGCCGGCGCAAGATGGGATTGCTTTTTGGAATGCCATGTATATCCCTATTGTTGTAGCCATGACGGCACAACAAAATGTATTGGCAGCTCTCAAAGGCGGGCCTCTGGCACTCGCTGCTGGAACGCTTTCAGTTGCTGTAGCTTTCTTGTTTGTACCTCTATTGAGTAAAATAGGCAAAGCGAAAAAGTAAGTTAAAAATAAGAATGGCTAGGAGGGATCGTTCATGGATTTGGGAAAAATGGTTTACGATGTGTTTGTTAGCAATGGCTTAGTAATGTCTTTTATGATTGTTGGTATCGTTACGTATCTTTCTTATTTAATTTCAGATAAGCTTACGAATAAACGGATTCATGGTTCGGCTATCGCTATTATTTTTGGTTTAATACTAGCTTATTGGGGCGGCACAGTGACTGGCGGCTCGAAGGGGATCGCTGATCTTAAGATTTTTTCTGGTATTGGCTTAATGGGCGGCGCCATGCTGCGTGATTATGCGATTGCATCGACTGCTTTTGGCGCGGATCTAAGCGAAATGAAAAAAACCGGCGTGGCTGGTGTTCTGTCGCTTTTCTTAGGAATTATTTCGGCCTATATTGTTGGCGTACTGCTTGCTTTGGCTTTTGGTTATAATGACACGGTAAGCCTAGCTACAATCGGTGCTGGGGCCGTTACTTTTATTGTTGGACCGGTTACTGGTGCGGCAATTGGTGCAAGCTCACCGGTTATTGCAATTAGTATTGCTGCGGGCGTTGTTAAATCAATTCTTGTTATGGTGCTTACACCTACAGTGGCTAAATTTATTGGTTTGAATAATCCGCAGTCTGCTATGGTTTATGGCGGTTTGATGGGCACGACTAGCGGTACGGCTGCTGGCCTAGCCGCTACCGATCCTAAGCTTGTTCCTTATGGCGCAATGACGGCTACTTTCTACACGGGACTTGGCTGCTTGTTATGTCCGTCAATTTTATTCTTAGCGACTAAAGCAATTTTTGGTTAAATCTGAGTTGTAAAATTGCAATAGTTACAGAAAATCCCGCAACGAGTCAGTCGACTGGTTTGCGGGATTTTTTAGGTTAATCAATTTGCAGTTGCTTAATTTTACGCCATAAGGTGGAGCGGCTAATTCCGAGAAGCTTAGCAGCAGCGCCTTGTTTTCCCTTGCTTAAGAGTAAGGCTTGGCGGATTTGTTCGACTTCGTTGGATTTGATAAGACTTTCAGTTTTTGCCGTTTCCTCATGGTCAAGAAAGCGATGAATTGTAGCGGCATCGATGGTTTCTTGCTTATGGACGGCAATAATGCGTTGCATAACATTTTGCAATTCTCGAATATTGCCTGGCCAGCTATACGCGGCTAACGCCTGCAGTGCTGATGGCAGCAATTTGAGGCGATGCTTGTACAACTGATTGGGCTGGTTCGTAAGAAAAAATTCAGCTAGGAGTGAAATGTCTTTCTCTCGCTGTCTTAGCGGCGGTAAATGAAGTTGTAGAACATTCAAACGGTAATATAAATCGGCGCGAAATTGTTTTTGTTCGACAAGATCCCAAAGGTTTTTATTAGAGGCTGCAATAATGCGAACATCGATAGGAATTACATTGCTGCTACCGACGCGTCGTATCTTTTTTTCCTGCAATACCCGCAGGAGTTTTCCCTGGGTAATATAATCCATCTCACTGATTTCATCCAAAAAAATAGTTCCTTTGTGAGCTACTTCAAATAGTCCTGGTTTTCCTTGCGCGTTTGCGCCGGTAAAGGCGCCGCCCACATAGCCGAACAATTCGCTTTCGAGAATTTGGCTTGGCAGTGCGGCGCAATTAATAGCGATAAACGGTTCGCTGCGGCGGTAGCTATAATTATGGATGCTTTGAGCAAATACCTCTTTACCTGTACCTGTTTCGCCTAAAATAAGAATAGAAAAATCGGTGATGGCAAAGTCTTTAGCCGTAAGAATCGCCTGCTGAATAGATAGACTACGGCCAATAATCGTTTCAAAATGAGATGTTGCCTCGTGAGTTTCTACATAGAGTCGTTTTCTGACTGTGGCTTCCATTTGTTGAATTTGTGTTACATCCTGAAAGGTAACGACAGCGCCGACAGCTTGGTGATTGACTAAAATTGATACTTTATTGCATAAGACATCGCGCCCGTTTATTGTAGTAATGTGGCTTAGATCATCATTTTTTTGACGAATCATTTTTCCTAGATTTAAACTTGGCCATAGGTCATTAATTTTTTTACCAAGCGCATTTGCAGCTTTGACGCCTGTTAGCTGCTCGGCAAAAGGATTAAAGAAGGTGATTGTTTCTGCAGCATCTACGGCAAGAATACCTTCATAAGCGTAAGTTAGCAGAGCGCGTAATATGTTTGATTTTTCTTTTTCTAAATTTTTGGCTGCAGCGATGCGTTTGGCTTCTAAGCAGGACTGAATGATGCTTTCTCTGCCACTTTCAATCAGAATGGCCGGTTTTTGCTGCTTTTTTGCTGCCAGAATCGTAATGAAACCGCCGATCACTACCTTAGCGCCAGCAGCAAAAGCCTGCCTGACGCGATCGTCTGCTTCTGTTTCATTGTTGAGTTGGTAGCAGCGCAGATCGATTCCTAAACTATCTCCTAAGAGGTTAGCTCCGTGGAGCAGTGAAGGAAAAGAAACTATAGCAATTTCCTTGCCATAGTTTTTAGCTTTCTCCAAGGCGCGAACAAGATCAAAAGCGGTAATGGGGATTTCAACAATTGTAACAGGAAGCTTGGCCTCAGTGATGGCGGCAGCAGTACCGCCGCGGGTAATGAGGATCTCACAGCCGTTTTCAATCAGTTCAGATGTTATCTTAACGCCTTTACTGAGTAAGCCTTCCGCAACTTCCATAGCGAAGTTTTGTTCATCACGAATCTGCAATGCTGTGTGAAACATTGTTTGATCAAGGGCTAAAAAGGCGATTTGTTTCATTTAAATCCTCCGTAAGACAAAATAGAACATTTCGTTTCAATTATAAAACGAATAGATACTGTAATCAATGGAATGATTCGATCGAGCCTGATTTTATCAGGCTTTTTGTTTTGGCATACTTTGTGCTTAATATAAATAATGTTGCCTTAGAAAAGATAGGATACAGAGAAAAAAAGGAGGGATGACAAAAGTCTATCTACGAGATAAGGAACAGGTTTTACATGTTAGGAGGAGTAAAATGAAGACCAAAGCAGGTCGCGGACTACTTGTATTACTAATTGGTGCAATGATTTGGTTTTTACCTGTTCCGGCAGGTTTAAAAGTCGAAGCTTGGCATCTGTTCGCTATTTTTGTAACGACCATTCTCGGGTTTATTGCTCAGCCTTTGCCCATTGGGTCTATTGCTTTTTTGAGTATTACTTTTTCAGCCTTATCGGGAATTTTAAAACCGGCAGAAGCGTTGTCCGGATTTGGTAATGGTACGATTTGGCTGATTGTATCGGCCTTTTTGTTTGCAAAAGGGATTATTAAGACAGGGCTTGGTAAGCGAATTGCTTATGTACTGATTCGCTGGTTGGGAGATAGTACGCTGAAACTTGGCTACACAATTGCTTTGAGCGATTTTATTATGAGTCCGGCAACACCTTCCAATACAGCGCGGACAGGCGGAATCTTATTTCCTATTGTAAAAAGTCTGTCAAGCGCCTTTGGATCAGAACCAGGTGAGTCATCGCGTCGCGTTGGCGCTTATTTGATGCAAACGGCCTACCAAGCCAATACGATTACTTCCGCTATGTTTATGACAGCGATGGCCGGGAACCCCTTAATTGCCCTGTTGGCGGCAAAAACGTTGCAAATTAATTTAAGCTGGAGTATGTGGGCTTTGGCTGCTATTGTTCCTGGGCTGCTGTCATTGCTCATTGTGCCTTATTTTCTTTATAAGGTTTTCCCGCCCCAAATAACGAAAACGCCAGAAGCAAAAGAAATCGCTAAACAAGAATTAATGAATATGGGCCCCATGTCGCTTGGCGAAAAAATTGTTGCCGCTGTCTTTTTACTTTCTTTGGTGCTGTGGAGTACATCGCAATATAATCATATCGATGCAACGATAGTGGCGATGTTGGCCGTATCTATTATGCTTGTGACGAAAGTGCTTGAGTGGAAAGATGTGTTAGAGGAAAAAGGCGCTTGGGATACCTTAGTTTGGATGGGGGCGCTCATTGGTCTGGCGGACGCCTTAACAAAGCTCGGATTTATTCCTTGGTTTGCCAAGGAAGTCAGTGCCAGTTTGAACGGCGTTTCCTGGGAACTGGCATTGGTAGTGCTGCTTGTTGCCTATACCTATGCTCATTATGGTTTTGCTAGCTTGGTTGCCCATATAACCGCTATGTATGCAGCCTTCGCATCAGTTGCTGTTGCTGCCGGTGCGCCTGTTTATCTCGTGGCTTTAGCGCTAGCATTTATGTCTAATTTGTGTATGTCTTTAACCCATTATGCTGCAGGGCCTGCACCGATTTACTTTGGCTCCGGCTATGTAGACCAGGGGACTTGGTGGAAGCTTGGGTTTATGGTTTCGGTTGTCAATCTGGTGTTATGGCTTGGCGTCGGCGGGATGTGGTGGAAGGTTCTGGGGCTCTGGTAAGATCAGGTTATATTTATTTTAAGGAGGATTATTATGCACGCAATTGAAAAACTATTAGCGAAAAAAGCCGGAAAGGATTCGGTCGTTACTGGCGAGATCGTAAATTGTACGGTTGATATTGCTGGAATTAATGATTTATATTTGCAGACCGTAAGATCTTTTTATGAGATGGGCGGTGAACAAGTCAAGGCGCCGGAAAATGTCGTTATGTTCCTGGATCATTATGCACCGCCGTCCACAATTATTCAGGCTGACAATCAAAAGCAGTTCCGCGAGTTTTGCCGTAAACAGGGCATTGAAATGCTTATGGACATTAATGAAGGCGTCTGTCATCAGGTTTTAGCTGATAAGGGTTTATCTCATCCTGGCGAAATTGTAGTTGTAACAGATTCCCATACGACTACGCACGGCGCTTTTGGGGCTTTCGGTACTGGAGTTGGCGCTACTGATTTGGCAACCATTTTAGTTACAGGGAAATTGTGGTTTCGCGTACCGGAAATTATTCGCATTCACCTAACTGGTGAGATTGCTAGTGGTGTGTATGCGAAAGATATTATTCTTCATGTTATCGGTTTGTTGGGAGCGGATTATGGTGTTTACAAAGCCGTTGAATTTACTGGGCCTGTCATCGCAAAACTTAGTATTTCAGAGCGAATGGCCTTATGTAATATGACTACAGAAATGGGAGCAAAAGCATGCTACATCCAGCCTGATGCAGTTACTAAGGCATTCTTGGAGGAAAAAGTTACTAGACCTTATGAGATTTATTATACAGATCCAGATTATCAGTATGCCGAAGAACTTGAATTTGATGTTTCTGTCATTGGTCCCAAATTGGCAGCGCCATCAAGTGTTGATAATGTAGATGATTTGAAGAAGTTTATTGGAACGCCGGTTGACCAGGCTTATCTGGGATCGTGTACAGGCGGGCGGGTGGAAGATTTAGCTGTAGCCGCCAAGATTCTTAAGGGCAAGCATATCCATCTGCAAACACGTTTTGTTGTTGTTCCAGCTTCGAAAGCTGTTCTTTTGGAAGCAATGGAAAAAGGCTATGTGCAGACTCTGATTGAAGCAGGCGCAACGTTTGTGACTCCTGGTTGTGCTGCTTGCTTGGGAACGCATGAAGGAATGCTTACAGCTGGCGAAACTTGCATTACTTCAACCAATCGGAACTTTCCCGGCCGAATGGGTCATACTAAAGCCTCGATTTATTTAGGATCTCCCGCAGCTGTTGCTGCTGCTGCCTTAGAAGGGAAAATTGCTGATCCAGTTCCATATCTTGCGTAGGGGGGAAAACAATGAAAAGAGAATTGAATGGTAAAGCGTTTGTATTTGGTAAAAATATTGATACAGATCAGATCTATCCAGGCCGGTTTGTTGAATTGACTGATGTAGAGGACGTAGCGAAGCACGCTATGGAAGGGGCTGATCCCAATTTAGTCCATGAATTTTCCGCTGGCGATTTTATTGTAGCTGGTACGAATTTTGGCTGCGGTTCGAGTCGGGAACATGCGGCGATTACGCTTAAAGCAATAGGTGTGGGAGCAATCATTGCGGAATCTTTTGGCCGGATTTTTTATCGCAACGCGATTAACTTAGGCGTTCCTGCGCTGATTTGTCCTGAAATTGGCCAGCTAGTCAAAAACGGCGATAAGCTGGCTGTAAATATTGAGTCAGGTGAGATCATGAATCAATCAACAGGAAGCGTTTTGCAGGCACAACCCATGTCGGAATATGTAATGCATATCTTGTTAAGCGGGGGAATTAAGCCGCTGATTCAAAAGCAACTAGGGAAAATATAAAATAATATTTGAAATGGGGCTGTCACATTAAGGAAATGTTTCTAACATATGTTGTGGGTTTTGAGTAAAGAAATCACAATATATGTTGGAATTTTCGCTTAGTGCGGCAGCCCCATTTAGTTAATATATGATTACACTTAGTACTTAGCTAAGAAATTTTCCATAGCTTTTAAAACAATTTCCGGTTGTTCTTCTGGCACAAAATGGCCGCATTCAGGAACGCCAAAACCGCTTACCGTTTCTGCTCGTTCCTTCCAACCAGCCAATACATCCCAGAGCCCTCCGACTACGCCATTGGCGCCCCAGAGAACCAATAAAGGGGTTTTAATGGTTTTATCTCGGTCGGCTAAGTCATACTCCATATCAATGGTAGCAGAAGCCCGATAATCTTCACTAATGCCATGGATTGTTGCCGGATCGGAAAAACACTGTGTGTATTCTTGTAAGACTTCTTCGGGGAATTTTTCTCTGGATTTTGGACCAATTTTGAGTTGTAAGTTAAAATGAATAAAGAAATCCGGATCAGCGCTTAACAATTTTTCCGGAAGACCATTTGTTTGAATATAGAAAAACCAATGCCAATATTTCGTGGCGAACTCTTGATTTGTGTCTCGGTACATATCATAAGTGGGCAAAATATCCATTAAAGTGCAAGTTGTTACTTTTTCTGGATGATCTAGGATTAAACGGTGGCAAACGCGGGCTCCCCGGTCGTGGCCGACTAAATGAAATTTTTTGAAACCTAGCTGCTCCATGACTTGTACTTGGTCATTGGCCATGACTCGTTTGGAGTAATTAGAATGGTCAGGCAGTCCTTGCGGTTTGCTACTGAAGCCATAACCGCGCAGGTCTGTCAATATTACAGTATATTTTTCCGCGAGTTTTGGGGCGATAAATCGCCAGATTAAATAGTTTTCGGGATGACCATGGAGTAATAAAATAGCTTCATTGCCGTGGCCGCCGATAAAAGTATTAATTTTAATGTTTTCTTCAACTTCAATAAACCGATTTGTGAAACCAGGAAAGTATTTTTCTGCTAACATGGAAACTCCTCCTCCTAGATTGGATCTATTGTTATTATCACGGTTGAATGTCAAATAATAAAATATCCTTTTCTTATTTGTAAATAAGTTTTTACTATATAAGCTAAAGCGTTTGATCTGTTTTTATAAAAGGAGGCGCTGTTAGTGACGCTGATTCAAATGAAATATTTTATGGAAGTATGTAAGTGGAAAAACATTACGAAGGCCTCGCAACATCTGCATGTATCGCAGCCTACAATCACTGTTTCGATGAAAGATTTAGAAGTCGAAACCGGTTTGAATTTATTTAAGCGGGAAGGAAAACGGATCCTTATTACGAAAGAAGGGGAGTTTCTTTTAGGGAAGATTCAAGGAATTATAAGCGGTATGGAACAATTAGAAAGCGATATCCTCGACTTCGTAAATACTAAAAATCATATTAGAGTAGCGATACCGCTGCAAGTTGGATCCTATTTAATACCTGTTATTCTTGGAGAATTTAAGCAGCGCTATCCGGAAATGAATCTAGAGATCGTTGAACTTGGCGGCATGGATTCATTGCGGCTGGTCGGTACGGAAGAGCTGGATCTTGCTATTACAATCTACGAAATAGATTATTGTAGCGGTTTGCACTATACGAAGTTGTTTGACAGTGAGTGTTGTTTTTGCACCAATGAGAAGCATTTGCTAGCAGCCAAAAAGCATATTCAAGTACGAGATTTAGTCGACGAAAAATTGGTTATGTTACAAGGCGGTTTTTTCGTTAATAGACTGGTATCTCAAGTTTTTGCCGATGCCGAGATAAAGCCTAATATTATTTTGCGGTCGGCGCAATTACATACGGTGAAGAATTTGGTGAGTAAAAATTTGGCTTCGACTTTTCTGATGCGTGAAGCTGTTCTAGATGATCGAAATATTGTGGCCATTCCCTTTGCAACTCCCTTAAGGATTCGGGCTGGCATTGTTACGAAACAAGGTCGCCAGATATATTCTGATGTGAAAAAACTCATCGACTTTATGAAAGCGAAGTTTCGGTAAGAATATTTTGTTTTAGATAGGAAAGCTTACAGCAGGAATCATGGTAATGGTAAAATAGAAGGAAATAACAATTATATTAGGATGGAGAATATGAAAGAGAAATGGACGATTGGTGAAGTGGCAAATTTGTTTGAGGTATCAACAGACACACTTCGCCATTATGAGAAGATGGGCTTGTTTTCCTCACAGAAAAATGAGGCAAACGGCTATCGTTATTATTCTTATGATGAAATTATTGTATTAATGGATATTTTGTTTTTTAGAAATCTGGAATTGCCCGTGAAAGAAGTTAAACGTATTCTCACAGAATTAGATATTAGTGACATTACAAGTATTCTCTACCAAAGTCAAACTAGAGTGGAAAAGAGAATCAGAGAGCTGACTCATTTGAAACAGCAAATTGAACAGGCGGCTTGCCAATATCAGTTATGCAAGAAGCTTATCGGAAAGTTTCAATATGTTTCTGCGCCAGAATTTAAATATAAGCTTGTTAGCAATCAGTCGGAAGATTTGGTTGCAATGATTCGTAAGTATAAAAAAGAAGATTGGCTGAGTGAGCGCATTCAATATACTCTAATGGTTCTTCGTGAGACGCTTGTAACTAATCCAAGTTTTATTGCGGCTCAAATTGGCTTGAGTGCGGAAGAGGAGCACGCTGGTTTGATAAATCAATCAGAGCGACAAGAACTTTCTTCGTTTGCGGGAACGGAATATCTTTATACCGTCATCGGAACAACCTACATAGAACCGAAAAATAGCATGCTTGATCGAGCCTTGCAGTATATCAATGCAACAGGGAGAAATATCGTCGGACCGCTGATTGGACGATACATAGCAAGCGAGCATAAAAACAGTCTTGATTATTATGAAATTTGGATAGAAACCCAAAAAACTTGACCTTTGAGTTGCTCCAAGGTTTATCATCAACATGAGGTGATAAACGTGTCTGAAAATATATTAGGCAGGGAAAATGTGACTGCCTTGTTTTTTAAGTATGCAATTCCTTCGATTATGGGCATGGTGTTTTTAGGCGTTAATACAGTGGTGGATGGTTTTTTTGTGGGTCAATATATTGGACTGAATGCTTTAGCCAGTGTAAATATAGCAATGCCGTTTTTTAGTTTGATGATTGCCATTGGCGTTGTAGTTGGAATTGGTATGCAAAGCCTTGTCGGCCGCTTGCTCGGGGCCGGTGAAAAGAGCAAAGCCGATGATGCTTTTAAGACAGCGCTGTATTTGATCAGCGGTATATCTTTTTTGCTTGCTTTATTTTCTACTATATTTACTAAAGAAATTGCTGTTTTTTTAGGTGCGAATGAACAACTGATCGATCTTGTCATGATTTATCTGAAATATGAAGGGATATTTTTACCACTCTTAGGCATTATGTTTGTACTGGATTATGTACTGAAAATTATGGGAAAACCTATATATTCCATGCAAATTCTGATTGTTGCTGTTATCAGTCATATGATACTGAATTACTGTCTGATCGTCCAAGGCGATTTAGGTGTAAAAGGGGCGGCTATTGCCACAGGGATCAGTTATAGTATTGCTTTTATTATGGCCGTACTGCCTTTTATCACGGGACAAACGACTTTGAAATTGCTTCAGGGGAATTTTGATAAACGTTTTGCTTACCAAATTATTTGCAATGGAACTTCAGAGGGAATTACCGAAATCTGTACAGGCGTTACGACCTTTTTATTTAATATTACATTGATGCGTTATGTCGGCGAAGTTGGCGTAGCCGCATTTACGGCAATTGGTTATTTTTCCTTTGTAGGCAATAATATTTTGTTAGGTATAGCCGATGGGGTTGGTTCGATTATTAGTTATAATTACGGCAAGGGGAGTATGGCTCGAGTAAAAAAGACCCTTAAGCTAGCCGCTATGGCGGCGCTATTTATTGGGCTAGGACTCTTTGCCGTGATTTTCAACTTTGCCAGAAATATTATTCTTCTTTTTCTTGATGGCGCCAATGAGCTTGTGATTCAGTTTGCTGTGCAAGGGGCCGAAGTGTATGCTTTTGCCTTTTTGATAAATGGTCTCAATGTTATCGTGTCAGGTTATTTCACGGCTATTTGTTATCCTAAAAATGCGGCATTCATCGCTTTAAGTAAGGGGCTGGTTTGGGTTGGAATCGGTATTGTTATATTGCCGAAGCTGCTAGGCATACAAGGAATTTGGCTCACTGTGCCGATTGCCGAGCTTATAACCTTTATTCTATCGATTTTATTGATTCGCAGTCATTTTAGACAAGTTTTTCAATAAACAGCAAGGGCAAGACTGGCGCGTTTGTCAGTCTTGCTTAAATGAGAACAGAAAAGTCATTATAGCTATTAAAATGTAACAGGAACTATATTGAAATTGTTATTTCAATATAGTTCCTGTTTTTTTGCTGAGTAAATTGATAGATGAATTGTCGATAAATGCTGTTTTTTAACTTCAAATTAATCACGTTAAAAATAATACACTTAGAAAAAATATCATTTTTTATCAATTATTGTCTTTTTTTAAAATAAGAAATGAAGGTTTTTTGGGGGGCTCAGAGAATTATTATTACATTAAAATTTCTATGTAACGTCAATTTGAAGGAGGGATATGATGTTTAAAAATATGTCTTATCGGAATCAACTTTTAATTATGATCATACCGGTCATTGTAATCGGTTTAGGGATTGTTGGCGCTATTTCTTATTGGGGGATTAATAGCCTTGTGGAAGAAGAGTTAAGTAAAAGTATGTTATCTGTCACTAAACATACGGCCAGTGAAATTAATACTTGGGTCGATGGACAATTAATCGAACCAGAATTAATTGCGTCTACGCCGGAAGCGAAAGAACAGGTCGCGGAAAGAGGGCCAATGATTGATAAGCTCCAACTTAATTTAAGCAAGGAAATTATCGGAAACCATCCAGATAAATATTTTAGTCTATTTATTGCCGAGAGAAATGGGAAATCTACAGCTATCAATAAAAAAGGCAATGACTATGTTACTGCTGTTAATGATATAACATCGCGTCAATATTATAAAGATGTATTAAATAGCGGAAAAATTACCATTTCAACTCCTTTGCTCTCTACGAGTGGAACGTTAGGCGTATTTTTAGTAGCGCCAATCAAAAATGAACAGAATTCCATCCTGGGAATGGTCGGGATTGGCTTGAAACTGGAAGCGATTCAAAATATGGCCGAACAGTTAAAGTGGGGAAAGACCGGCTATGGACTCGTTATTGCTGCTGATGGGACAATCATTCATCATCCTGATAGTAATTTAGTTATGAAGAAAAAAATTACCGATATGGAGGATGTATCGGTAAAGAAATTAGGAGAAAAAATGGTCGCTGGTGAGAGCGGACTTTATCGTTACGAATATAACGGCAAGAAAAAGATTGCATTTTTTGAGTCTGTGCCACTTACAGGATGGTCAGTGGCAACGGTGGTTGATGAACGGGAGTTTTTTGCTCCTGTCAGTGATTTGAGTAAAAAAATAGCCGCCATTATGTTGTTGGTTATATTAATTGCGATTGCTGCGATTTGGATTGTTGCGAAACATTTAACGGAACCAATCAAGTATTTATTGCAATATGCCAAGGAGATCACTGGCGGTAATTTGGCAGTAGAACCATTGGTCTTTACATCAAAAGATGAAATGGGGCAGTTAGCTTCAGCCTATAATGCAATGACTGATAATTTGCGGCGCTTGGTTGTAGCCATAGCCCAGACAACAGATCAGGTAGCTGCTTCATCAGAAGAGCTCAGTGCTAGCGCGGAGCAATCGGCGAAAGCGTCTGAACAGGTTGCTAAGTCAATCATGGAAGTCGCTGAAGGATCAGTAGCCCAGAATTCTATTGTTGATTTGACTGCCCAAGCGATTGATACAATGGCGGAAAACATTGAAGAGGCAGTGAAAAATACGGAACAAATATCTACTCGATCCCAAAATGCTTCGAGAGAAGCGGGAATTGGTAATCAAGGAATGGAAAGTGCTATGCAGCAAATGCAGCATATTCAGACGGTAGTTGAAGAATCGGCAGGGATTGTTACCAAGTTAGGAGATCGCTCTAAAGAAATCGGGCAGATTATTGATACTATTTCTAGCATTTCATCTCAGACTAATTTATTAGCGCTGAATGCGGCAATTGAAGCAGCTCGAGCTGGGGAGCAAGGCAGAGGGTTTGCCGTAGTTGCGGAAGAAGTTAGGAAGCTAGCAGAACAATCACAGCAAGCGGCACAACAGATTGCCAAGCTCATTGGGGAAATACAAGGCGATACAGATCAAGCTGTAATTGCAATGAAAAATGGTGTGAGTGAAGTGCGAAGTGGCACCGAAATTGTAAGTCATGCCAATCAATCATTTATCAAAATTGTAAGTTTGGTAGACTTGGTATCGGAAGACGGGGTTATTATTGCTGAACTGATGCAAAAAATGAATCAAGGAAGTCAAAAAGTAGTAGCTTATACGGAAAAGTTAAACAATGTGGCAAGAAAGAATGAGACACAAACCCAAACAGTATCAGCCGCTACCGAAGAGCAGTCTGCTTCCATGAAAGAAATCGCGCTGGCTAGTCACGCTTTAACTGGAATGGCGGAAGAATTGCAAAACGCTGTACACAGATTCCGGGTATAAACGCTAGAGATACTTGCGGTTAGACAAAGCGTTATAATAAAACAGGAGCTATGTTGAAATGGATCTTTCAACATAGCTCCTGTTATTTTAAATAAATAAATTGGTGTTAGCATTGTCTGTTTCACCAAGATAATACCCGACACCGCCGAACTTTACGCCGTCGAGCAATTCCTCTGGTTTAAGGCCCATTACGTCAAGCGACATTTGACAGGCGACAATTTCAATGCCTGAGTCCAGAGCAGCCTGAATTAGCTCTTCTAGGGACGTAACATTTTTATTTTTCATGACTAGGCGCATTAATTTTGTTCCAATGCCTAGCATATTCATTTTTGATAAGGTTAAATTTTGACTGCCTTGAGGCATCATCATTCCAAACATCTTATCAAGAAAGCCTTTTTTGACGGGAATATGTTCTGGCTTGCGGAGAATGTTCAGTCCCCAGAAGGTGAAGAACATTGTTACCTTTTTTCCCATAGCTGCGGCGCCATTGGCAATGATAAAGGCGGCAATGGCTTTATCTAAGTCGCCACTAAAAACGACAATGGTTTTATTGTCTTTTCCCTGATGCGTAGGCGGAAGCGTTAAGGCAGAATTATTTTTTTTTTTAATAAAGGCTGTAATTTGGCCTTGGGTTTTGTCAAGCTGTAAGAGTTCATTCTGCGTATTTTTGCACCAAGCTTTAATGTCTTCTAAAAAGCCGGGATCCGATGAAAGTACTTTGAGTGTTTGGCCTTCTTGTAGTTCGTCGATAGAAGCTTTAACTCGCATTAAGGGGCCAGGGCAGGATAGACCGGAAGCATCGACTAATTTGTCAAAAGAGATATCTGGGGTATTTTCTTCTAACGAATGTTGTGTGGCTTTTTGTAAGGATAAATTATTGTTGTTTTGAGCGGTCATGCTAGGCTTAAAGTCGAGGGCTGATGAGGATTTATAGCCGCCTGTCATGTTTTTAACTTGAAAGCCATTTTGCGATAAAATTCTTGAGGCGATATAGCCTCTAAGACCGACTTGACAGTATTCAAGAATTAACTTGTTTTTGTCTAATTCATTCATTCTAGTTCTTAGGCTGTCTACGGGGATATTGATGGAGCCAGGCAAATGGCCGTTTTCAAATTCGAGTTCAGTCCGAACATCAAGGACAGTGACGTTTTCTAGATCATAGTCCGCAAGATCTTGTGCTGTAAAGGTATCCATTCGGCCTGTTATGATATTTTCAGCAACATAGCCAAGCATGTTGACAGGGTCTTTTGCTGAGGAAAAAGGCGGTGCGTAAGAAAGTTCTAATTCTGTCAAATCGGTCACAGTTCCATTTAAACGAATGACTGTAGCAATGACGTCAATTCGCTTATCTACGCCATCAAATCCTACTCCTTGAGCGCCTAAGATGCGGCCTTCCATAGTAAATAGAAGTTTTAAGGTTAAAGGAGTGGCGCCGGGATAGTAAGAGGCATGCGACACTGGATGAATGTAAATGGCTTTATAGGAAATGCCGAGTCGTTGTAAAGTTCTTTCATTATTGCCAGTAGCAGCGGCGGTCAGCCCAAATGTTTTAAGAATGGATGTTCCCAAGGTTCCTTTGTAGGTGCTGCTTAGACCGGCAATATTGTCAGCGGCGATTCTGCCTTGTTTATTGGCAGGGCCGGCTAGCGGGACTGCTGTGGCTTGTTTATTGACAAAGTCGCTTGTTTCGATGGCATCACCGACGGCATATACGCCAGGCAAAGAAGTTTCTAATTTGTCATTTACGATGATGTGACCTTTGGCTCCCAGTTTAATACCGCTTGCTTTAAGAAAACTGGTATCAGGCGCTACGCCGATTGCCAGAATCACAACATCTGCTGTAAGACGTTCCCCGCTGCTTAGAAGGACTTCGATTGATTCATTATGGTCCGTAAAAGCTTTGACACCATCATTTAATTTAAGCTGAATACCCTGATCGTCTAATTCTTTTTCCACAAGGAGAGCCATCTCCGTATCAAAGGGAGCCAGAATATGTGGCGCCGCTTCCACAAGAGTAACAGCGAGATTACGATCTTTAAGGTTTTCTGCCATTTCTACGCCGATAAAACCGCCGCCAATAATAATGGCGCTTTGGATGTCCTGACGATCAACAAATTCTTTAATGGAGTCTGTGTCAGGAATATTTCTTAAAGTGAAAATCCGGCTACTATCGATACCGGGAATCGGCGGACGAATTGCCTTTGCTCCCGGTGACAAGATGAGAGAGTCATAACTTTCTTCATACATGCCCTTTTCCTTACTATTGACCGTGACTGTTTTTTTCTCTGGGTTGATTGCAGTTACTTCACTATTGACTCTGACATCAATATTAAACCGAGAATTGAAGCTTTCTGGGGTTTGCACTAATAAATTGCCGCGCTCCATAATGGTTTCGCCAATATAATAGGGCAAGCCGCAATTGGCGAAAGAAATATATTCATCGCGTTCAAACATAATAATTTCAGCTGTTTCATCAAGCCGTCTCAATCGTGCCGCTGCCGATGCGCCGCCGGCTACTCCACCGATAATCAATACTTTTTTACTCATAAGCAACCTCCTTAATGGATGTGGTTTAATCAGGGAATAATACTTTGATAAGCTGAATCACTGTTTCGTTGCAAACCTGATAGTTTACTTCCAGACCATTTCTGCTTCCCGTAATAATTCCGGCAGACCGTAGTTTTTGTAGATGCTGCGATACTGTGGATTGCGGCAAATCTAAACAAGATTGCATATGAGAGACATTGCAGGAACCCTTACTGATCAATCCCCTGACGATACATAACCTGACAGGATGGGCCATTACTTTTAATAGCTCGGCATACTGGGTAAATTTTGCATAGTCTTTTTCCATGGGTTTATCCATCCTTTTAAATCATTATATTTATATAATACGATATATAGATATTTAAAGTCAACTTGTCAAAGAAATTTAATTTGGATTTCATCGTGATGATTCTTACTTTGCACAGGATTGACATAGAGCTAAAAAAGCTCTGAGCGCAGGCGTTAGCCATTTTTCCTGATGATATAGTAAGATCGTGTTTACGTTAAAAGCAGGACCGTTCCAAGGCAGTGCGACTAATTTTTTGTCGACGATTTCTTGTTTGACCGAAACTTCAGGTAGAAAGGCGATGCCTAAACCGCAGATAGTACATTCTTTAATGGCGCCCATGCTAGAAAGCTCCATAAGAGAACTGGGCTTCACTTGCTGCTCTTGCAGCATAGCCAGAATGAGCGGGCGATAACCGCAGCCAGCCATGGTTAAAATGAGACATTCTGTTGTGAAGTCGGCGGGGGTAATACTTTGTTTTGCTGCCAAGTGATGCTGGGGACTTGCAACAAGGAGCATGGATTCTTGTTGCAGAAGATTTGCCGCAATATTAGGGATGGTGATTTTATCTGTCAGCACAAGCGCGATGTCAATATCATTGCTTTTTAAAAGTGGGGGCATCTTTTCGCAGGGTTCTGTTCGTACGCGAAGTTCTACTTGGGGATACTTACTACGATATTCCTGAAGAATTGCGGGAAGACGATATACACATAGCGTTTCGGCTGCACCAATCGTGAGACTGCCGCGGTAAACTTGCGGTGAAAACTCAGCTTTCGCTTTGGCGCAAAGCGCTAAAATAGTTTGGGCATTTTGCAAAAAGGCTTTTCCTTCGCTAGTAAGTTGAATATTTCGTCCCAAACGTTCGAATAACTTGACTTGAAGTTCTGTTTCAAGCTGGTGGATTTGGCCAGTAATATTAGATTGAGCATAACCTAACTTTTCTCCCGCTTTAGTAAAATTTAGCGTTTGCGCGGCGGTGCAAAATATTTGTAATTGGCGAAATTCCATGGAAATCTCCTCTCAATCTATCAGTTTAAGTGATAGAAATGATATAAAACACTTATTTTTTCTGTTGATATTTGCATGATATACTGGGACAGAAAAAAAGTCTATAGTTTGGGAGAGTGAAATGTGATGAGTAATGTATTTTACCGCAGCTTAAATAAACACTATCTGGAAGTGGACTATGGCGAAGGCATTTATTTATATGACAAGGCTGGGAATAAATATATTGATGCTTGTTCGGGAGCAGCAGTAGCCAATTTAGGTCATGGCCATCCTAAAATATTGGCGGCTATGCTCAAACAGGCGGGCAAGGTCGCTTTTAGCCATTTGTCGCGCTGGACGTCAGAGCCGATTCAGGAATTGGCTGATTTAGTGGCTGATTTGGCGCCTGGATCCTTAAATAAATTATATTTGGTTTCCGGTGGTTCGGAAGCCACTGAGGCGGCGCTGAAAATGGCGCGACAGTATTATGTGGAAAGAGATGGACAAAGTTCAAAATATCGTGTGATTTCTCGCTGGAAAAGCTTTCATGGTAATACGATCGGCGCATTATCGATGACTGGCGATAAACGGCGTAAAATCTATACACCGTTGCTGTTGAATTTACCTCATATTGTTCCCGCATACTGTTATCGTTGCCCTTTTGGCAAAAGTGAAGCAACTTGCGAAGTTGACTGTGCCTTAGATTTAGAGCGCGCCATAAAAATGGAAGGCGCTGAATATGTAGCGGCATTTATTGCGGAAACTGTTGGCGGCGCTGCTTGTGGGGCAATCGTTCCCCATAAGGATTATTTTAAAATTATTCGCGAGATTTGCGACCATTATGATATTTTATTTATTGCTGATGAAGTGATGGCTGGCTTTGGCCGTACTGGATCGATATTTAGTATTGCTGACTGGGGCGTAGAACCTGATATGATTTGCGCCGCGAAAGGCATGAGCGCTGGATATTCGCCGTTAGGGGCTGTAATTGCCCAAAAAAAAATTTATGATACTTTTAAAGCGGGGTCAGGTGTATTTGTCCATGGTCATACTTATGGCGGTAATCCCTTGTCAGCGGCGGTTTCTGTAGCTGTTATCAAAACATTGCTTGAAGAAAACATTGTAGAAAATGTCCAGACCGTAGGAGCGTATCTGCTTAATTTACTTAAAGAAAAGCTGCTTCCCTTTTCTTTCGTTGGTGATGTCAGAGGCAAAGGGTTGCTACTTGGCGTGGAACTTGTCAAAGATAAAATAACAAAAGAACCTTACCCGGCTAACCTGGCGATTGCTGACAAACTGACAATGACGCTACTTAAGCATGGCGTTATTGTTTATCCCGGGAACGGCAATGCTGATGGAATAAACGGCGATCAGTTTTTATTGGCGCCGCCGCTAATTATTACGAAAGATCAAGTAGATGAACTTGTTGATAGTCTTGTGGCAGGATTTCATGAATTTGCTCATGAATTAGCTTCTTACTATTGAAGGAAAAAAACAATAAGCTGGTGAATAAGAGTTTATTACAGTATAAAATCATGAAGTTTATTTTAATGAGGTGGTCAATTTATGGAGAATCCTTTTGTAATATACTCTTTTCACCGTGATGAGGCTGGAGCTATGGACGATTTTTATCGTGCTGATGGTTTTGCTACGCAGGAATCTGCTGAAGCAACAGCTCGTGAACTGCTTGCAGAATATGTAAAATCTGATTATGACGGTTGGGTGGAGATTTATGAGCTGCAAAAGGACGGTATTTTGCAGCATATTTCAACACTAAATAAAGAAAGTCTGACAGTATCATAAATAGTGCTGAGAAAGAAGATGCCGCAAGGCGTCTTTTTTTGTAGGTGTGATAAAAGTAACAGCAATAAGCCCATAAAGTTTTTATAATGAAACTAATATATTTTGCGGGGTGATCAAGTGGATAGAACAAGTGCAGGAGAGTACATTGTAGTGTTAAAAGAGTATTTTGCCGCTGACAGCAGGCGAATTAATCACGCACTGAAAGTACTGGGCGCAGCGGAAGCGATTATGGCTGGCGAACAGGTATCAGAACAAATTCTTCAAACTGTCATTCCAGCAGCGGTTTTTCATGACGTCGGAATTAAATTGGCAGAGCAAAAATATCATTCTGCCGCGGGACCTTATCAGGAGCTAGAAGGACCGCCTGTCGTGCGTCAGCTTATGGAGCAGCTTGGTAAACCAAAAGATCTGATTGAGCGCGTGGCTTATATTGTTGGTCATCATCATACGGCTGATAAAAATGACGGACTTGATTTTCAGATTATTTGGGAAGCTGATTTGATCGTAAATATTGAAGAGGAAGAAATTTATCGACACAGTGAAAAGATGCCAGGAATTATTGAAAAAAACTTCAGAACAGCTACAGGTAAAAGGCTGGCTCAGGAACGGTACGGATGGAATCGTTAAATGGCTGGGGGCGATTTTGGTAAATGGACAGAATGGATCGCGAGAAAAAAAGTGTAGAAAAACTGATTTCTATCTACTGTCAAGGCGTTCATCAACAGCGTTCGGAGCTTTGTCAGGAATGCAGCGAACTATTGCATTATGCCCGGCTAAGATTGGAGAAATGCCCGTTTCAGGCGAAAAAGCCTGTCTGTGAGAAGTGCTTGATTCATTGCTATCAACCAGAGAAACGGCAGCAGATTATTTCAGTCATGCGTTATGCTGGACCTAAAATGATTTATAAAGATCCCTTACTAGCCTTGCAGCATCTATTTGGTGTTTTAAAGTGTCACCTTCGATCAGTAACAAAAAATTTACAATAAGTTAGGACTTTTTTCATATTTGCCGGGACAAAAGACCTTGACTTCCTTGCTGCTGAGATGTAATATTATACCAACAAGTTGTGTTAGCAATTTTTCGTATCACAAGACAACATGAATATGGGCAAACCTATCGAAAGGTAGGGACGCAAAGCCATGGGTCTAAAGACAGAATGTCGATGATTGCCAGGTTGCCGATTGATATAATTGTATTTAAACCAGTCATTCGGCTGGTTTCTTTATTTTTAGTGGCAGGAGGAGATTGTAATTATTTATGATATATTAAAAGAATTGCAAGAAGAAATCGAGAAGCATCGTTTAGCTTTAATTGATGTTCTTGCGCACAAAGGTTCTTTATCCACTGAAGCAATTAAGTTAAATAAAATTTTAGATGAAAAAGTGAAAGAATATCAGCTATTGCGAAGAAGATTAGCGTAAGTAAAATGCGGCTGTTTTGACAAGATTTTGTCAGAACAGCCGCATTTTTATTTTTTTTGATACCTTTAGGATTAAACCTCATCAAAGCGATAGCTTGTCATTGATAAAGAACCTAGTGTACAAGAATCATTAAAAATGGAAAGTTGGTCGTTAGAACCTGCCGCACCAAGGGCGTAAAGCAGGGGATAAAAGTGATCCGGCTCAGGGAAGGCAAGGTTTGCCGCTGGGCCAGCTTGAGAATAATCAATAACTGCCTGATAATTTTTAGCGATGATGCTTGTTTTAATATAGTGATCGAAGGATTCGGCCCAATCATAGCCTGTTTCTAAGTCCCAGGCGATACGGGAAAGGTTATGGACTACATTGCCGCTAGCGAAAATAAGAACCCCTTGTTCTCTTAATTGGCGGATTTCCTGACCAATTTGAAAATGTTTGGCGGCAGAGGCATTTCTGTCAACGCTTAGCTGATATACCGGAATATCAGCTTGCGGATAGAGGCGATGTAGAACGGACCAAGATCCGTGATCGAGTCCCCAGCTATTATCAATAGCTACAGGACTGCTAATTAAATTTTTTGTAATCTGGGCGAAATGGGGTGAACCTGGTGCAGGATACTGGACTTGATACAATTCTTTGGGAAAACCATACATGTCATAAACTGTTTTAGGTTCTTTGGCGTCGGTGATTCTAGTACCTGCCGTATACCAATGGGCGGAAATTGCCAGAATCGCTTCTGGCCGCGGTAAGCTTTGACCGATTTCGCTCCAAGTTTTTGCGTATTTGTTATTATCTATGGCATTCATGGGAGAACCGTGTCCGATAAAGAGGACAGGCATTTTGGATTTTTGTTGTGTCATGACAAAAGCCTCCTTACTAAGATCTTCTATTTATCTTATTAGTCAGCGTAAAGTTCTTATTAGATATGGCCTACTTCGATTTTGTTTCAAGTGTTAGACAGTAGTTGATAAATTGTTGTAACGACGGTGAAAGATATTTATTTTTATGATAGACAAGCGAAAAATTTCGTTGCAAGGAGAGTTCTTTTATCGTCAAAGCGATTAAAGTGCCATCAGCTAATTCGTGGCGGACAGCTTGACGTGAAATGACACTAATACCTAAATTGGCCATAACGGCTTTTTTTATGGTTTCTGCGTTATTATAGACGCCAATCACTGTATAGGTATAGCCTTGTTCTTTCATAGCTTTTTCAAAGAGTTCCCTTGTTCCGCTGCCGCTTTCACGTACGAAAAAACCGAGTGAGGCAATCTCTTTTGCTTTTAAGTGATTTTTCGTTGCTAGACTATTTTGGGGCGAAACAATACAAATCAATTCATCCTGGAGAAAAGGCTGACTGTGTAAATATTCCGAGTGAATTTCGCCTTCTACTAAGGCCAGGTCGAGTTCATCTTTTAAAAGCATCGCTTCTAGTTCGGCTGTGTTGTGAATTTCTGAGAAAATTTCCTGCTGGGGATTTGTCTGCTGGTTATAAATTAGAAGATCTATAAGCAGAGCTTCACCAATTGTTACACTAGATCCAAGGCGCAGCCGACTCGTTTTCCCGAAAGAGTGCATTTCGTCTTCGGCTTGTTTATTTAAATGAATGATGTGACGGGCATATACAAGAAGGCGACGGCCAGCTTCAGTTAGAAAAAGTTTGCGTCCCAATCGTTCAAACAAAAGCGCTTCATAATGTTCTTCCAGTTCTTGTACCGCTAAACTGACGGAAGGTTGTGTCATATGCAGGCTTCGGGCCGCTCGGGTCATATTATTCTCATCGCATACGGCAAGGAAAATTCGCAGATGGCGTAATGTCATAAAAATCCCCTTATATAGTTTTACCTATTGTTTTTATCAAATTATACTATTTTACTTATTTTACCGCAAGTGATAGACTACAAACCAAGACAGGAAAGGGGATTTATCGATGAAACAAGAAAAGCTGTATGGGATAGGACTTTCTTTTTTATTTGCGGCGGTTGCTTATACTTTAGGACTATATTATCCGATTATTGGCGGACCTGTTTTTGGTATTGTGTTGGGGATGATTTTTGCAAGCGTGAAACGCCCGCAAATTTTAGAAGCTGGCATTTCGTTTACTGGCAAGAAGATTTTGCAGTATGCAGTTATTCTTTTAGGATTTGAGATGAATCTCTTTGAAGTAGCAGCTATAGGCGCGAAATCTTTTTCTGTAATGATTTTTACTTTGCTTACCGCTTTTGGCGTAGCTTACTTAGTGGGGAAACTATTAAAGCTTGATCGTAAGACAACGCTGCTGATTGGCGCTGGTACCGCAATTTGCGGCGGATCAGCTATTGCTGCTGTAGCTCCGGTGATTGCAGCAAAAGATAAAGAAATTGCTTTTTCTATTTCTACTATTTTCTTATTCAATGTAGCTGCTGTATTTTTGTTTCCCTTTTTAGGACACTTTTGGCAGTTATCTGATACTGGTTTTGGTATGTGGGCTGGTACGGCTATCAATGATACTTCTTCGGTTGTTGCTGCGGCTTACTCTTACAGTGATGCGGCAGGCAGTTATGCTACGATAGTCAAATTGACGCGGGCCTTGATGATTGTTCCCATCTGCCTCTTATTGGCTGGTGTCATGGCTTATCGCAATAAACAGAAAAACTCTTTTTCGTTTCAGAGAATATTTCCTTGGTTTATTTTATGGTTTGTTGTTGCCTCGCTGATTCATACAGCGGGAGTTTTGCCGGAAAGTCTTGCTGGATTATTAGGATCTTGCGGCAAATTTGCAATTGTGATGGCCATGAGCGCCATTGGCCTCAATACTCGATTGGTTGAACTTGTGAAAAATGGCGTACGGCCCATTCTATTAGGTTCAGTATGCTGGGCGGCAGTCGCTTTTGCTTCTTTATTTGTGCAGCATCTGAGTGGCCTGTTATGAGGAACTCATTAAGGCGAATATAGTGTCACTTTGTTTTTGCTTCGTTTGCTAAGGTAGAGTGCTTTATCAGCACAGGCGACTAACTCGTCAAGCGAAGTTATGTCATCAGGAAATTTTGCTAGGCCAATACTTACGGTACAGCCGTTTAGTGATGTTTGGCTGCTTAAACGAATGGTTTCCGCTAAGGAAAATAACTCCTCTTTGGAAAAGTTGCGTAAAATAATGGCAAACTCATCACCGCCAAAGCGAAATACGGCTTGGTTTCCGGCAATGTCTTGCATGATTTTCGTGAATTTTTTTAGAATATCGTCCCCAACTAAGTGTCCGTCAGTATCATTGAGACGTTTAAAATAATCAATATCTAAGAGCAGCAGTCCGATCGATTCAGCCCAGAGATTTGTTTGGCAGCGGCTTAATTCTTGGTCAAAAGCACGGCGGTTGTAAGCGCCTGTTAAAGAATCCTTATCGGCGGCTTCTTCCAAATTTGTATGGATTTCTGCTAACGTTTCAATCGTGTTATTGTAGACAAGCGCCATTTGGCGAAACTCTTTGGCATAATCAAGGGGATTTAGTTTTTTATAGTTGCCTTTTTTTAGACTACTGAAAGATTGAATGAGTTGTTCTAGTGCCGCGGTATAACCTTTAGCGATGTAAAGTCCAATAACAATGATTGCGATAATACCAAGAAGCGATAAGAAGAGATTTTCGTAAACAAGCATATTGCGGCTACGTACAATATCTTCTGTTGGGGTGCTGACAGTTACAATCCAGCCGAGATCGGGTACTTTGCTGTAGCCCACATATTGCATCGTTTCCGAAGGCGCTGTTAACATTTTAGCGCCTTCTTCGTGGTCTAGTTGATCAAAATACGCTGTGTTTTGACCAATTCGTTCTTTATTGGGGTGGTAGACGATCGTGCCTTGCCGATCCAACAGGGCAATATAACCGTTACGGCCAAAGCGTTTATTATCAAATAGAGAAGCAAAGGTACTTCTGTCTAGTTTTATCGAGCCAATTACGGCTCCTGTAACCTGGCCGTTGTTCATGATGGGGACAGCAATTGTAATCACTTTAAAATTCATGACTGATTTTAAGACATCACTGATATAGGTCCGCCCAGTAATGACTTGTTTAAAATAATATCTGTCCGATACATTGAAAAAGACGGGACGATATTCATTGCCTGATAGGCGTACCATATCGCCCTTTTGATCGGTAATAATAATCATATCTACTTCCGGCATTAAGGCATTTGCTTTATCAAGCAAATCTTGGTTTCCTCGGATGCTCTCATCTTCGGCAATAATTCGCAGGTTTTTCTCCACTTTAGCGAAATAATCGGAAAGCTGGCTGCTCATATTATTGGCGGCTTGCTCATTAATATCTAAGAGGAGTGAATCTGTGTCAGAAATAAATACTTTATCAAAAACGATAAATTGCATGAAACTTGTTAAGATGATTGACAAGCTCAATAAAAGGGTAATTTTATGAAAAAGCCGCATGGAATCATCCTACCCATCATGATTATTTTGATATAAATTTTACGGTATTTTGTTCATTATAACAATACATAGATTTTATAAATTGGAACCTGTTTATATTGTTGCTAGGAAAAAAATGCAAAAAAATCCTTGGGCTTTGTACTTCATAGAAATCTTGTGGAAAGCTTTGTGTTTTACCATAAGATCTTTTTACTTTTTTGTTGCTTTTAGCTAAAAAGGAGCAAAATCTTTGTTCATTATAACTATAGATTTTTAATGCAAAGATTGATATAGTAAGACAAAGTTACATGTATGGTAATGATTTAAAACTGAAAAATGATTGCGATGGCGCAAGACAGGATATATTGCTGTCTTGCGTTTTTGTTTTTTAGACTCATCTGTTTAAAAGGTAGAATGATGTCGCAGGATTTGCTGGAATGACTCAGGAATTATGATTAGTAGAGAAGCATTTTACAGCGGAAAAAACATAGACTGAAAAGAGGAGTTGATTCTATGGCTTTGAATCAATTTTTTGCAGACACTGTTTTTTTAGGCGGAAAAATAATTACGATAAATAATCAAAATGAAATTTGCGAGGCTGTTGCTGTACGGGGAAATCGGATTATTTACGTCGGCAGTCGCTTGGGAGCAAAGGAGTATATAGGAACAAAGACAACTGTTATCGATCTTAAGGGGCGAGTGGTGACGCCGGGGTTTATTGACTGTCATTTTCATCCGATTTTATATGGCTTTTTTGATGGAGCGATTATTGATATAACCTATGAAAAAGCGAAATCGATTGCGGCGATTCAGGCCATTATTGTGCAGGAGGCAACGAAGCGGCGCCCTGGTGAATGGATCAAGCTGTGGGGCTATGATCAAAATAAATTGCAAGAGCAGCGTCATGTGACTATTGAGGATCTTGATGCGGCGGCGCCAGAAAATCCCGTGCAGTGTATGCGAGTCTGCGGTCATATGGGCGTGTATAATACGTTGGCACTAGCAGCTGGCGGAATTCATAGCCCGGCCGATGCGGCTAAGTTTGCGAAAAATGAAGTTGTTGTTGAAAATGGTCGCCTTACAGGCATGACGAAAGAAACGACAAATTTTTATCTTTGGTCTAAGGTTGTCTATAGTGATGCAGAAATGCGGGCGGCTCTAAAAAAATCCAATGATTTACTCTTGAAAACAGGCATTACATCGATTCATGATCCCGGTGAATTTGGCGCACAATCATTTCAGTTGATGCAGCAAGCTTGCTATAATGGGGAGTTCAAGCCTAGGGTCTATGCGATGCTGCACAGTGTTTTTGGTAAGCCTTTTTCTAAAAAACTCTGCGATGATTTTTTGGCGCTGGGACTGCAAAGCGGGATTGGCGACGAAAGATTTAAACTAGGTACGTTGAAAATTATGATTGACGGCGGTACTAGCGGCCCGTCCTGTGCGACCCGCCAGCCTTACAGTCATAATGAGAAGCTGCCAGGAATTTTGACCTGGACCCAGGATGAGGTTAACGCTATGATTGCGACGGTACATACGGCGAATTGTCAAATGACAGCCCATGCTGTAGGCGATTTGGCAGTAGAAATGATGCTTACAGGCTATGAGCAGGCAGCGGCGAAGTATCCCCGTGAGGATTGTCGCCACCGTATTGAGCATTGCGCTTTAACTGATGAAGCGCTGATTGCTCGTATGGCTTCCCTTGCAATTATTCCTGTCTCAAATCCGGCATTTATGACGATTAACGGTAGTGACTATCGCCGTTACTATGGCGATAGAGCCGATTATATGTTTGCGGCGAGAAGCTATATTGACGCGGGGCTGCGACCGGTAATCGGTAGTGATGCGCCAACTTGCGAAGAGAGTGTGATGCGCGGCATTGACGGCTCGGTCAATCGCCGGGATCGACGAACCGGGGAAGTGATTGGCGCTAACCAAAAGATTACTGTGGCAGAAGCGTTGCGGCTGTACACGATTAACGGCGCCTATGCGAGCTTTGAAGAAAACATCAAGGGAAGTATTGAAGTGGGAAAACTGGCTGATCTTGTTGTTCTCTCCGAAGACATTCTAGCTTATCCCGAGGAACAGTTGATGGATATTCAAGTGGACCTTACCATGATTGATGGCGAGGTAGTTTATGAACGGCTGGAAGGCTAGAATATTCTCAATTTGATAAGAAATCTTTTAACGAAGTGAATTGACAGAAAATATTTCCTCTCATATACTTAAAAAAAGACGGTTTTACAGCTTTACTATTTTAAAACTTTATAACTAGGAATGATGACTGCGGGAGAGACGCCTTCGAGGCGCACCGAAGGAGCAAAGCTTTGTTCAAACTCTCAGGTAAACAAACTGCAGCCGGACCAGACTCTGGAGAGCACACAACGATGTGTCACCGATGGGGACTCCGTCAGGAGTAAATCTCTCAGGTAAAAGGACAGAGAACAAGAGTGAAACTACACTGTTGTTCTCTGTCCTTTTTGTGTGCTCTAAAATCAATGGTATTTTCTTCATTAAAATGATAGGAGTGATGTAAGTGACGGCAAAACGAACCCCTCTCTACGAAACCCATTTGCGTTATGGTGGTCGAATCGTGGAATTTGGCGGCTGGTCGCTGCCAGTTCAGTACAGCGGGATTAAAGAAGAGCATCTGGCAGTGCGGACGAAGGCGGGACTGTTTGATGTGTCCCATATGGGAGAATTTCTGGTCACAGGGAAAGATGCTCTAGATTTTTTGCAAAAAGTAGTGACAAATGACGTAGCGAGATTACAAGAGAACCAGATTCTTTATTCACCCATGTGTTATAACGACGGCGGCACTGTTGATGATTTGCTTATTTATAAATATTCGGCTGAGCAGTATCTGGCGGTAGTGAACGCGGCGAATATTGACAAGGATTGGGCCTGGATGGAAGAAAATAAGGCTGGTTTTGCTGTTACGCTAGAAAACCTGTCAGATCAGACAGCCCAACTGGCGCTGCAAGGGCCTGTGGCTAAAAAGATTCTTGCCAACCTGACGGATGCTCCCTTAGCGGATCTCACCTATTACTGGTTTTGGCCGGAAGTGATTGTTGCAGGCAAGAAGGTACTATTGTCTCGCACTGGTTATACCGGCGAAGATGGATTTGAATTATACTGCGCACCTGAGGATGCTGCCGATCTATGGGAAGCGATCATGGAAGTTGGTAAGCCTATGGGGCTTTTGCCAGCAGGTCTTGGTTGTCGCGATACACTGCGCTTTGAAGTCTGCTTTCCTTTATATGGTCATGAATTGACCGCAGAAATTACGCCGATCGAGGCGGGAATTGGCTTTTTTGTAAAAGTTGATAAAGAAAATTTTAATGGGAAAGAAGTGTTGGCAAAGCAAAAACAAACGGGGCCGCAGCGCAAACTGGTGGGGATTGAAATGGTCGGCCGCGGTGTGGCTAGAGCGGAATATCCCGTCTTTTGCGGCGAAGAAAGAATTGGCCAGATTACAACAGGCTCTTATGGACCGTCCCTAGATAAAAATCTCGGACTGGCTTTAATCAACAGTGAGTATGCCCAAATCGGTCAGGAGCTTTTTGTGGAGATTCGTGGTAAAAAAATTGCTGCCCAAGTGATTTCAAAACCATTTTATAAACGGGAGGAGAAATAATGATGAACATTCTAGCAGAATTAAAGTATTCGAAAGATCATGAGTGGGTTCGGGTTGAAGGCGATATGGCTTATATTGGTGTAACCGATTTCGCACAAGCACAGTTAGGTGATGTTGTGTTTGTCGAGCTGCCAGAAGAAGGTCGCGAACTAACAGCTGGTGACAGTTTCTCTGTCATTGAATCAGTAAAGGCTGTTTCGGATATTTATGCGCCAGTTAGCGGGAAAATCGTAAAGGTCAATATGGGGCTAGAAGATGCGCCAGAATTGATCAATCAAGATCCTTACGGTGAAGGCTGGATTGTTGCTGTAGAAATTTCCAACTTGGCTGAACTTGACGCTCTGTTAGACAGTACAGCCTACGAAGAACTTGCGGCCGAAGGGGGCCACTAATATGGCCTGGAGCTATTTGCCTCATACGGAAGAAGACCGTCAGGCGATGCTTCAGGCGATTGGCGCTTCTAAGATCGCTGATTTGTTTGAAGATGTGCCAGAGCGTGTTAGGTTGCAAGGTGATTTGCCCCTGCCAGCGCCCTTGTCGGAGCACGAGCTTGCCAGTCATTTACGGCAGCTTGCGCAAAAAAATGATAATCTACAGGATTTTACTTGCTTTTTAGGCGCAGGCGCCTATGATCGCTATATTCCCAGCGTGGTAGCTCATGTACTGGGGCGATCGGAATTTTATACGGCTTATACGCAGTACCAGCCAGAAATTTCGCAAGGGTATTTGCAGGCTCTCTGGGAGTATCAATCCATGATCTGCGAGCTTACGGGCATGGCTGTGGCCAATGCATCTATGTATGACGGCGGCACGGCGTTAGCGGAAGCGGCCATGATGGCGGCCTCTGCTAAGGGAAGAACTAAAATTCTCTTAGCGCAGACGGTTCACCCTCATTATCGGGAAGTTTTCGCTACGTATGGCCGTGATAAGGAACTGGTGACAGTAGCAGCGCCTTATGCTGACGGAGTGACTGACTTAGTCAAGCTAGAAGAACTTTTCGATCAGGACACGGCGGCGCTCATTGTTCAATATCCTAACTTTCTGGGGTCGATTGAAGATATAAAAACATTAGGGGATTTAGCTCATAGATACGGCGCCTATTTGATTGTAGCAGCAGACCCGATTGCGCTCGGAATACTGGAAGCGCCAGGTCATCTAGGTGCTGATATTGTTGTCGGCGAAGGACAGGGATTGGGATTGCCGCTTTCCTTTGGCGGACCCTATCTTGGTTTTTTTGCCACAACGGAGAAGTTAATGCGCAAAATGCCTGGTCGCATTGTCGGACAGACGACAGATACCCGGGGAAATCGCGGTTTTGTGTTGACGCTGCAGGCGAGAGAACAGCATATTAGAAGAGAAAAGGCTACGTCGAATATTTGCTCGAATGAGGCGCTTTGCGCTCTAGGGGCGGCTGTTTATTTAAGCGCTCTCGGCAGAGCAGGATTGCAGCAGACAGCCGATTTGTGTTTGCAAAAATCTCACTATGCCTACACGGAACTGCTAAAGTTAGATGGCTGTGAACCAGTTTTTTCGCAACCCTTCTTTGCGGAATTTGTGATCAAGGTAAAAACACCGCCAGCTCTGTTAAATCAAAAACTGCGAGAGAAAAAGATTCTAGGCGGTCTCGATCTGGGAAAATATTATCCAGAACTTACGGGGTGTCTATTGCTTGCCGTAACCGAAAAGCGAACGAAGGCAGAAATTGATTCTCTTGTTCAGGAAATGGGGGCGTTATTGTGAAAGAGAGCCAAAAACTCATTTTTGAAATGACGAAGCGTGGTCGCTGTGCCGTAGATTTACCAAAACTGGATGTACCAAGCCAAGCAGTGACTGCTTTTATTCCCCCAGATTTGCTGCGGCAGGAACCGGCGGCATTGCCGGAAGTGAGTCAGCCTGATTTGATTCGACATTACACGGGACTTTCCAATCGGAATTTTGGTGTTGATTCTGGTTTTTATCCGCTGGGATCTTGTACGATGAAATACAATCCGAAAATTAACGAAGATGTCTGCCGTTATGACGGCTTTGCTGCGATCCACCCACTTGAGGACAGTGCTTCCGTGCAAGGCGCTTTAGCGCTTTTGTATGAAACAGAGCGATATCTAGCGGCGATTGCTGGCATGGAAGCCGTTACCATGCAGCCTGTGGCTGGGGCTCACGGCGAACTGACTGGGCTAAAACTGATTCGCGCCTATCATCGGTCGCGCGGTGAAGTGCGCACAAAAGTGATTGTACCTGATTCGGCCCATGGGACGAATCCCGCTACTGCTGCCGTCTGCGGCCTAACTATTATTGAAATTAAATCAAATCCCGACGGCTCGGTCAATCTGGCAGCTTTGCGCGAAGCAGTTGGGCCTGATACAGCAGCTTTGATGTTGACAAATCCTAGTACATTAGGTCTGTTTGAACGCCAGATTGAGGAAATTGCCGCGATTGTTCATGCTGCTGGGGGACTCTTGTATTATGACGGAGCAAATATGAACGCCATTATGGGAATTGCCCGTCCTGGTGATATGGGTTTTGATGTAGTCCATTTTAATCTGCATAAAACTTTTTCCACACCGCACGGCGGCGGTGGTCCTGGTTCCGGTCCTGTAGGCGTTAAAAAAGAACTTGTACCGTTTTTACCTGTCCCGGTGATTACGCTTACAGGTGGTCAGTATAATTTTGATTTTGATCGACCGTTATCGATCGGCAAAATGCATTCTTTTTACGGGAATTTTGGCATTATTGTCAGGGCTTATGCTTATATGCGCACTCTTGGTGCGCAAGGACTTCGGCAGGTCAGCGAGGATGCTGTATTAAACGCCAATTACTGTCTGAGTCAGCTAAAGAGCGATTATGATTCTCCCTTTGACCGTCATTGCATGCATGAATGTGTTCTTACTTCTAAAAAACAACGTGAATTTGGCGTGAAAACTCTCGATATTGCCAAACGACTCCTTGATTACGGCTATCATCCGCCAACCATCTATTTTCCGCTCATTGTGGAAGAGGCGCTTATGATTGAGCCGACAGAAACAGAAAGCAAAGAGACGTTAGATGGTTTTATTGCTGCTATGCAGGCCATTGCGGCAGAAGCTCAGGAGTGTCCCGAAAAAGTTATAGGGGCGCCGCATGATACGATAGTTGGCCGTCTCGACGAAACAACAGCGGCGCGAAAACCGGTGGTACGATGGCAGAGTTAAATAGAAAAGTCATTTTTGCGTATCCGAATCAGACAAAAGCGATTACTTTGACAGGCAGTCGCTGTGACTTAAAATGTTCTCATTGCGGCGGGCATTATCTCCAAGGCATGAAACCAGTCACCGCGATTGCGGCAGAGAAACAGCGCGGCGCCCTCAGTTTTTTAGTGAGTGGCGGCTGCCTCGCTGACGGTCGGGTTCCTTTTGGTGATTCGCTAGAGCTTTTGGCAGAGTTAAAGCAGGACGTCCGCTATAACCTCCATGTAGGACTGATCGCCGACGATGAGATTGAGAAAGTAGCTGCTCTAGCTGATACGGTTTCCTTTGATTTTGTGGGGGATGATCGGACGATTCAGGAGGTTTTACATCTCAACCGCACGGTGGCCGATTATGCCGCTTGCTACGAGAGCCTTAAACAGCACTGCAGCGTTATTCCTCATATTTGTATTGGTCTCTATGGCGGCGAAATTCGCGGTGAGTACCGAGCCTTAGAAGAATTACAGCGACTAGGAGCTGACAAAATTACTTTTATAGTGTTTACGCCGACGAAGGGAACCTCTTTCGCCGATAAAAATCCACCGGCTTTGACAGAAGTAGAAAAAATTTTTGCTGAGGCAAGACGCTTATTTCCTCATATACCGCTGCAGCTTGGCTGTATGCGTCCTGGCGGCGCTTATCGGCGGGAACTTGATTGTATGGCGATTCAAATGGGATTAAATGGAATCGTAAATCCAGCTAAAGATGCTGTCAAACTAGCTGAGGAACTTGGGTTACAGCCTGAGCGGCGAGAGGAGTGCTGTGTGCTATGACAATGTGGAAAGTATCAGCAGGGACAGCTGCCGTGATGGGGAAAAAACGCTTAAAAAGTGATGCTATGCCGACTACGGCCTATGTCATGCTTGGCGAAGATTGTCAGGGAAACTGTTCGTTTTGCGCGCAGTCGCGACAGAGTAGCGGCAATAAAAATTATTTATCGCGGATTACCTGGCCGAAAATAGCCGAAACAGAGGCTGCGTCAGGCATTGCTGCCGCTTGTACAGCTGGCTCCTTTAAACGCATTTGTCTTCAAGTTGTGAATAGTCAGGGCAGTATGGCCGAGACGCTGCAAGCTCTTTCAGTTTTGACTGCTGAGGGCAAGGGGGAGCTGATGGCGCCTATTTGCGCATCTAATTATATTGTGAATTGCGACCAAGCAGGGGAACTACTGGCTGCTGGTGCTGAAAAGGTTTGCTTAGCTCTAGACGCCGCATCGCCTGCGGTTTTTGCAACAATGAAAGGCGGCGATTTTTCACTGCGCCGTAACCTTCTATCAGATTGCGCTGCCACTTTTCCTGGTCGAATGGCCACGCATCTTATTATCGGCCTGGGCGAAACTGAAAAAGAGGCGGTACAGTTTCTAGCTGATTGCTTAAAGGAAGCGATTACTGTGGGACTCTTCGCCTTTACGCCTGTAGCGGGAACCCCGCTGGCCAATCGAAAGCCGCCGGAGATTGGCGTGTATCGCCGGATTCAAATGGCTTATTATTTGTTGCAGCAAGGCTTTGGTTATGAAACCATTTTATTTCATGGCGATCGAATCAGCGGTTTTAATCAAGTGGATATTTTATCAGTTTTTGCTAGCGGAAAAGCCTTTGAGACGTCAGGTTGCAAGGATTGTAATCGGCCTTATTATAATGAACGGCCAGGCGGTACGATTTATAATTATCCCCGTCCGCTGAGTGACGGAGAAATTTTGCAGGCGATTCGCGAGAGCGGTATAGGCGGTGAAGGGCAAGATGCTTTGGCGTGCTGTTGATACAGGTGAAAACTCAGGCGCGGTAAATATGGCGATCGACGAGGCCATTATGGCTGCTGTGAAAGCGGGAAAAGCGCCGCCAACGTTGCGGTTTTATGGCTGGAATCCAGCTACTTTAACACTGGGCTATTTTCAAAAGGCTGCAGCAGAGATTGATCTTGCGCGCTGTCAGGAGAAGGGGATTGCTGTGGTGCGTCGCATGACTGGCGGCAGAGCGGTGCTGCATGACCAAGAAGTGACCTATAGTATGATTGTCAGCGAAACGGAACCGAATATTCCCCGGACGATTACGGCCTCCTATCATTATTTTAGTCAGGGACTGCTTAGGGGATTAAAAAATTTAGGCATTGATGCGCAGCTAACCATGCCAAGAGCTGCCTACAGTCAACGGCGAAAAGAACATTCGTCAGCTGCTTGTTTTGACGCACCGGCTCAGTACGAGATTACGGTTGCTGGCGCGAAGCTTGTAGGCAGCGCACAAGTGCGAAAACACGGTGTTATTTTACAGCACGGCTCTATTTTGCTTGATTTTTCGCCAGAAGACCTGGGGGCTCTGTTACGCGTTGATTCCGAAGAAATGCGGCAGCGTCTTACCAAGCTTCTAGGTAACTCGGTTACAGCGTTGCGTAAACTGCAACGAAGGCAAACAACTTATGAAGAAGTATGTGAAGCTCTGTGCGGCGGATTTTCACAGGCTTTAGATTTTCATTTAGTGCCAGGAGCTTTGACAACTGAAGAAACTGCAGAAAGTAAGCACTTGGTTCAAGAGAAGTATAGTCAGGCGGCGTGGAATTTGCGGCGCTAATAAGGAGAGAATACGATGGATTATGATATGGCCGTTATTGGCGGCGGCCCCGGTGGTTATGTAGCGGCGATTCGTGCGGCGCAACTGGGAGCGAAGGTGCTGCTCCTGGAAAGAGCAGCACTTGGCGGCGTTTGCTTAAACCGCGGCTGTATTCCTACGAAAACGCTGCTAAAAAGCGCTGAAAAGTGGCGCGACCTAAAGCGGCTGAATGAATTTGGCATACAGATTGATGGAGCTTCGTTTCAGTACAGCAGTGTGCGCGAACGAATGCTGCAAGTTACTGCGACGATGCGAAAAGGCATAGAACAGCTCATGGGGAGTAATCACATTACCGTGAAACGAGGTATAGCCAGTTTGTGCGGTATACAGCAAATTAAGCTTCAAACAGAACAAGGCGATGAACTGTATACTGCGGAAAAAATTATTATAGCTACAGGCTCTGAAACGGTAAAATTGCCGGTGGCTGGCGGTGACTTGCCTGGCGTGATTGATAGCGACGCCTTGCTAAACTTGCCAGAACTGCCAAAGCGGCTTGCCATTGTCGGAGCAGGCGCTGTGGGCGTAGAATTTGCTGCCATTTTACAGACCTTTGGCTGTGAAGTGACACTAATTGAAATGGCATCGACGATTTTGCCAAATGTAGATAGCGATATCGTAAAGCGCATGGCTGTGATGCTGCGAAAACAGGGAATTAAGCTGTTGACAAAGCGGACAGTCACGAATGTTGCGGCAGGGACACCCACTAATGGTAATACTTCAGAGCTAGTAGTTACCCTGGCTAACGGCGATCTAATGGAAACCATTACGGTGGATAAAGTTCTCGTTTCTATTGGTCGTAAGCCTCTTGCTCATGATTTGGCCTTAGAGACTGCCGGCGTTGCTTATTCAACTAAGGGGATTGTAGTTAATGAGAAACTTGAGACGAATATAGCGGGGATTTACGCTATTGGTGATGTTACCGGAAAGTATATGTGGGCTCATGCGGCTTCCGCGGCAGGAATGATCGCTGCCGAAAACGCCTGCGGACAAAATCATACTGTAGACTATGCGGCTGTACCTAGCTGTATTTATACCACGCCGGAAGCGGCGATGGTTGGTATTACTGAAGAGACGCTAAAAGCAGGCGGCAAAGAATATAATGTAGGTAAATTCAATTTTGCTGCCAATGGGAAAGCGGTTTCTATGGGTGAAACAGATGGTTTTGTCAAGATGCTATCGGACAAGAAAACTGATAAGCTACTTGGCATGCACATCTTAGGTCCTCATGCGAGTGACCTCATTATGGAAGGCGTTCTAGCTATGCAAAATGGCTTAACTGTGCAAGCTGTTGCACAAACGATTCACCCACACCCTGGGTTAGCTGAGGCGATCATGGAATGCGCTCATGGCATTGGCGGTGTGATGATTCATCAGGCGCCGATTCAGAGAAAATAAGGAAACGAAAATAATAATAAAAAAATAAAAGAAGCGCTTTGTCAAACCTGAAAATCAAAGTACAGGTTTTGGCAAAGCGCTTCTTTATTGTAGAATCGTCATATAAACGGGAATGGCAAAGACGGCTAACAGCGTAGTTAATGTAATAAGAATAGAC
Organism: Pelorhabdus sp. sgz311002; assembly: GCF_056134285.1. NCBI lineage: Bacteria > Bacillati > Bacillota > Negativicutes > Selenomonadales > Sporomusaceae > Pelorhabdus > Pelorhabdus sp. sgz311002. The sequence goes on along the minus strand of NZ_JBWBCL010000006.1, from coordinate 72,637 downwards.
GCATACTCACTATCGGCTTCATAGACCTTGGCAAGAACTGCGGTTTGGGTCATAGCAGGTAAGGCCGATTGAATGACAAATACCTTTTTCATGAGTTCAGGAATCGGGAAGAATGAAGCTACAAATAAAACAAGAAATGGTGAAATTAGAAAACGCCCAGTTAATACAAAGAAAATATCTTTGCTCAGCTTCAGTTGACTTCGCTTTACGCCATACATAGAGATCCCAATAAATAACATAGATAAAGGGGTTGTCATACCACCAAGATATTTGCAGGTATTCATCAGAAAATCGGGCAAGTGAACATCTAAGAGAATTAGTAGTACCGCTAGGGAGAATCCCATAAACGGCGGGGAACAAACTCGCTTTAAGCTAGCAAGGCTAATGAGTTTTGCTGGAGCTTGTTTGCCATCTAAGCTAATCGAGTAGTTGCCAATGGTCCAAAAGAGAAAAGCATTGGCCAGAAAATAAACAAGAACATAAGGCAGGCTTTTTTCACCGAAGAGCGCTAAATTGACTGGTACGCCAACGAATACAGAGCTAGAGCAAAAGAAGGCGGAACGAAATGTACCTTGGTGGTTTTTTGGCACATTGATGATTTTAGAAATGAGAATACTGACCAAAAATCCTAGCAGCATTGATAGAATCGGTACGATAATTCCCGAAAAGAGCGGAATAAAATGATCTTTATCAAAGGTGCTGAGCAGGTTCCACAACATGTATGTCGGCAAGGCAACATAATTAACTAGGCGGGGAACTAAGGGGACGCTTTCCCCTCTAAACCAGCCGCCTTTTGTCAGAAAATAACCAAGTGAGACCATAATTACTATGGTCATTAAACTAGTAATTGCTTGAAAAAAGGCCATGAAATTTCCTCCTGCGAGCGAAACAAGACTATTCGTTGTTCTTGTTGGCTAAATTATGTATTATTATAACAAAGATGATATTTTATGAATAATAGGTAAAAACTGTTTGTTCTATAGGAAAAAACAATAAAAGAGGCTAACGAAGTGGATATAAAACAATTAACATACTTTCGGACTATTGTGGAAGAAGGTAATGTAACTGGAGCTGCGAAGCGGTTATTTATGGCTCAGCCTTCGCTGAGTCAGCAGCTAAAGCTGTTAGAAAGCGAGCTTGGCGTTCATTTGATTGAGCGGGGAAATCGACGAATTCGATTGACTGAAGCTGGTCGGATTCTTTATGAAAGAACAGGTATGATTCTTGATTTAATTCAAACCACAGTTCAAGAAGTGCAGGAAGCTCAGGCGGGCCAGCGCGGTACGTTAGCGATTGGTACTATCGCTTCTTCTGGTGTAACGTTGTTGCCAGGCATAATCCGCGATTTCCATGAACAATATCCGGAAATCCAATTTCAATTACGCGAGGGCGATACGCAGGAAATTTTAGAACTCTTACAAAATAAACGGATTGAAATCGGGATTGTGCGCTCTGGCTTTGATCCGGCTTTTTATCATTTTCTCGATCTGCCCTCTGAGCCAATGCTTGTTGCCATGAGCGAAAGGTGGCAAGGAGAGAGGGGGAGGGGGGCGATCGCATTAGCGGATTTGAAAAATAAGCCGCTTTTATTACATAAAAGCAATGAAATGATGATTAAAAAATGTTGCAAAATGGTTGGTTTTGATCCTTTTATTTGCTGTAGTGGCGACGATATACGGACACTTCTCGTATTAGCGAATGAGGGGATTGGTTTAGCCGTTGTGCCGCGTTCGGTACTTGGACTGATTCCTAGCCAGCATTTGCTTTATCGTGAGCTAGAAAATTCTCCATTAGAAATTAAAAAAGCGATTGTTTGGCTTAGACATAGACGATTATCGACGGCAGCGACACGGTTTCTACAAATTTTGCTTAGTAAAGGGAATGATTTGCCGAAAAATAGCGACAATTAAAGCCGGGAGAGGCATTGCTATTTAATAAGGGAGTGTGTTATACTACAACCAAATATTTTAAATATGGTAAATTTTGTGAAGTGACAGGGGGATTTTTAGCATGTGCCCATTTAAAAGCAACTGCCAAACGTGCGCTGTAAATACGAAGGATTTTAATATTTGCGCTCGTTTTAAAGTAGCTTTTTTAGTCGGTGTTGACAAAGTGCCTGGTGACATGAGGTCCATCGATTATCATCTAGTTGCTAGTCTTTTGGCAAAATAATAGTGATCGTTTTAGCCGCCGAAATATGATTTGGGCGGTTTTTTCTTTGAAAAAGTCATTAAATTAAGCAGGTGAATTTTGATTTTTGTGGAAAATTTAGAAAATAGAATGGATAAGGAGCTGGTTAGATGAATAATTTTCAGTTTCAAAACCCAACTAAGATTCTTTTTGGCAAAAATCAGGTGAAACGTCTGCCGAAAGAAATACCGGCAGGATCAAAAGTCCTTTTAATTTATGGCGGCGGCAGTGTAAAAAAGACGGGTGTTCTTGATGCAGTGAAAGCTGCATTAAAGGAGTTCGAAATTGGTGAATTCGGCGGTATTGAACCGAATCCGGCCTATGAAACACTGATTCAGGCAGTAGAAAAGATTAGAAAAGAAAAGTATGATTTTTTACTGGCAATTGGCGGCGGTTCGGTTATGGACGGTACGAAATTTATTGCAGCAGCTGTTCCTTTTACACAAGAGGATCCGTGGAATATTGTAGCGAAAGGTTTGGCCATTCACGAGGCTGTTCCGTTTGGAACGATTGTTACCTTGCCTGCTACAGGATCAGAAATGAATCCGACAGGTGTTATCAGTCGAAAAGAATGGAAAGATAAACTGGCGTTTTCTAATCCACTGTTGTTTCCGAAATTTTCAATTCTTGATCCCGAGTACACTTATACACTGCCAATGAAACAGGTTGGCAACGGTGTTGTTGATGCCTTCATTCATGTGATGGAACAATATATGACCTATCCCGTACAAGCCAAGGTGCAGGATCGTTTTTCGGAAGGTTTGCTGCTTACCCTAATCGAAGAAGGGCCAAAAGCTATTGCGAAGACGGACGATTATGATGTACGAGCAAACTGGATGTTTAGTGCTACCTTGGCGCTAAATGGATTGATCGGTCAAGGCGTTCCGCAGGATTGGGCCACCCACATGATCGGCCACGAAATTACAGCGCTTTACGGATTGGATCATGCCCAAACGTTGGCGATCGTATTACCAGCGCTGCTGACTGTCCGAAAAGAGCAGAAGCGTGATAAGCTGCTTCAATATGCAGACCGAATTTGGTCATTAGGGAATTTGCCGGAAGAGGAACGGATTGAGCAAGCGATTGCAAAAACGCGTGAATTCTTTGTTGCGATGGGCGTGCCAACACATCTTTCTGAATATCACTTAGGCGCTGATGCTGTTGAAGAAGTGGTTAAGAGTTTAGAAAAACACGGCATGGTAAAATTAGGGGAAAATGCTGATATTACACCAGCGGAAGTTAGAAAAATCTTGCTGGCTGCTTTATAAAGTATAAGGGATCTAGCTGCAAATCAGCAGCTTAGATCCCTTTTTGATAAATGAAAATGAATTAGTATTCCACATTGTGAAATTTATTATTAGAACTGTGGAAATATTCTTGTAAAAACAAAAAATGAAATATATAATAAAATTATAAAATTCGTGAAATAAAGTTTTATAATATGGAATTTTAAAAAGGGGGTTGTAATAGACGAATAAGAAGTTTCAGCAAAATAAATGTGGGATTGCTGCAAAAACAGTCTTTTTGTGTAATGTAAACCGGTACACTAATGAATTTTAAGTTATTAAATAGCGAGAAAGAGATTTTGGCGATGAATTTTTATATTATTAATAGATTCATGAATTAATACGCAATTTAATGACAGAAGGGAAGGCTAGAATATGCAAATTAAACAGAAAATTGATAAAATTCCTGGCGGTCTCATGTTAGTTCCATTGTTTTTAGGAGCTCTGTGTCACACTTTTGCTCCTTGGTCAGGCAAGTATTTCGGATCGTTTACCAATGGCTTGATTACAGGAACTGTACCAATTTTAGCTGTTTGGTTTTTCTGTATGGGGGCAGCGATTGATGTTCGCGCTACTGGAATTGTACTGAAAAAATCAGGTACTTTAGTGATAACAAAAATTGCTGTTGCTTGGGTTGTCGCCTTAGTAACGGCGAGTATTCTTCCTGGTAATGGGATTCAAAATGGTTTTTTTGCCGGACTTTCTACGATAGCTATTATTGCAGCTATGGATATGACGAATGGCGGTCTTTACGCTTCGATTATGCAGCAATATGGTACTCAGGAAGAAGCGGGAGCTTTTGTATTGATGTCCATTGAATCAGGTCCGCTCGTTACCATGTTGATCTTAGGTGGAGCCGGTATTGCCTCCTTTGAACCACACTTGTTTGTCGGTGCGGTTTTACCCTTCCTCGTTGGTTTTGCTTTAGGGAATCTCGACCACGAACTGCGTGAATTTTTTGGCAAGGCGACACATACAATGATTCCTTTTTTTGCCTTTGCGCTAGGAAATACAATTGATTTAAGTGTGATTCTAAAAACAGGTTTACTTGGTATTTTACTTGGTGTTGGTGTTATTATTATTACAGGAATTCCGCTTATGCTTGCTGATAAATTTATTGGCGGCGGCAATGGAACGGCAGGGATTGCTGCTTCTAGTACGGCTGGCGCCGCTGTAACGAATCCTATTATTATTGCTGGCATGAATCCGGCGTTTGAACCTGTTGCCCAGGCAGCAACGGCGCTTGTCGCCACATCTGTTATTGTAACATCTGTTTTAGTGCCGATAATTACTGCTTGGTGGAGTAATTATGCCAAACGCAGAAAAGGCGATACTTTAGTAGAAAAAACCAGCTATTAACGAGGCCCTCTTTGCATTATTGAAGCAAGTTTTTCTGCTTCGATAATGCTCTTTTTCATTTATTGACAAATTTCCAAATATACTGTAATCTTTTAACTGTTATAGGAAAAGATATTGATTCACCATTGGGCAAACTTGTTGAAAAACAAGGACGCAAAGCCACTGGGTCTAAAGACGAAGGTCCATGATCGCCAGGTTGCTAGTTGGTTATTTTGTATCTCCATCGTCAGATTCGCAGCAGGCAGTCTGACGTTTTTTATTGTTTTTTTACATTTTATAATATAGAGGGGGATGAATTTTTTGGCAGTGATACAAGCGGGAAAGCAGAATATTGGCATGAAAATTGGAATTGGTTTTTTGGTTATGATCGTATTGATTCTGGTTTTGGGAATTGGTTTTTATCATGAATCAGGTAAGAATGCTAGCGCGATTAGTACTATTGGCAGCTCTAATACAAGAGCTTTAACAGCTGCTAAGGCCGAGAATGTTTATACAGGCGCTGTTTTGGAAATTCGTCGATTTATTGCTGATGGTGATGATAAATACCGTCAGGGGTTTATTGGGAAAATGGATACAGTGGTTGAATTAGAACAACAACTATTAGCGAAAGCGAGTTCGTCTGATAAAGCAGAGGTTGAAAAGCTAGTTAACAATACGAACACGTACTATTCTGGGGTTAAAGAGCGATTGATTCCTCGCTTAGTGGAGGCGCAGCAAGCCAAAAAAGCGGGAAACGGCGCCCTGCAGGCTAAAGCTGAAGCCGAAGCGGCGGCAGTAACCAAAGAATTAACGCCCTTTGCGCAGCAATTACAGGCCGCGTTGGCTGCGATTGAAGCCAATGAAGCAAAAGTGGTAACTGATATCGTAGCAGACTCTGCTCAAAATGCGGCCCGCGTTCAGTTCTTTTCTCTGGCTGTTATGGTACTGATTCTTGCTGTCAGTGTTTTGCTTAGTTTTGTGTTAACTCGGATGGTTGTGAAGCCTTTGCAGGTAATGACACAAGCGCTTGATCAAATGGCTAGTGGTGATTATTCGGTGCAATTGCCGCCTGCCTTTGTCAATCGCGGCGATGAATTTGGTCAAGTTGCGATGTCATTGGCGCATCTCAGGGAGAGTATGCGTGAACTCATTGGTTCGGTAGCCAAACAGTCAGAGCAAGTGGCGGCGTCATCAGAAGAGTTAACGGCAAGTGCTGATCAGTCAGCGCGGGCCTCAACGCAGGTTGCAACTGTGGTTACGGAGATTGCCGAGGGCGCTTTAGCGCAGGCGAAAGCCGTTGATGCAGCTGCCGCAACGGTAGAAGAAATGTCGCAGGGAATGGGTAAGATATCGGCTAACGCACTGGCTGTTAGCCAGGTGGCGGAAGCCGCGGCGAAAGCTTCTTTTTCTGGTACGGCCCGTGTGCAAAAAGCAAATGAGCAGATGGCTCATATTGAAAAAACTGTCGTGGAATCGGCGCAAGTTGTTGCTAATTTAGGGGCAAGATCCAAAGAAATCGGGCAAATTGTAGAAACTATTTCCGGCATTTCCGGGCAAACTAACTTGCTAGCCCTCAATGCTGCTATTGAAGCGGCTCGCGCAGGAGAACAAGGCAAAGGTTTTGCTGTCGTAGCGGAAGAAGTGCGAAAATTAGCGGAACAGTCCCAAGATGCGGCTAAACAGATCGAAGTTTTGATTCGTGACATTCAAGTCGATACGGATGCCGCTGTAGCTGCAATGGAAACAGGCACAAAGGAAGTGAAAACCGGTACTGCTGTTGTCGAAGAAGCAGGTGGTGTTTTTGGGGAAATCAAGGAACTGGTTAGTGATGTGACAGAAAAAGTGCAAGGTATTTCCCAGGCAATTGATTTAATGGCAGGCAATGGCAAAACTGTTGCTGCCTCAGTACAGCAAATTGATCAGGTAAGTCGCGAAACAGCTGGTAGAACTCAGACTGTTTCAGCTGCTACAGAAGAACAATCGGCTTCGATGGAAGAGATTGCTGCCTCAAGTCAGGAACTGGCGCGCATGGCGGAAGTACTTCAATCAGCGATTCGCAAATTCAAGCTATAAGGGTATTGTTAACAAAAAACAGGGTACTCTAGTATATTATGATACTAGGAGGTTGTACCATGGGTGATGAATTAGATCAATTGATTCGCGACCAAATTGTTCCCTTTCATTTGCGCAATGTTGAAGCGCTTGGTGCAAAACATCCTCATATTATGGGGATGGTCAATTCTGTGATGGCGAACCAAGAAAATCGGGCGGCGATCCGTATTCTGGAGCAAGGCAAGATAGTTGGTGAGTATACATTTTTACTGAAAGGCCTTAAAATTGAGACGGTCGAATCAAACACGCTTGATCCTCAGTTCCAGCATCCCTTTTTAGGAAAAATAAAACCTTTTGTGACGTTAGAACGTACCGTTTTAGAAAAGGTTTTGGCTGATGATAAAAATTATCTAGAGGAGCCGTTTTCCGCGGTAGTGCCTTATTTGAGCGAAATTACAATTCAATTTCTGCCATGAAAAGAGCCTAATGGCTCTTTTCTTTTTGGAGCTTACGGCAGGGTTTGGCGTAATTGTGTCAAAATGTTACTATGAATAACAGCGTCGGTAGAGGGGGAAGCGTAAATGAAACAGAAAAAAGTGAGGAAAATTACTACAATTGGCGACTCTACCGCCAATACAGATCGCCTTGAGGCGATTAAACAATTGATTTATAGCTGTAGCGCTGTTGCATCAAAGGAAGAATTTCTTATATCGCTTGTTCAGTTCATGCAAAAGGAATTTCAATGTCAATGTGTAGGAATCCGCGTTCTTGATGAGCAGGGGGGGATTCCTTATCAAGCTTATACTGGTTTCAGTCAAGAGTTTTGGGAACAAGAAAATTTTGTGCAAATTTCCAACGGGGATTGTATTTGCACCCGTCTAGCCGCCGGAAGGCTGTTGCCGTGCGATTTGCATTTGATAAATGAACAAGGCTCGTATATTTTACCTGCTTTTTCTCAATTAGAGGGTCTACTTAGTGAAGCGGATCTTGGCAATTATCGAGGAATTTGCGTTGCTACAGGATTTCAAAGTGCGGCCATGATTCCGATTGTTTATCAAGGAAAAATAATGGGGCTGATTCATCTTGCTGATATGCGACCCAATCAAATTCAAGCGGATATTGTCGCTTTGATTGAGGGAATGGTTCCCTTAGTAGCAGAAGTCTTAAGCCGCAATATGATCGAAAAAGCGTTGCTAGAAAATCAGGAACGACAGCAAATCTTAAATAATATTGTGCAAGTATTGCCTGGCTTGGCTTATGTGATTGATGCTGCAACGTGGCAGTTGCTATATATAAGTGTTTCGATGGAACAACTTTATGGCAAACGCGTGATTGGACAAAGCTGCTTTAGCTTTTTTGGAAAATCTGCCCCTTGTCATTATTGTCCTCTATTGGAAAATGGATCAAAAGAATACTTTGATAAAACAACAGGCGTGTATTATAAAGCGGAGTCGAGGCAGATTGAGTGGCCTGGTAGGGACTTGATGCAGCTTTTATTTGTCATGGATATTACGGAGCAAAAGCTGGCCGAGTCAGCGCTAGAAGAAGAGAAGGAGCGTTATCGCGTTCTGCTTAAGCAGTCGGCTGAGGCTATTGTTGTCAGTGATTTTGCTACAAAGGCTGTTACCGAAGTAAATTACGCTTTTTCCCGACTCTTTGGTTACACGAACGATGAAGCGTTGCAAGAAACACTGTTTTCGCTGGGGATTCTTTCGGAAAAAGAAGCGAAAAAAATGGATGTAAGCCTTCGGTCACAAGGGGTTTGGTCAAGACAAAATCGACGGTATTATCGACGGGACGGACAGCTCTTTTATGGTGAAATGCGCAGCTCTTTGATTACTTATTTAGGGAAAGAATTTGTTTTGTTTTCTTTTCGTGATTTAACGGAACGGCAAAGATTGCAGACAGAATTACAAGAACAGGTTTATTTGGCTCGACTGGTACAAACGTCATTATTGCCGCCGCCATTTCAAGATAGAAGGGTTGCGATTCGTACTATTTTTCAGCCCCTTTCACTCGTAAGTGGCGACTTTTATGGCTATCGTTGGTTTCATAATCAGCAAATTTTACATGGCTATTTAATGGATGTAACGGGCCATGGCATTGCCGCAGCGTTGCACACTTCTGCTATTAATAGTTTACTTAATGAAATTATGGATCAGGAAGAAGCTTGGACAAAAGCATCCATGCATCGATTAAACAATCAATTAAGTACTTATTTTCGTGATGGGAATTTTGCGGCTTTAATGGTCTTTACTTTTGATTTTACAAAGCGCAAGCTGTCTTACATTTCTGGCGGTATTAATTACTTGCTCTTGTCGCAGCGTGGTCAAGCAGAGTTAAAGAAAGTTCCTGGTATTTATTTTGGTTTAACTGATAAGGCCGAGTTTGAACTTCACAGTATGAATTTTGCCTCTGGTGATAGCTTTTATTTCATGACTGATGGCATTTATGAGCATTTACCGTCTGAGGTAATTGAAGGCGCCGCTGATTTTGCGGCAACGACAACATTACTCGAAAAAATTTCCTCTGGCGCTATCGAAGATGATTGTTCCGCTTTGGCAATTCATATTAAAGATTCCTTTTTGCAGAAGCAGTAGCTTTAAGTAAGAAAATATAGTAGACTAGCAAAGAAAGGTTTTACAAAGTTACTACTTTTATGAAAGAGGAGAGTCTATGCTGCGAGAAAAAATTATAAATTGTGAAGCTGGTATTTTAACTTACGGCCTTACGCCGCCTAAATACAACAATAGTCAGGAAAAGATCGCTGAAATCGCGCAAAAGCAACTAGAAAGAATTAAGAAGTTGCCGTTGGATGGGCTGATTTTATATGATATTCAAGATGAAGCCGATAGAGTTGCCGCAGATCGTCCCTTTCCTTTTATGAAAACCGTTGATCCTGATGTATATGCTAGTGAGTATTTGCAAGAACTCGATATTCCTAAGATTATTTATCGTTGTGTAGGAAAATATGGCAAAGTGGAATTGGCGAATTGGCTGAAAGAAGATAATGGTGAAGATCGTTTTTCCGTGTTTGTCGGAGCCTCGTCACGCGAACAAAAAGTTTCACTGACTTTACCAGAGGCCTATCATCTCCGTCAAGACGTAGCTTCTAAAGTGATGCTTGGCGGTGTCGTGATTCCAGAGCGTCATAGTAAGTATGGCGATGAACACAAGCGGATTTTGCATAAAAGCGAACAGGGGTGTCAGTTTTTTGTTTCTCAAGCTGTTTATAATATTGAAGCGGCGAAAAATTTTCTTTCCGAATACTACTATTTCTGTCAACAGGAAGAACGGGTGATGGCGCCTATATTGATGAATCTGACTCCTTGCGGTTCCATAAAAACATTGGAATTTATGAAGTGGTTAGGCATTAATATTCCTAAATGGTTAGAAAATGATTTAATGCATTCTGAAGATATTTTGGACAAGTCGGTGGAACTGTCTAAAAAGATTTTTGCAGAGCTCTATGAATTTGCTCTAGCGAAAAATATCCCCCTAGGCTGTAGTATTGAAAGTGTTTCGACACGCAAGGTTGAAATCGAAGCTTCCGTGGAATTAGCAAGATCAGTAAGCTCTCTCTTTGCAAGTAAACAAAAAAAGTAGGCGCCATACCAGGCTCCTACTTTTTTATATGAATCTCATTCATTTTTCAGTTAGTTATAACGAGCCACATAATCTTCTAAGTGCTTTGCATTCGTGTTGATTTGTTCTAAGGTCGAGGCGATTTCTTCCGTGGTAGCAGCCTGTTCCTCACTAATACTGCCAGTTACTTCGATTGATTTATTAATTTGCGCTACCGCTTCTTGAATTTCTTTCAAGGTTACTTGAATCTTTTTTACCGCTTCTTGCGATTGATCGGCTAGCTTACGGACTTCTTCGGCTACTACGGCAAAGCCGCGACCTTGTTCACCAGCGCGGGCTGCTTCGATCGCCGCATTTAGACCAAGTAAATTCGTTTGCGCCGCAATATTTTTAATGAATTCGAGAATGTTAGCTGTGTCGCGATTTTTTTCTAGCAGTGTCTGGGCTAATTTAATGGCTTGTTGTCCAGCGGCAGCCAGTTCGGTAGCGCTTTGTGCTACTTGCGTTACACTTTGCGTCGCTTGCGCTGTTGATTCGGCAAGATCTGATACACTTTGGACTAAAACAACGCTGTCATTTAGATCGATGCCTGAGCTGAGGGTTCCGATGATTTCCTTATTGACACCATAGATGGGTGTGAAAATCGTTTTGATGGTTCGACCATATACTTCCGGCGGAATATCGGCAAAAGTAGTTTTTCCTGTTTTGATACATTCGACAATCGTCGGAATGTCAGCAATCGATTTGCCGTTCGGCAGATCGAGTTCAAACTGTTTGGCACGGTGATAGCTAATATATTCGGTTAAGTCTGTTAGGCCTGTTGCCATATCTTCCCGAACAATCTGGTTTAGATAAGGAAGAACTAATTTAAAGGCAGCTAAAATTTCCTCGTTCGTCTCCGGAGTGTGGTCTTTGGTCATCCTAGGCATCCCCCTCAAAAGATATTTGTTACAAAAAGATTCGACCTTTTTTGTGATTTCCCTCTTTATTTTGTCATATTAATAATAAGAAGGTCGCTTTCTGTCACTAAGGTAGAGAGACCTACTTTAGAGGGTTTGTTTTATTTTTAGCGAAAGAATATAGTCATGATGAGTATTGAAAAACAAGCGGCAAAACGTCACTATTTGCTGCGGAAATTAAAGTATGAAAAAATTATTGCTACCAGCCTAGGTGGGGCTTTGGCGATTGCTTTGCTCGCCTTTTTGTCACATGATCAGTCCTTTTTAATCCCTCCTTTTGGCGCTTCTTGTGTGATTGCTCTGGTAATTCCTGATAGCGCCTATGCCAAAGCGCGCAGTATTGTGGGCGGCCATTTTTTAGCGAGTTTAGTAGGGCTTATTGTGTTTTCTCTTGGGGGAGGGGCTTGGTGGTGCTACGGTTTAGCAGTGGGGCTTGCTATGTTGGTGATGCAGCTTACGCGTACATTGCATCCGCCAGCAGCGGCTGATCCTGTATTGATCTTGGAGCAAGGTCCGCTCGATTGGTCTTTTTTAATATTCCCTATTTTGGTAGGAACAATGATCCTCGTTCTGTTTGCTGCTAGCTACCGACGCTATTTTTTACCGCAGCGTACGAAGGAGCGGAATAAGCAAGTTTTTTTGACAAATGAGGGGAATAAAAGTAAAATAAATAAAGTATGATATTTCTTATCAGGCATGCTATGAGCGTGCTTTTTTTATAGTCCTGTCGTTTGGGATTTATTGTAAAGGGGGCTTCTAATGGTTATTGCAATTATTGACGGCATGGGCGGCGGCTTGGGAGTGCAGCTTGTGACACAATTGAAAAATCATAAACTTTCTGATGTAGAAATCATTGCCCTAGGAACAAATGCTTTAGCTACTAATAATATGGTGAAGGCTGGGGCTCATCGCGGCGCAACTGGAGAAAATGCTATAGCTGTATCAGTCAAAAGAGCTGATATCGTAGCTGGGCCGATTGGCATCGTCATCGCTGATGCCCTTATGGGTGAAATTACACCGCGGATTGCTGCGGCTGTTGCTGCAGTTGATGCCAGGAAAATTCTTGTTCCAGTCAATCAAAATCACTTTGAAATTGCCGGTTTAGAAACGCGGCCTATGACCTATTGGATTAAAGAGGCTGCGAATCGAATTGTGGCGCTTTGCCAGTAAAGGAGCTTGTCAATGGTATCACTTGAGAATAAAGTGCGCTTTGTTGAGACTGATCTTATGGGTGTTGTTCATCATTCCTATTACTTTAACTGGTTTGAGATGGGACGAGTCGAATATTTGCGGCAAGCTGGAATTTTGCTCAATGATCTTCTCGCGCAGGGGATCGTGTTTCCGATTACGAATGTGTCTTGTAAGTACCGCGCTTCCGCTCGGTTTGATGATGTAGTTTTGATTCAAACTACATTGAAGGAAGTTTCGAAAGTAAAGATGATTTTTACTTACGAAATTATTAAGGAAGCAGGCCACATTTTACTTGCCACTGGGGAAACGGAGAATGTGTTTACGAACGAAGCGGGAAAAATTATTCGACTGCCAGTCCTTTATTATGAGCGCTTAGTAGCAAGCCGTTTAGAAAAAAATGAATAAGAAAAGCTAATTTACCGAAAACAATAGTAAAATGGAGGCTTTATTGTGGATGCTTTGATGATCATTTTGCTGCTTATTATTCTATTTATTGCGGCAGTTTGGCTCTATATCGCCCGACAGGGAGATGCCGAATTTGTTTTTTTAGTGGAAGAACATACTCCTTGGATCGTAGAAGATCTTGATGATAGATCTGTTACCTTTACGGCCAAAGTTCCCTTTATCAATAAAGGGCGGCAGGGTGGTACAATTATGGATGCTTATACGCGCCATTTGTTGCCTTGTGAACAATATGATGCTGTTACTGTGCAGTCTCAACTTACGAATGAAGCTATGTTCCGAACTGACGGCTATTGGGAGTCGGTCATTGTTACGCCCAATGAGGGCGGGCGGGCCATTGTTACTGTGAAGCTTACGGCGAAAGAAGGAACGATTCAGACGGCTATGACCGATATGGTGAATATGCCTGTAGAAATTGTATATCAAATTGTAGCCCGCAGTGATTGGTATATTACCAAGAACCGGCTATTGTTTGTAGCGGAAGAAGCCCGCGAGGCGCTGAAAAATAAACTTGCTGCAGTGCAAGGCGAGTAAGGCCGAAAGGGGAGAAGAATCATGGAAGAGTTAGAATTAATACCAGTTCGGACGAGAATCTTAACCGATAGCGATGATATTGTTGATGTGATGGAACGTTACGCGAAAGAGCAAATTGGTCCTAATGATGTAATTACGGTGGCGGAAAGTGTTGTAGCAATTACACAAGGGCGTATGACGCGGCCGGAAGAGCTAAAACCTTGTTTTTTAGCTCGTGTGTTATGTCGGTTTATTCCGCAAGAAGGCAGTATGTCCAGTGTATATGGCATGCAGGCAGTTATGGATGTAGAAGGCAAGTATCGCGTATTGTTTGCGATGATTATAGGAATTTTAGGCAAAATGATTGGCAAGAGCGGTGTCTTTTATAATATGGCAGGACGTCAGGCTGCTTTGGTTGATGATGTAACAGGGACGATGCCGCCTTTTGACAAGAGTATTGTTTATGGTCCGGCTGATGCAGATCAGGTGGCTCAAAAGATTAAAGACCGACTTGGCTGTTATGGCGCTGCCGTAGCCGATGTCAATGATTTGAAACGATCGCTGATTGTAGGCACAAGCCAAGGACTGACAGCTGACAAGCTGGCAAAAATTTTAATTGATAATCCTTTTGGCAATGCCAGCCAGAAGACGCCGATTGTAATTATAAAAAATTACGCGCAAGCTGCCGACAAAATTTGAGTAGCAAGTAGATTTGTTTGAGAGACAAATTAGGTAGTGCAAAAGGGGAGGCTTAGGCTATCCTCTTTTTGTCATTTTAGGTTATACTAAAAAGATAAAGTAAGATGTAGGAGGTCGTTATGTCACCAATCGGTATGACCACAACAGTGCCTGTGGAAATTATCCTAGCTTCCGGTCGGAAGCCAGTTGATTTAAATAATATTTTTATTACCCATGATAATCCCAATTCTTATTTGGAGACTGCGGAAGAAGCTGGGTTTCCCCGCAATTGCTGTGGCTGGATTAAGGGCCTTTATTCGGTTGCTTTAGAGCAGGACGCGATTCAAGAAGTGATAGCCGTTACTCAAGGAGATTGCAGCAATACGCAGGCGCTCATGGAGACATATCAGCTAGAGGGAATTAAGACAATTCCTTTTGCCTATCCTGAAGATCGTGATTATGATATGCTGAAACTGCAAATGGAAAAGCTAATCAGCGCCTTAGGCACGACTTGGGATGCAACGTATGAAGTGAAAGAACGCCTAAAGTCAGTACGGGAAAAACTCGTTGAACTAGATCGTCTTACCTGGGAAACGAATCAAGTAAATGGTTTTTATAATCATCTCTATCTTGTTTCCAGCAGTGATTTTAACGGCGATGTAGGGGCGTTTGAGGCAGAGCTTGATACCTTTTTAGCGGAAGCGAGGAGCAAAAATCCTTATGAACAAAAGCTTCGCTTAGGTTTTATTGGCGTGCCGCCGATTATGCCCGAAATTTATGATTATGTCGAAACGCAAGGCGCCCGTGTTGTATTTAATGAAGTGCAGCGGCAATTTTCTATGCCGAATCAAGAAAATGATCTTGTCGAACAGTATCGTCGTTATACCTATCCCTATGGTGTTTTTCCCCGCTTAGCCGATATCGAAGAGCAGATTGAGCTAAGGCATCTCGATGGTTTGATTCATTATGTGCAGAGCTTTTGTTTTCGGCAGATTGAAGATATTATTTTTCGAAAAAAATTGGAGATTCCCATGCTGACCATTGAGGGAGATCGGCCGGGAAAGCTGGATGCGCGGACTAAATTACGCCTAGATAGTTTTTTAGAGATGCTGAAGTGAGGTGAAAAAATGATTTGTGGAATTGATTTAGGCAGTCGTTCTGTCAAAGTTGTGATTATGGATCAAAAACAAATTGTTCATAAAGCCCTTTATGAAACAGTTGCTTTCTATCGTCAATACGGCAAGCAAGTAGATGGTGAGCTTGTTGTTGATTTTGCTGCGCTAGGATTTGCCGATGTAACCAAGGTTGTAGCCACAGGTTACGGTCGAAATACGTTAGCGATTGCCAAAGCTACGGTGATTCCCGAATTGAAGGCCCATATGCTTGGCGCTATTGAACAAACGGGACTCCAAGATTTTACGTTACTCGATCTTGGCGGTCAAGACAGTAAGGTGATTAAGGTCCGTAAGGGAAAAATGCTTGATTTTGAGACAAATGATAAATGCGCTGCTAGTACGGGGCGTTATTTGGAAAATATGGCGACGGTTTTACAAATTTCCTTGGAAGAACTGGGGGATTATGATGAGAACCCTGTAGAGCTTAGTTCAACTTGCGCTATCTTTGGGGAATCGGAACTCATTGGCCGCATAGTCGAAGGTCACAGCACGGCTTCTTTGGCGGCAGGGGTGAATGCTTCCATTGTAAAACGAATTCGCCCGTTGCTTATCACTTTAAAAAGCCCCGTTTTAGTTTTTACTGGGGGAGTCGCTTGGGGTAAAGCTCTTGCTCGTATGTTAGAAAAGGATTTGGACGTTTCTGTTGTGATTCCGGCTGAGCCGCAGTTAAACGGTGCTATTGGCTGCTGCGTGTATGGCCGAGAGCAGTAAAGAAGGAAGGGAATAACCGTGTGGTTAGGCATTGATGTTGGCGGAACCTTTACAGATGCAGTTTTAGTTTCAGACCGAAAAATTGTTGCAAAGAGTAAGGCAGCGACGACGCATCAAGACTTATTACAAGGGGTGTTAACGGCTCTAGATGCAGCTATTGCCCATATCGCTCCAGAGGAAATTTCCCGTGTCGCCCTCTCAACAACGGTTGTCACCAATGCAATTGTTGAAAATCGGCTTGATCCGGTACAACTTGTCTTGATGCCTGGTCCGGGCATGAATACAGAAGGACTGTTTCCGGTAAAGCCATATGTAGCTGCTGGCTATGTGGACCATCGCGGACGCGTAGCTATGAAGCCGGAGCAAACGGCCTTGCTCGCTGATCTTGGTCCGATCACCGGTAAATCATTTGCCGTAGCCGGTAAATTTGCCGTGCGTAATCCAATGAATGAGGAATGTGTCGTCCAGTGGCTGCGAGAAAAACAGGCCAAACATGTTACCGCCGCCTCTACGGTCAGCGGTTCTTTAAATTTTGTCCGTCGTGCCAATGCGGCTTACTATAATGCCGCCTGCTATGATCTGTTTAATGCTTTTGCCGATTCGGTGGAAGCAGCCCTTGGCAAGCGTTCGATTGCGGCGCCTGTTCATATTTTAAAGGCCGACGGTGGAACGCTGCCGCTGGCTGTTGCTAGAAAGTCGCCAGTCGAGGCTGTGTTTACAGGTCCCTCTGCCAGCGTACTTGGTATTATGGCTTTGGCGCCAGAAGGCGAAGACGCTATTTCGTTAGATATTGGCGGAACCACAACGGATATTGCTTTATGGCGCAAGGGGCAGGCGCTTTTTGCCCAGCGTGGGGCCAAGATAGCAGGTTATGCTACGTCAGTGCGCGCTTTCCGGCTCCGTTCAGTCGGCATCGGCGGCGATAGTTACGTGCGCCGTGAAGCTGGTGAAATGAAAGTCGGCCCTGTGCGTAAGGGACCGCCTATTGCCGTAGGGGGGCATGAGCCAACCTTATCTGATGCCATGATTGCAGCGCAACAGATGGTTTTTGGGAATGAAGCGGCTGCTTGTCAGGCGATTATGAATCTGGCCATTCCCGGTCAGAGTCTTTCGGAAGTGGCTGCTGAGATTATGACTGTTGCCGCTGCGACGATTCAGGAAGCTATCGCGGCAACGATTGCCGAAGAAGAACTGCAGCCTGTTTATACAGTCAATGACTTGATTCATCCTGATCCGTTTACACCGAAGACAATTTTGGGCGTTGGCGGGGCGGCGGCTGGTCTGATTCCTACAGTGGCGCAACAGTTTGATTTACCTTACCTTGTGCCGGAATATGCTGAAATTGCCAATGCCGTTGGAGCCGCTGTTTCTCGGCCGACAATGGCGTTAACGCTTCGCGCCGATACTGAGGCTTCCTATTATACGATTCCTGAACTTATGCGGAAAGAAAAAATTGACAAAAAGAATTTTTCTCTTGCCGATGCGCAAAAAATAGCGAGAGAAGAATTAGCGCGCCAAGCTGCAGCGGCAGGTATGGACGCATCCAACATAGAGGAAGTGTATCAAGAAGAATTCAATATGATTCGAGGCTTTCAGACTGTGGGAAAAATGATTTCCTGCCGAGAACAGATCAAACCGGGCGTTTTGCTTTCTTTGCAACGTCACAAGGAGGCTGGCAGTCATGAATAAACTAGGACTTGTTTTTTTCCCAGCTTTTGATTGGGCCATTACGCCGACTCATCCCGAACGGGAAGAGCGTCTGTTATATACGCGTGATCAAATTGAGGAAGAAGGGCTGCTTGATCTGCCCAATATTATCGAATATCGGCCGGAGCTTGCTACGCTGCGCGATTTAGAGCGCGTTCATATTGGTGTTCCTTCTGTAGCCGCTCATATTAAAGAAGCTCATCTGGTAGCGGCAGGCGGCGCAATTACAGCAGCAAAAGCCGTTTATCAGGGAAAAGTGGATCGCTCCTTTGCTTTGGTACGACCGCCAGGACATCATGCTATGAAAGTGGTTCATGGTACGCGAGGGTTTTGTACTGTTAATATGGAGGCAATTATGATTGCCCATATGCGGCGGCATTTTGGCATTAAACGTGTGGCGATTGTCGATACGGATGTACACCATGGCGACGGAACGCAAGATATTTTTTATCATGATCCTGATACGCTTTTTATTTCATTTCATCAAGACGGTCGCACTCTCTATCCAGGAACAGGCTTCGCAAATGAACTAGGTAGTCCGAGGGCTTTTGGCACGACCATTAATTTACCTTTGCCGCCGGGAACGGATGATGTGGGGCTGCATTATGTGATTGATCAGCTTGTTTTGCCAATGCTGGAGGATTTTCAGCCGGAGCTGATTATCAATTCCGCCGGGCAGGATAATCATTATAGCGATCCTTTGGCAAATATGGCGATTACCGCCCAAGGTTATGCGCGACTGGCTGAAAAGTTAAATGCTCATATTGCGGTACTAGAAGGCGGGTATTCCATTGAAGATGCCCTTCCCTATGTGAATGTTGGGATCATTTTGGCTATGGCCGGTCTTGACTATAGCCGGGTCATCGAACCAGATATTGCTGCCAAACGAGGGCGCTCGGATATGGCTTACCTCAAGAAGTTAGTAGCTGATCAGACGGCGATTTGGCGAGCCAGAGACGAATTAAGAACGGCTGAAATGAATAAATGGGGCGATTTTTTTTCACGGCGTAAAAATATTTATTATGATGACAGCGGCATTCGCGAGCAACAACTAGAAAAGGTACGGCTTTGCCGTCATTGCCGCTCGTTTATGACAATTGCTACAGAAGCTGAGACGAGTTATTATGACAGCCAGAGCGCTTTTGTTGCTGTAGTTGAGGAAGACGCTTGTCCGGCTTGCCGACAAGAAGCCCGTGAAGCCGTTTACAAGGCCAAGCAGGAAGAGCGCTATGAGCATTATTTTATTCAGGATAAGCGCGATGATATATTAGAAGAATTATAGAATTAAAGATGGATGAGACAATAGATACAAAGCGAGGGCGGTTAGTGTGGCAAAACAAGAAATTGTAGTAGCAAGTAAAAATAAGGGAAAGATCAAGGAAATTGCCGAATATTTTTCGCATCTTCCCGTAACAGTCCTCGCACTAGATCAGTGCGGTGATTTTGGCGAAGTAGCAGAAGATGGCGCAACTTTTTTAGCCAATGCCACTAAGAAAGCCGTCGAATATGCCAAACAGACGAAGAAATTCTGTTTGGCTGATGACTCCGGCTTAGAAGTGGATGCGCTGCAATTAGCGCCGGGAGTTTATTCCGCTCGCTATGCCGGCGAGCAGGCCACGGACGCACAAAACAATGAAAAGCTACTTCATGCTTTGAAAGGTGTGCCAGAGGAGGCGAGAACGGGACGGTTTCGCTGCAGCTTGGTACTGGCAGGTCCTGACGGAGAGGTTCTGTTGACAGCAGACGGCGTTTGTGAAGGTCTTATTTTGCAGGCGCCGCAAGGGAGTGGCGGTTTTGGCTACGACCCTCTCTTCTTTGTACCAGAGCTGGGAAAGACGCTTAGTGAAGTGTCCATCGAAGAAAAAAATCAGTTAAGCCATCGCGGTCTGGCTCTTAAAGAAATGGCGCATAAATTGGCGGCGATGTTTCCGTGAAAATAGGAGTCATGAGTGATAGCCACGGCAATCGTCTGGCTATAGAAAAAGCGCTTCAGTATAGCGGCCCTGTTGATATGTGGCTTCATTGCGGCGATTACAGTCAGGATATAGATTTCTTGTTGCAGTGGACTTCTGTGCCGACTGTAGCCGTAGCAGGCAATACCGATGGTTGGACGCAAGCGAAATATGATGAGTTTCTCGAAGTCATGGGCAAGCAGATTTGGTTAACCCATGGTCACCGCTATCATGTGAAGCAGGATTTAACAGAACTTTTTTACTGGGGCACACATTATGAGGCGGATCTTATTTTATTTGGGCATACTCATAGCGCTTTTATGGAAAAAAATGCCGGACGTCTCTATTTGAATCCAGGTAGTGTCGGCTATCCTCATCGCGGCGAGAAAGCTTCTATTGCCGTTGTTGAGATTGCCGGGAATGAGTTGACTGGAAAAATCATAACCTTTGATATGCCGTAAGAAAATAAAGGGCTGGAGAAAACTTAAAGTCAAGTTTTCTCCAGCCCGCTTTTATGAATTGTTGGGACTCGATTGGTTTGAGAGGGACCGCTTTATTTAATGGGAATTTGATGAGACGGAGCTGTAACTTTTTCTTTTTTCGGTAAAATTACGAAGAGAACGCCATTTTTAAATTCGGCGCTAATCTCATTCTCTACCACATTATCAATATAGAAACTTCGTTGAAATTGACCAAACTTTCTTTCGCGACGGACATAGCCATCGTGGTTTTCTTCGACTTTTTCAGCCCGGTTGGCAGCGATTGTCAGATAATGATCTTTGTATTCAAGCTGGATTGCTTCTTTGTCGATACCGGGAAGATCGGCTTCGATCTGATAAGCTTCTGGCGTTTCCTTTAAGTCAACTCGGAAGGAAGTGCCAAATTGATTGAAGGGAGCAAAGAAATCTTCATCAAAGAAGTTGTCAAGGAAATTGCTGAAATAGTCGCCGCGTTTTGTTGGCATTGCTGTTTTTTTGAAAGGAACCATGTCAAACATAAGATCAACCTCCTTAATTGATTGCTTTTTCTTTATGGCTTTAGTATAAACTAAAGGTCAGTAAAAGTCTAATTAGCCAAAAGGTCAAATTTGTTTTTCTCGGATTATTAATGGGAAATATACAAAAATATTTTCTTTTTTCTTGTTTTTTTGCAAGCTATCAACTTCATTTGATTTTACCTTTTCCTTTGACAGTGGTACTATTTCTGCCTATAATAAAGAAATATGTTTAAAGAGAGAATGATTATCAGCTATATAAAGATGGGAGAGAGCTCTGTGAAATTGGCACTGACTCCTAGTATGGAGAATTATTTGGAAACCATTTACGGGCTAGGCCTAGATGGCCAAGAGGTTCGTGTTAAAGATATTGCTGTAAAGATGAAAGTTCGAATGGCCAGCGTAACAGGTGCGTTGCAAAATTTAGCCAAGCACGGCTTGATTTTCTATTTGCCTTATAAGCCGATTCGTCTTACCGAACGTGGCGCCGAGCTGGCATTATGTATTGCCAATCGCCATAAGATTCTTACCAGCTTTTTAAAAGATACGCTGGGCGTGGCTCCCGCTGTTGCCGAAGAAGACGCCTGTCGTCTAGAGCATGTTTTAAGCCGCGAAACCATGGCTGGTTTACTAAATTTTATGGTAGAGCATCATTTTATTAGTGATGGCGAAAAGACATCCATTGACTATTGGGAAGACAAAAAAGGCTCGGATAGCAAATAAATGTAACCTTTCGATGAAAAAATACGGAAAAAGAGTTGACAGTATGAGGTAAAAGAACTTATACTAGGGCCAAAACAATTCAATAATGATGCTATGATAGAGGAGCGGAAAATGAAGAGTATGCTTTTGAGCGGGCCGGCGATGACGGAGCAGAAAGGCATTTCCGCCGAAGTGAAAATCCCTGGCTGGGGTTTTTGCTGGTTTGGCTTTGAAGAGGAGTCAAACTGTCATCCAAGACCGGATGGAGTGCTATCTTGCAAAGCTTAAGTTTATACTAGGCGGTTGCGGGGAGTTCTCAGCGACCGCTATATTATTTTGGGTATATCCCGCTAGGAGGATCATTCATGTCAGAAAAAACACTGCCCTTTTCTCGCGAACAACTAGAAGCGATTGTAAATCAGTATCCTACGCCTTTTCACATTTATGATGAAGCGGCGATTCGCGCCAATGTACGTCGATTTTTACAGGCCTTTTCCTGGGCCCCAGCTTTTAAAGAATACTTTGCCGTCAAAGCGGCGCCGAATCCCCATATTATGGCTCTTTTAAAAGAAGAAGGCGTTGGCGCCGACTGCAGCTCTATGGCTGAGCTTGTTTTATCAGAACGCGTTGGTTTATCAGGCGAAGACATTATTTTCACCTCTAATGATACGCCGCCGGCGGAATTTCGCAAAGCTCGTGAACTTGGCGCTATTATTAATCTTGATGATATTACTCATATTGACTTTTTAGAAAAAGTAGCATCAATTCCTGAAATCATTTGTTTTCGTTACAATCCGGGACCGCTTATGGAAAGCGGCGGTAATACCATTATCGGTTATCCCGAAGAAGCGAAATATGGCTTGACGAAAGAACAGCTGTTTACAGCCTATAAACGCATGCAGGAAAAAGGCGTAAAACGGTTTGGCCTTCATACGATGGTTTGCTCAAATGAATTAGATCCGTCTGGCTTGATTGGTACAGCGAATATGATGTTTGACTTAGCTGTCGAACTAAAAGAAAAATTGGGCATTTCCCTTGAGTTTGTTAATTTAGGCGGCGGTGTCGGGATTCCTTATAAACCGGAACAGCAGGCGATCGATTTAGAATATTTAGGCCAGGAAGTGAAAAAGGCTTATGAAGCTAAAATCGTAGCGAACGGCTTAGCACCATTAAAGATTGCTATGGAGTGCGGTCGTATGATCACAGGTCCTTATGGCTACTTAGTGACAACAGCGATTCATAAAAAGGAAATTTACAAAAATTATATTGGCTTAGATGCTTGCATGGCCAACTTGATGCGTCCGGCTCTGTACGGTTCTTACCATCATATTACTGTCGTTGGCAAAGAAACAGCTCCGCTTGACCACATCTATGACGTAACAGGCTCATTATGTGAGAATAATGATAAATTTGCTATTGACCGAGCTTTACCCAAAATTGATATTGGCGATTTACTCGTTCTTCATGATGCTGGTGCACATGGCCATGCTATGGGCTTCAATTATAATGGAAAACTTCGTTCCGCTGAGCTTTTGTTACAGCCAAATGGCGCAGTCAAAATGATTCGCCGAGCAGAAACACTTGATGATTATTTTGCAACACTTGATTTAGAGGCTCCTTCTGTGCAGCAGACAGCTGCTGCAACGGTAAAATAAATTTTTTAACAGACAAAATGAAAGAACAAGCAAAAAGAAGGATTCTTTTTAGCTTGTTCTTTTTTCTTTACCAATATTCGCTAGAATGTTACAGTATAAGTAGTGGACTTTGGCAGAGCAAGAAAATAACCGCTCATTGAGCGGTTAGATCGCTGTACCTGCATAAAGTCAAGTCAGCTTTGTTTAAAATTCAATAGCACTTACATTTGTAGTATATGCGAAAATAAGCATTATGATGTTGCCAAATGATTAAATTTTTGTTAATTTGCGGACTAGACCCAAAACAGAAATAAGGCGGTGTAACTTCGTGCTGGAAAAAGTAGACTTGAAAAAAAAGCTAGACAAAGATACGTATCGTAAGGTTGTTTCTGAACTAAGAAAAAAAGTCGGTCTGCTGCAACGGCAGGCTCGAGATTTACAGATTCCGGTTATTCTCGTTTTTGAGGGCTGGAAAGCCGCAGGCAAAGGAACCTTAGTTAACGAATTGCTGCAAGCGCTTGATCCCCGGGGCTTTCAAGTTTTTGCAATTCATGAGCCAAGCGCCGAAGAGGCGGCGCGATCTTATTTCTGGCGGTTTTGGACGAAAATTCCGCCGAAAGGACGCATTGCGATCTTTGACCGCAGTTGGTACCGCCGTGTTTTAGTAGAAAAAGTTACGCAAACAGCAACAGCAGAGCAAGTAGCGAATGCCTATCAAGAGATACCTTCTTTTGAACGGCAGCTTGTAGCTGAGGGCGCTGTTATGATCAAACTTTTTTTGCATATAAGTCGTAAAGAGCAAAAAGAAAGGCTCGAAAAGCTAGCGAGCGATCCTGCTTCAGCCTGGCGGGTTACCGCAGAAGATTGGGAGCATCATAATGCTTATGAAAACTACTTGCAAGCTGTGGAAGTCATGCTGGAAAAAACGGATACAGATGCGGCGCCTTGGCTGATTGTCGAGGCAACTGACAAGCGGTTTGCTACTGTGAAAATTTTGACAGCTTTTGCGCAAGCGTTGGAAGAAAAAATTGACTTGATTCGACGCGAGCAGGAACAGAAAGCGAGTGTTTTGTCGGATACTCTACCTACTGTTGATCCCTTATTTACGGCAGCACAGTTTGATCAAAAACTGTTGAAAAGCTCTATGTTGAACGAAGTGGATCTGTCTTTAACGATCGATGAGGCGACGTATCAGGAAAAACTTAAGAAGTATCAGGAAAGAATTCGTGAAATTGAATATACTATCTATACGAAAAAAATGCCGGTACTTATTGTTTTTGAAGGCTGGGATGCCGCCGGTAAAGGCGGGGCGATTCGCCGCTTGACGCAACATATGGACCCGCGGGGCTATACGGTTGTGCCGATTGCCGCCCCAAATGATGAAGAAAAAAGCCATCATTATTTGTGGCGATTTTGGCGAAGCATGCCCAAGCAGGGGCATATTGCCATTTTTGATCGTAGCTGGTACGGTCGGGTCATGGTTGAACGTGTGGAAGGGTTTTGCCGTGAGGAAGAGTGGCGCCGGGCCTATCGGGAAATCAATGAAATGGAAGAGCAATGGGCTCATTTTGGCGCTCCCATCATTAAATTTTGGCTTCATATCAGTAAGGAAGAACAAAAGCGCCGCTTTGAAGAACGGCAGTCGACGCCAGAGAAGGAATGGAAGATTACTGGTGAGGATTGGCGTAATCGTGAAAAGTGGGAACAGTATGAAACGGCAGTTGATGAAATGTTTTTCCGTACAAGCACTTCCTATGCTCCCTGGACCATTGTTGAAGCCGAATCAAAGCCTTATGCTAGGATTAAAGTCTTAAAAACTGTTTTAGAGACAATTGAAAACAAATTATGACATGGGAAAACAAAATAAGCTATTTTTAAAATTTACAGAATAATTTTTCTTTAAAAAAGAGCGTTGATAAGGTAAAAAACCTATTCGACAAGAGGAAAAAGCTAAGCTATAATCAAAGAGGTTGTACGATTAGGAGGGACAAGTATGGGATTTCGACTGAAGCCGAGAGACGGGAATTTTTATGAATATATTGCCGAGTTAACTGTGCTTGTGCGGCAAAGCGCCGATATGTTGCTTGAGGCAATGAGTCATCCGGAACAATTAGCTGATTTATTCAGTAAAGTGGATGATTTGGAAAAACAGGCCGATAAAGTGACGGATAAAATTGTCGGACGTCTAAATGATACGTTTATTACACCGCTTGACCGAGAAGATATTTATGCCTTGGCGCAAAAAATCGACGATGTCATTGATGGTGTCCAAGGAATTGCCGAACGAATGACTCTTTATAATGTAAACAGTGCTTCCGAAGGTGCGTTGCTTTTAGCGGCTCTCGTAGCGAAAAGCGCGAAGCAAATGGAGCGGGCCTGCTCTTATCTGCCGGATCTAAAGGAAAAGCGGCTAAAAATTGAAGCGCGCTGCGGTCGCATTATTGAACATGAATCCGAAGGCGATCGATTATATCGACAGGAAATGGCCAAACTATTCCGCGAATGTAAGGACCCTATCGAAATCATCAAGTGGAAAGAGATACTCATGCTTATGGAAGACGCTCTTGATGATTGTGAAGATGTAGCCGCCTTACTTAAGGGAGTTTTGTTGAAATATGCCTGATTTATCGATTGTTTATGTAGTTGTCTTTTTCGCATTAGCCTTTGATTATATTAATGGGTTTCATGATACGGCGAATGCGATCGCGACGTCCGTTTCGACGCGAGCCTTGAAACCCAATCATGCCATTATTATGGCAACGATTTTAAATTTTTCCGGAGCGCTGTTTAGTACTGGCGTAGCCAAGACTATTGGCGGCGACCTTGTTCGTTCAGCTGACCTAATCAATCAACCTATGATTGTGGCGGCCCTAATTGGCGCCATTGGCTGGAATTTAATTACATGGTGGTACGGTATACCTAGCAGCTCTTCTCATGCTTTAATTGGCGGTGTCATTGGCACTGTCGCTTTAAATAGCGGTTGGGATGCTTTGAATGCTGTAGGGATTTTCAAAATTGTTTTATCTTTAATTTTATCGCCAGTGATAGCTCTTATTTTTGGTTATTTTATTATGATTATCCTGTTGTGGCTTTTTGGCCGCTTTGCTCCATCAGAACTGAATCATCGCTTTAAAAAGATGCAGTTACTATCGGCTGCTTTAATGGCTTTTTCTCATGGTTCCAATGATGCGCAAAAATCCATGGGGATTATTACACTAGCCTTACTTAGTGCCGGATATATTCCAACCCTGGATGTACCGACATGGGTTAAGTTTTCTTGTGCCGCAGCCATGGGGATGGGAACAGCGGTTGGCGGCTGGAAAATTATTAAAACCATGGGCGGGCGTATTTTCAAACTGGAACCGATTAACGGTTTTGCTGCTGATTTGAACTCGGCTATTGTAATCTTCTCTGCTACATTGCTTCATTTGCCTGTAAGTACGACCCATGTAGTAGCTGGTTCAATTATGGGGGTTGGCAGCGCGAAACGAGTGAGCGCTGTTCGTTGGGGCGTTGCCAGACAAATGCTTACAGCTTGGGTTCTTACGATTCCGTTGAGTGCTGTAACGAGTGCCTTGATTTACCAAGTTGTAATGATTATGTGGCCTTAATCTATTCGATTTTCTTATTTTGTTTAAAATGCAGAAAAATTCTGTTTATGGGTTTATATACCTATTGCAATTCTTTTCTGATCATGATACTATATCATCAATAGATCTCCTGTGATGTGCGTTAACTTCCTATATGTTCAACCTATGCAATATGTTCGGGATTCCGGTGTTAAAGAAAATGTTAAGCCCTCGTGGAAGGGACAACAAACACTTTAGTCAGGATGCCCACCTGCGAAGAGCGGGCTTTGAACATATGGAAGGACGGTATTACGGGTTCTTATTAAAGAAAGAGCAGAGACGAAAGTCTCTGCTTTTTCCTTTTCTCATTTTATATAAGGTTCAAAGCCAAACAGGTCGTCTCATTCAATTAGAACGAGGCGGCCTGTTTTTTTCTATTTATTCGCTGCTAGAAACTCTTATAAACTTTTTTAGCAGCGCCGCACACGGGACAGTGATCAGGAACTTCATCTAGGATGGTGTGGCCGCAGATCGGACAAACATAGACAGCGTCAAATTTCATATCTTTGCCTTTTTCAGCCAGTGTTTGAGCATCTTGGAATAATTTAGCATGAATTTTTTCTGCTTCTAGGGCATAATGAAAGGATTTTTCAGCGCCGCTTTCGCTTTGAAAGTGAGCTGCTTCTAAGTAAACCGGATACATTTGTTCGACTTCATGGAGTTCGCCGGCAATTGCGCCTTTGAGATTTTCGCTTGTTTTGCCTACGCCGAAAGCTGCACCTGCTGTTACTGCGGCATCGCCTGTTAAGTTACCCATTTCATGAAAATGATTGCTGGCATGTACTTGTTCCGCATAGGCAATGCCTTCGAATAAGCGGGCAATGTGGGGAAGCTTTTCTTTTTTAGCAATCTCGCCCCAAATGAGATACCTCATATGGGCCATACTTTCGCCGCCATAAGCAGAGTGGAGAAAATCAGCAGTCATTGCATTTTTTACAGCCATTTATAAATCCCCTTTACTAAATATTTTCTTCCTCTTCATTATATACGAAAGTTTTTTCTATTATCCTGCTGCACGAACGTTCTTGTCATAAAAAGAAGATATTATCCTGAAAAAGAAATCACAGGAAAAGTTGCCAAAACATACTGATATAAAAAAAGATGAAAAAGTATATAACTTTTTCAATTAAATTGATATAATACAAGCTGACTGTATAGTCAATTTAAGGAGGGTGCGCTGTGATGCCAGGAAAAAATAAAAAGAGTATGTACATCGTACTCGTTATTGCATTCGTGTGTATAGTGCTTGCTAGCTACCGTGTTTATGCGAATGTGGCGGCAAGTAAGAGTAAAGAAACGATGAATAATGCATCTAAAGCTGTTACCGTTGTGGTGGCAGATGTATCGCGGCGCGATATGGCGCCGCAAGTGGAATTTTCCGCTTCGCTAGAGCCAGTCTGGTTAGCTGATATTGCCGCCAAAGTGGATGGCCGGTTAGATAACTTGAAGGTCAATGAAGGGGATATCGTTGCTGCTGGTGACTTATTGGGGTCTTTGGAAACAAGTGAGCTTTCCGCGCAGATATTTCAGGCCCAAGGGAATCTGGCAGCGGCGGAAGCGGCGTTAGATCAAGCTGATGCTGATTATAATCGCTACAGCACGTTAGCGGCTCAAGGCGCTATTTCAGCTCAGACTATGGATAGTGTAAGAACGAAGAAAAATGCTTCTTTGGGGCAGGTACAAGCGGCGCAGGGAGCTTTGGCGTTGCTGCAGGAGAAAGTAAAGGAAGCATCGATTCTCGCGCCTAGTCAGGGCGTGATTACGAAACGGTATTTACAGGCAGGGACTTTTGTTCGCTCTGGTACGCCCATTGTGGCTATTGCCGATGTATCAAGCCTTGTAGCTAAAACGACGATCGGTGAGGGGCAAATTGACGGAATTATGGTAGGAACGCAAGTGAAAGTCAAAGTGGATGCTTTGGGCGGACAAGAATTTATGGGCGCAATCACTCGAGTTTCCCCTGTAGCTCAGCTCCCGTCCCGTACTTTTTCCGCTGAAGTTACGATACCGAATCCAGCGGGAGCATTAAAAGCCGGCATGTTTGCTAAGGCTACGCTTCCTACTAAGATTCATCAGGCGGCGCTTGTTGTACCAGAAAGTGCTCTCGTTATGAAAGAAGATCAAAAAACAGTTTTTGTAATTGATGGTGAAAATCGTGCGCGCCAAAAGACGATTACTGTAGGATATGTTGGCGATGGTTGGGCGGAAGTGCTTTCCGGTCTTGCTGAAGGTGATCAAGTCGTAAATGGGGGCCAGAATAAAATTAAGGATGGTGCGCTAGTTACTCCATCCAAGGAGGCGGCTGGTCAGTGAAAGGGATTGCCGTTTTTATTAAGCGACCAGTTTTCACGGTAATGCTAGTCGCTTTGCTTGTTGTCTTTGGGGTGCAAGCTTATCCGAAACTAGGCATTGATTTAAACCCTGATGTGGACTTTCCTCTGGTGAGTGTGAATGTAAGCTATAGCGGCGCATCGCCGGAAGAAATGGAAAGTCTAGTTACAAAACCAATTGAAGATGCCGTAAGCTCTGTGGCTGGGATTAAAAACCTATCTTCAGTGACCAAAGAAGGCCAATCACAAACAACCATTGAGTTTGTCTTTGGAACCGATGCGAAACTGGCGGCCAATGAAATTCGCGAAAAAGTTGCAGCGGTGCGTAAACGTTTGCCTAGTGATGCTGACGAGCCTGTTGTACAGCGATTTGATATGAATGCGGCGCCGATACTGTACTTTAGTTTATCTTCTGACAGCCGCAGTCCTGGTGAGATCCGGAAACTTGCTGTTGATGTAGTCAAAGATGCTTTGGCCCGGCAAGATGGCGTTGGCGATGTAACTGTTTCGGGGGCCTCCGATCGAGAAATTTCGGTACAAGTTGATAGTAAACGGTTGGCTAGCTATGGAATTTCGCTGAATCAGATCATTACGGCCATTGATAATCAAAATCTAAACGCTCCTGGCGGTCATGTTGTTGATAAAGGGACACAACTTACTGTCCGGACGGTAGGCAAATATAAGAGTGTGGCCGATATTCAAAATGTAATTGTAGCAAATTCGGACGGTCATCCGGTCCGCCTAAGCGATGTGGCGTCAGTGAGCGACAGTTGGCAGGAAGAAACGGTTATGGCCCGTACGAATGGTAAACCAAGCGTGATGATTTCTGTGCAGAAGCAATCAGGAACGAATACAGTAGATGTAGCGGATCGGGTGAAGGCCGCTGTGGAAACCCTTAAACCGCTTTTGCCTAGTGATGTGACCATAACGGCAACCAGGGACAGCTCTACCTATATTCGCAATAGTGTGGATGATGTTATGGTTTCCATTGTTTTTGGCGGACTGTTGGCTATTTTCATTACCTATTTATTTTTACAAAATAGCCGGGCCACGCTAATTGCTGCTATTGCCATCCCTACTTCTGTTATATCTACCTTTTTCTTAATGCGCTTGATGCATTTTACTTTGAATAACATGTCTCTTATGGGGCTAAGCCTTGCTGTAGGGATTTTGATTGATGATGCGATTGTTGTTATTGAAAATATATATCGTCATCGCGAGCAAGGCAAATCGCCGCTGGATGCAGCGAGAGAAGGAACCGGTGAAATTGCCTTAGCGGTTATGGCTACGACTTTTTCGATTTTAGCTGTTTTTGTGCCGGTTGGTTCTATGGGAGAAATTGTTGGGCAATATTTTAAACAATTTGGCCTTACTGTAGCCTTTGCTGTGGCTTTTTCACTGTTTGTGGCTTTTACTTTGACGCCGACGCTTTCAGCTTATTGGCTGAAAATAGAGTCAAATGATAGAGCTTCTTTGCAGGGTGTGAGACGGTTGGTGCAGCGGGGACTTGACTGGTGGGAGCAAGGATTTTTAGCGTTGCAACAGTCATATCGCCAGGTTTTAGCATGGGCCTTGGATCAGCCGAAAAAGGTTGTTGCTATCGCCGTAGTATCGCTTGTGGCAAGCGGCATGCTGTTACCCTTCATCGGTACAGAGTTTCAGCCTACCTATGATTCTGGTGAATTTAATGTTGTTATGACGGCGCCGGCAGGTACTTCTTTGGTAAAAATGAATGAACTCGTTAAGCCCATTGAAGAAGCTGTACTAGCGATTCCGGAACGAGAAGTTTCTTTTATCACGATTGGCGCCGGTAGTCAGGCGAATCGCGCGACCATTGGCGTAAAGCTGACTGATGCCAGCGCCCGCTCACGAAGTTTGACACAGATTATGGATGGTTTGCGGCGGAACTTTGCGGGGAATGGACAATTGAAGATCGTTGTTCAGACAAGCCAGGGAGTTGGCAGAGGCGATTCTAGACCGGTGCAAATTGGACTTCGCGGCGGTGATTTGGATGCTCTGCTTAAAATGGCCCAAGATATTTCAGAGAAGATTAAAGCAATACCTGGTACGGCTGACGTGGATATTTCGAGTGAACAGGCTGAACCAGAAGTAGTGGTTTCGCTCGACCCTTCCCGCATGAGTGCAGCCGGCCTTGATGCAGCTACAGCGGCGCAAACCGTTCAGTATGCTTTTTTAGGGGCGACTACGCGCAATCGGTATAATGTGGGCGATACAGACTATAATATTCGCTTGCAGCTACAGCAAGCAAATCGTGCTAGCTTAGAAGACGTAAAAAACCTTCTTGTAGCGACGAAAGCTGGTTCTTTTGTACGACTTGGCGATGTGGCTGCCGTGAACTTGTCGTCAGGACCGACAGAAATTGACCGCGAAGGACGCCAGCGAGAAGTGATCGTCTATGCCAATGCGGTAGGTGTGTCCTCTGGTGAGATCATTAATAAAGTAAAAGCGTTGTTACAAGAGGTAAATTTCCCTACGGGCTATTCCTATAAATTTGTCGGCCAAGCGCAAACCATGCAGGACTCTTTCCGAGAAATTGCCATAGCTCTGTTAATGGCTGTGATCTTAATCTATATGGTGCTTGCCGCTCAATTTGAAAGCTTTATTCATCCTTTGACAATTATGCTGTCCTTACCCTTTTCTTTGACTGGGGCGATTTGGGCTTTGCTGCTGTCAGGAAAAACGCTCAATATTATGTCCCTGATCGGCGTAATCATGCTTATGGGGCTTGTAACGAAAAATGCGATTTTACTTGTTGACTATACAAATCAGCTTGTAAAACAAGGTGTTTCCCTAAAAGATTCACTATTAGAAGCAGGAACCGTGCGATTGCGGCCGATTTTGATGACAACGGCGGCTATGGTATTTGGCATGGCTCCAGTGGCGCTAGGAATTGGCGCTGGTGCGGAACTTCGCCAATCCATGGGGGTTGTCCTCGTAGGTGGGTTGCTGACTTCAACACTGCTGACGCTGTTGGTGATTCCTGTTGCTTATTTGACGGTGGATAATTTGGCAAAAAGAGCCATAGTAAAATATCAGGCAAAATGGAAAGTTTAATCATTTAGAAGTTTATTGCGAGGTTGTCTCATTGATTTTTAGTGAGACAACCTCATTTTTTGTACTAAATATAAAATATTCTAATTATTTTAGGGGGTTTTTGTCCATTCGTGATTGACAGGCAAAGCGTTTTATAAGATAATAGAAGTAGATAAATGAATTGGATTAATCCAATGGTCCAATATGAATTGGCAAGGTGGTAAAATGATTGTTCAGCGTTTAGGACTGCCTATTTACTTGCAAGTAAAGGGGTATGTTTTAGATAAAATAAAATCGGGCGAATTGCAGCCGGGTGATCGTTTGCCGACAGAACGCGATTTGGCGAAAACCTTAGAAATCAGCCGTAATACAGTAAGTGCTGCTTATAAGGAACTGCTGTTAGAAGGTATACTAGAAGCACGGCAAGGCAAAGGAACCTTTGTAAAAAAAGAAGACCAGAGTTATGAAAGTGCTACTCTTCCCGGCAGTCGCTTGGAAAGAATGATGAAAATTATTGATGAAGCCATGCAAAAAGGCTTAGAACTTGGTTTTACTGTGGATCAGTTTACGGCGATTGCTAATGTCAGAGCTAGAGAGAAAGAAGTGGCTGTGCGTCATTTGCGGATTGCTGTTGTTGATGAAACGCCAGAATATTTAAGACGATTTTTGCAGCAACTATCCTCTTTAGCTGTTGCTTCATTAGAAGGCGTTGTTTTAGCTGATTTGCTTTCTGGTAAGACGAGTTTGGAACTGTTAAAGTCTTGTGATTATGTCGTAACAACAACGGCGCATTTAGCGGAAGTAGCTAAGTTGTGGGGAAGTTCTGATAAATTGATTACGCTTTCCGTTACGCCGAAGTTAGAGGCAGTTATTAAGCTAGCTCGTATTCCGGTTTATAGTAAAGTCGGTATTGTCGCTGAGAGCGAAGGATTTGCTAAATCAGTCCGAGAGCTCCTAGGTACAGTGACCGTAGGCGATATTTCGGTGTCTACTGCTCTGAATTATTCGAAAGAAGAACTAAAAGCTTTTTGTCAAGAGCAGACTATATTGATTGTGCCAGAAGAAGAGCAAGGGAAAGTTGCCGCGCTTACGACGCCAGAGCAGCAAGTTGTTGCGTTTTATTATGAGATTGACCAAGGGTCGCTGCATCAGCTTATGTCGCGTATCGTCAGTCAATCCCATTAATTTATATAACACCCATAGTTTATAAAAAAAAGAGTGAGGTAGAATCATGCAGACAGAAAAAACAAAAATTGTACTTGGTGTAATCGGTGCAGACTGCCACGCTGTTGGCAACAAAATTTTAGACTATGCCATAACAGCAGCAGGCTATGAAGTGATTAACCTAGGTGTTCTAGTGCGGCAGGAGGAATTTGTCAATGCTGCAATAGAAACAGATGCAAAGGCGATTTTAGTAGCTTCTTTATACGGACATGGTGAGATTGATTGTCGTGGTCTCAGAGAGCGTTGTGAAGAAGCCGGTTTGGACGATATCCTCATTTATGTCGGCGGGAATCTTGTAGTTGGCAAAACCGAATTTTCCGGCGTGGAAAAGAAGTTTTTGGAAATGGGCTACAACCGCGTTTATAAACCGGGAACTTTGCCGGAAGATGTGATTCGTGACCTGAAAGCAGATTTGGCGTAAAGGGGACGAGAAAACTGTGAATGTATTACTGATTGATTTTGGTAGTACTTACACCAAGATTACGGCAGTTGACCTGGAAAAAGAAGAAGTGTTAGGTACAGCGAAAGGATTTACTACGGTAGAGACAGACATTACAGAAGGGCTAAAAGCGGCGCAGGAAGAACTATTCCGTCAGACCGGTCCACTGTCTTTTGCTAAAACGCTTGCCTGCTCAAGTGCTGCCGGGGGACTCAAGATGATTGCCATCGGACTAGTGCCGGAGTTAACAGCGGAAGCGGCGAAACGGGCGGCTTTAGGGGCTGGCGCTAAGGTACTTAAGGTATACTGCCACGAGTTAAGTTCTTATGAACTTGATGAAATTCAGTCGTTAGAGCCAGATATTATTCTCTTGGCAGGTGGAACTGACGGCGGGAATAAAAAGGTCTTGTTGCATAATGCCGA
Organism: Pelorhabdus sp. sgz311002; assembly: GCF_056134285.1. Classification (NCBI taxonomy): domain Bacteria; kingdom Bacillati; phylum Bacillota; class Negativicutes; order Selenomonadales; family Sporomusaceae; genus Pelorhabdus; species Pelorhabdus sp. sgz311002. The sequence goes on along the minus strand of NZ_JBWBCL010000006.1, from coordinate 38,409 downwards.
GATTTTGACAGGGCTAAAGGCCGATACGCCGATTGTTGTTGCTGGCAATAAATCGATAGCGCCTCAGGTTGTAAGTATTTTAGAAACGAAGTTTTCGAAAGTAGTACCTACTGAGAATGTAATGCCGAAACTCGATCAACTTCATATTGACCCGGCTCGCAAAGCGATTCGTGATATTTTCTTTGAGCGGATTGTGGCAGCCAAAGGGCTCGATAAAGCCAATGCCATGGTAGATCAACTTGTCATGCCTACGCCGGCGGCCGTGCTTCGCGCAGCAGAACTATTAAGTGTCGGTACGGCGAAGGAAACAGGGGTCGGCGATTTGATGGTTGTTGATATTGGCGGCGCTACGACAGATGTGTATTCCTTGGCCAAAGGACAGCCGACCAAGCCGAATGTGCAGCTTAGGGGCTTAGAGGAGCCTTTTGCGAAACGAACCGTTGAAGGCGATTTAGGAATGCGCTATAGTGCCACGGCCTTACTGAAGGCGGCAGGAGCGCCGAAAATTGCTGCTTATGGCGATGTAACAGAAGAATCTGTAACTCGTTATATCGAAAAAATTGATCGTGACAAAGACTACCTGGCAACAACGCAGGAAGAACATACTTTGGAAACGGCCATGGGCAAAGCCTGTACAGCCTTAGCGGCTGACCGGCATGTCGGGCAGATTGAAAGCGTCTATTCTATTGTCGGTACCGTTTTTGTACAGACTGGCAAAGATTTAACAAAGGTAGAAACGGTTTTGGGAACAGGCGGTGTCATTGTCAATCATGGTGAGCCTGAGAAGATTTTGGCAGGCATTGTCTTTGATGAAACGGCGCCGGATTTGTTAAAGCCGCAAAAACCAAACATGTATGTAGATAGACTTTATATTCTCGCGGCTATGGGACTTTTGGCAGAAGCCTACCCTGATACAGCTGTGCGCATGATGAAAAAATATATGTTGGAAAAATAGATGGAGGGAAGCAAAGTGGAACTAAAAAATAAGAAATGGTCCCGCGATGAATTTTTTGCAATGCGTGAAGAGGTGTTGAAACAATGGCCTACAGGTAGTGAGGTCGATTTTGATGAGGCTGTGAAATACCATGAAACGATTCCCGCCAAAAAACATTTTGCGAAACGGCTAGTAAAAGCCAAACGCGATAAAGAAACTTTAACTCAGCCGCGCGCTGGCGTTGCCTTAATTGATGAACACATTCAGCTCTTAAATTTCTTAAAAGAAGAAGGTTTAGCTGATCTTTTACCGACAACGATTGATAGCTATACGCGGCAAAATCAATATAAAGAAGCGCAAAACGGGATTGAAGAAAGTAAACGGGCCGGACGTTCGCTATTAAATGGTTTTCCGGCAGTAAATCATGGCGTTCATGGAGTTCGTCGTTTAATTGAAAGTGTCAACGGACCGCTACAGGTTCGGCATGGTACGCCTGACGCTAGATTGCTTACGGAAATCTCTTTAGCAGGCGGCTTTACTTCTTACGAAGGCGGCGGTATTTCTTATAATATTCCTTACGCTAAAAGCGTTTCATTGGAACAGACGATTTTAGACTGGCAGTATGCTGACCGTTTAGTAGGTCTCTACGCCGAAGCTGGAGTAGAAATTAACCGCGAGCCCTTCGGACCTTTAACAGGAACGCTTGTACCGCCTTGTGTTTCTCATGCTGTAGCAATTATTGAGGGCCTCTTAGCAGCAGAACAAGGTGTAAAAAATATTACGCTTGGCTACGGTCAGTGCGGTAACTTAATTCAAGATATTGCGGCGATTCGGGCCTTGGAAGAATTGGCTGCAGAGTATTTTGCGAAACATGGCTATAATGATTGCGTGCTTACTAGCGTTTTCCATCAGTGGATGGGCGGTTTCCCGCAGGATGAAGCCAAAGCCTTTGGGGTTATTTCCTGGGGAGCTGCTGCGGCTGTATTGTCAGGGGCTACGAAGGTTATTGTCAAGACTCCCCATGAAGCTCTGGGTATTCCGACGAAAGAAGCCAACGCGCAAGGCCTTAGAGCGACGAAACAGGTCGTTAATATGCTGCGTGATCAGGTATTCCCGGTTACCGCGGAAGTGGCGGCAGAAATCGCTGTTATTAAAGCAGAAACTCACTGCATTTTAAATAAAGTGCAAGAACTCGGCAATGGTGACTATGCTGTGGGCGTTGTACGGGCCTTTGAAACAGGCGTTCTTGACGTTCCTTTCGCACCTAGCCGCTACAATTTAAATAAGATTTTACCGGCTCGTGATAATAACGGCGCTGTTCGTCTCTTTGATGTAGGCAATCTGCCCTTTACGGACGACCTCATTGCCTTCCATCGCGATAAAATTGAAGAAAGAGCGCAAGAAGAAGATCGCGCAGCAAGTTTCCAAATGGTAATCGATGATATTTATGCAATTTCCAATGGTCGTCTTGTCGGCAGACCACGCTAAGTACACAGAAACTTTCTAGCCCGGCCTTGCCGGGCTCTGCCTAGTTTCCGTTCATAAATCTACGATAAAAAGTCAGGAGATGGAGTTATGAAAATTGTTGATGTGATTTGTTCCCGTAGTTTAACAGGTTTTTATTTTGATGACCAGAGAGCGATTAAAAATAATGCTGTACATGAAGGCTTTACCTATGCAGGTACGCCGATTACGCCAGGGTTTAAGGCGATTCGTCAAGCCGGGGAAGCTGTATCTGTTACGATTTTATTAGAAGATGGTCAGGTGGCTTACGGCGATTGCGCCGCTGTGCAATATAGCGGTGCTGGCGGACGGGATCCCGTTTTTTTAGCTGACGATTTTATTCCAGTCATTGAACAGCAAATTCGGCCACGCCTTTTAGGCCGCGAGTTGTCCTCTTTTAAAGCGCTTGCCGAAGAAATTGATAGTTTAGCTGATGCCAATACAGGCAAACGGATTCACACAGCGCTGCGTTATGGCGTAACTCAGGCCATTTTGGACGCAGTCGCTAAAGCAAAACATCAATTGATGTGCGAAGTCATTGCCGACGAATACAACACTACAGTCAGCGATCGCGAAATTCCTATTTTTACGCAGTCTGGCGATGACCGTTATGATAATGCCGATAAAATGATCATTAAAGGTGCGCAGGTATTGCCGCATGCGCTTATTAATAATGTCAAAGAAAAACTTGGTGAAAAAGGTGAACTCCTTCTTGATTATGTAACTTGGTTAAAAAACCGCGTCTTAAAACTGCGCACTGATGAAGCCTATCTGCCTACGCTGCATATTGATGTTTATGGTACCATTGGTCTTGCTTTTAAAGGGAATATTGACGCTATGGTCGAATATTTCCGTAGTCTTGAACAGGCCGCTGCGCCGTTAAAACTTCGCATCGAAGGTCCAATGGATGTAGAAGAACGGGAAGGCCAGATGAAAGCTCTTACCGAGCTTACGGCAAAACTTCATAAAGAAAATATCCAGGTAGAAGTAGTTGCCGATGAATGGTGCAATACTTACGAAGACATCAAAGATTTTGCTGACCGGAAAGCTGGCGATATGCTGCAGATTAAGACACCGGATCTTGGCGGTATCAATAACATTATTGAAGCTGTCTTATATTGCAAGGAAAAAGGCGTTGGCGCCTATCAAGGCGGTACTTGCAACGAAACAGATCGTAGCGCGCAAGTCTGCGTGCATGTGGCTATGGCGACCCAACCAGCACAGATGCTGGCTAAACCAGGTATGGGCGTCGATGAAGGTCTCATGATTGTCTATAATGAAATGCAGCGTATCCTGGCTGTTCGCAAGGCTCGTAAAAACAAATAAACAAAAGTTTCAGGAGGATTCATTCATGAGAAGTATGATGCTTGGCGATCATTTGATGTATGCCAGTTATTTTGCGCCGCGGGGCCGCAATCGGATTTATGACCTGGGACAACAGCTTAGCGAAAGATATTTATCTCCCTTAGATCGCCTTATCGGCATTATCGGCGGCCCGGGAGCAGGCAAATCTTCTCTCGTCAAAGGCATGTTTCCGGGACTTGAACTGACAAACGATGATGATGGCGTTAATATTCGACCTTTGCCACTACTCAAGAATATTGATAAAGGCTTTTTTAACAGTCATACCTATCATGTTGATATCCGTTTCGAAATGGCGTTTACGCAGCTTCATGTTTTGGCGGAAGCCGTGCAAAAGGCTCTATCTCATGGCAAGCGGGTTATTGTGGAACATTTTGATCTTCTATATCCAGCCCTAGAAGTCAACGCTGACGTGCTCTTTGGCGTAGGTGGCGAGGTCATTGCGGTAAGACCAACGGTTTTCGGCCCCTTGCCGCAAGAGGTGCTGGAAGTTGTTACTCATACACTGCGGTATCGGAAAATGGCTCATACGGCGGAAGATTTGACAGCTATGATTTTGCGCAACGACTATAATGCCATTTTAGATTTTAGTCATCGTGATGTGCATCATGGCTTTGTTCTTGAGTATCCTTTAAACATCGAAGCCGATTTGGCAGAAGTGGAGAAAAAAGTAAAGGACCTCATTGATGACGGGGTCAAAGTTTGTTATCACGATGAGGCTCATATCCGAATTGGGAAAGATTTATGGGATTGTTCCGGGCCACGGACTCATGTGAAAAATACGGAAGACATTGAAAATTTCCGGCTTGTTCACCATTATACTTATGATCCTAAGACCAAGAGTTATTTGATTATTGGAATTGTCGGCCCTAAAGCTGATGATTTAGACGGCTTTGCCGCTTTGAGCTACTCGGTTCGATAAGTATAGCGGCACCCGTCACAATGGAAAAGAGGAGGCAGACTCGATGCAAAAGCTTCAACCTGCCCAGGCGGGGACCTTGGAATCAAATGATATTCAAATTACTTTATCGCCAGCGGCTGCCGGCAGCGGCATCCAGATTGAGTTGACAAGTGCTGTTCTACTGCAATTTGGCGATCAGATTAAAGCGGTTCTTCTGGCTGTAGCGCAGGAGCAGAATGTAACCGATATTTTGGTGCAAGCCCATGATCGCGGTGCGTTAGATTGTACGATCCGGGCTAGAATGCTGGCAGTTTTAGCCAGAGCCGGTGTGACCATAAAGGAGGCGATGGCATGATTTCGCTTCGGAGAAGTTTGCTTTTTTTGCCGGGGAATAATCCGGGAATGTTGCAAAACGGCGGTGTATTTGGTGCCGACGGTGTCATTTTAGACTTAGAAGATTCTGTAGCGCCTAACCAAAAGGATGCTGCTCGGTTTCTTGTATCTCAGGCCTTAAAAACAGTAGATTATGAACAAAGCGAGACCATTGTCAGGGTAAATCCCCTGGACACTTTTGGGAAAACAGATATTCCGGCCATTGTTGCTTGCCGTCCTTCGGCATTGCTACTACCCAAGGTAGAAAGTCCTGATGATATTTTAGCGGCAGTACGCCTGATTGAAACGGCAGAAAAAACGCCGGGAGAGGTCAAGATTATTGCTCTGTTAGAAACGCCGAAAGGAATTGCCGAAGCCTATTCAATTGCGAAAGCCCATGAGCGGATTGTGGCTCTTGCCTTAGGGGCGGAAGATTACACGGCAGCGCTCGGAGCGAAGCGGACGAAAGAAGGCAATGAAATTTTCTCAGCTCGGACGCAAGTCATCAATTCGGCAGCTGCCGCCGGAATCCAATCGATTGATACACCCTTTACTGATGCGGCTGATGAAGCAGGCTTAATCGCTGATACGATGCTAGCAAAACGTCTTGGCTTCAAAGGGAAATTGAGCATTAATCCGCGGCAAATCGATTCGATTCATTCCGTCTTCAATCCATCGCCTCAAGATATTATCTGGGCTGATCAAGTGATTGCCGCTATTGAAAAAGCCGAATCGGAAGGAGCCGGTGTGGCGTCTTTGAACGGGAAAATGGTTGATGCTCCTGTTGTGAGTCGGGCGCAGACGATTCGTTTTCTGGCAGAACGGTTAGGACTCAAGGGGGAAGATGCGCTATGAAAAATAGTATTGGCAGAGAAGTACCAACAGAGTTGGCTGGACGTACTTTACAGCCCTTTCAAGGAGCCTTTGAGACACCGCCGACAATGCGTCGCGCTGCACCGCCGGTAAAAACGATTCACCCTGGCGAAGACAAACTATTTGACAGTTTGGAAGCCGTTTTTAAAGCGATTCCTGTCCGCGACGGAATGACATTAGGATTCCATCACCATTTGCGTAATGGCGACGGTGTTGTCAATCAGGTGCTAGCCGTAGCTGCCAAGCTTGGCTTGAAGAATTTAACCATTGCGTTAAGTTCGGTTTTTCCGGTTCATGCGCCGCTCGTTGACTATGTAAAACAAGGCGTTGTCGCCAAGTTAGATACCAATTATATGTCTGGCCCTGTAGCGCAGGCTGTTTCGGAAGGTCTTTTCACCGAACCAGTTATGCTCCGTACTCATGGCGGTAGAGCCAGAGCCATTGAGTGCGACCAGCTTCATATTGATGTGGCTTTTGTGGCTGCTCCAGCAGCAGATCCTTACGGGAATCTAAATGGCGTGGCTGGGCAGGCTGCTTGTGGTTCGCTTGGTTATGCTATGCCTGATGCTGAATACGGCGATGTTGTTGTTGCGGTGACAGATCATATTGAAGCGTATCCGCTTGCTCCTGTTTCGATTCCTCAGACGAGAGTAGATTATGTCGTCAAAGTCGATTCGATTGGCGATCCTAAGGGGATTGTATCAGGTACGACGAAAGTGACAAAAGATCCTGTTGCTTTAAAAATTGCGGAATCTGCCGCAAAAGTCATTGATGCTCTTGGCTTTATTAAAAACGGGTTTTCCTTCCAGACAGGCGCTGGCGGCGCTTCGCTGGCTACAGCGGCTTTTGTGAAAAAAATGATGCAGGAACGCCAGGTAAAAGGCAGTTTTGCTTTAGGCGGCATTACTGGTTTCATGGTTAATATGCTGGAAGAAGGCTTGTTTGAAAAGATCATTGACGTACAGGGCTTTGATCTGGAAGCGGTTCATTCCATTGCGACGAATCCCAATCATCTCGAAATCAGCGCGGGCGGCTATGCCAGCCCCTTTAATAAAGGTTGTGCTGTAAATCAGCTTGATGTAGTGATTTTAGGCGCTACCGAAATTGATACGAAGTTCCATGTTAATGTTGTAACTGGTTCTGACGGCGTAATTATGGGCGGTTCTGGCGGACATAGCGACGCAGCGGCTGGCGCTAAAGTAACGATTGTTGTAGCAAATTTAATTCGCGGTCGGTTACCGATCATTGTTGATGAAGTGCTTACAGCGACTACGCCAGGTGAAACGATTGATATACTTGTTACCGAACGGGGAATTGCAGTGAATCCTAAGCGTCCGGAACTAACAGAAGCTCTCTTAAAACGGAAGCTTCCCGTAAAATCCATAGAGGAATTAAAAGCAAAAGCGGAGAAAATAGCAGGAAAACCGAAAGCGATCCCCCATGACGGTCCTGTTGTTGCTCTTGTTGAGTATCGCGACGGAACGATCATTGATGTGGTTCGCAAAGTTGTGAGGTAATGATATGTGGAATTCCTTTACGGAGAGAGTTGTAAATCTAAATAATCAGAAGGAAGTTGCGGAAATCAGAGATTTTCTTGCTCCTTTCGAGTTATCTTTTGATGGTCAAGTTGATTATACCGTTGCCATCATGGATAACGATACTTTGATAGCCACAGGATCGCTTAGCGGTCCTGTGCTTCGTAATTTTGCGGTAGATGAAAATTACCAAGGTGAAAATCTTACTGGTAAAGTAGTGACTCATTTACTGAGCGAAGCGGCAAGGCGTGGTCATTTTCACACATTTTTATTTACAAAACCGAAAATTGTCCAACTTTTTACGCAGCTTGGTTTTGCTTTGCTCTGCGAAGTCGAAAAAGCGGCGCTGCTGGAAACGGGCCTTCCGTCGATTGCGAACTATAAGCAAGATCTTGCGGCGCAGACTGCCGATCTGCCCCCAGGGCGGCGGGCTGTTCTGGTGATGAATTGCAATCCCTTTACGAAAGGCCATCAGGCAATTATCGAACAGGCAGCGAGAGAGTGTGATTCGGTAGTCGTGCTTGTCGTCAGTGAAGACCAGTCTGCGTTTCCGTTTGCCGTTCGCTATGAACTTGTCAAGGCAGGGGTGAAACATCTAGCGAATGTTCGCGTTGTGCCAAGTGGTCCCTATACGGTATCGCGGGCTACTTTCCCTGATTACTTTGTGAAAGGGAATGATGCTGTGACGGCGCAAACCCAGCTGGATGCTAAACTTTTTGCTGTGCATATTGCTCCAACGCTGCAAGCAACGGTGCGTTATGTAGGCGAAGAGCCTTATTGTGAAGTAACTAGAGCATATAATAGTGCTTTAGCGGTTGTTTTGCCCCAGCATGGCATCGAAGTAAAAGTAGTCCGCCGTTTAGCTCAGGATGATGAGGCGATTAGCGCTTCGAAAGTTCGCGAACTAATTCGGCAAGGAAAAATAGCCGAAATCGCTGCCATTGTGCCGGAAACTACATATGAATATTTACAGTCTGATCAGGCAAAAGTGATTATTGAAAAAATTCGCACCTTTTCCACGCGACATTAGTCAGAATGGGTTGAATATTGTCCCACTTTTCTATACAATATACATAGAAGCAGTTATTTAGAAAGTATGGGGCTGCTAACTCATTCATGAGGGGGAAGTGTTGTGGATTTAAATGAAGAATCAGTAGAAATGCATAAAAAATACCAAGGTAAACTAGCTGTTGCCAGTAAGGTGCCTGTAACAAACCGTCATGAGTTAAGCATTGCTTATACGCCGGGCGTTGCTGAACCTTGCCGACGCATTAAGGAAAATAAAGATTTGTCTTTTGAATATACTTGCCGTGGTAACATGGTTGCTGTTGTTTCTGATGGAACTCGCGTACTGGGCCTTGGCGACATTGGGCCAGAAGCGGCGCTTCCGGTTATGGAAGGAAAGTCCGTTTTATTTAAAACTTTTGCGGATGTGGATGCGGTGCCAATCTGTATTGACACCAAAGACCCTGCAAAGATTATTGAAACAGTTCGCTTATTGCAGCCTAATTTTGCCGGCATCAATTTAGAAGATATTTCTTCGCCAAAATGCTATGATGTAGAAGATGAGCTAAAGAAAATCATGGATATTCCTGTATTTCATGATGATCAGCATGGTACGGCAATTGCCGCTCTTTCGGCTTTGATCGGTGCGTTGCGTTTTGTAAAGAAAGATATTAAAACAGCGAAGATCATTGTAAATGGCGCTGGTGCTGCTGGTTCCGCTATTGCTCGTCTTATTGTTAATGCTGGGGCAGAAAACCTTTTTGTCATTGATCGCGATGGCGCTTTGTATGATGGTATGGAAGGCTTAAACCGCATTCAACAAGATTTAGCAAAACGGTCAAATAAAAATAAAATCAAAGGCTTCTTGGCTGACATTGCTAAAGGTGCCGACGTGCTTTTGGGTGTTTCAGCACCAAATGTATTTACAAAAGAAATTGTTTCAACGATGAATTCCGGTTCGATTGTGTTGGCTATGGCGAATCCTGTGCCAGAAATCAGCTATGCCGATGCGAAAGCAGCTGGCGCGGCTGTAGCTGGAACAGGCCGCAGCGATGCGCCGAACCAGGTTAATAATGTTACTGTATTCCCTGGCGTATTCCGCGGCGCTTTAGATGTTCGCGCTCGTCAGATCAATGAAGAAATGAAAATTGCCGCAGCTTATGCTATTGCTGGCTTGGTAACGGATGAAGAACTTCGCGAAGACTATGTGCTTCCTGATGCTTTTGATCCTCGTGTAGCTCCTGCTGTAGCAGCTGCTGTAGCCAAAGCAGCTATGGATACTGGCGTTGCCCGCATTACAGTAGATCCTGAAGTGATTCGGGAAAATACAGCAAAACGGGTAAAACGGTAATCAATTTTAAATTTTAAAATTTTAGTAATTATAGCATAGGATACGTATTGACATAACTATGGTCCTATGCTATAATTTTATCTTGTCGGGGATAACTTGAAAGAAAACTTCTGCTAAGCGAGAAAGTACAAAATACGATCTTGGAAAAAAGAAGTTGACAAATAAAAATATCTCTGGTATACTAAGTAAGTCGTTGATCGGGGCGTGGCTCAGTTTGGTAGAGTACCTGGCTTGGGACCAGGGGGTCGCAGGTTCGAATCCTGCCGCTCCGACCATATAAAAACAGTATGCGGGTGTAGCTCAATGGTAGAGCGCTAGCCTTCCAAGCTAGTTACGAGGGTTCGATTCCCTTCACCCGCTCCATAGTAAAATCAAGGCCTCACGGTACTTTCCGTGAGGCCTGTTTTTTTGCTATAACACCTTATTTACACCTTATTGCGAAAAAATAACTGAAAACCAATAACAATAAATGAAAATATGAGGAAAAACTGATTTGACAAGTAGTTTGATATTGGGTGAATTTTAAATTATATATTATAAAAATGATCAATAAGTGAATCTAAAAATAGTCAGGGCGTTGTGGGATTGTTCCACAACGCCTTTTTCTTTTTAAGTAACTATTAAAGATATGGTGACAATAAATCCAATAAGTATTGGCCAAATGTATCTTTTTTAGAATTTTTGCAGGAAGTAAAGTATTCTTTAAGTTTTTCTTTATTTAGTTCTAATCCCATAATACATATTGCGCCTCTATTATTGTGTTTATAAACTCGTTTTTCTAATTCGGTTTTATCTTTGCGATCTCCATAAATATTTCTTAATAGGGCATTTAATTTTTGCGGTGTTAAGGATAGGGGAGTGTTTGAGATTTTAGCCATTCTATGTAGGTAGCATAAAAATCTATGGTGCGAACCGTGGTATTTTTATCGAGATGATTTTCAATATTTGCTTTGCTTAGATCATAGGTGTCAATAGTAAATTCTTCTATAAATTGTTTAATTAATATTTGATCATCAGGAATTGCCTCATCTTCGAATATTGAAGAAGTGTAGCCGATCCAAAAGAGCAGCTATTGAGGGGGAGGCCTCAATAGCTGCTCTTTTATTCCTATATTCGCGGTGTGTAGATTTGACACAAAATCTATATATAAGCAAAGTTATTAAAAAAATATACAAAAATTTTTAGCATAAACTCGCGTAAGGTAATTTTGCCCAAGTTATGTTTTTATTGTAATTAGTCTTTAAAGAGTTATTATCCTAACTTAAGGAAACTATATACATAGTTCAGTTGTATTTTTGCACAAAAGGATAAGATAGGGAAGGGATAAGATTTGTTTAATACCATTGAGAAGGTCTTAGCAAGTATGGGCATTTTATTAGTAGCTCAATTTCTATCTCTTCGTGCCTATTGTATAATAACCAATTATGACCTTGAAGATAAGTTGGGAATTGAAACAATGAGCATGGGCGGTGGCATGTTGGGAATAATATTAATTTTTCTATGGATGGTTTTTAAAGTAGTTTATAGGTTGGAATTAGTATTTTAGGTTGGAATTGATTTCTTCATATAGTAGCAATTAATTGCCGCAAAATCTAATAAAGATGATTTCCGTCAACCAGGCAGAATTGAATTTCGTTATGCAAAGTATACTAATTCTAACTTGGGAGGTACCGTGTGAAATATTATAGGCCATTTATTCATGTGATAATTTACGGGATCGTAATATCACTCTTTTCTTTTAATCATGTATTAGCTGCAAACAAAGAAATCCCTAGTTTTTTTGCACACACTAGCTCTATTTTGTCATCAGATCAAATCGTCAATGATTTCATGGTGGCCGGAGGCGAGGGCACTATTTTTGGCCAAGTCAGAAAGTGTGTCATCGTTATTGATGGTAACTTAGCAATCAAAAATGGAGCAATCGTTGATGGGCAGATTATAATATTAGGCGGCGATGTGCAGATAGAAGATGGAGCAATAGTTGAACGGATTCCATGGATTATAGCACCGCAAGGACATCCTCTTGTTCCATTTTTGGTAGCAATTTTACTAGGCTTGGGAGCCTTCATCCTTATTGTTTTACCACTCTTTCTTTGGTTTATTTATCTACTCTTAAGAAAAACTTCATGGTATTCGAATATAGAGAGGCAATTGTTCTATGTAGAAAAGCGTTGGCCGTTTATTTATGTAACTATCGGCTTATTGATTAGCGGCTTAATGTTAGCTTTGTTTAGTGAAATTGCATGGAATACTCTATTTCGCCATACTCTTGTATTATTTGATGATAGTTTTATTTGGCTTATCAGATATTTTTCCAATCCCTATATGGATAAAGTGATGATAGGCCTATCTGACCTGGGGTTTGGTACTAGTTATATTGTACTTGTAGGACTTGCATTGCTGGTTCTTATTTATAGCAAGCGCTGGAAAGAACTTATGAGTATGGCTATTTGTTTAGCCGGAGGAGCAGTATTAAGTTCTTTATTGAAGAATTTATTTCATCGTGCAAGACCAGAGGCATTCTGGGTAGTTCCCGAAATAGGATATAGTTTTCCTAGCGGCCATGCGCTTGCAACTCTGTGCTTTTATGGTATGGTCGCTTTTTTACTTATGCGTTCTAGCACCAATTGGCACAAAAAAATAGTCGTCGTTGTTCTTACAATGGCAATGGTGGTAGTTGTTGGAATAAGCCGTGTTTACTTAGGTGTTCACTACCCTACTGATGTTATAGCGGGCTATGCTATAGGGTCCATGTGGTTGGCTTTTTGCATATCTTTTCTTTTGTGGTGGGAAGGCACAGAAAGATAGTCGTCTAGGAAAGCGACTTATTTTGCTTTACTATTCAGATGTCTTTATTTTTTAACCAGTGCATATAATTGCACTGGAGGTTTTTACGAATATGGGGCTTATTAGTAAAATTATCTTAATCCCGGTCATTATATGGGGATTTTTAGCTGTGCCTAATTTAAATTTAGGTGCGGATCAGGGAGAATTAAGAAAGATCATTGTGATAGATCCCGGGCATGGTGGTATTGATCCGGGAGCTAATCGACCTGGTATAGAAGAAAAGAATATTAATCTTGCGATTGCCCTTCAAGTTAGAGATCTTTTACAAAAATATAATTATAAGGTTATTATGACACGAGATATAGATCGCGAATTGAGCGACTTATGCGATAATACTAGGGTAAGAGGTCGGTATCATCGAGATCTTTACGCTAGGTTAGAAGCGATTCAAGAATCGCAGGCAGACCTCTTTGTAAGTATTCATGCAAATAGCAATAAGAATCCGGAAAAGCACGGAATTGAATGCTATTATTGGGGGAAATCTGGAAAAGGGAAAGAACTCGCTATAGCAATTCAAAAACAACTAAAAACAGTGACTCCAATTTGTAATCAGGCTAGGTCAGGTGACTTTTTCGTATTACGACGCAATAAGGTGCCTGCTGCTTTAATTGAAGTTGGGTTTATTACAAATCCAAGAGAGTATCAGTTATTGCAAGAGCCGGAATACCAGCATAAAATTGCTAATGCGATAGCTGCAGGAATTAAATTGTTTTATTCAAATTGAAGATAGTTCACATTGGATACTGAGGAATGGGATTATGAAGAAAAAACAAAAAACTGGTTAGCACTGCTTGGTTTTGAAAAAATGATGAAAAACAAAGTGTTTCTATAGCAAATGATGGGGAAAATTCAGAACGAGTTAAGTAGGATATAGCCTCTGAAATGCTTGATTTACAAAGATATTGAAGAACTTTCTAAATTCAAGAAAATGCAAGGAAAGTAAAATGTTGGTTTTTCCGAGCCGAATGAGCAATGTCATTGTTTAGCAGTTTAAAAAATGCTCATGTATGCGTTGGGGCCGTTTGGGGGGGCTTTATGTATGTAAAGAGACAAATACTATCGTCAAAGATTACAAATTTGATTATGGTTGTGTGATAACTCCCATCTTACCATTTGAGAAAAATGGTAAGATGGATTTTTTTTAACTGTTCAACTTTATTTTATTATGAAGCAAATAAAAGAAGCCACCGTAGGGCGATAAAATATTTTTAGTTTAGGATTTGTTTACATTTTTACCGTATACTTAGTGATGAGAGTGTATCCAGGAGAAAATCGGCTCAAGAATCGCAAGGAGATGATTCATACTGTGAAAATGCGAAATATATCTGTCCGAAAAAAGATTATGTTATTTAATTTTATGATGGTTTTGATTCCAGTCGTATTAATCCTGGTAATTGTCACTAGTATTGTAATTGGTTTGAGAATGTCTGGCAATGCTCGGCGCAGTGAAATTGCTTTGTTGTGGCCTGATACAGGACCTTCCTTATCGATTCAGTTGGCTGTTAGTTCTTTGCGGGCAGAGTTGGACCGGAAAAACGGGCCAAAGTTTCATGAAATTCTCGAAGCCTGTGAAGCTTTGGAGGAACAAGGAATACAAGTTGCTGTTACCGATGACAGCCAAGTATTTTATATAACAAAAGGGACAGAATTGCCATATTTGATCGAAAAAATACAAGAACGTTACAGAGGTAATGGATCGGCTTTACTTTGGGACGAAGAGGGGTTTGCTTTTCGCTATAGATCGGTGCGAAGTAATCTAGTAGTAATAGCCAGAGGCGATGTTCCATTATTGGTGCGGGGGAGCTTGTCAGAGGCGACTGCTAAAAATGTATTGGAAATTATGGCGTTGCTTGTCAGTGCCATAACGATAGCAATTATTATTGTCACGGGGGTTTTTCTTTCACGACGGTTATCACGGAAAATTGTAAAACCTTTACAAGAATTACGGCGCGCTGCCGGAGCAATCAGTCAAGGCAACTTGGACTATGCGATTTCTGTTGATGCAAAAGATGAACTTGGTATTGCCTGCCGGGAATTTGATGCAATGAGAGTACAATTGAAAGAGGCCAGACAGATACAGGAACGTTATGAGCAAAATCGCAAAGAGCTTATCGTTGGCATTTCGCACGATCTTTCTACGCCTTTGACAACAATCAAAGGCTATACCAGCGGTCTTTTAGATGGAATTGCTAATACACAAGAAAAACGAGAACGTTACCTGAGCCGCATTTACCAAACAACCTGCACGATGGAATCTTTGGTTGAACGTTTATTTTTGTTTTCTAAATTAGATCTTGGACAGGAAAATTTTTGTTTAGAATCAGTTCAGCTACAAGACTATTTCGCTGATTATATAGAAGAAAATAGAGAGCGTTTGGCAAAACGCGGCGTGAATGTTAATTTTGAAACAGACGGTCTTTGTGCCGTAGTAGCAATTGATCGCATCCAATTTCAGCGGGTCATTGAAAATATAGTAGAAAACACTATAAAATATAAGCAAAATGAGGTTGGGCAATTGATTGTTGCGCTAAAAGCAAATAATTCTAATGAAGCGATTCTCTTATTTAGCGATGATGGCTGCGGCGTTTCTGATGAAGATATTCCTAATTTATTTGAAAGCTTTTTCCGAACTGACCGAGCGCGGACGAACGTAAGCAAGGGAAGCGGCATGGGACTTAGTATTGTAAAGAAAATTATTTTGACAATGGGAGGCGCTGTTTGGGCGGAAAAGAGTAGGATTGGCGGTCTGGCTATAGGTATTTCACTGCCGATACAAGGGGGGATGGAACGTTGAAAAAAATATTAATCATTGAAGATGATGTGAGTATTGCGGAGTTAGAACGAGATTATCTGGAAGCCAATGGATTTTATGTGGAAATCACTGATAATGGAAAAACCGGATTGGAAAGAGCGTTGCTCGAAGATTATGATCTCATTATACTGGATCTTATGTTGCCGCAAGTCGATGGATTTGACGTTTGTCGCCAGATTCGGACTAAAAAAAATACACCGATTCTAATGGTGTCGGCGCGACGGGAAGATATTGATAAAATAAGGGGCTTGGGACTTGGTGCTGATGATTATGTTGTAAAGCCTTTTAGCCCCAGTGAACTGGTGGCGCGGGTTAAGGCGCATATTACGAGATATGAACGATTGACTGGCGGCGGAGATGTTGGCGGGACAAGTCTGCGTTTTGGCGAGTTAGAGATTTATCCTAAAGCACGCCGTGTAGTACTTCATGGCGAAGACGTAGTTTTAAAAAATCGAGAATTTGAATTGCTGGTATTTTTAGCAGAAAATGCCGGAATCGTATTTAGTAAAGAAACACTCTTTGATCGAGTTTGGGGAATGGAGGCTGTGGGCGATACGGCTACAGTGATGGTTCATATTAACCGCATCCGTGAAAAAATTGAACCTGATTCGACAAAACCGATCTACATTGAAACGGTTTGGGGAGCCGGATATCGCTTTCATAGATGCTAGTGATCATATATTGTAATTGCTTAGGAACAAGCTGTTTGATCTGACAAGAATCAGGTCAAACAGCTTGCTTTCTTTATTGGAAAAGTTTTAGAAATGTTTTTATTCTGTTTAGCTTTTGTTTAGATTTGCCATCTATACTGAGTTCATCAAACTGAGAGGAAGAATTAAGATGGAATGGTTTAGCATGACAGATCAAAGTATATTGTTTTGGATACAAGCGCATTTGGTTATGCCGGGAATAACCCCATATATGGTATTTATTACAAATTTAGGGGATGTAGGAGCCATCTGGATTGCCATTGGCTTAGCCTTAGTGGCCATGAAAAAATATCGTTCAACTGGCATCGCCGTGTTTATTGCTCTTGCAATTAGCTTGATTGTCGGAAATGGTATCTTAAAGCATATAGTGGAACGGTTGCGGCCTTGTATCGAGTATCCCTGGGTATCGCTGGCTATTGCAACTCCATTACCGACAGATTATTCGTTTCCTTCAGGCCATACATTCGGATCGTTTTCTGCTGCCACCGCTATCTTTTTTAGAAATAGGCGCGCGGGGCTAGCGGCGATAGCTTTGGCCGCTGCGATTGGTTTTTCCCGGTTGTATTTATTTGTGCATTATCCTAGTGATGTTTTGGCTGGCGTTGTGTTTGGGTTTCTGGCAGGATGGGCCGCTTATTACATGGGACGTTATGTTCCTTTTATCTGGCGAAAAATCAGGAGTGGTGCCATCGCGCCATTTTACGGTAGTCGAACTGTGAAGCAATAATGTAAAAGGAGGAGCTCATGGAATTATTTAATACTTTTTTTCTAGATCTGGAAAGGTTAATAGTCAGAAATTTCTATGCTATACCTTTCTAGGATCACTTCCCTGGACTGCACTGCTTTTATGGGCTGGAATTTTATTAGGAGAAAGTTGGAACGTATTGGTTATTATTGGACATAAGACTGCTATTGCTTTTGTTGGCGGAATTTTGACGATTTTATTTTTATGGTATATACGACAGAAGAGCAATAAAAAAGTCCGTTCCGATTTGAGGAGTTAAGTATGACAACGACAAGAAAACATTTGTTGCTTCTTTTTGTTTTAGGCTTAGTATTGTTTTTCTTTGGTAATTCTCTGATTGCCATTACCGATCCCGTCGAATCAAATTATACATTGACAGCATCAGAAATGCTTCGGTCTGGTGATTACCTGTCACCACGGATATATGGAAACTACTGGTATGATAAACCGGTTTTCTTTTACTGGGAATTGATCGCTGCATTTCAATTATTTGGTGTTAACGAGTTTGCGGCGCGATTTTTTCCTGCTGTTTTTGGTATTCTTGGTATGGGGATGACATATGGTTTTGCCCGGACTATTTATAATGCAAAAACAGGATTGTTTGCTGCAATTATCCTAGGAACTTCTTTTGAATATTGGCTAATTTCTAAAACAGTCATTACCGATATGACATTATTTCTTTTTTTTAATGCTGTACTTGTCTGCTTTTATCTGGCTTATAGAGGGGTTAATAAAAAGTATTACTATCTTTGCTATCTATTTGCCGGCCTTGCTGTTCTTACGAAAGGGCCTATCGGTATTTTACTCCCTGGACTCATTGTGACGGTATTTCTTATTTGCCGTCGGGATTTTGGCGAAATCAAACAGATGAAATTATTGGCTGGTACTGCCATTTTTCTTATAACTGGTGTGAGTTGGTACTATGCGATGTATCAGCTACATGGACCGATTTTTCTTGATACATTTTTAGGTGTTCATAATGTATTACGAGCTACTGTGTCAGAGCATCCGGGCTTTAATGTGTGGTATTACTATACAGCTATTTTCTTTATAGGTTTTTTTCCGTGGTGTTTTAGCCTGCCCATGGCATTTATAAAATACTGGCGTAGTAGACGATGGCCTGCTCTTGATCAGACGACTCTCTTTTTGCTGTTATGGGCAGTTCTGATCAATGGATTTTATCAATCTATGGCGACAAAATATACAACTTATACGCTGCCAGCGTTATTGCCAATTGCCGTTTTGACAGCCCGTCTTCTTTATACTCATACAAGACTTGTTAAAGGCATCGCTTGGGGAAGTATTGGCTTTTATGTGATAATCACTTGGTTTGTGGCCATTCCTTTTTGTAATAACAGTTATTCAGGCAAAGCGATTGCTGCCATTTTGAACGAGCAGATACAGTCTGGCGACATGATTGTAAGCTACGGTGACTATAAAGCATCAGCTGTTTTTTATGGGAATAGACCAGTTTATAATCTTGTCCACAAGGCGGAATTAGAGCAAGTTGCGCCAAAGGCCATGAGCTGGAGCAGTAAAAATGTGATGCCTTTCATTGCTTTCGAAGAGCTGCCGCGTGATAAAAATATCTATCTTATTCTGGATGAACGTAATTATGGACAGTTTAGTCAATACTTTCAGGCTGATGAATGGACCTATATTGCAGCCCTGCCAAAGGCAACCATTTATTTTCATCCGGCGCATTAGGAACCGTTTTCATCCGATAAGTGAGGGAATTTGTTAATGAACAAGTAGTATAGAAACATGAATAAGAAGAATTTAAGCGGTGTGGGTTTATTCTAGTCTTGATGAAAGCGATTTCACAAGGCTATTAAAATAAATACAAAAAAAGAGGGGGGAGAGTAGAATGAATATAGGAGCTGTTTCAACAGGCGGGCAGTATGCGCCGCTTCATCAAGCATTAAGCACGACCGCCAGTATGACGAGAGTCAAAGATAATGACGGTGATTACGATAATGGAACAGGTGCTGATGACGCTGTCAAATCAAAGTCTTTGCAGGCAAATGCACAACCAAACCTTGGCACAAAGGTTGACATGAAAGTATAATCCTGGCTTTTTAGTGGTGGAGAAGAATTCTTCTTCACCACTAAATCTATTAAAAGGGATGCGAGGGATTTTTCAAAGTAGAAAGAATTTTATTGATGGAGGTGAAGCGTATGGATTCGTTGCTTAAAATTGTTGCTATCGGGTTAGAATTTGCAGGAAAACGCATCATAGACTCTCTGTCTTTTCAGGTAAACTGTGGTGACATAGTCGTCGTAATGGGAAACTCAGGCTCAGGTAAAACATCTCTGTTTCGTATGATTAATTTATTGCAAAGTCCTACGTTAGGCAAAATTTTTTATCGGGAGCAAGATATTTTATCTTATCAGCCAACAATGCTTCGTCGGGAAATCGGATATGTTTTTCAAAAGCCATACCTTTTTGGCAATTCTGTTATGGATAACTTGATATATCCTTATCAACTGGCCAAACAAAAGCCAGATGAGGAAGAAATCGATCAGTATTTACGAGAGGCTAATTTGCCAGAGAGCATTAAACTGAAGAAAAATCATGACCTTTCTGGCGGAGAGCAGCAACGTATAGCATTGATTCGTTCGCTTTTGATTAAGCCTAAAGTTTTACTTTTAGATGAGGTGACTTCTTCGCTTGATGAGGAAAATACGCTTGCTATTGAACAACTCATCCGAAAACAGCATGAACAGCGTCAGATGACAATTTTGTTTATTTCGCACAGTTTGCAACAAGCAGAACGGTTGGCACAAAAAATATTGTTTATAAAAAATGGCCATCTCCACTTTTTTGGAAGCAAAAGTGATTATTTTTTAGGAAGAAGGTGCCCGCATGAGTGATACTTCTCTAGCCATGACTTTCAGTTTGATTATCCTGACTCTAGGGCTATCTTATAAAAATAAAATTGGCTTGGAAAAAGAAATTATTGTTGGTAGTATTCGGGCAGTTTTACAACTCACTTTAATCGGATTTGCGTTAACTTATATCTTCCATTTGAATAATTATGGAGTTACAACAATTCTCTTACTGATTATGATTTATAATGCCGCGACTGTTGCAGCGAAGCGCGGGCGCGGTATTCATCATGCTGTAAGGATTGCTTATATTTCTTTGTTTATCGGTCTAGTTGTTACATTGGGAAGTTTGCTTTTGTTTGGGGTTGTTACGTATCAGCCTAGTGAAGTAATTCCAATTAGCGGAATGATTGTAGGGAATTCTATGGTTGCAACTGGTCTAGTTTTTAACAGTTTGAGGGAAAGATTCGAAAAACAAAGAGACGAGATAGAAATTAAATTGTGTTTGGGGGCTACTGCGAAACAGGCTTCGCTGACTATTATCAGGGATACGGTTCGAACTGCTATGTTACCAACGGTTGATTCGATGAAAACTCTAGGAATTGTGCAGTTGCCAGGTATGATGACCGGCCTTATTTTAGCGGGAGTAGCACCGGTGAACGCTATTAAATATCAAATTATTGTCGCGTTTATGTTAACCGGAGCAGTGTCTGTTACTGCTTTTTTGGCAAGTTTTTGGGCTTATAAAACATTTTTCAATAAATTGATACAACTGAAATCAGATTCGTAACTCAACGAAATATGTTTCGTATAAAGATATTAAATTGTTAATGGGTGATCTAAAGCTGGTTTATGCTGCTATTGATGAACAAACTGCACTATATCAACTTGATGCATTTGATGAAAAATGGAGTGGTAAATACCCCCAAATTGCGCTGTCCTGGCGAGCGAATTGGGTTCATTTATCTACTTATTTTAAATATCCACAAGAAGTAAGAACGCTAATTTATACCACAAATGCAATAGAAAACTTTAATCGTTAGTTTCGTAAGGTTACGAAGTCTAAATCAGTTTTCCCCACGGATGACAGCTTGCTAAAAATACTGTATTTAGCAATGATAGATATTATGAAAAAATGGACAGGCCGCCGTAGAGACTGGGGGCAAATTCATTCCCAATTAGAAATATTTTTTGCTGACAGACTTGAATGACTTGACAGTGAGGAACTTTTTCGTATAATGCAAACAAGGGGCAACCAGTCCAGATGACTGTTTTGCCCCTATAAAAGCATATGCTCTTTTTATACCAATTGGCGTTTGCACAAAATGAGGGATACTCCCCAAATTGTACTTAAAAAGCTGTTTTGGGTTATGAAGAGCATCTTAAATAGGAGCAGCCAGACATCAACTTATTTCAATTGTTGTGATTGCTTTTAATGAGCAGGACAATATATAAGTGTTCTATCAGGAAGTATGTAATCACATGAAATCCTTGCCATATGATTTTCAACTAGTATTTTGTTCGTCAGAAGATAGTAAATTTCAAATGTAAGATGGCTAATTTAACCATTGTTTTTTGCCGCAGAATATAGGGCTTAGCGACTTGTCTAAGCCCTATATTTATTTCATTTTTCTTTGAGATAAAACGTAATTTGAAACACTCTGTTTAATATCTTTGAACGTATTCAATTAAAAATAAAACTGACACCGTATAAAAAACGATGCCAGTTTGCGTAATTTCAAGTTATTCTACCTCGGGGAGTTTTATTTTTTGTACGTTGCTTCTGGTTTAGTTCAGCTAGTTACGAGGGTTCGATTCCCTTCACCCGCTCCAGAGTAGATTTAAGACTTTACGGAATTTCCGTAAGGTCTGTTTTTTTGCGTTTATACCTTATTTGCACCTTATTGCGGAAAAATGGATAAACACGATGAAAAATAGGGTAGCGGTTTAAAATAGAATTTTGATTATGTTTTAGTTTCTAATGGTGAGGGATTTTTATATATTTGACAAAGAAAAAACGGCGAATTAGGAATTTCGCCGTTTTAAATACTTTGTGTCATTCCGATAGAATCTATAATTGAATTACTAAAGAATGATAAGTAACCTATTATATGACTTATAAATACCCAGAGCACTTCGCTTACAATTCAGCGTATTCTGCTTGGCCCGCCGTATATTGATTGCCGCCATTACAGTCGATCACAACCGTTACGGGAAAGTTCTCAACTTCAATCACTGCAAGTGCCTCAGGCCCTAAATCAGCATAGTCAATAATACTATAACTTTTTATACGTTTAGAGTTTAGAGCGCCAGCGCCGCCAATTGCTGCAAAGTAAACGCATCCATGTTCTTTCATTGCATTTATAACTTCCTTAGAACGTTGACCTTTGCCAATCATGCCTTTAAGACCCTGTTTTATTATCATAGGAGTGTATTTATCCATACGACTGGAAGTGGTTGGTCCGGCCGCTCCTATGGCATGGCCTGGCAAAGCCGGACTCGGTCCCATATAATAAATAACTCCTTCAGTAAAATCTACTGGTAAGGGTTCTCCGGCCTTGTTTGCTTCCATCATGCGCTTATGGGCAGCGTCCCGGGCAACAAATATTTTACCGGAAATTAATACCTCATCGCCGGCCTTAAGAGAACGAGCAACTACTTCACTTAAAGGAATCGAGACTTGAATACTTTGGCTCACAGTGTACTACCTCCTATAATATCATTTCAACATGTCTTATTGCATGGCAATTTAGATTCACTGCTACTGGCATTGAGCCAATATGGGTAGGCGCCCATTCAATATTTACTTTTAAAGCTGTAGTTTTTCCGCCTAGCCCCTGTGGACCTACTCCGGTTTTATTAACAAGCGTTAATAATTCATCTTCAAGTGCGGCATACTGTGGATCAGGATTTCGACTTTCAATACTGCGGATTGCAGCTTTTTTTGCACATAAAGCGGAATATTCAAGAGAACCGCCAATACCAACTCCAACTAAAAAGGGCGGACATCCGGCAGAACCTGCTTCTTTTACCGTATCTAAAACTACCTTTTTGACTCCTTCAATTCCATCGGCAGGAACAAGCATTTTGACGACGCTTTTATTTTCGGCACCAAATCCTTTAGTTGCTAACTTGATTTTTACTTGTTCACCAGGAACAAAATTTGTGTAAATAATGGCAGGGGTATTGTTTTTTGTATTTACTCGAGTAAATAATGGCTCTGCAACAACGGATTTACGTAAAAAGCCTTCTGTATATCCTTGGGCAACGCCTTGGTTAATCGCGTCTTCTAAGCTACCGCCAACAAAATGAACATCTTGGCCCACTTCTAGAAAAAAGAAGGCAAGACCGCAATCTTGACAGAGCGGTATTTTTTCATTGTGGGCAATTTCGGCATTTTCTCTTAACAATCCCAAAATATTTTTTGCTACTGCTGATGGCTCTGTTTCTCGATATTTTTCAATTGCCTGGCAAACATCAAGTGGAAGCTCTGTGCCCGATGTTTTAATCATTTGGCACACCAGCTTTGTAATATCTGCAACTTGGATTTCTTTCATTTATAAGCCTCCTATGATTTTCCGTATTATTTATGTTTTACTACCATAGACCTAAGAATTTCCACCATGCACCGCCAATGACAAGCCAGATTAATACATTTACTGTGGTGAGAATAAAACCAAGCCGCCACCATTCAGCTTGTGTTACGTAGCCAGCGCCAAAAAGAATTGGTCCGGCGGCGCCACTGTAGTGGGTCAAAGGAATCATAACATTAGATAAGAAGGCAAATCCCAATGCGGCGAGTAAAGGCGGTACACCTACGCCAACGGAGATGGCAAGAAAAGCTGCATACATAGCGCTAATATGGGCGGTAACACTAGCAAAACCATAATGAGAATATACATAAATGACAATCAAAATAATAAAGGCTGTAAGCCAGGGGAAGTTAGCTGTTGCAATTGCGGCGCCTGCGGTTTTGGCAATCCAGGCGATAAAACCGGATTTTGCAAGTTCTGTTGCCAAAGCGACCAGCGAACCCATCCAAAATAAGGTATCCCAAGCTCCCTTTTCCGAAAGGATATCATCCCAGCGGAGAACTTGAAAAATAACGAGTACAGATACGGCACACATGGCTACAACGGTTGCATCAAGCTTGGTAATTTCTGCTGTGGCCCACAGTAGCATGGCGCCGATAAATACGAAGGCCACGACTTTTTCTATTTTTGTCATAGGACCCATTGCTTTTAGTTCGTTTATCGCTAAATCTTTCGCATCAGGCATCTGTTTTAATTCTGGCGCGCAAAGTTTGTAAAGCAAGTAGGGGATTAGCAGCAGTGAAATAAGACCAGGAACAACGGCTGCGACAGCCCAGTTTGCCCAAGTAAGCTGAATACCGATTGTTTTAGAAGCCAGCTCTACTGCTAATGGGTTTCCTGCCATAGCAGTCATAAACATAGCACAGGTAATTGCATTGGCGTGATATTCCACTAGCATGATGTATGCGCCGAATTTACGTGCTGTAGCACCAGGTTCAGATCCCAGTGCTGAAGACAAACTTTTGATGATCGGAAAAATAATTCCGCCTGCCCGAGCTGCACTAGATGGAGTTGCGGGAGATATAATAAGATCGCTAAGGGTAATTGCGTAACCTAACGTCAAAGAAGACTTACCAATAAGCTTTATAACAACAAAGGCTATTCTTTTACCCAAGCCGCTTTTTATAAAGCCTCGGGCAAATAAAAATGCTGAAACAATCAGCCACATAGTCCCATTACCATAACCCATTAGGGCATCATTTACTTTAAGCGTTCCCGACAAAGCCGAAAAAGTAACTGCAATCAAAGCAATTGCCCCAATTGGCAGAGGCTGGAGAATATAACCTAAAATCGTAGTAATAAAAATAGCAAATAAGTGCCAGGCTTTTACACTTAAACCTGCCGGAGCGGGCAAGAACCAAATAATAGCACCAATTGCTAAAACGAGTAATCCCTTGCGTATAGTTCCGTTCATTTTAATATCCCTTCCTTATTGACTTCCCAGCATTTGTGCTGTAAGCCAGCTAACTTTGATGCTAAATAGATCATTATACAGGCTGATTTGCAGCTATTCACATGGCTTTTATGTCGTTACTTAGACCTCCTTACCGAATATAAATCTCACTTGCTCCATGAAATATGCAAAGAGCAATTATCTTGTTTAATGTTAACAGTTTAAAAATCATCAGTGAATTAAGAGTAATTTATTATTTTATAATCTTAATTTATAAAATAATAAATTGAGATTATAAAAACGCTTTAACTATATTTTTATATATACACTTAGTCGTTTTATCACTTTTTACAACGGTTCATAAATTTTATTTATTTTATTATAAAATTATCTTATCGCGCTTTTTTCTTTTAATGACAGCACCTATGATAAAATGAAATATATCACGTCAAGGAGCAGTAAACATGGAATTACGACAACTGGAATATTTTCTTATGGTAAGTAAGACCAATAGCTTTACACGAGCTGCAGAACGTCTTTACGTATCACAACCTGCCGTGACCACTGCGATTCGTAGCTTGGAAGAAGAACTTGGCATCCAATTATTTGACCGTAATCAAAAGCAGGCTTTCTTGACCGCAGAAGGACAGGTATTTTGTAAGCATGTTGAAACTATCATAAGCGGAGTATCAAAAACTATTTTCGAAATAAATGAACTAAAAAATCTTAATAGTGGTGTTCTGACAATTGCTATTACGCCGATTTCTGGTTTGAAAACAATTTCTACCATTTTCAAAGTGTTTCGAGAACGGCATCCTAATATTCAGCTCGTTTTTATTGAAGAAAACGTTGTGACAGTTCAAGAGTTATTAATAGAGGATCGGGCTGATCTTGGAATTATTATTTTAGGTGAGAATGATAATTTGCTTGATTATACGCTTCTCACTTCACAAGAATTAGTAGTTTGTTGCGCCAAAGATCATAAATTTAAGCGCAAGAACTCTATTTTTCTTGATGAATTAGTAGATGAGCCACTTATTTTATTTTCTCAAAACTGTTTGTTGCGAAACCTGGTTATTAAGGAATTTGAGAAACAAAATACACTTCCGAGGATTGCTTTTGAATCTAATCACGTACAAACAATTAAAAGCCTTGTGGCTTGTAACGCCGGTCTTGCTATTTTGCCGCAGGATTTATGTGATAGTTCCCTTGTCACAATTCAAATAGAGACTTCTTTATCGATTGATTACGCAATTGCCACTAAGAAGAATCGGTATCTGTCGCATGCAGGGCAGGCTTTTCTTGCTGTAGTTAACGAAATATTGGTTTAAACTTAAACGATCTTTCACTTTTAGTTTGTAAAGGAGCAGCCACATGGAATTAAAAATAGCGGTATTTGCCAGTGGACAATTAATTGCGCAAGAGGTCGTCAATATAATACAATCCATTATAGATGAGAACCTAATGATCCAAACTTACTTTACACCTGAAATGGTAAACAGGCCGGAGGCTGACATCTATATCTGTACGCCAACCCAAGTTCACCTTCTACAAAAATTAATTCCTAAAGAAGAGATTTTTACAATAGATCTGATGCCAAACTCAAGATTTTTTATTGATGTTGCTCGTATCCCTAAAAACGAAGACGTATATATATTTAATAATTATCTTAAATATATAAATGCGCTCATTAAGTATTGCAAAAAAATTGGCATTGATGGTGTCAACTTTATCCCTATTGCTTATTGGGAGTTGTCAGAAGAAGAAGTTGCTTCACGGATTCAGTGCGCAAAATATATAATTGGCGTTGACCGTTTTGTGGGAGAAGGCGGTCTTTTGTCGCCAACGTATCGTTCTTATCTTCGAAAAGATGTTACTATTATTCCCGCAGTACGCGCCATATCTGTTCCATCAGCGTTAAATCTAATCAAGTGTATTGCTGAAAATTTTCATTATCAAATTGCTGAATCCATAGATGCAATTAAAATTAAACTCGCAAATAACTCTTCGCCCGAAACAATCGTGAAACTTCGCGATGAAGTTACTCAACTGGCCATTGCTAGTAGTAAAATCAAAGATAGCATTCAAAGTGCAGTTATTAAATCAGTTCTGAAAAATATATCTGCCCAAGCTATGATATTGGACTCCTCCCCTGATGTAGTTTCACTTGAAACTCTGTCAATGAACGAACTTTTAACTATGGTTACAGATGCAAACTTCATGCTCAAATTAATAGCCAAGAAGCTGACACATCTAAGCTAAAGCTCTATAAGGATTAATCTAGAAACACTGAGAAACTAGAAAACGCCTGCTTTATAATGAATTTCATTATAGAGCAGGCGTTTTCTAGTTATTATTGATCCATTCAGTGACAACTTGAAATGCGTTGGCATCTCTTCAAACAAGGTAAAAATGATAGATTACGATTTATTATCTCAGCGGTTTTTGATATTGTAGCAGTTGGTGATCATACCGTAGCTTTGTCTACTATGATCATGACACGCCACAGTGGTATAATTAATATGAAGAAAACACTAAATGTAGGTGTATGGGTGATTTGGGGCAATTGTTTTCTTGCGGTTTTCTTATCGATGGTAATCATGGTGTTCTTATGGCAGTTTCTCTACTGGTTGTAGTAAATATACTTAGCAACAGTAGGTGATTTGCTGCTGAAAATATGAAAAAAAGGGGATAAGAAGATGACCGATCAAGCACTAAATAAAGAGCAATCTCAGGTAGTAAGAGTAAAAACAGCGAACAAAATTGCAATTATTACAATGAATCGACCCAAAGCCATGAATGCGTTGAATCAAGACATGGTGAATCAATTGCTTTGTACCTTACAGGAGGTAGAAAATGATCCGATTATCAGGACTGTTATACTGACTGGCGAAGGTCGGGCTTTTTCCGCTGGTGGTGACTTAGAATACATAAATAGTATTACTGACCCGATTGCCGCCAGAAAATTTATTTCAGAAGTAGGGGAAATCGTAACACGAATAATGACCATGAAAAAACCAGTCATTGCTATGGTAAATGGGGTAGCTGCTGGAGCTGGCTTTAATTTGGCATTAGCCTGTGATATCGTATTTTGTGCCGAATCTGCTCGATTTGCCCAGAGCTTTGTGAAAGTTGGACTTATTCCCGACTGTGGCGGCTTGTATTTGTTACCACGGATCGTTGGGATGCATAAAGCGAAAGAACTGATGTTTACTGCTGACCTGATTCATGCGCAAAAGGCATTAGAATTAAACATTATCAATAAGATCTTTGCCGATGCTGAGCTTGAAAGTAAGACGGTTGCCTTTGCTGAGCAGTTAACTAATGGTGCCCCAATTGCACTTAGTATGGTAAAATCAATGGTTAATCGCTCTGGCAATCTGGATTTGGCAAGTGTGTTGGAATTGGAATCTGATTTGCAAACGATTTGTATGCAAACGGAAGACCATAAAGAAGGCGTTAAAGCCTTTAAGGAAAAACGGCTGCCAATCTTTCAAGGAAAATAGCTTGTAATGGAGTAGCGCGTGGCATTGCAGTACATCTCTGTATAACAGAGGATAAGGAGTTGTAAAATGAAGGTTTATATTCTCATGGGAAGCCCAAGGAAAAACGGGAATACCATAGCGCTATTGGAGCCATTTATGGCGGAATTAGAGCAGAACCACGTCGAGCACACTCTGACTTGGCTTCATGAAACACAAATTGAGCCTTGTATTGCTTGTCGAATTTGCCAAAAGGATTGGGGGATTTTCGGCTGTCATTATAAGGATGATGTACAAGAAATTTTCGATAACATTCTTGCTTGTGATGTGATTGTGCTAGCGACGCCAATCTACTCATGGTATTGTACGCCGCCCATGAAAGCTTTATTGGACCGGATGGTGTATGGTATGAATAAGTACTATGGTGAGAAGGTTGGCCCAGCGCTTTGGAGTGGAAAACAGTTAGCGATCATTGCCACTTGTGGA
This sequence comes from Pelorhabdus sp. sgz311002, assembly GCF_056134285.1. Classification (NCBI taxonomy): domain Bacteria; kingdom Bacillati; phylum Bacillota; class Negativicutes; order Selenomonadales; family Sporomusaceae; genus Pelorhabdus; species Pelorhabdus sp. sgz311002. Next base: position 9,676 of record NZ_JBWBCL010000006.1, on the reverse strand, counting down.
TATCGGCCTGAAAAAGGCGCTGATTTGTTTGAAGAAGGGATCAAACGATATTGTAAGCACTCGCAATTACAATATATGGGGATGCTAGCAGAGAGAGATTTAGGTTATCAATCGGTGTTTATGAATGAGGAGAAAGCGCAACATTCCCGTCAGTTTGCACAAAAGATGATTAGTCTAGCTTGAATATGACTTCAGCGGGAATAGATCATATGCGGAGAATAATTGATTATATTCATCAATTATCAGAGCGGCTATTCCATGCTGCTGGAAAATGAATGTTTGGGAATCGGGGTATGGTTTTATGAATGGAACAGAGCGAAGAAATATTAAACCAGGATCAAAGGTTAAAGTGGTACAAAAGATTCATCAAAGAACCGGGCAATTAACCGAAGGCATAGTAAAAGATATTCTCACGAATAGTGCCGTGCATCATCGCGGAATAAAAGTACGGCTGATCGATGGAATTGTCGGGAGAGTTCAAGAAGTAATCGATTAGAAGAATTTTCTCGTTATAAATGATACTCAGAGGTGTATTACTTCTGAGTATCATTTTAAGTTTTTTGCAAGAAATATTGTTGTAACATTTGGATTAGATTGCCCATAACCCAATATAAACCAAGTCCGGCGGGGAAATTCATTGTCATGTAGCCAACGAAAAAAGGCATGATGAGCAGCATTACTTTACTTTGTTCATTGGAAGTTGTTGCAGGCAGGCTTTGTTGCGAAGAAAAATAGGTTGTCAGAGCTGCTAATAAAGGTAAAATGTACAAGTGATCATAGCCAGATAGCGTTTTGATCCAGAGAAACCCGGGATGACTTACATAGTTATAATTACGCAGCGCATAGAACATACCGCTTAAAATTGGCATTTGTACGAGAAGCGGTAAACAGCCTGCGAGCGGGGTTATTTTTGCTTCTTTATATAAAAGAGAAATTTCTTTTTGTAACTGTACTTTGTCATCTTTATATTTTTCCTGCAAAATTTTTAATTGAGGATTTAATGATTTCATTGCGTTCATAGATTTTGTTTGTTTGGCTGCTAACGGAAATAAGATAGTTTTTATAACGAGTGTTAATAAAATGATGGCGATGCCATAATTAGGGAAGCCGAGGCTTAACGTGATATTATAAAAAAAGGTTAGCAGAGATTGCATAAATTCAATAAAATGATCAAACACATATTTCACATCCTTTAATGTGGTACATTCAATAGTAATCTTATGAAAGAGCTTATTCGCCATCGAACAAACAACTCCTTTATTATTGCAAAGTTGTTTGATTTACAAATGATAAGCCTACTTTAGTAATAACCGAATAAAATTTTGTCTGACAGGCATTTCCTAGATTTTTAGGAAATGCCTGTTTTTTGCGCGAATAGAAAACCCCACGCTAGGCGTGGGGTTTTAGAGATCCATACTGCGGTACTGACACAGGTCTATATGTCATCAGTAGCAAAGGTTGTTTTTATATATTCGATAAAAGCTTGAACTGCCGATAATTCCAAGGAATCGGCATGATATAGAAGCCAGGTACGTCGTTTGAGCGGCGTACCATCTTTCCAGAATAGATGTTGTACGAATAGATCATCTTGTTTAGGCAAACCAATTTCAGGAAAGACAGCCCAGCCAAGTCCGTTTAAGACCATTTGACGGCAAGTATCCATGCTATCAACTTCCATATTGATAAGCGGTGGAACGGCAAAAATCTGTCGCCACCACTCTTCAATCATTTTTTTTAGTGCAGAGTCTGTTCCATACGTAATTTGTGGTTTTTTCGGTAAATCCTCTAACGTAAGCGGCGAGGGGGATACAAGACAGATCGGCTCTTCTCGAATCAAATATTTTTCAGTATCCCAAGCAAAGTCACCGCGAACAATGGCGATTGAGATTTCTTCGGTTTGCAGCAAGCGGTTAATTTTTTGACTGAGTCCTGTTTTCAAAGAAATATCCACCAAAGGATACATTTCTAGGAATGTTTTGAGAAGTCGCGGTAACTCGTAGTAAGCAAAGATTGCCGAAGAGCCAAGACGTAAAGTCCCTTGTACCTTACCAGACATATCTTGAATTTTTTCTTTTGCAGCTCTAAACTCCAGAAGCATTTTTTTTGCATAAGCAAGAAGATATTCACCTTCGGGGGTTAGTGTGACGCCGGTCGAATTCCTGGAGACGATCTTCGTAGCAAATTCTTTTTCAAGTTGTTGCAAACGATACGTCATTGAGGGCTGTGCAATAAACAAGCGATTGGCTGCTTTCGTAATATTTTTTTCTTCAGCAATAATTTTTAACATAAGCCAGTCTTTTTCATTCATAAGACATACCTCGCTTTATCTCGATCGAAAAAATCTATGAGGATTAATAGAAATGAAATATTTTATATATTTTAATTATTGTACTACAATCAAAATCAACAGGCAATGTCCTATTTATTATCTGAATACTGTTTTCAGAATAAATTGTTTTTTTGATCATGAAAAATGAATGGAGGCTGGGAAATGGGAAAAAATTTAGTAGAAAAAATCATTGGTGCACATCTTGTCTCGGGAGAGATGACGCCAGGCAGCGAAGTTGGCATTCACGTAGATCAGACCTTAACGCAAGATGCCCTTGGTACCATGGCATATTTACAATTTGAATCTATGGGGATTGATCGAGTTAAAACGCTTTCAGTATCGTATATTGATCATAATACGTTGCAAGACGGTTTTGAAAATGCTGATGATCATCAATATTTGCAGACTGTAGCCGATAAATATGGGATTAAATGTTCTAAGGTCGGAAATGGTATTTGTCACCAGATTCATGTAGAAAGAGTGAGTCGTCCCGGTGAAGTACTCATTGGTTCAGACAGTCATACGCCTACTTCTGGTGCGGTAGGAATGTTGGCGATTGGTGTTGGTGGTCTTGATGTTGCTGTAGCGATGGCAGGCGGTCCTTTCTATCTTACTTACCCCAAAGTTATCAGAGTAAATTTAGAAGGAAAATTGCAGCCTTGGTGTTCGGCAAAAGATATTGTGCTCGAAATGTTGAAAATTCTCACTACGAAAGGGAATGTGGGAACATTAATTGAATATGGCGGCACTGGTCTAGCTCATCTTACCGTACCAGAGCGGGCAACGATTACGAATATGGGAGCAGAAATGGGAGTGACGACTTCTATATTCCCAAGTGATGAATTGACTCATACTTTCTTTAAAGCGCAAGAGCGCGAAGGCGATTGGCAAGAACTAAAACCTGATGCAGATGCTAAGTATGATCAGGTGATTAATTTGAATCTTGCAGCAATTCAGCCTAATGTCGCTTGTCCTCATTCACCTGATAATGTAAAAACGATCCGAGAAATTGAAGGATTAGAAGTGAATCAAGTACTTGTTGGCAGCTGTACGAACTCCTCCTATCGTGATCTGATGATGGTTGCCGCTATGCTAAAAGGCAAAAAGGTACATCCCAAAGTAAGCTTCGGCGTTGCACCAGGAAGTAAGCAGGTTCTTGCGATGATTGCTGAAAATGGTGCACTTGGTGATTTGATTGCAGCTGGAGCGCGGATTTTAGAAACGGCCTGCGGGTTTTGTGTTGGCTGTGGGCAGGCCCCGCAGACAAAAGCAGTATCCCTTAGAACCAATAATCGTAACTATGAAGGGCGCAGCGGCACGAAAGATGCAAATGTGTATCTAGTAAGCCCTGAAACAGCAGTGGCTGCTGCATTGACAGGAAAAGTTACGGATCCTCGTGACTTAGCGCTTGATTATCCGCAAATTGTACTGCCGGAAAAATATCTTATTGACGACAGTTTGATGATTGAACCATCCTGTCAGTCTGATATCGAAGTATTTCGCGGACCCAATATTGGTGAGCCGCCGAAAAATACACCTATGCCAGAAACGCTGACAGCGAAAGTTTCGATCAAGGTAGGCGATAAGATTACTACCGATCATATTATGCCTGCTGGACCTTATTTGAAATATCGCTCGAATGTGCCTAAATATTCGGGATATGTATTTTATCATATAGATCCGACTTTTTCGGAAAAATGTAAAACTAATAAACAATCAGGATTTGATTCAGTCATCGTAGCCGGATTAAGTTATGGACAAGGTTCTTCTCGGGAACATGCAGCACTTTGCCCGATGTATTTAGGCGTTCGCCTGTTGTTAGCCAAGAGCGCTGAACGAATTCACTCCGCTAATTTAATTAACTTTGGAATTTTGCAGCTGACCTTTGTGGATGATGCCGATTATGACCGCTTGCAAGACGGCGATGAGGTTGTAGTAGAAAACGTCTATGAAGCCGTCCAGTCAGAATTGATTACGGTGCTTAACAAAACACAAGGTTATAGCTTTAAAACAAGATGTTTGCTGACAAATCGCCAAAGAGAGATCGTGCTTAGCGGAGGTCTGTTGAATTACGCTGCTAAGGGCGGAAAATAAGCATCGAAGGATGTGGACAAATGAAAGAGTATGTAAAAATCCCAGCATTATATATGCGTGGCGGCACCAGTAAAGGTGTTTATCTAATGACGAAAGATTTGCCGAAAGATCCTGCGAAGCGTGATGAAGTCATTTTGGCGATTTACGGTAGTCCTGATATTCGCCAGATTAACGGGATGGGCGGGGCTGATCCTTTAACAAGCAAGGTAGCTCTTCTTAGTGTTTCCGAGCGCGAAAATGTGGATATTGACTACACTTTCGGTTATGTGGGGATTCAGGATCGCGTTGTCGATTATGAAGGGAATTGTGGTAATATTTCGTCAGGCGTAGGGGTTTATGCTATTTTACAAGGTCTTGTGAAAGCAGTAGAACCTATCACTTCTGTTAGGATTTACAACACAAATACAAAGAAAATTATTGAAGCATCGATCCCTGTGAAAGATGGCGAGGTTGTTACAGAGGGTGATTATGCAATTGACGGCGTGCCAGGAACAGGTGCTAAGATTGTACTCAATTTTTTAAATTCCGGTGGGGCAAAAACAGGAAAGTTGTTGCCAACAGGGAATGTGGTAGATGAAATTACGTTAAAAACAGGGAAAAAGGTACGAGTTAGTTTAGTTGATGCTGCCAATCCTTCTATATTTGTGAAGGCGGAAGATATTGGGCTTACTGGCTTGGAGTTGCCCCAGGATACGGAAACAAATCCGGAAATTTTAGCGATAATGGAAGATTTGCGTACGACAGCTGGTGTCATGATGGGACTTGCTGATAGTAAAGAAAAAGTTGGCCCAGCTGTACCTAAAGTTGCTTTTGTAGCTGCACCTAAGACGTATAAAACGACTACAGGAGCTGAAATACGCGCAGAAGAGATTGACTTGGTTGCTCGTACTAAGGCAATGGCTGTGCTGCATAAAGCGTATGCTGTCACTGGCGGAATTTGTGCATCGACAGCTGCTTTGATTGACGGGACTGTAGTCAATGAAATTGTAAGTGAAACAGCGAAAAAAAGCGGAATTGTCCGTCTAGGCCATCCGTCCGGTGTGCTAGGCTTTGAAATCGAGCTTCTAAATGAACAGAAAAAGTGGAATTTGGTCAAGGCTGGGGTCAGTCGTACAGCCAAGCCCATAATGGAAGGTTTTGTATACGTTTCACGCAAGGTTTTTCATGGTGAAGAGCCAAAATAAAAAGTGAATTGTAGGAGGAAAAGGCATGTCGGAAGTTATAAAAAAGAATCCCTATAAGCCAATTCATATTGGTATTGCGTTAGCTATATTAATCGGTATCGTTTTGTTGCCAAATCCTGATGGTTTGTCAATTGCAGGGCACAGAATGCTTGGAGTCCTTGCTTTTGCTGTGTATATTTGGATTTCAGAAGCAATGCCTTTTCCTGTTAGTGGTATAGCAATTACTTTTTTAATGATTATGCTGCTTGGATTATCACCGGAAAAAGGCGTTTCCGGTAAACTTTTAGGAACTGGGAAAGCGATTCCTATGGCTATGTCGGGTTTTGTGAATTCGGGCTGGGTCTTGGTTGCTGCCGGACTTTTTTTAGCAGAAGCTGTTCGGTTTACCGGGCTCGATCGTCGAATCGCTGTTAATATTCTGCGAGTTGTTGGGACAGAACCGAAGAAAATTATTGGCGGCATGATTATTGCCGGATTTTTACTGTCTTTTATCATTCCATCGATTGCGGCGCGGGCGGCAGCTTTGATTCCAGTGGCATTAGGTCTTATTACTGCGCTGAAAGTAGATAAAAAAAGTGCTTTTGCCAAGCAAATTATGTTAGTTACTGGCTTTACTGCAGCGATCACTGGCGGGACGGTTTTGACGGCAGGTGCACCAAATCCATTTACAGTAGGTCTGTTAGCCAGTCAATTGAATCACACAATTACTTGGTTAGACTGGTTTATTTATGCTGGACCGTTCACTGTGGTTCTGGGAATTATTATGTATGTGCTGGTTATTACCATGAATAAGTTTGAAAAGTTAGAAGGCGGCGAGGCGCTCATTACTAAGTATATGACCGAGCTTGGACCGATGACTTCGAAAGAAAAGCGGATTGGTTGGATTTTTGCGTTTACTATTTTGCTTTGGGGCACTGAGCATACCCATCATATTGATGCAAATACGATTACCGTATTTGCAGCATTGCTAATTTTCCTGACACAGGTGGCTACCTGGAAAGAAATGAGCGATCGCGTTGGCTGGGGTACTTTAGTTTTATTTGGTGCCGGTATTACGATCGGAGAAGTGCTTCTTAAGACGGGTGCTGCGGCCTGGGCTGCCAATGCTGCCCTGGGGCATATGGGGCTGCAATCGATGAGTGCTGCCATGATTCTTGCCACTATTTCGGTGCCGATTATCGTCATTCGTGTTGCTTTTTCTAGTATTGTCGCATTAGCAGCCATTGTTGTACCTACCATGCTCGGCTTATTGACTAACTTTAATAATCCTGATATTCCTATCTGGAGTGTCACTTTAATATCGTCATTTTTGGTTTACTTTTCCTTCTTATTGCCAGTTAATACGCCGGCAACCCTGTTGACTTATTCTACGGGGACCTATGAACAAAGTGATATGCTTAAAATTGGCATTCCGCTTACTTTATTAGGTTTGGGAGCGTATATTTTATTTGTTAACACCTATTGGCATTGGCTGGGATTAATTTAATTCATTAATAGTAGGGGCTTTATGCCCCTGCTCTTTTCATAGTCGCTAAGAGAGAGGATTCGTTATGAAAATAAACACTGTGCGTATTCGTCTTCTCATTTTATTTATACCGCTTTTTGCGGTTTCTTTTATTGTGCTTTCCGGTACTAGTTATTATTTGGCTATGAAAGCATTAGAACAAAGTAATCGAGAAGTTATCAATTCCATTGATTCCGATTACTCCAATCAAGTGAAAACACTTATTAGTAAACGGGTCACTGAACTAGAAGATTTGGCTTCGCAGGAAGCGATTCAAAAGAATACCGATTCAGCTAAAGTGGTAAGTATTTTAAAGGAAATGAAGCAGCGTACTGGCGATTTTGATAATATTAACTGTTTGCAGCCTAGTGGCAAAGGTGTCAGGTTTGATGGATCCACTACGGATGTATCTGATAAAGAGTATGTAAAAAACGTTGTAAAAACTCATAAACTATATATTTCTGATCCCATGTTGACAAGGGGAACAGGAAAGCTGGGCCTGATTATTGCAGTGCCAGTCATCGAAAACGGCATGTTGACTGGGATCGTTACAGGCAATGTATCACTAGAGCATGTTACAAGTTTAATTCAGGATAAGAAGGTTAAGGAAACTGGCTTTATTACTATTTTAGATCAACATGGCATTATTATTTCTCATGCACAAAAGCCAGAATTGAATGGTCAGATCAATATTACGAAAAAACAAATTGATCCGAGTTTTAAAACTGTTTTGCAAGAAGTAGATGAGCGGATGCTTGCTTTATTTCATGAAGCGGAGCAGGGACGACAAAGTAGTGGTCAATATACAAACTTTGATGGTGTAGTGCATCATGGGATCGCATCTTCAGTAGATTTAGGTGGCGGACAAAAATGGGTAGTTTTTGTTTCGGCACCAGAGCAGGAAATCGCAGCAGCAACGAATCAACTATCGCGTGTTCTACTAGTGATTTCTGCAATGTTTTTGCTATTGTCGGTTGCATTGATTGTTTTTTTCAGCAGGAAGTTTTCTTCGCCGATTCGCGAAATTCGCGATGAGTGTCTATTATTGGCTAAAGGCGATTTTAGAAGTCGGGAAGTAAAAGTTCAATCTCATGATGAAATTGGACAGCTTAGTACAGGCTTTATTACTATGAAAAATAATTTAGGTAACTTAGTCGGACAGGTACAGGACAAGTCGGATCATTTGGCGGCGGCAAGTGAAGAGTTTCTTGCCAGTGCGCAACAATCTTCCGAAGCTTCGTTACAAGTTGCTGAATCTATCACAAAAATTGCAGCAGGAACCGCCGATACAGCAGTATTGTCTAATAAGATTGCCACAATTACGCGGCAAATTGCTGAAAGGACAGAGCAGATTTCTTCTGCAAGCGACGCTATGGTTGATATAGCCCGTAATACATCGCAACAGGCAACGCGAGGTACTGTTGCTGTAGAAGAAGCTGTTGCACAAATGCAGCAAATTGGCAAAGGTTCCGAAGAGGTAGAACAAGCTGTTGCTAAATTGGCCGAAGGTTCGATGGAGATTGGTAATATTGTCAATTTGATTTCTCAAATTGCGGGACAAACGAACTTATTGGCTTTAAATGCAGCGATTGAAGCAGCAAGAGCCGGTGAACATGGTCGTGGTTTTGCGGTGGTTGCCGAGGAGGTTCGGAAATTAGCCGAAGCTTCTAACCAAGCAGCGCAGCAGATTGGCGCTTTGATTCAAACGAATCAGCAAAATATGAATCAAGCTGTCGTAACAATGGAGTCTGGAACAAAAGGAATTCGGCGAGGGATTGAAGTGGTAACGTCAACTGGAACAACTTTTCAGGAAATTGTCCAATCCATTGTGGTATTGTCACGACAGATTACAGAATTCTCAACAGCCATTCATCAAGTTACCGAACATAGTAAAGGGTTAGTTGATCTTGTGTGTGATATAGATCGAATTACGAAAGACAATGCAGCTGAAACAGAAACGATTTCTGCAGCTGCCCAAGAACAAGCCGCCGCTTTAGGTGAGATTGCCGAAGCAAGTCGTTCTTTAGCTCAATTAGCTGGCGATTTAAGTGAAAATGTGAATCAATTTTTAATATGAAGTTATAAGAATTTTAGTATGAATATGGAGGGATCGAAGTGAGTCAAATTGTACAAATGGCGGTTGCCGGCACGATGGAGTCCAATGATATTTATATCACGGTAGCGCCAGCGACGGCAGGAGCAGGTCTCGCAATTGAACTGACCAGTCCGGTATTGAAACAGTATGGTAAACAGATCAAAGCGGTTATTGAAGCCGTACTTGCCGAAAATGGTGTTACAGAAGCAATCATTAAAGCCAGTGATAAAGGCGCTTTGGATTGCACAATACGGGCACGACTGAAAACAGCTCTTAATAGAGCAATGAAGTGAGGTGCGAGTAGTGGAAAAACTGAGAAGAACAATGATGTTTGTCCCTGGCAATAATCCAGGAATGCTGCAAAATGCTGATATTTATGGCGCCGATACGATTATTCTTGATTGTGAAGACGCAGTCTCTATTGCCGAAAAAGATTCGGCACGTAATTTAGTGTACCATGCCATAAAAGA
>NZ_JBWBCL010000005.1:0-224836 GCF_056134285.1 Pelorhabdus sp. sgz311002 | reverse complement strand
AGTGACATCTCCTAATGGGTAATCTGTATTTTAAGCTGGCAGGCTTATTTACAGATTACCACGTTAGGGCTCACCGCTTAAGCTCTCTGGAACCACGCGACTATCGCGTGGTTTTCTTTATACAATAAAAAATATAACCGCAAAAATGCGGTTATAAAGGTAAAATATTGTCATTCGACTTATAAAAAAAGCGTAGCATACGCCGGAAAGGCTTTGGCACAGTCATCACATATATCCGCAATTTCACTGCTATCCACTCCTTACAAGTTGCTTTGCTTTACTTTATGCCCCACCGTAGTTTTTCGTGCTTATTTAGTGTTGCACTGATCTTCAAAGCGTTCCAATACAAAGCAGAAATCAGACAATCGATTTAAATAGACAGGTACAAAAGAATTGACAGTCTCCACCTTACTTAGGCGAAGCACCTGGCGTTCTGCCCGTCTTGTAACAGTTCGCGCTACATCTAGCAAAGCTGACGAATGAGCATTGCCTGGAATCAAAAAGCTCGTCAACGGCGGCAACTTTCCCTCAAAAGAATCTATAGCCGTCTCAATATCATGAATATCAGTTTCCGTAATATAAGCAGTATCCTCACCTAAACTAGCCAAATCAGCCATAAGCGACATAAGCTTCTTTTGTAATACAAAAATGGCCTCTTTGACCGAACTATCACTGCATTGACTTCTAGCCAAACCTAAGAAAGAAGTAATTTCATCAACAGATCCATAAGCTTCCACCCGCAGGCTATCTTTATCAACTCGTTCGCCAGTATATAATCCGGTAGTTCCTTTATCACCTGTTTTGGTGTATACCTTCATCACTTTCTACCCCTTTGTCTTATAAAATAATTTCTTGCTCTGTAAAGTAAATCGCAATTTCCCGTTGGGCGCTTTCGACACTATCAGAGCCATGAATGACATTACGGGACATCTCTGTGGCAAAATCGCCACGAATCGTACCAGGCTGACTATCCACCGGGTTGGTTTTTCCCATCATAGTTCTTACAATAGCAACAACATCATGTCCAGAAACAACCATAGCAACAATCGGCCCTGACGTAATAAAAGAAACGAGGTCTGAAAAAAAAGGTTTCCCTTTATGCTCCGCATAATGATCATAAGCCTGTTCTTTCGTAAGTTCCAACAGCTTTAAAGCATTAATGGCAAGACCACGCCGTTCAAAGCGACGAATAATTTCGCCAATTAAGCCTCGGGCTACCCCATCAGGCTTTACTAGTACCAAAGTTTGTTCCATCTTGTTCATCCTTTCTGCTAAAAAAACTATAAAGAAGTAAAAAAAGTTCTTCTTGAATGATGGATATCACTCAAGAAGAACGAGAACTAGCGAATCCGTTTTGCCTGTTCTTCCAATCGAGCAATCCGTTCTCTTGTCGCTGGATGTGTGCTGAAAAGATTCATCAGCCAATCAGCTTTGCCGCTAAAGGGATTCACAATAAACATGTGCGACGTAGCCGGCGTTGCTTCAGGCAATACACGATTTTGCGCATAATATTCGATTTTTTCCAAGGCTTTAGCCAATGCTAAGGGATTACCGCAAAATACACCACCAGCCTCGTCCGCCAAATATTCGCGCGAACGAGAAATCCCCATCTGAATCAAAGTCGCCGCTAAGGGAGCAAGAATCACCAGAAACACAAAATTCAAAATACTGGCAAGTCCATTCTCGCCTTCCTCATCATTTCGACCCATGCCAAAAAAAGCCGACCACTGAGCAATATTAGCAATCATGGTAATAACACCAGCTACAGATGCAACCACGGTGCTAATCAACGTATCGCGGTGCTTTACGTGTCCTAATTCGTGAGCTAAAACGCCCTCTAATTCCGGCAACGTTAACGCACGCATAATTCCTGTGGTTACCGCAACAGCAGCATGTTCAGGGTCTCGGCCTGTTGCAAACGCATTGGGAACATCTGTGTCCATAATATAGATTTTCGGCATCGGCAAAGCTGCTCTCTGCGCAAGGCCAGAAACGAGGCGAATTAAATCAGGCGCCTCGGAGGCGTTTACTTCCCGCGCCCCATACATATTCAAAACAATTTTATCACTGTACCAGTAACTGGCAAAATTCATTAGAATCGAAATTACAAGCATAATAGTCATGCCTGCCCGACCGCCAAACAAGGCGCCTACAGCCATCAAAAGCCCCGTCATAGCCGCCAGTAAGATCACAGTCTTGAAGTTATTCATAGTTGTTCCCCCCTGTCTTTTCAGACAAATCTATGCAAATTAAAGAATAGACAGTTCATGTGCGATTCCTTGTCAATCACCTCCTCCATAGAAAAAGGTAAATTTTTAATAATATTATATACTGAAACGACAGGGAAAACAACTAATTACAGCCTTCTAAGCGCTTTTTCACAGCGGCGAGCATAAGTTGACTATTTTCTTTGACCTTATATTTTAATAAAGGATGAAGCAGTCCGGCAAGCATAGGGATGCCAAATTCAAAGTCAACCGTAAGTTCCACCAGCGTACCGTTTTCTTGTTCACAGAGCTGCCAAGCACCTTGAAATCGTTTCAAATCTCCAGCAATTTGCTCATACTCAATTCGCCAAAGCTCCTCGCGAAAAAGGTCCCTTTCGGTCCAACAAATCATCCTGCCATCAACATTCGAAACCCATTGACTAATCGTTATGGGTTTCCGCTTTTCTAAAATAGTAACACGAACCAAATTGGGCATAAATTCAGGATATTTTTCCATGTCACTTAAAACAAGATAAAGTTCTTGTGGTGAAGCAGTGATTTCCTGACTGACTTTTACACAAGGCATAATCATCCCTTCTTTCACGATAAATCTTGCAAAATTCCACGAACTTCTGCCAGGCTATCATAAAAAATTTCGATAACCTGGGCAAGTAGTTCATAGGAAATAATAAGAGGCGGCTCTAACCGCAGTACTTTTGGATTATTTAAAGTATAGGCCGCCAGCACGCCACGCGCCATAAGCGCCGCCATAAGCGCCCCACCTTGTCCTTCTTGAAAAAATTCGACTCCGATCATCAAGCCACGCCCACGAACATCATAAATAAGATCAGGATACTGCTCTTGCAAGGCTCGTAGCTGCGCCAATAAAAATTCTCCCTTTTCTTTACTTTGCTGACAGAGATTTTCTTCTTTTATTACACTAATGGCCGCTAGCGCTGCAGTTGCCGCCAAAGGATTCCCGCCAAAGGTAGACGTATGTAATAAAGGATGCTCCACGTAAGGCTGCCAAACCTGCGGCGTCGCCGTAAATGCCGCTACAGGCATCACCCCCCCGCCCAAGGCTTTTGCTGTTGTAAGTATATCTGGTTCAACCTTATAATGATTTACAGCAAACCATTCGCCAGTTCGCCCTAAGCCAGTCTGCACTTCATCACAAATCAATAAAACGCCTTTTTGCCGGCAAAGATTACTCACAGCCAATAAATAATTATCGGGAGGAACAATAATGCCCCCTTCACCTTGAATGGGCTCTAGTATTACAGCAGCGACTGAATCATCTAGCGCTTCTTCTATAGCTAACGCGTCACCAAAAGGAACATGAATAAACTCCTTTAGCAAGGGTTTAAAGGGATCGCGAAATATTGCACGCCCCGTAGCACTCAGTGCCCCAAAACTTTTCCCATGAAAAGCGTTGTGAGCGGCAATAAACGTACTGCGCCCTGTAGCAAGACGCGCCAATTTTAAAGCGCCCTCGACCGCCTCCGCACCGCTATTGCAAAAAAAAGAGTATTGCAAATTTCCCGGCATAACTTCGGCCAGCAAGGCCGCTGCTTCACCTAGAGATCGACTAAAAAAGACCTTGCTAGATAAAGGCATCACGTCTAATTGCTTTTTGACTGCTGACACAACTGCCGGATGACGATGCCCTAAACTAAAAACCCCATAGCCACCTAAACAATCAATATAACGCTTTCCCTGATGATCTGTGACAAAACAACCACTAGCACTGCATTCTACCTTATCTAGACCGAGATACCGAAATAACCGTGCCAGCGAAGGATTCAAAAACTGTTCATACTGCGAAATTGTTTCACCAACCCATTCTTTGTCCATCTATTTGCCTCCCTACTAGTATCAAGTTCTACTTATTCTATTTGTATTGTCCAAAAAATAAATCATGACAAAATAAAAACTCCGCATTTAGCGGAGTTTTTATGAAATCACAGTATAATTCAGTCAGTTCAGATGAAAAAAGTCATCAGATCCAACCGGTTTGACTAAAGTAGGCAGAGGATGAGAAAGTCCTTGTTTTTCCTTAACAAGCTTTGCTGTTTCAAGAATCCAAGACAAATTACAAAAATCGCTATTGTCACCAATACAACTCACGCTATTACACTGAGGATTGCTACAGGCATACCATTGTAAAGTTTCCTGACTTGGCGATAAACTTTTACGGGGAAGCATTAAACTCTGGCATTTACGGCAAAGGATCTTAGTTGATGAACGAGCAGTACTCATGAACTCATAGCCTCCTTATCTATTTGGGAATAGCAAACACTCGAAGTTTACATGGTAGAAAACGCTTTAGACTTAAATTAAGCGAATATGGAGTTTCTCCGGCCGCGCCTATGGAGCAAGCGTCGAATCGCTACCGCCTGTTCCGCTTGCAGCACAGCGTAGCAAGTTTTAGACGTGCCCTGCTGGTAAGCAATCAGCAAAAAAGGATATTCCTTACTCAGTTGCTTTGAATACAGACCTAAAGCAGCAACAGCATTGCGTTGCAATGATTGTAAGGAAGTAAGCTGAACTGATAAAATATTGGAATAGGGCACAGTAATATGGCGCAGCATCAGCAAGCGATTTGTATCATCAAGTAGCAAAAAAGCTGGCAAAGGGTCACGAAAAACTATAGCAGGATAAGATCCCCAGTAATAAACCCGAAATAGCTCTCCCCGCTTCGCAGTTGCTGAACGCAGCCGGATTACAAAAAAGAATATGACTAATGAACTGGCGCCTAAAAGCAATAGCAGCATTTTCATCATTCCTTCTTCGTTTAATATTATAATTTCTACAAAAAACTACAAATTCCTCTGGTTTTTTATTTTTATTTTGACATTTTTTTCACATTAAAAAGCTTACACTAACAATAAGTCTTTTTAATAAAGTCTCATTTATTTCATCACTTAGGAGGAAGTCTCTTGCATATAACCTTTGACGAATATATCTATTACGGATTACTCATAACCATCTTAAGCCTTTACCTTCGCTTATATGTAAAAAATCGTCATGAAATAAAAAAAGACAAAAAAGCAATTTCCCGTTGGGGCATTGTTTGCTCTTTTGCCGTAATTGGTATTATGGGATTTTTCTTTCACCTGATTGCCTGGCCCGCAGCACTCCTTTCCAGCGTTGCCGCTTGCGCGATTGCTTACTATGTGATCTTTATAAAATATCCAGTATAAAAAACTTCTCTCATTACACAATATGAAACTCAGCAGAACTTCCATTTTTAAACGCCTGAACTTCCAACCTGGCGTCAACTGAAGCTTTCAGCTCTGGTACATGCGAAATAATTCCAACTAAACGGCCCGAGTGTTGTAATTCCATAAGCGTTTCAATCGCACTATCAAGCGATTCAGGATCAAGCGTACCAAAACCTTCGTCAATAAACATCGTTTCAATATGAATTCCACCGGAGTATGACTGTACTACATCAGCAAGCCCCAAAGCCAAAGCCAGAGAAGCCTTAAAGCTCTCTCCGCCTGATAAGGTTTTTATATGACGAGTTCGACCTGTATAATAATCAAACACCTCAATTTCGAGACCACTTTGGCCATTTCCTTTCCCACGCGACGCAATACGACGCATCAAATAACGGCCTGCCGTCATCTTTTTCAAGCGTAGATTGGCTGCAACTATAATATCTTGAAAAAAAGCCGCTAGTACATATCGTTCAAAACTCAGTTTTTCCTGGTTGTCGCCTTTGGCAACTCGTGCTAAATGACCGACAACACTAAATTCTTCCTCGATATTTTCAAGCGCCTGCCAAAGTTCACCGAGTTTTAAGAGTTGTCTTTCGTTATTTTGTAAACGGAAGGCAACTTTATTTTTTTGAACCAAGAAAGCTTCTCGCTCTGATTGCATAAAAACCTTCTCCTGCTGTAACAGAGCAATATCAACCACTTGAACCCCTTGCGTCTCATATTCTAAGCGAATTTTATGTTCTTGCGCCGCTCGCAAATCTAATTCATAAGCACGAACCGATTCTTCGAGTTCTTGAATTTCTTGCGGCGTTCGTTGCGCTTGTTCATACATCTCATCTGAAAGAAAATCGGCTGCTTGCAAAGCTGCCTGCCATTGTAAAGCGGCTGCCGTAAAAGCAGTTTGGGCCTCGAATAATGCCTCGTCCGCCTGCTTTTGCTCCGTCTCTGCCTGCGCCCTTTTTTGATCAGACTGACGAAAAGCTTGTTCCGCTTTCGCTAACGCAGCCTTTAAAGTTTCTTGCCGTTTTTGAATTTCCGTTATTTTAGCTTCTAACAGAGCAAGAGAACGAAACTGCTCAGGCACTTCCGATCTAAGAGTTTTAAATAAAGCTTCCTTCGTCTGAACCTGCCCCAAAAGCTGCGAATGCCTTTGATCAAGTTCACTAACCTGCTGCTCTTGTTTATGGATGGCCTGCTCGCTCTGCTCGATGCTTTGTCTAAGCCTCTCACTTTGTTGTTTACAAGTGCCAAGATGACCAAGTTCTTCTACGAGCTGCTGAATTTCAGCAGGCCATAACTGACTTTTCTCAGCAATAAAACTTGTTAACTGCTCTTGTTGATAATCAAGCAGTTCAGGTCCTTCTAGCGCTGCCAATTCTTGCAAATACTCATCAACTTGTTTTTTTTGCCTTATGCCCTCCGCGTAGTTTTGCTCAAAAGCAATCCGGCTCTGTTCTGCCGCTTCACGCAAAGCCTTACTTTTATCAAAAAGACTTTTCACATGATCTTCCGATGGCAAATCTCCGTGAAAAACAGTCGGATTAGGATGATGGGCAGAGCCACAAACTGGACAAGGCTCACCCGCTTGGAGCGACTTAGCTAATAAAGACGCCTGCCCCGATAAAAACAGACGGTACTGTTCATCATAGAGCGTCTGACAAGCTTCATAGCGTTTTTGCGCCGCATCTCGATCATTGCGCTTTATTTTATAAGCAGAGCGCAGTTTTTCTAACTCAGCTTGCGATTGACTCCATTTGTTCAGCCACTGCAATCTTTGCTCTTTATGATTCTTCTCTTCTATTTTTACAGCTCGCGATTCCAGCTTTAATCGCATTTTTTCTAGTAAAGCTTTATTGTCTTTTAATTGTTCTTTATCGCTTTCAATAATTTTCTTATTTTGAGTTAGCTGCTGTTCCTGCAATCGCAAAGTTTTCTGTTCTTCAGCCAGCTCTTTTTGCGTTATAGCAAGTTGCTCGAGTTTCTCTCGTAACGAAGTGAGCTGAGTTTCTTCAATAAGCAATTCCCGGCAAAGCACTTCATTTTTTAGAGTTTCGTTATAATGAGCTTCTGCTGCTTGAAAGGAAAGGAGAGACTCCTTGTGAGCCGCCGACGCTTGCACGCCTCTCATTGTTTTGATCTTTTTATCATCAGCACAGCGAGTTAGATATTCCTTTTGTGGCAAAATAGTCAAAGCTTTCCGCGCTTGCTTCAATAATATCTCTTGTGATTTTTTTTGCGGTTGCAGTACTTCTAGTTCAGCCAATTTCTGCTTTGCCTCAGTCAATTCTGCCAATTTTTGATTTAAACTTTCCGCCTGAAAAATCAACTTCTCTTTCTCTTGCAAAAGTCGTTCCTGCTCTTTGATTTGCTGATCAACACCTGACAAAGTCTGCCGATCTGTCTCTAAAGCAAGTTTCAGTCCGGTAATCAAAGCGGGAGCTTGCCAGGATTCTCCCTCTACTAAATCTGTTAAAACAGCATGATCGGTTACATCAAGCTTGGCCTTTGCTTCACCTAGTTTAATTTTAATTTCCTGAACAGACTGTAATAAAGCTTTCGCTTTTTCTTCTAAGCTCTGCTGGACTTGACGAAACCCTTCCGTACCAAATATCTTTTGCAGGATTTCCTCTCTCATTTTACTATCAGCCGTCAAAAGCTCGCGAAATTCTCCTTGCGGAATCATAATAATTTGCTTAAATTGATCATAGGTAATCCCTAAAAGCTGCAAAATTTTTTCATTTACTTCTTTAATACCACAAACGCTCTCTTTGGCATCGCCAGAAAGTTTCTGCAGCTCAGCCTCAGCATTTTGATCCATAAGACCTTCGCCACGCAATCTTTTCCGTTGCTGTTTCGGTACGCGACGAATATAGTATCTTTCCCCTTTTAGCTCAAATTCCAGTTCCACCGCTGTAAGTATATCTTCGCTGGCAAAATGACTGCGTAGACTTTCGCCGTCACGATCTTGGCCACTAGCCTTTCCATACAGACCATAGGCAATCGCATCAAGAATTGTTGTCTTGCCGGCCCCGGTGTTGCCGCAAATGACAAACAAATTTCGTCTGCCTAACAGGGTAAAATCAATTTCTTGCTGAGACGCGTAAGGACCAAACGCTGTCATAGTCAATTTCAGTGGCCGCATCGTCACTCTTCCCTTCCGGCGGTTTCTACCTGTGCAATAACTTCCGCTAAAATTTGTTTTTTCGTTTCATCAAAAGTCTGACCAGTCATATTACCATAGAAATCTTCAAAAAGTTCTAGTTTTCCTTGCTGTTTATAGCCTTCGCCAGCAGCTGTTTTTTCGCCAGAAACAGCTCCTTCATTGCGCAAAAAATCAAGCCCTAAAACATTTGGATACAGCGTACGCAGTTTGCCCATGGGATCAAGAATCTCCGCTTGATCCGTTAAAGTTACAAAAAGATAGTCATTCTTTGCTGCTTCTGGCAAAAAATCGGGCATTAACAGCTCTTGTATCGATCCCGTCACTTTACGCATATCCCGTTTTTGTTGTAATACTTTTTCCTCAATGGTAATTGATTGATCTTTCCCAATTGTAAGCAATGTAACTGATTTCTTCTGAGCCACTTCTGAGGCAGAATATTTCAATAAAGATCCTGCATAACGCACCCGCTCCGTACCAGCTTGCTGTGGTCTATGTAAATGGCCCAATGCTGTATAAGTAAAGCCAGAAAAAAGTTCTACATCCACATAGTCAGCCCCGCCAATTGACAAGGTGTAAGATAAGGGTTTTTCCGATTCACTGAGTGTAAGTTCCTTTATGCCCCTTATAAAACCATGAGTGACTAATATATTACGCGCAGTTGCATCCCACTCGCTTTGAATCGCTTCGATCATCACCTTCATTGCAGAATCATGATCTCTCGCAGCCTCTGCTTGAAAAACATCTCTGACTAAAGCCGGCGGCGCATAGGGAAGTAAATAAAAATGAACAGGTCCATATTCGTCGCTTAAAGAAACCTTTTTAATCTGCTGCGTCAAGGGCCCTGCAATATATAATCCCCCTGCCTCAAGTAAATGACTGCCAAATCCGAGCCGATCCGGGCTGTCATGATTTCCGGCGATCATCAGTATGGGAATTTTTAATTCAAGCAGAATTGTGCTTAAAGTCTTATCAAGCAATTCCACTGCCTCAACTGGCGGGATAGACCGATCATAAACATCACCGGCTATCACTAACGCATCAGGCTGCTCTTCTCTTAAAAGATCAATCAACGATGCCAAACAAACAGCTTGATCTTCTGTCATATAGACTTGATTTACAATTTTGCCAATATGCCAATCACTTGTGTGAATAATTCTCATGATTTTTCTCCCAATAATTCACGCATTTTCTCAAATCTATTGTAACATAACGGTCAATCTTTGCTTCTTCGCGGGAAAATCTTCTTATTTAAAAATCATTTAAATCGCAGTATAATGAACATATTATTTTATTTTAATTTCATTGGAGAATATATGATGAACCGAAGAACTTTTCTAAAAAGATCACTTTACACTTGTTCTGTTCTCTGGTTCGGGCAAAATATCGTAGACGCTTGCTCCGCTCTAGCGCAAGAATTGCCTCCACCTCCGAAAAAGCCAGCAAACATCAACAATGTACAATGGTCAACAACAAATGTAAAACAAGGACAACAAGTCTATTTTCAAACAACAATTGATCTAACAGGAAATGTTGAAATTATAAAAACAGAAACAGCAGACTCACTATTCTTTCTTATTAAAAATTGCCATGCTGAAAAATTCATCAAGTCTTTTGCCTGCCGTAATGTTTTCGTCAGCACCTTAGACATAAAAGAAATTGCTAAAAAAGATACACAACTCCGTCTAAAAATCGCCGACCCTTCCCTCGCACCAGAAGTTCGTTATACCTTAGCCGAGCAACCAGGAAATACTCGTCTTTACCGTCTAACGATTCAAGTCGGCACATTCAGTCGTCCCAAAGCGTTAAAAGAAAGGGACTTAGCGATTCTCGAGACAGCGTTCGCTTTTGGTCCCCTTGATACAAGACCAGCTACCGATTTGATTGTTATTCATCATGTAGGCCTCGTCGATGAAGATGTAAGCGCCGCTAAGATTCACGAATGGCACCTTGCCAACGGTTGGTCCGGCATTGGCTATCATTATGTCATTCGCAAAAATGGCCGTATTGAGCGAGGCAGACCGCGTGATACAGTCGGCGCTCATGCATATGGTTTCAACAAGACATCCATTGGTATCAATCTTGTCGGCAATTTTGAAGATGTCGAACCAAAAGAAGCGCAAGTCAAAACGGCAGCAAAACTCATTGCCGCCTTATGTAATCTTTATAATTTTTCACCGGATGACACCTCAGTTGTAGGCCATAGAGATTTAAACGACACGCTTTGTCCGGGAAAGAATCTTTATGTCCAAATGGGAGACCTACGGGAACAGGCTGCAAAGCTCATGAAAATCAACTAAAACAGCTGTCCGCCAGAAACAACTCTGACGGACAGCTGTTTTCAATTTATAAATTATCGTACTTACAAGCTGAAGCAAGGTGGCCTGTGAGCACAGGCTGAATCTTCGTCTTAACAATTTCTACAACAGATAAATATTTATCCAAATCAATGCCTGTTTGAATTCCCATGCGATGAAACATATTGATCATATCTTCTGTCGCCGTATTTCCAGCAGCGCCAGGGGCAAAAGGACACCCCCCCAGACCACCAATCGCCGATTCAAAAACAGTAATCCCAGCTTCAAGACCTGCCAAGGTATTGGCTAATCCCATTCCGCGCGTATCATGCAAATGCAGCGCTACTGTAATATTAGGATAATTTGTTTTCACAGCCTGAACTAACGAATAGACTTGTTTAGGGTCACCCACGCCAATCGTATCGCAAAGAACTACATAGTCTACGCCCAAATTAACAGCTGACTGAATAAGTGATAAAACAAGTTCCTCCGGTACTTGACCGGCAAAAGGACAACCAAAAGAGGTAGCTGCTGCCAAACGTATGGTCAAATCAGGCAGTTCCTTAATAATTGCTGCAAGATCAGCTAAAGACTGTTCTCGCGTTCGATTTATATTGGCCAAATTATGTTTTTCGCTGGCCGAAATTACATAAGTTACTTCCCGAATTCCTTGACTATAAGCCTTTTTAGCGCCTTGTAAGTTTGGCACTAGGGCTTTCGCTTTTAAACCGACCTGTTGATATTTTTCTAGAGCGGTAGCGGCAACCGTTGTTGCATCAGCCATTTGGGGAATCGCTTTAGGATGTACAAAAGAAGTAACTTCGATACTCTTCACCCCAGCCGCCATTAAGCCATCAATAATTTCCATTTTGACTTCTGTCGGAATCCATTCTTTAATATTTTGAAAGCCATCACGTGGTCCGACATCAATCACTTCTACTTGTTGTGGTAAATGAAGCATTATTGACCCCTCCTTTTAAATAACTCCTTCATCTTGCAAAGCTGCCAGTTCCGCAACGGAAAGGCCAAGCATTTCCTGCAATACGGTTGCATTATGCTCGCCAAGCCCCGGAGCGGGAGTGCGGATAGCTGCTTTTGTTTCGGACAATTTAATATGAGGACCAGTCAAGAGCATTTCGCCCGCCTTCGGATGCACCGTCTTTACAAACATCTCTCTAGCGCCGGCAATATGAGGATCCTCGGCTACCTGCGCAATAGAATAAATCGGCGCCGCGGGAATCCCTGCAGCTAGCAGTGTATCAACGATATCAGCTACAGTACGGTTTTTCGTCCAGCTCTCAACAATTTCTTTAATTGCCACATGATTTTGAACACGATCTTTAGAATGAAGAAATTCTGGTTTTTCAATGAGCTCTGGCTGCCCAATCACTTGGCAAAATAACCCCCAGAGTTTATCATTGCCAGCACCAATAATGACTAAGTCATCTTTCGCTTGGAAAGAGTCATACGGATACACCGATTCATAGCGATTGCCAATACGTTGCGGCAGACGATGTTCTACAAAATAAATCATATTAATAATTTCCAAACTGGCTACTGCCGAATCGACTAGCGCCACATCAACCATTTGTCCCCGATTCGTTTGATAGCGGCTGTTAACAGCTGCTAAAATGCCAATAGTTACGGAAAGGCCGCCTAATACATCGCCCATAGCCGTACCAGAACGAGTTGGATTGCCGCCAGGCCAACCGGTAGTACTCATCAAACCGCTCATAGCCTGGCTGATAATATCGTAGCCAGGCCGTTTCGTATAAGGTCCATATTGGCCAAAACCCGATACAGCCGCATAAATAATGCGCGGATTAATTTCCTTGAGAACGTCATAATCAAGTCCCAACTTCTTCATTGTTCCAGGGCGATAATTTTCAACAACAATGTCAGCTTTTTTAACCAGCTCTTTAAAAATTTCCTTTCCCTTAGGGGATTTTAAATTTAACGTGATACCTTTTTTATTCCGATTTAAATTCATATAATAAGCGCTTTCACCATTTTGAAACGGTCCCATGTGCCGCTCGTCAGCGCCTTTACCAGCTTCTTCAATTTTAATAACATTGGCCCCCATATCAGCAAGCATCATTGTCGAAAAAGGCCCTGCTAGTACCCTTGTCAAATCAAGAACTGTTAACCCCGCCAAAGCACCATGATTTTGCGTCATACAATCATCTCCTATAAGAATTTATAGAATCTTATATTTGCAACAATCATGCCAACTAAAAAAAGCAGCGAATCCGCTGCTTTTCACAATCAAACATTTCATATATGAGATACTGCTTATTCTATTTTCCTTTTCCATCTTGCATATTCAGTAACAAAATCCAATCAATTCCCGGACAAACCCACAAATCTCATTTTTAGTATGTATATTTCATTTTCAAAATAAAATTATTCTCTAATTTCACGGGACGACCCTTGTTCATCGTAGCACAACATTAAAACGAAAGCGGTCACAAACAGAACCGACGTGACCCAGAAAATAGAGGATAACGAAAAATGTAAGGATAAGACCCCAGCTGATAAGGGCCCCAGCATATTACCAAGCAAAGCCGCTGAGCTAGTAATTCCAAAAGCAACACCGCGTTTTTCTTCAGGAATCAACAGCGTTAACAGCGTATTGGAACTGGGAATCATCGCTCCAATAAACAGACCATTCAAAGCGCGCAACAAACCAAAAGTTACAATATCCTGGGCTAATAATTGGCCTACAAAAGTAATTGCACCACCTAAAGCTGCAACGAGCAAAATTCTACCATGGGAAACATGGCGACTGATAAAGCCCATACTTAAAGATGCCAAGGCACTAGCTACCCCGCCGATAGCAATCATCGTTCCGGAAATACTCGCAAGAAGTTCTGTTCCAGTCACCATGGACTGAATATAAATTGGCAGAATGGGGCCGATACTTTGTGTGGCAAACTGCGTCAAAAACTGTATAAATAAAATAGCCCCAAGACCAGGCAGCGCCCAAAAATAACTGAAACTTTTTAAAATCGATTCTTTTTTAGCACGCCTTACCGGCGTGAATTTTTCCCTGACTGCCAAATGACTTAACCCTAAAGCCACAAGACACAAAATGCCAAAAACAAAAAACGGCTGACGGTAGCCAAAGTGATCGGCAATAACACCGCCAAGCATCGGACCGACAGCGCCGCCTACAATCATAGCAGTCTGAAACAAACCGACAGTAAAAGCAATCTTATCGCGCGGCGACATACTTGTCACAAGCGCTGTGGAAGCGGCTACAAATCCCCCGCAAAGGCCTTGAAAAATACGTAAAGCTAGCAGTTGATATACGTTAGCCACATATGCCATAGCAATAATAATCAGGCCAAACAGTAGTAATGTTTTTTCCACCATGGGTTTACGACCTTTGCGATCAGCTACAGTTCCCCAGTAAGGATTAGAAATAGCCGCCGCAAAAGAAGATGCACCCATGAGGACACCCGCCCATAAACCAATTTCTCCAGGGTCGCTGATTCCTAAGTGGGAAACATATAGCGGTAAAAATGAAATCATTCCAGTAATAGCAATTGTTCCAATGACTTGAACAAACCACATAACAGCCAAACTTTTCTTCCACTCTGCAACCAAAGATCCAACTTCCTTTGTTTACTGAAAATATTTCAGTTTTCTCATATTATTTAACTAACCTAAGCTTAACACACTTACAAATGAAAAGACAAAGCAAATCATATAAAAATTTTACTTAAAGCAGCAAAACAAAAGCCTGAGCAACCAACAGTATGAAGTGTTGGTTGCTCAGGCAGGAAAATAACCTAGTTCGATTCCATAAAATAATTACAATAGAAGATTATCTAAGAGAATAGCACCTGCTAAAACAGCAGCCATGTACAGCCAACCTAAAAATACGCTATTCTGCGAAGATTTTTCTACCGTAATATGATCTTTTTCTTCTTCTGATACATTGCAATATTTTTCATGACAGTAAGCGTTTGCCACGGCAATCATCTCCCTAAAAAGCAGCAAGTTTTTTAACTGCTTTTATTATATACTTACAAAATCGCTTTGTAAATGATAATGATTATTGTTTAAATTTTAAATTTACTATTACTCTTTTGAATTATATAAATCTTTATATTGACAATCAAAAAAAAACATAGCATATTAATAGCAAGATACTATTTATAGGCGAGGTTAGTGTAATGCCCATTGATATAATTTCCAATAGTTCTCCTAGTCAATTAAATCAAGTCACAAAAAAAGCAAACCCTTCTGACCACCTTCTACACTATCTAGGTGATGATCTTGATGTAGGGCCTGCTTATATTGTAGAACTCTCCGCTAAAGGCCGCGAGTTACAAAAAAATAATCCGGTAAGAATCGTACGTCTCTAACGTTTAGCGAGTAAGCTGTTTTTTTTGAATTTGCCGATTAAAGCCCAGATCAATCGTAAAAAAGAAAAGACTACAATAGCAAACTAATTCGGCCAATTCTTCAAAAAGTTCCTCTTTAGAACCAAAGAAACCAAAACTATAATGCTCTACTCCGGTTGCAATCACTCCAGAGAAAAGAATAAGACTAATCTCGATATAGGGAACAGCCGCATTTTTCAGCCACGACTGAATTTCTTGAGCTAACCCCCGCTGGTAAAAATTCCACAGAATAAACACACTGAGGCACAAAATAAAAGGATGGACTAAAAAGCCATACCATAAATCCTGTAATCGTAAATAAGCACCTGTCGAATCAGTGTATAAAACTCGCCCCCAGCTAAGTTCTCGACCTGCAGCCATTAGCCAGACTGGCGCTACATAGAATGCCAACTGCTTTTTAGCTAGAGGTCCATAGCCGCGAAACGGAATCACTGCCGTTACCATCGCAGTAACTACTAATACGATGACTTGGAGCCACTCTAACGGCCCATCCTCTGCTCCCCAAGAATTAGGTAGCATAACTGCGCCAACAAGGCAAAAAAACAAAACAATTACAGAACAATAGGTTGCCCCGGTTATGTGAAATAGAGAATATTTCTTCATCATTTCACTCCTTTTTATAAAACAAATTGACTGACTAGGCAGTCGATACGTTCCATATAATACCACATACAAGAAAAAGCGGCAAGGAAAATATCCTTGCCGCTTTTTTCTTGCAGAATAATCACTTACGAATTACGTAAAGTTTCTGCAATATCATATCGTTCCATTTTCTCAAGCTTCTTTATGACTCGTTGCAGTGTTGGTCCCATCCGATGTGCAACGCCATTTTTATCCTGAAAAGCAAAACCGAAGTTACTGCAACAAATTTTTTCAGAACCATTCGTCCAAATAATTGGGGTAAATACTCTTGTTGGTCTTTCCATTTACATTCCCCCTTTTATATTTATAATATTCTTCTCTGAAAAGACACCTTTTCCTTTCCTCCTTTAGTCCTAAAAGTTGCTTTCCAGCTATAATTTTTATTACTTAATAAAGTAGATGTACTGGATTATAAAAGGGATTTTACAAAAAAGCGAAAGAACTGAAAAGTTCTCTCGCTTTTTTGCAAAACAATAATTTCTAGCCGATCAATTTTGCCAAATCTGCTTCTACTGTACTAATGCCCGCAATCCCAAAATTCTCTACAAGAACTTTCGCAACCTGCGGTGACAAAAAGCCTGGCAGAGTTGGACCTAAATGAATATTTTTAACACCTAAATAAAGTAATGCTAAAAGTACAATCACGGCTTTTTGTTCATACCAAGCAATATTATAAACTATGGGTAGCTGATTTACATCATCGAGGCCAAATACTTCTTTTAACTTAAGCGCTACAAGCGCTAATGAATAAGAATCATTACACTGTCCGGCGTCAAGAACACGAGGAATCCCGCCAATATCACCGAGTGGCAGCTTATTATAACGATATTTTGCGCAGCCTGCCGTGAGAATCACGGTATCCTGAGGCAGCTTTTCGGCAAATTCAGTATAATACTCTCTTGACTTCATCCGGCCATCACAGCCTGCCATTACAACAAATTTCTTAATAGCGCCTGATTTTACAGCTTCAACAACCTTATCAGCAAGAGCTAATATTTGTCCATGGGCAAACCCGCCGACAATCGTTCCCGATTCAAGTTCTTCCGGTGTTTTTAACGTTTTCGCCATAGCAATAATCGGCGAAAAATCTTTTTTCCCCGCCGCATCAGCTACAATATGACTGCAACCTGGATAACCAGCTGCCCCTGTGGTAAAAATCCGTTCCCGTACTTCTTCTACTTTAGGCGGCACAATACAATTTGTGGTAAAGAGAATAGGACCATGGAACTTTTCAAACTCACCAACTTGCCGCCACCAGGAACCGCCATAATTACCTGCTAAATTCTCGTACTTTTTAAAAGCAGGATAATAGTGAGCTGGCAGCATTTCGCTATGAGTGTATACATCTACACCCGTTCCTTGTGTCTGCTCTAATAACTGCTCCAAATCTGTCAAATCATGACCAGAAATTAAAATAGCCGGATTTTCGCGCACGCCAAGATTTACTTTTGTAATCTCTGGGTTGCCATATTTACTCGTATTCGCTTCATCTAATAGCGCCATAGCTGCTACGCCTAGTTCACCTGTCTTTAGTGTAAGGGCAACCAGTTCATCTACGGCTCGATCATGCAGTGTAGCATCAAGCGCTTCATAGATAAAAGCATAAATTGCGGGATTTTCTTTGCCAATCTGCAGGGCGTGATGCGTATAAGCAGCCATGCCTTTTAGACCATAAATGATTAATTCGCGCAAAGACCGGATATCCGCATTCGTTGTCGCCAATACGCCGATGCTATTCGCTTTTGCCAGCAGCGACTCTTTCGTAGAAACAGTAAAAGAAGCTACATCAAGCACATCAGAATAACCGCTTTTCTTTTTTAAGGCATCCCGCAGTTCCAGCATTTTATGAATCTGTTCTTCAATCGCTATCTCATCAAAATTCGCATTTGTAATAGTAATAAATAAACTTTTCAAAACTTCATGGTTTACTTCAGCCATTTCAGCCGGATTTAATTTTCCGTGAACAACCACATGAGCAATTCCCTTAACTGTATAGATGAGCAGATCCTGTAGTTTTGCTACTTCGGCGGTCTTGCCACAGACTCCCCGCACCTCGCAGCCCGTTCCCTTTGCGGTTTCCTGACACTGATAACAAAACATACTCACTAAAAAAACCTCCTCAAATATTTTTTTGAAAATTACTTATTTTGTGGACTATTAATAAAATTTGTCATTATAAGACAAAATTCCTCCTTTTTATCGTAAATTTTCCAAATTAAAAAAGCTGCCTTCGGCAGCTTTTTCATTAGGTTTCGATGTACAATGTAGTTTTTCAACTGAGAAACTCATCCGTTAGAAGCTGAGCCAACAGCAAGCCCGATTAGAAAAGCGGCGATATTATGCATAGCCTCATTATGCCGCTGCTCTTCAAGCTCTTGGCGATCTTTCCATGATCGCCAGGATTCATGATCGCGCCGAGCCATTTCGCGCTCATGACGAGCCATCTCTAAATCATGTTGCCGCTCTCTTTCATGGAAACGTTCCATAAACCGTTCATGACGTTCTCTTTCCTCACGCTGTCTTTCCCGCCAATGACTCCGACTTTCAAAACTCCAGCGCTGCATCGCTTCATTATGGCGCCGATCTTCCTGTGTATAAGCTTCATCATGACGCATCCGCCATTCGTCACCAGGCGATGCTTCGGAGGTACTCATAAACAATCCTGTTTGCATAATTCCGGCCAATAAAGAGAAAGCAATAAATTTCTTCGCTTTTTGATTCATAGTTTATCCCTCCACTATTTACTAATGTAAGTATAAACTAGAAATATGACAAAATTATGACTATACTACCCAAATAATGGCTTAGCTATATCACCGCTGCCCTTTAGCCTCATCCCAGGCTTTGGCCAACGCAGTAGCTGCTCCCTTTGGATCATCCGCTTCAGAAACGGCCGATACAACAAAAAAGCCTGCGATTCCCGTTTGGGCTAACTGCGGTATATCAACAAGTTTAACGCCCCCACCCACTACGACGGGAATGGGACTAAGCTTAGCCAATTTTGCGATTTCATCAAAGCTTCTAGTAATCACATTTCCACTGTGATCCATGCCGCAATCGGGTTTTGTTTTTGTTTCATGTAAAGGGCCAGCGCCAAAATAATCAATCTGACTCACATCAGCCGTTGTAATATAATCAAACAATTCATGCGTTCTAGCCGATAAGCCAACAACCGCATCTTTGCCGAGATATTCCCGGCAAACATCTACAGGAATATCAGTTTGACCAACATGGATTCCATCTACTTTTACACCAAGCTTTCTTGCCGCCAAAACAACATCTAAGCGATCATCAACAAGAAGGGCCACAGTGTTTGATTTACCAAGACTTTTAATAACATCGGCTGCCTGACGGGTTAGTTCAATCATTTCAGCTGCAGAAGCTACTTTCGAACGAATTTGCACACAAGTAAAACCAGCCGCCACAGCATCACGAACAATTTCTGCTACAGGACGCTCCTTCGTATTTTCTGGACCAACAACAAGATAGGCTGAAATATCTAAATTTGTTCTTATACTCATTTCTCATCCTCCAAAATTCCGTTGACCTTTTCCACCTTCGCCTGAATCATATTAGTAAAGCCAGGGCGTATATCAGCTTTTAGAACGACTTCGGTACGAATCCCCTTCGCCGCAAGTACAAAAGTTGCCGCTTTAACAACTTGCATCACATCGTCCCATTCTCCTTCGATCTCAGTAAACATGGCAGTAGTACGATTAGGCAAACCGGATTCGCGAATGACTTTTACCACTTCAGCTACATAGGGAGCAAGTTCATCGCCTACGCCGCAGGGAGCAATAGCAACAGCAACTAAAGTATTCATCATTTATACCTCCTTAATATCAAAAGGATTATCAGCAATCTCGCTTGCTGTGGCTTTATATAATTCGTCAAGAAACTGGATTTGAAAATGTCCTGGCCCATCCACCTGCTCGGCCGCGCGACGTCCCGCTAAATTGTAAATCGCTGTAGCGGTAAGCGCTGCAATAAAGGGTGATGCCGCTGTAAGATAAACTGCCGCAACACCGCCTAGAGAACAGCCTGCCCCAGTAATTTTAGTCAAAAAAGTTGACCCGCCTTGAGAAAAAGCAACGATGGCACCGTCTGTGATTAAATCGATTTCTCCTGATACAGCAACAGCGCCGCCCGTCCATTTCGCCAAGGCAACAGCTGCTGTTTGGGCCGTATTCACAGAGTCAGTCGAATCAACGCCGCGCACCTTTGACGCCTCAGTTCCTCCTGCTAAATTCCATAAACCAGCTAAAGCAATAATTTCTGAAGCATTGCCTCGAATGATACTAGGCTTATACTCTTTAAATTGAAGCAATAGCTTTGTTCTTAGTTCGCCAATGCCTACAGCAACAGGATCAAGCACCCAAGGTTTATTTCCCTCATACAAGGCTTTTGCGGTACGCGGCAATGTCTCCTCGTAAACGGGAAGAAGTGTGCCGACATTAATATAAGTAGCGCCGCCAGCCCTTGCTAAAAATTCGCCTTCATCAGGCAAATACACCATAGCCGCCGCTCCACCGACAGCGAGCTGGGCATTTGCCACCAAATTGATTGTAACAGAATTTGTGATAGAACCTGCCATTGGATTTGTTTTCTGTACTGTTTCTACGGCTTGTATCATCTGCGCTTGAATACTTTTCTTATCGATCATTTTGCCCTCTTTCCATGCAAAAAAAATGCTCACCTGCATTCGGTAAGCATCTTTCGCACTGTCCTATTGCTTCCCTACGTCAGCGTTAACTAACAGGTTCAAAGGGTCAGGTTTTACCTTCTCAACTCTAAGGAGTCCCCCCGCAATCTATTATTTTCTATAACGTATCACTTCTCATCTATTCTGTCAATGTAGTATCTGCCGAGCAAAGTAAATGCTTCTCTGCCGCTTGAGTAAGATCCGCCACAAGATCTTGATACGCTTCGAGTCCTGCATGGAACCGTAAAATAAAGCCGTCCGGTAGCGGCGTAACTTCCCGCTTACCATGTACAGGCAGTACAAGTGACAAATGTCCGCCCCAGCTTTCAGCAATCCAAAATAGATTTAAGGCATCCATAAAAGCTTCAATCTGTCGACTCGCTAGATCAGAGCGAAAAACCACGCTAAACAAACCATTCCCTTTATGAAAATAATGCTGGAAACGTTCATAGTAGGGAGAAGATATCAGCGTCGGCGACAGAACTTCTTGGGTAAAAGGCTGCTCTCTAAACCATTCTATCAGGTGCTGCGCCGTGGCAGCATGACAGTCAAGCCGCTCTCTAGCCGAATCAATACGATGATACAGCCGGGAACAAGTCGTTGGCGCTACTGCGCCATTGCCTGCGGCGCGCAATTCATCGGAAATACTCTGCCAATCATTTTCATGCTTTGTAATGACAACGCCTGATGGCGTATCGCCATAGCCGCCTTCATACTTCGTGGTAGCTTGTATAACAATATCCACGCCATAGTCAAGGGGCTTAAACCGAACATGGCTTGCCCAAGTATTATCCATAACAGTACGCAGACTTGCCGCTTTTGCTATAGCAATGATTCCGTCGATATCGGGAATTTCAAAAGTACCACTGCCTGGCGCCTCTAAATAAATTATGAGATCCTCTCGTTCAGGATAATCTTGGCGCGCTTTAAATAAAACTGTAGAAAATTCTTCTTTTGATGCGCCTGATGGATAACGAATCTGAGTGATCTTTCTTCTATTTAAATAACGTACCATCGGTCCATAGACGCAATCAGGAATCAAAATTGCTTTCGGTGAAAAGGCTGCCAAAGTTGTCGAAATTGCCGACAAGCCTGATGGACAAATAACTGCTCCATAGCCATTATGAAGCGCCGCGATTTTTCTGCAAACAGCATCGGCTTCCGGCGTTTGAGGTATGCCATATTCCGCCCCGCCATAGGGTGCTTTGCCACATTCATCAGCGATACGATAGGCTTCCAGTGTAGGAAATAAAACTGAGCTTTGCCCCCAGGAACCCGTTTGCGAAAACTGCGCTGCATCACCAAGCCCGGCGGGATTGGGATGGCCGTGAACCTTATAAGGATTCATAACTGGCTCTTGCACCAGTCTGGTCTTGCTTGAGCACTGCATGAGAAAGTTACGTCTTGCCTCGCCCCGCATCGCAGCTTCCATTGTTTCATATTTCATAGTAAATTATTCTCCCATACCTTAATAACCGTCATTGTAAGCCTTATCAAACAAATCCATATAGCCTTTCTTGGTTATAACTCGCGGATTGCTGTCATTCGAACCATTCTTCACCGACATTTCCGCCAGAAGTTCAAAATCTGCCTTATCGATGTTTAAAGACCGTATCCCAGGCAACCCGATTTTTTGCGACAAGGCCTTAATATGTTCAATGCCTTGTTGCGCAGCCTTCGCGTCATCCTGCTCGTCAATTCCCATAGCGCGAGCAATTCGTGCGTACTTATATTCCACCGATGGCAGATTGTATTCCATCACATAAGGCAGTAATATGGCGTTGCACATACCATGCGGCGCATCATACAGACTCCCCAAGGCTTCCGCCATGCAGTGCACTGAAGCAACATCGGCATGACTAAAAGAAAGTCCCGCCAAAAGACTGCCCATCATCATTTTATCACGAGCCTCGCGATTCGTACCATTTGTTACGGCTTCTAGGATATTTTGCGCGATATATTCGACAGCGTACAATCCAACAGCCTCAGCAATTGGTTCCGTGCAATTTGCTGTATAGCCTTCGATTGCGTGCGTCAGAGCGTCAACTCCTGTAGCCGCGGTAACCATTACGGGAACAGTAAATGTCAGTTCAGGATCGACAATAGCCACTTTTGCAGCAATTGCTGGGCTTTTTATGGTAAATTTGAACTTCTCTTTTGTATCAGTAATAACTGAGGAAAAAGTGACTTCACTGCCCGTACCAGCCGTTGTCGGAATGGTAATAAGCGGCAAACAATCATCCTTTATTTTATTCTTGCCTTGATAGTCGCGGACTTTTCCCCCTTGGCGCGTCAGGACAGCCACCGCCTTGGCCGCATCAATTGGACTGCCGCCGCCAAAAGCGACTAATGCATCAACTCCCTGTTGTCTAGCAAGCTCAGCCGCCGCCTCCACATTGGTATCCTTCGGGTTTGCCTCGATCGCGTCATAAGTAATAAAAGCCACGTCTGCAGCGGCAATAAGATCACTGATTTTCTGCAAAAGTCCCGTTGCCGCTAAACCTTTATCTGTAATAATCATGACTTTTTTTACGTTCAATAATCGCAGTTCTTCCGCCAAAACACTTACTATTCCAGCGCCATATCTAATTTTTGTTGGTAATAGAAATTCAAAACAGTCGATCAATACATCCGCCCCCTTAATGTACTAACATACCACGAACAGGCTTTTTACTTGACGCAGTCTATTTGTGTCATATTGTATATTCTCCATGATCAGATTAAACCCTGGCAAAAAAGCCCAATTTTCTATTTTTCTAAAGATTCCCTTTCGTCGCTTTGCACTTCCACTAAATTCGTATGCTGGGGATTTCCAAAAGCCAGAGGTGTTGGCGCATATTTCGTCAGAACATTAATGCAGCCGCGCCGATCAATCCCTGTTTCATCAGGCGTCCACCAGGCTCCTTGCGGTACTGATACAACACCCGGCATAATTCGAGGAGTTACTTTTACTGGTAAAACAATAATACCGCGAGCGTTGAAGACCCGGACATTTTCCCCAGTAACGATCTGTCGGCTTGCGGCATCAAGCGGATTCATCCAGACTTCCTGACGTCCTGCTTCCTCCATCCAGCGAGTATTATCGAAGGTCGAGTGGACACGGCGCTTATAATGATGCCCGATACACTGAAGCGGATATTCTTTTATCAAAGGATCTTCCGGTCCTTCCCAAGCCGTAATATATTTCGGTATAGCCGGAATCGTTTTTAGTTTCTCCATTTGCCATAGCCGCTGTGAAAAGATCTCGATTTTTCCTGATGGCGTTGGAAAAGGGTATTCTTGGGGATTATCAATTTGCTCTTGAAAGGCAATATAAGGCTCCTTGTAATAACGACGATAAATCCCTTTGGCCTGAAGCTTTTCAAATGACGGAAAATCAGGATCAACCTTTCGCGTTTCTGCCACAAGATACTGTAGCCATTCTCGTAAGGTACGCCCTGCTGTAAACACATCGTGCAGCCCCAGTTTTTGAGCCAAATCGCTAACCCAACTATAGCCATTGCGGCACTGGCCTGGTGGCTCTACCGCCTGATTTCCATATAAAACATAGTCGCCATAAAGCCAGGGATTGACTAGATCTTCCCGTTCCATAAACGTATCGGCAGGTAAAACAATATCAGCATATCTTGCGCTAGGTGTAAGAAAGTGGCCGTTATCAACAATCAATTCCGCTAATGCTTCATCTTCCAATAATTGAGCCGTACCATTCGTATCAGAGTGCTGATTTGTTAAACAATTACCGCCCAAGTTAAAAATTAGCTTAATATTAGAATTCAGTTTAGAAACCCCTCTGACCCCTGCTTCCGCTCCCATTTCAGTTCCCCGTACTAGCGCTTCAGTCCAAGTAAACATAGAAATTTGTGCTTTGCAAGGATTGGAAATTGGGATAGACGCAAGTGGAATGTCTTGGGCTGGTTTACCATGGCCTGAAGCCCAACCGCCCTTCCTGCCAACATTTCCTGTCATGGCCGCTAAGACAGTGCCACAACGAACTATTTGTTCGCCATAGGCATGACGCTGTGGACCATACCCTTGAATCAAAGCGCCTGGTCGCCTTGTAGCATATTTTCGCGCTAAAGCTGTAATCTGCTCGCGTGGTATTCCCGTAATTGATTCGGCCCATTCCGGAGTTTTTGCCTTTTTATCAGATCCCAATCCTAAAATATAAGCTTTAAAAGAATTTCCATCTGGAATATGCGGCGGCATGTGCTGCTCATCAAATCCCAGACAGTAGGTATCAAGAAATGACTGATCCTGTAAGTGTTCAGTAATCATGACATACGCCATTGCCTCTAAAAGAGCGCAATCCGTTGTAGGACGAATCGGAATCCATTGATCGGCCAAAGCTGCCGTCGTATTCGAATAGACGGGATCAATCGAAATAATTTCGGCCCCAGCTTGTTTAGCTTGCTTAAGATAAAAAGCCGTATTCGTACCGTGAATCGTTTCTGCCGGATTCCAACCTAAAAGAATAATCAGTTTTGAGTTTATCCAATCTTCCCGGCTACTTCCAGTGCGATTCGTTCCAAAGGTATAGGGAGTCGCATCTTCCGTACAGGCTGTGCTATACGTTCCATAATAGGAAAGAAAACCGCCGTAAAAACCTAGAAGTCTCGCCATCCAAACGCGTTCCGACGTTTTTCCGGAATTCCCTGTAGCATAATTTAAATAGATCGCCTCAGGGCCGTATTGCTGCATAATTCGCCTTGTCTGACAGGCAATCGTCTCTAAAGCTTCATCCCAACTAATTGGCGTAAACTTACCCTCGCCACGCTTGCCGATACGCTTTAAAGGCTGAGTTAAGCGATCGGGATGATACATATAATCACGATAAGAACGGCAGCGCAAACAACCACGCAACTGCGGATCGCCAGGCTTATCCAAAATCGTATCATCAGCAGAAATTTTTACAACCTTACCATCTTTTACATGGGTTTTAAACAGACAGCGGCCGCCACAATTTAAAGCGCCTGCCGTATAGACTACTTTTTCAGCCATAACCTACACCTCTGGTACCGATTTTACAATTCTAACTGAGACCATTATATATTGCCGTGACGATGCGGCGTGATGACCAGCGCCGGTTCCGTCAAGGATTTATCAACCATGCCCTTTGTCTGCGAAACTGAGCCATATTTTCGCTGCAACTCTTCTAGCAAGCCATAGTCTAACACCCGCATCGGACAAGCCGCTACACATGCCGGTTCTTTGTCTTGCTCCAGTAGATCAAGGCAAAAATCACATTTTCCCATTTTTCCTGTAGTCTGATCAAGCTGTAACGCTTCATAAGGACAAGCTGTCGTACACTGTTTACAGCCAACACACTTTTCCACTGCTAATAAAACAATACCATCTTCCTCACGTTTTCTTAAGGCGCCAGTAGGACATACCGCAACACAAACTGGTTTCTGGCAATGATTGCAGCTTAAAGAAGTCCAGAAAGCAAATACATTCTGGCGAATCACACCATCGACCTGCTCATATTCACCGCCGCAATATTCATAGACTTTCCGGTACAATTGCCCCTGAGGCAAATTATTTTTATCTTTACAGGCAATTTGACAGGTACAACAGCCAGAACAATGTTCTTGTGCAAAATAGAATGCCAATTGTTTTGTCATAAACTCTCTCCATCATATGAAAAAAGCGCCATGGCGCAAATTTCCAAATCAATTGCGCCATAAACGCTTTATATTTTATATTTTATGTTTTATGTTTTATGTTTTATCGTTTCGCCTTACCTTCAGTAAAATCCTGCATTATCATCCTTTAAAACACTTATAAAGAATCAACTATAAGTCTAGTTTTTTAATAGTTTTCTTATCAGCGATTCCGGTAGGATTTAATCCATTGTCATATTGATATCTTTTTACAGCTACCTCCGTATTCCGGTCAAAAAAACCATCAGCCTGCCCTTCAAAATAACCAAGTTCTCTCAATTTCCGTTGTAGGATTACGACATCCGCGCCCGATATTTCATAGCTAAGTGTACGCTCAATATGAAATATTTGATCTTCTACTCTTACTGAAGTTCCTACTGGCACCCATTCATAAAGCTCTTCTATGTCCTTATTTCGCATTCGGATACACCCATGACTCGCTACTGTACCAACACTCCAGGGCTGGTTTGTACCATGAATTCCATATCCTCCCCATGGTACACTAAGAGCTAAAAACCGAGTACCAAACATATCACCTTTCCTGTAGGATTTCCATACAATTGTCCAATCGCCCACAGGAGTAGGGGTTTCGTCTTTGCCAACGGCAATGGGATATGTTTTATACAAGTTTCCAGCGTTATATAATTGTAAAATTCGCTCAGGAATTTTGATAATGATCGTTATTGGCCCTGCGGGAGGATTTAAATTCTGACTCGGAATTGTTGCAAATTGCATATTCTCCCAATATTGAAGCCCCATCACAATAGCAGGTAAGCTTACTAAGAGAAAGAACATAACAATCGCACTCATTTTAGGTTTCCTTAAAACAATCGTATGAATCAGAACCACGTTCTTTCTTTTCTATGAATATTTTTATAAATATGATGCCTTTTACTAAAATATTCAAGAAGAACGCTTCATAAAACTCTCACAGTATTCCTCGATTAATTTCGCAACGCCTTGGTAATCGTCAAGTTTGTAACAAGGTACGCCTACATCCCACGCTAAGTCACTGACAATCCCCAGTAACTCTTGGGGATTAGATAGCAACTGGCTGGAAACAGCCGCTCGAACGACTTCGATTTTTGGTTTATCTCTGTACTTATAGCCTTCAGTCACAATCAAGTCCACACCAGAGATCTTGGCGATTATCTCATCAAGCGTCTTTTCATATCCGCCATATTCAATCATCGCCATTTTTTTTGGCGATGCAATGGCTACAATATCGGCGCCGGCTTCCGCAAACCGCCAAGTATCTTTTCCGGGACAATCCATCGAAAAGTCGTGCGCATCATGCTTAATCACGGCAACCCGAATTTCGTCCGCTTTCAGCTCCCGAACAACCTGTTCCAATAAAGTAGTCTTACCTGTGCCGGATCTCGCCACAATCGATATAACTGGTATCACTGCCTCCATGATTTTTACTCCCTTCGGGATCTAAAATTTGACTGCCTTCTTTGGCACTTCGATAATCTTCCGGCGTATTCATATTAAAAAACAGCTCGCGCCAATCACCAAAGGGTTCAAGTTCCGCAGCAGCCACTTCGCGTACAGATATTCGCTCATATAAAGCCTGTACCTTTCTTTGATCCTGTTCGAGACAGGCTTCAATCGAAGGAATACAGCTTTTCGAGTAAACAGCGCACAAAGGCTCCCGCCGACCGCCGACAAGGGGAACAACACTGTCACAGGAATTTTGACACAACAGAAGATACTGTAGTAGCGGGGCCGTAACAAAGGGCATATCGGCAGAAACAATCAAAGAATACTCATGTTTTGCGGCAAGCAGCCCCGCATGAATCCCGCCTAGCGGTCCTTTGCCTGCATACTGATCAGGCACTTCTCTCACGCCGTCGATCCCATACTTATTCCTTTGATTACTAGCAATAATAATATCATCCACAACAGCTTGCATGGTAACAAGAACTGTTTCGAGAAGTGTCCGTCCATTAATCTTTAAAAAGGTCTTATCCTGCCCCATACGCGAACTGCGGCCGCCAGCCAAAATAATACCGCTGGCAGCAATCATATTAGCCACGCTTTCACAGTCTGCCCACTGGCAAGCGGCTCACTACCTGCAGGTACATCAACAAGTACATCGCAGCCAATCATCGATTTCATCGTACCATTACTCTGGCTTTCTGCCAGCATGATCTGATTTCCGTCTCTATCGCGCTGCAACATGCCCCGCAAAAAACGCCGCTGATTACTTGCCTTGGAAAAACTATTAAGCAGTGTCGCTTCGATCGAAGGCAGCATAAATGCCTGCTGTCCCATCATCTTTTTAATCAGCGGCACAACAATAAGTTCAAAAGTAATAAAAGCTGCCGCAGGATTCCCCGACAAACCAATAAACAAAGTCTGATCTTTTTTCGCCGCAATCATCGGCGATCCTGGCTTTATCCGAATACGATGGAATAAAGTGGTGGCGCCAACTGTCTCCAGCGCCTTGGGAACAAGATCAAAATCGCCCACAGAAACGCCACCTGTCGTTATCACCAGATCAGCCTCACTGGCGGCAGGCTCCAGCAAACTGACAATGGCTCCAAGATCATCGTCGGCAATTCCTTTGTACTGAGGCTCCGCCCCAATTTCCAAACAACGAGCCCCCAGACAATGTAAGTTACTGTTATAGATCTTCCCTTTTGCCAAGGAGCAGCCTGGCTCGACAAGTTCATCGCCTGTGCTGATTAAAGCAACACGTACCGGCCGATAGGCTAAAACTGAATCAAGGCCCACAGCCGCAAAGAGTCCGATCAGCGGTGCTGTCACGATCTCGCCTGGCTGACCGATCGGATCCCCAATCTGTACATCTTCACCGGCAGGAACAATATTACTGTGAGGCTGCAATTCCTCGGCAATAAAAATCTTATCTTTCACTCTTGTTATATCTTCAAATTTAATGACGGCATCGGCGCCAGCAGGAATAGGCGCTCCAGTCATCAGCTTAATGGCCATACCTTCGCCTACTTGTTTTACTGCCACAAATCCCGCTCGAATTTCTTCCACAACCGTCAAAATTGCTGGCGCGGCAGCGTTTGCTCCCTTCGTATCAGCAGCTCTTACGGCATAGCCATCAAGGGGAGACCGATTAAAAGGTGGTACTTGTTGCTCGGACACTATTTTTTGCGCCAAAATCCGCCCGTTGGCTCGCAGCAGAGAAACTTTCTCTGGTCCAGTAGGTACGGCCTGTTCGAGCAGCAAATCTCTAGCTGCCTCTAGCAAAATATTACGCTGCATACCAACGCCTCCTATACACCTGTACCAAACGAACAGACAGGATAATGGCAAGTTTCACACTTCAAACATAAGCCGCCTAAACCCCATTTTACGATCATGGAACGAGTAATCGTCTCATTGGCTATTACAAGCGGTAAAACCAGATCAAATACCGTTGTCTTACTATACATAACACACCCGGGCAAACCTAGAATAGGAACATCTCCTAAATAAGCAACCATAAGCATAGCTCCTGGTAATACGGGCGCTCCATAAGTAACAATCTTCGCCCCTGAATTACGGATTCCCAGCGGCGTCACATCATCAGGATCTACTGACATGCCGCCAGTTGTCAAAATCAGCTCTGCTCCCTCGGCAATCAGTTGATGAATTGATCGAGTAATCTCTTCGGCCTGATCAGAAACAATGCACTGACGAATCACTTCACAGCCATAGTTTTCCACCTTCTGCTTTACAACAGGACCAAATTTATCTTCGATCCGTCCATGATATACTTCACTGCCTGTTGTAACAATGCCAGCCCTGCGAGGTCTAAAAGGCTTGACGGTAATAACCGGGTCTCGAGCGCCAATCGCTTCAGCCTGCCGAATTTTTTCCTCTTCCATCATGAGCGGTACAACACGGACTGAAGCAATTGTATCGCCTTTTTTCACAGGACGATAATTGCTGCGTGTCGCTACAATCATATCTTCTATCGTATTGATCTGCACGAGCGTCTCTTCGTCAATCACGCAAATGCCGTCTTCTTCAGCAACAAGATTGACCTTACCTTCATGGGGCTCAGTTAGAAAAAGTCCGGGCGCGGCTACCGCTTTCGCCAAGCGAATCCCTGCGTCATTTTCATGCAGCAAGCCTTCTTGCGGCAACCATACATAAATGTGTTCTTTACCTATACTTAGTAACTCAGGCACATCGGCTTCAGTAATTACGTGCCCTTTTTTAAAAGCTCTTCCTTTATACTCGCCGGGAACAATTTTGGTTATATCATGACACAAAACCGAGCCAACAGCTTCTTCTACTCTAATCATCTCCATGGTCTTCATCCCTTTCCGCGCTTTTGGCCTTCCAGCAATTATTCCATAATTTCAATCAGATCGCCAGCCTGAATCCACCCGGAAGTAATCATTTTAGTAAAAATCCCTTCTCGCGGCATAATGCAGTCACCGACCTGTTGGCGAATCGCACAACCGCCATGACATTCTTTGCCGATCTGCGTAACTTCCATAACGGTGCTGCCGACTTTCAGCCGCGTTCCTACGGGAAGCTCAAACAGAGTAATCCCTTCTGTTGTAATATTTTCAGCAAAGCTGCCTGTGGCCAGTTCACTTAACCCCATTGCTTCCATTTTATGAACACTTTCTATTCCTAGCAAACTAACCTGTCTATGCCATTTACCAGCATGAGCATCTCCTTCCAGACCATGTTCTGTCAGAAAATGTCCCTGGTCAATTGCTTCTTTCGGAACTCCCTTTTCTCTGCTAATATTAACTGCTAATACTTTTGCCATCATTATTCTCCTCCTCATGATTCTTCAATTCTATTTTATTTTTAAGTCCTAGGTCTCGATCAACCTTGGCCGCACTCTGCTGCAGCGCCTATCAAAATATCCAGGCCATGGTCAAGCGGCCCCATGATAGCCTCCAAAGACTCTCTAACGCCTTTCACACTACCAGGCAAATTAATAATCAACGTTTTATTGCGTATACCGGAAACCGCACGAGATAACATCGCTTTTGGCGTTTTTTGCAATCCGTAAAAACGAATCGCCTCAGCAATGCCTGGCGCCTCTTTCGTAATAACTGCCTTTGTCGCCTCAGGCGTTACATCACGGTTGGAAAAACCGGTTCCGCCTGACGTCAAAAGCAACTCAACACCTACTTCATCACAAATGTAACGCATTTTTTCTTCAATTAAGGCTTGTTCGTCAGGAATAATTTCATAATAGATAACTTTGTAGTTTTTTTCTAGCAGCCTTTGTATTTCCTGACCACTGCCATCTTCTCTCTCTCCCCGCGACCCTTTATCACTTAAAATCAAAATGCCTAGTGTATGCATAAATGTCAGTCCCCTTTACCACTATCAATTTCATTGCGCCGTACATGACCGCTTTTCCCGCCCTGTTTTTCTAGCAGGCCAATATTAGTAATAGTCATCCAGCGATCTACGGCCTTACTCATATCATAAATTGTAAGCGCCGCAATGGACGCGCCGCTAATAGCCTCCATCTCCACGCCAGTCTTACCAGTTGTTTTCGCTTCGCAAAGAATTACAATTTGTGATTCTTCCGGCTCAAGTTGAAAGGAAATATCAACAGATGATAAAAACAGCGGATGACACATCGGTATCAGGGACGACGTCTGCTTGGCGCCCATAATTCCGGCAACCTGTGCAACACCTAAAACATCACCTTTTTTCATGGTTCCTGCCGCAATTTTCTGCAAGGTTTCCGCTTGCATTTTTACAACAGCCCTGGCAACAGCCACTCGAACCGTATCGTCCTTAGCGCTCACATCGACCATGCGAGCCCGTCCTTCTGTATTAAAATGCGTAAATTCCATCATTAGCCTCCAATTTGATACATTTTTCGTTCATTGTCGGCCCCCCAGCCTTCTGCCATATGATGCCTGTTGGGCTTTTCCAAAATAGCTTTTCGCAACAGCTCTGTGATTTTTTCATCATTGAGACCATTTTGCAACGCTAGTTGTACATTAATTTCTTTTTTCCCGAAAAGGCAGCCTCTAATCTTACCATCAGCCGTCATTCGAATCCGATTGCATTCTTGGCAAAAATGATGGCTCATCGGACTGATAAAACCTACCGACCCCTTGCCGCCTTCAAGATTATAGCTTTTCGCCGGTCCACCGCCTCGTACCAGCGAAGTTGAAAGAAGCTTGTAGTCTTGCTCAATAATTTCCTTTACTTCATCAACACCCATCAGGCGATCTTGTTGATAAAAAGGCAAATCACCTACAGGCATAAACTCGATAAATCGAACATGAAGCGGCAATCTAAAAGCAAGTCTGGCAAAATCAGCAATTTCCTGATCATTGATCCCCTTCATTACAACGACATTGATCTTGACAGGATTCATGTCTAGTTTCAGAGCGGTTTCAATTGCTTTTGTCACATCACCAACATGTCCCCGACGGGTAATATAGTGAAAACAGTCCTCTTTAAGACTATCTAAACTGAAATTTACCCGAGTAAGCCCTGCTGCTTTTAATTCTCTAGCCATAGCCGTAAACAGAACGCCATTTGTTGTAAGACCAATGTCTTCAATTTGCGCCTGTTCTGCTGTTGCCCTGATTAGCTTTGTAATATCTTTACGAACGAGCGGCTCTCCACCGGTAAAACGCACCTTGCAAATACCAAGACCAGCAGCTAAAACAACGATCCGTTCAATCTGCTCCAACGATAAAACGCCATAATGTCCAATATTATCAACGCCTTCTTCGGGCATACAGTAGCGGCAGCGCAGGTTGCAGCGATCCGTAACAGAAATACGCAAATAGTCAATTTCTCGGCCAAAACTATCTTTCATCCGAGTCCCCACCCTTCTCCTTTAAATAAAGACAAAAACTTTAAAAGAACTTTCATACAGGAAACGTACGAAAACTCTCTTAAAGTTTTCTTATGCGTCTCCTTTCCAAACAGGAGGCAGCCGGATTTCTCCGGTTACCTTGCGGGCTGTGAGCCCAGGCCGTGCAATCCTGGCGAACTTTAGATCGCACGGCTCGGAGATATATATTTATCATCTAGGATTTATTCCATTTGCTTCCTGCCGCATAGGTGCTGCCAATTGTCGCTCCCAACTTATAATACTTCCTGTCAATAGCACTGCTTATTAGCGGTGAAACGCTTGCCATACGCACTGCATTCTGTTCATCAAGCACTGCTTCCTCAGCGTGAACCTCTAAAATTTCACCGATAAACTGCCAGTGTGATCCTAGTTCCAGTTGACAGCGAACGTGACATTCAAATACTACAAGCGCTTGTGCAAAAACTGGCGCATGAACCAAAACGCCGGATACTGCCTGCCAGCCTAAAGCCATGCACTTGTCTTCCTCTCGCCCTGAGTGCATTCCCATATAATCAGCCTGCACCATCTGCATAGTTGAAACAATATTAACTGTAAAAGCTTCTTGTTTGCGTATATTTTCATAAGTATAACGTTCTTTTTTCACCGAAATAGCAAGACAAGGCGGCTCAGAACAGCAGATACCTCCCCAGGAAAGGGGCATCACATTAGGACGATCCAGCTCGTCATAGGTACCAATGAGCCATACTGGTGACGGAAACGGTAATAGTGAAGGCCCCAACCGCTTTTTCATTCCCCGACTGCCGCCTCAGCTAATGATCCCTGACAGCTGCTGCCAGCGCCCGCTACGCAGGAAAAACAGTGTTCTCCAACACAAACGGCTTTTCCCAGCACATCCTGCGCTGTTGCCTCAGCCACAGTAGCGATGCCAGGAATCGGCAGTTGGAGTGCCTGATTGAAATCACAATCATACAAACGCCCCTGCCAATCTACACTCACTTGGCTGCAACACATGACTTTCTCCAGGTTTTTTTCATTAAAATGATTGGCCTGCATCTTAATATACGAATCCAGTTCCCCCTCCTGCTCCAAGTGCTGACGAAAACGGCCGACTGGCACATTCGTGATCGTAAACAAATGATTGAACTGGATCGCAAAATTTTCCCAGAGGATGCGTTTATAATCCGCTTCCAACTCCGCCTGTGGCCCTGGCAATACAGGGCCTCCTGGATTGTATACTAAATCCAGCGTAAGATTCGGTTCTGTTCCATAACCAATTTTATTAAGCTTTTGTAACACGCGGATACTAGAATCATAAACCCCGGCGCCACGCTGTGCTTCGACGTTTTCAGCTGTATAACAAGGCAAAGATGCAATAATACCTACTTGCTGCTCCCGGAAAAACGATCTTAAATAGGAATACTTTTTATGTTCCAAGAGCGTCAGGTTACTCCGTACGGTAATCGTTTTAACCGAAGGCAGCTTGCGCAATCCTAGTATGAGATAAGGCAACTGCGGATTCAGTTCAGGCGCACCGCCAGTAATATCAATATGAGAAATCCGAGTCCGTC
Organism: Pelorhabdus sp. sgz311002; assembly: GCF_056134285.1. NCBI lineage: Bacteria > Bacillati > Bacillota > Negativicutes > Selenomonadales > Sporomusaceae > Pelorhabdus > Pelorhabdus sp. sgz311002. Next base: position 190,183 of record NZ_JBWBCL010000005.1, on the reverse strand, counting down.
TGACAAAGGCCATACAATCACTGAGTACATCAGGCCCCATCATTTCCTCTCGCTGCGGGCCAGCGTCCACATGACAATGGTTGCAGTGCAAATTACACATATAACCGACATTGATCTGTAAACTGTGAAGTTCGGAACGAGTTAAAGGCATTTTTGCCTCCTGTATATACGCTGTAAAATCCTCCATAGTGTCCTCCTGTTTTCCATCATCAATTATTACAAGGCAAAGCTGCGACCATCATAGGCAATACTTACTGTATTGTACTTTTGCAAAACAGTTTCTAATTCCTGAGTAGAAATCGCTTGAGCATAATGCATAGACAAATGGGTCAAGACAGTATGTTCAACCTGCATTTTTTCGCCCAATAAAATAGCCTGATCAACTGACATATGCGACTTAGGATACCAGTTGTCGCCATAAAAAGTTGCATCACAGATAAGCCATTGTACTCCTTTTACATATTTCTCTGTTACACTCGGCAATCCGGCTGTATCGGTAAAGTAGGCAATCGCTCCTTTGGGTGAAGTCAAAAGTATGCCTGCCGTTTCTATGCCATGTTCAGCTGGAAGAGTCATGATCTGTATATCGCCAAAGTCAACTGGTTGTTCAAAAACCCATGGTTCTATCTGAATAATATCGTTCAACTGAGGAAACGTTGCCTGACATTCCTGTACAGCGCTAGGCGGCAGCCGCAACAGAACCTTGCTTTTTCGTTTGAGTCGTATATAATACTCCAGCTCCCCTAAGCCGCCAAAGTGGTCATAATGCCAATGAGTAATCCACACTTCATCAAATGAATCGATATCATGGTCAATAAGCTGTTGTCTGATATCTGGTGAAACATCAATCAAAATCCGATAGTCACCACTCTGCACCAGAGCACTGCTGCGTGTTCTTCTAAGTGCTCGCTTTTCCTTAGCTGCTCTACATTCCGCGCAAGAACAAAAAAACGAAGGAACACCAGGGCCACAACCTGATCCTAATATCATGAAATGATTTACAATTTCTTTCATAGCTTTTTCCGCATCCTTTCCGCAAGCATAGCTACAGGCCGACATTCGTCTTGCGAACAACAGAATTGGCACTGACAGTCAAAGGGATAAGCGAGCTTAGAAAAATCACTCACAATAAAACCGTATTTTTCATAAAAGCCAACGACACTCCCCTTTGCAACAGTCGTAACCCGAAACACTTCCGGCGTTGCTTCGGAAAAATCATAACAGTAACGGGCTGGATTTTTGATCAACGCTTGAAGAAAGCTCGCTCCTAAGCGTTTTCCTTGCCAGCCTGGTTCAACAGCAAAAACAGCTAAGTGGAATTCCCCCACCACTTCAGTCGGTACAACCATAGCACCTGCCGCTATTTTATCGCCCTTCCTCACAACGACATGAAATTCCGCGGGCCCCGCTATATCCATTTGATATGATAAAAAGAGATTTCTTAGTGCAGCTTCGTCACTTTCCTGAGCAAAGGTAATCGTAGGTGTCATCTCGCAACTCCTGAGCTCCTTTCTTGTTATAAGTTCTTCCAGTAAAAAATTTGAATGTTTCGTCCATTTATACTTTAGCAAGTTTTGTGCCAATGTCCCAACAGCAGGAATAGGGGGACTTTGGCAGAAAAGCTCTTCTCTTTTCGTTTCATTTTGCGATTTAGTTTTTCCGATTCCCATTTTGACACAATGAGATAAACAACAAGGAAGAATCGCTTTTATCAAACGATCCTTCCTTGTTGTTATCTATTTTATTGTTCATACTTGTTATTTACCAAAAGGACAAACAGGATAGGTACAAGTATTGCACTGCAAACAAAGGCCGCCATAACCGAGTTCCGCAAAATCAAGTTTTGACATCCATTCTCCGGCCAAAATTCGTGGAAAAACAAGATCAAAAATAGTAATTTTAGCATACATGCCACAGCCAGGCATGCCCATAATCACCGTATCGCCATGGTAAGCCAGCATAAACATAGCACCTGGCAGTACTGGTGTTCCATACGTAACAACCTGCGCTCCTGTAGAGCGAATTGCGTCAGGCGTCACATCGCTCGGATCAATAGACATACCGCCTGTAGCAATAATAATGTCTACCCCGCGCTCTTTATAGTCAAGAATGGTTTGCTTGATCGCCTCACGATCATCGGGCTGATACACAATATCGACAAGCGTTGCCCCATACCCCGCCACTTTTTCGGCAAAAATCGGTGCATAACGGTCTTTAATCCGGCCATAATATACTTCATTGCCTGTAATGATCGCGCCAACATTCAGATTGCGCAGCGATTTCACAGAAATAATTCCATTGTATTGACCAGCGATACTTTCGACCGAAAGAACCATTGTTTCATTCACAACAAGAGGCACTACCTTGATTCCGGCCAACAATTCGCCGCGTTTTACCAGTATATTGTCATGACGCGTTGACACAACGGCATGCTCGACCATATTAATCGCGGTCACTGCAGTGCGATTGATTTTCAGCAACCCGTCACTATCGGCAATAATATTAATCCGTCCATCTTTCGGCTCAGTCATAACAACATTTTCACCGCAGACAGATTCAGCAATCCGAACAATCGCATCTTCTTCATGAATTTGTCCAGGCAATAAATCTAACAGGAAAATAGGATCACTGCCTATTTTCTTTAAATAAGGAACATCTTCGGCACAAATAACATGACCTTTTTTCAGTACTTCGCCGCCATAGCCAGAAATAGGACTCGTCAAATTCCGTCCTAAAACCATTCCCACTGCATCTTCCGCATTTACTTTACGTAAGCTCATACGGATCCCTCCTGCGTCACTCTAGTCAACGGACCAGACTCGGCAAGGAATCCCGTTATATACCGAGGTTCCTGTCAATGGATCCGCCGCTTCTGCATCGGCCTGAGTCAAAATATTGGCATTGGCAATCCAAAGCCCGCTTAGCGTAGGCTCTGCTTTGGCCATTTCTGGATACCACCAACCATATTCTACGCTCACAACGCCATCGCACATCGTAATAATTTTGACAATAAAACGTGCTTTTCCTCTTTCTGTTTCCACCCATACAGGAATTCCATCACTTACCCCCAGCTGTTTGGCCGTAGCGGGACTCATTTCGATAAGCGGTGCAGGATGGAGCTTGCGCAAAGCATCAAATTGCCGAAAACTTGATGCATAATAAGGCTGAAACCGAGCACCGGTAATCAGTTGCAGCGGAAATTTAGCTTTATCGCGGCCTAGTCGGACTTTGGGCAGTGGATCACCGCCAATTGCTTTCAAAAGCTCGCTATACAATTCTACCTTGCCAGTCATCGTAGCAAAACCAACAGGCTTACCAGTCTGGCTGTCAATCCGTTCATATTTTTGGTGATCTTCTTCGGGATAATATAGACCGGACTCGCAAAAATCCTGCCACGTAAATCCCGTTGGCGCTAAAATATCTTCTAATGTATCTTCTAAACTTTCCCAAGGCCATTGACCTTCCTGCCCTAGACGCAATCCGAGTTCCCGCCAAAAAGCATAGTCTGTACGCCGTTCATAATACGGCGCCACTGCTTTTTGACCGCCGTAAGCAATATTGGCCGTACCTGCTTTCGTCTCAAACAAGGGACGCTCCAGCGCTCCCGCACTTGGCAGGATAAAATCAGCCAGCATAGCTGTTGGCGTTTGAAATAGTTCGAGACACACCAATAGATCAAGCTTTTTTAAAGCCTTATAGACTAAGTGCGTATCAGCCTGCGTCAACAAAGGATTCGTTGCCATAACCACAAGCGACCGTATCGGATAAGGTTTGCCTGTGATGATCGCGTTCCAGACTAGATTGGGCTGTGCCGATGTCAGATAGCGTAGCGGCAGCCGCTTATTATGGCGCATCGTCAGCTCCCGAACCCGATCATACCCCTTATAAGACTGCAGTAAAAACGAATTGAGCTGCTTTTGCCGCACAGAATCAGGAAGATTTTCACTCAGTTCCAGATCTAATTCTGGAATAAAATCGGGCATTTCATGAATATGCGAAGCCCCATCACGATCAATATTTCCTGTAATGGCTTTCAACAGTGCTAGGCCATGATGGGTCGGTACACTATTGCAGCCAATCTGATCAATTCCTCTCCCCGAAAAGAGTGTGGCTGGACCATTTTTCGCATACAAGCGAGCCGCTTTTATAATCAGCTCAACCTCAACACCAGTTTTTTCGGCCACATTTGCTGGCGTATAGGCCGAAACATGCTGAACTAGCTCGCTAAAGCCATGGCACCAATTTTCCACAAAAGCTTGATCATAGAGTTTTTCCTTAATAATTACATGCAATAGCCCTAATACCAGAATTGCATCAGTTCCCGGTCGTACAGGCAGCCATAACTGCGCGAGCTGCGCGGCGCGAGTTTTTCGCGGATCAACAACAATGAAGGGCTTACCTGTTTTACGAAAATGAATCATCTCTCGCCATAGCAGTGAATTATCTGATTCAGCAGGATTCATTCCCCACACAACCAGACAATTCGTTTTTGCCGGATCAAGTTCACTTTCAATAGGCCAGCCAAATAAAACGGTATTGATCCAGGTTCCTGGGTTCCAACAAATCTGGCCAATTCCCATATTATTGGGACTGCCAAATAAATTCATAAACCGATGTAAAGGCCAATATATAGCATGAGGGCCACCAATGCATGTTGCCAGCATTTCCGGTCCATAGCGATTTTTCAGTTCTTCCAGCTTTTGTGCAATTTCGCCAAGAGCCTCATCCCACGATACTCGCTGCCATTGGCCGCTGCCCCGCTCCCCCACGCGTTTCAGTGGATAATTAATCCGCTCCGGATGATCAATAAATTGCGGCGCCAACCGCCAGCGCGAGCAACCGCGCTGAATGCTTTCATCACCAGGATACTGCGTGGGATCCGGTCTAACACTTTTCACTTTACCATTTTTCACATCAGCCAACAGCCCGCACTGATAACCGCAGAAACGACAATTCGTTTTGACCAAATTGACTGCCTCTAGATCATTCGGTTGACTCGTCATAACTCATTCTTCCTTTTTCCCTCTTTATTTGTCAACTGATACACGCAAAAAGGAATAATATGGCCATCAGGCCCCATAACGGTCATGCTGCATTCCTGTATTTTTTTCAAATCAAGAATATCCGCATCCATAAAATTCATCATAACGACTGACAATCCACGTTGTATCTCAGGAAATAAGGCTTGCGCAATATCAGGAAATACCGCCCCTTGCGGACTGGACGGATCAAAAGCCGCTTGATAGGTTTGGGGCGTAATCATACTCGTAAGTGAAACAATAGCCCCATCCTGTTCCACAAGATAAGTTGCCGCATCACATAGAGGATGGGAACAGCCCAACGGCCAAAAATCATTTGCTTTGACAATACCGTCACTTTGTTGTTCCAACATATGGGCTACGTCGCCAATTGTCAAGCGCCGCACTGGCGCCACATCAAAACGGCCTGAACCAAAAGCAGGCTGATAAGCTACACCAGCAATCACATCATTATTTTCCAATGCAAATTTCAAGACAGCTCCAACGTGATCATCGTTGATGCCGGCAATAACGGTCATCGCTAATACCACCTGAACTCCCTGGCGTCGACAATTGGCAATCGCTTGCATTTTTTTTGCCAAAAGGTCACGACCGCGGATTGTTTTATATAAAGAGCCGTTCATTCCGTCAAACTGCAAGTACACGCCACTGATCCCCGCCGCAGCAAGCTTGGCTAAATAAGCCTCATCTTCGGCAATAACCAGGCCGTTAGTATTGATTTCAATCGCTGAAAATCCAACGCTTCTTCCTAATGCTACAATATCAGGCAAATCAGGCCGTACTGTTGGTTCACCGCCAGTGAGTTGAATACTAACATCAAAACCGACTTGATCTCTTACCGTTTCAAACATGCCTTTCAGTACTGGCAAAGAGTACTCCTTATCTTTTACGCAAGCCTCTTCCCCAGCCGCCATGAAGCAGACAGGACAGCGCAAATTACAACGGTGAGTCGTTTCAAATTCAACCAAAGTCGGACGACGGCGGTGTGTTTCACATAGGCCGCAGTCTTCAAGGCAGCGGCCCGTTGACGGTCGAACAGTTTGCGGTTTTATATAAGGAAAGTGAAAACTGCTCATCCAACGATAGTGCTCGGCATCAGGCCATAAATAAGACTCAAAAGCGCCGTGCTCCGGACATTCTTTTTCCATATAGACAGCCTGATCACGCGTAGTAATCTGTGCTGCAATTACCTTCAAACAAACAGGGCAGACACTCTTAGTCGTATCAATCAGGTTGGTTTGTTGCTTCGGCTTAGATAATTGCACATGGCTCACTCCTAACTCAATGGGTAGATATTAGCTTTATTACTTGTTCCAAGCTTTAATAAAGGCCTCATCACCTTTGGGCAGACGAGACCGATACAATACTTCTCCTGGCAGCCAAGTGCGGTCTTTACCACCATAAATAACCAACATACGCATGGTTATACCGCCAAAGAGCGTTAAAGCAGCTCCAGCTGCTCGCAGGTTCATTGAATCAGACAGTAATAGAATCAGCGGCACAAGCGTACCAACAAACAGGAATCCGCCTTTAAACCACAGGGAAAAATCCCCCTTCAGCCAACGCTGGGCCGCCACAGTTTCCGCCGCCTGACCGCCGCTCTTTTTAACAGCCACATAGCCCAGCCAAAACAGCAATTGAAAAAAGAGCAATACTGCGGCAATCGTCGGAAATACGGACAGCGCATCAGTCAGTGTAGCTGGCGGAATTACTAGACCGCACAGAATATGGGCTGCCAATCCGGTTACAAAAGACGAAAGAACGAATAAAACCATTATGCCAGGCCCATGCCAGAACGGCCGACCTTTGTGCCGTGCGAGTAAAACCCCGGGATACGTGGCAACAACAAGACCACTGACGGCACAAAGGATCGCAAAAATCTTACGAATAAGCGCCCAATTGCTCCAGTAAAAGAAATCAAAACCAAATGACGCATAAATCAGTCCGAAAGTAATCGCAAAAGACATACACCAAGCACCAACTGTCAGGATTGCTTTAGGATTCATAAATACCCGTAAGGCCTGGAACGGTCTTCCTAGTTCGAGAATCAGCATAGCCGACCCCAGACCAATCACTACAGGCGCTAATACATTAGCAAGCAAAGAAGTCCGTCCTTCTCCCACAAACAAATCAAGGACTCCTATAATCACGAGCATTCCGCCGCCCATGCCAGCAAGAAAAATATCAACAGCCAGCATCCATCCCCAAATATCATGCTTCTGACTCATCAGAGCTTCACCTCCGAATCACAAATATAAAATACATAGGGCTCTGTTCCCAGTTCTCCCAATAATCGTACTGGATGATTGGAATGAACTAGCTTATATACTTCACTAGACGGATCATCAAGATCACCAAAAATTCTCGCCTTCTGGTGACAGGTTTTCACGCAATGCGGCAGTAATCCCGCATAAATGCGATCTTTACAAAAGTCACATTTTTGCACAGTCCCTTTTTCATGATTGGAAACTCGCGCACCGTAAGGGCAAGCCATCACGCAAGCCTTACAACTAATGCACTTTTTCTCTTCCACAAAAACAATACCGTCGTCATTTTGCTGCGATGCCCCCGTCGGACAAGCGTCAACACAGGGAGAGTTGCCGCAATGCATGCATAAAAGTGGCAGATGCACCATATGCACATCAGGAAATACACCAGTAGGCCCAATCGTCGTAACCGGATTATAGATCATATCAAGGGGGAGATGGTTATGAACCTTACAGGCAACGGTACAAGAATGGCAACCGATACAACGTCGCGTATCAATCACCATAGCATAACGCGTCATCTCACTTCGCCTCCTTTGCATTAGCTGCAGTCACTTTATATACCTTACAGAGCAGCCCACGGTTGGCCCAGGCGCCGCTAAAAGGATCACAGTCATCATCATTCACACTTGTCAAAACATTCGCATTGGATTCCATACAGCCGCCAAGTTCTGGCGCATTCATATCGCGCTCCGGATACCACCAGCCGCGCTGTACGAATACGACCCGGGGATCAATGCTTTGTGTCAGATTTGCCTTTTGTTTGATACGACCTCGTTTCGTTTCAATCCATACCCAGTCGCCATCATGAATTGCTAGTTTTTCGGCTGTAATCGGATTGATATCCATATAGGGCTCATGACGCAAGAAACGGAGCTCCTTAATCTGGAAATGTTCCGAGTGATGGTAAGGCATAAATCCGCCGCCTGTCGTTAACACCAGCGGGTACTCGTCGGCAATCTCCGGATCATCTAATTCATTTTCTGATGGACCAACATAGGTTGGCAGTGGCGGATAACCTAGATCTTTTAGTACCGTTGAATAAAGCTCTACCTTTTTTGACGGCGTGGCAAAACCGATCCGTTTATATTTTTGATATTCCCGTTCGGGGAAATGGAAACGGTAATTTTCTACGAATTCGTCATAGTTTTTTACGCCATAGCCTAGTGGTTCAATTTTACTGTAATAAGCATCTTCCACGGTTTCCCATGGCCACATCCCATCTTGCCCAAGGTGCAGACCTAGATCACGCCAGAAATTATAATCATTGCGTCGTTCATACATTGGCTGAATGGCCCGTTGTGATGCAAGTAGGAAGTCGGCGCAGCCATAAGAACTTGTAATCGTCGGCCGTTCCAACGCTCCGGCAATCGGCAGCACATAATCAGACAGCATGGCCGTCGGTGTCAGCCAGTAGTCACAAGTTACAAGAAAATCAACAGCTTTTAAGGCTTCCAACGTTAGATTCGAATCACCATAGGAATTGATTGGGTTTGTTGCCGAAACAAGTAAGGCTTTTACGGGATAGGGCTTTTCTGTCAATATAGCCTTGAATACAGAGGGCGGATGAGCCTCACACATCCATTCAGCCGTTGGCGCCTTGCCCCATACTTCTTTTGTCAGCTCAGCAATCCGGCTATATCCCGGCCAAGTAATCAGGCGGAACTGATCCGAACCAATCTGCTTCGCTTTCTGTCCATCAGGCAGCTTATCATTCGCTTCCATTTCCTCATCCGTAACAAATTCAGGACTCGGCCCTGTCAAAAGGTCTGATCCTGGCACATCCAGATTACCGGTAATAGCCCGCAGCAAAGCCCGTGCCTGCATGGCTGCCCCAGCTGGTCGGCCGATCTGGTCAATCGACGTTCCCCATTGAATATTGCCTGGTTTATTCATCGCATACATGTGCGCGCTTTCCCTAATCTTATCAGCGCTAATCCAAGTCAGCGGTTCTGCCCACTCCGGCGTATACTCTTCAATATGATCGGCCAGTTCACCAAAGCCTTCGCACCATTCATCAACAAATTCCGGATCAAAGAGCCCTTCAAAAATAATAACATTCAGCCAGGCAAGCGCCAGAGCCAAGTCTGATCCAGGTCGTATGGGAAGCCACATATCGGCTTTTGCCGCCGTTTCTGTATAGCGCGGATCAATCACAATCAGTTTCAAACCTTTTGCTTTCAGATCCATAATATGATGCATTTCCGGCATACCTGACGCCCCGGGGTTTTGCCCCCATAAAACGAGACAGCGACTGCTGTCAAGATCCAAATCAAAAGGACACCAGCCATAAATAGCGGTTTCTACCATGAACGTGGGAATCCAGCAAAGATGAGAATTATGAAATCCATTAGGACTACCGAACAAATTCATAAACCTCCGTCTTGCCCAGTCGTCTGTTCTCTGCGTGCCGCCAGCCGTAGCAACCGCTTCAGCACCGAAAGAATCACGGATTTCTGAAAGTTTTGCGGAAATTTCATCAAGTGCTTGATCCCAGGAAATGCGCTGCCATTGACCATCGCCCCGCTTACCAACCCGTTTCAAAGGGTAATTGACCCGATCCGGATGATCAAGATGCTGCATAGCAATATTTCCCCGGCAACACAAACCGCCTTGGTTGGTCGGAAAATCAGAATCCCCTTCAATATCAAGCACTTTTCCGTCTTTTACATAAGCTAGTACACCGCAATTTTGATGACAAAAATAGCAGCAAGATTTCTTAACTTCTATTCCTTCTTCCGTCATATCAATCATATTCTCCCTATTGCCTCCTTCCTGACATTACAGCGCACGAAATGATCTTCATTTGCCGTTATCGTTAATTTATGCAATAACCATGCCATTGTTATTTTATAAACATTCAGCTTGTTTTCAAGGCAGAAAAGGATCAGAGCTCACCAAACCTCACGTCTTCTTGTATCAAAATGACACGCATTTTCTAAATGTAGGATAAAAAAAGACCCGACAACATCTGCCGAATCTTTTTCACCGTTCAATAGCCAATATGATATTCTTTTAACTTCCGATACAACGTGGATCGACTGATTCCTAGAATTTCCGCCGCACTTGGCACACACTTATTCGTATAATTCAAAGCTGTTTCTATCGCGTTTTTCTCTAGCTTTTCTAAACACAGAATCTCGCCAATCGATTCGCTGCTGTCGCTTCTCCCGCCTTGTTCCTGGGCACAAGCCTCCAGCGGAATATAATAAGGCAGGTTGTCCGGCTTAATTATACCGTCAGAACACATATTAACCGAATAAATCATCGCATTTTGCAACTGCCGCACATTACCAGGCCAAGTGTATTGCTCAATAATCTTCTGAGCTGACAAACTGATCTGGGGAATCTTCCAGCCATTCTTCAAGCAGTAATTCTCTACAAAATACTGACTTAAAGTTGCAATATCGTTACCGCGCTCGCGCAAAGGAGGAATATTGATTGGCAACACAGACAATCGAAAGAATAAATCACCGCGAAATTTATTTTCTTGTACCATCTGATATAAGTTCTTATTGGTAGCTGAAATCAGTCGAAAATCGACCTGCTTATAGTAACGTCCGCCAATACGCATAACTTGCTTATCTTCCAGCGTTCGCAGCAATACAGCCTGCAGTTCAAGCGGCATATCGCCGATCTCATCAAGAAAAAGCGTCCCGCCATGAGCTAGCTCAATTTTACCAGGCCGTCCGCTTCGTTCAGCGCCCGTAAAACTACCGCCTTCATAGCCAAACATTTCGCTTTCGATAAGCTGAGCGGGCATAGCTGCGCAGTTAACAGCAATAAAGGGTCCCTGCGGCCGATACATCTGATGTATCGCCTTAGCAAACAGCTCTTTACCCGTGCCGCTTTCGCCAGTAAGCAAAATACTTTCTCCCATACAAGAAAATTGTCGGGCCATAGCAATACTTTTTTTCAGTTTGTTGCTTTCACCGATCAAGTGTTCAAACGCCGTATCGGTCAGAGCAACGCCTCTACGTCCGCCTTTCACGATACCAGTAACGCTCTTCTCCACTGGCGAAAGCATAACAACAACAATATCACGCTGTTGCGTATAGGAATTCATCTCAGCCATTACAGAAATCTGCCATACTTGTCGATTGCTGCCGCTCCCGATAGTTCCTTCTATCGTAACTGTTTCACCTTTTTCAATCGCCGGAATGAGTGAAGGCACCTGCTGAAAGAAAACCGCAATATTCATACCAACCATATTTGATTCCGGAAGATTGAACAGTGACAGCCCCCGAGCGTTAACATGCAGAATTTTCCCTTGGCGATCCGTAACAACAATGCCTTCGTTCGTCATAGCCATCATAGTAAGCAACGCATGATGAGCCGCCGTCATTCGCGCCATCGTAAAAGAGAAATCCCAGCCCGAAATACTGTCTTTCTCCTGATCTTTAGCGGCACCACAAACCATTTTAGCGACTTTATACTGTGTTTCAATACTGGACGCCAGCGACGCAACAATACCAAAACTATGAAAACAAGTTTTTTCTAGTACTTCTTTATCAATCTCTTCCGTAAACGGGGAATTGAGCAGAACAAGTACCGCTGTCACTTCATTATTCTCATCACGAATAGGAGCAGCAGAAGAAATACAGTCTTGAAAGGCGATACAGTAATGTTCGGGCCCCAGCAATTGAACTGGTTTTCCTAGACGAATACACAGTTCATGGGCCGTCGTCCCCTCCGAATGTTCATCGGAAACAATACCAAGGCGCGAGTTTTTTTCTTGAAACAGCTGAACAGCTTCCCAGTTCCCTTCACTTAGCAAAGCTACACGACTCTTATCAAATAAATACAGAATATCGCCACAGGCAATAAGTTTATCCTTTATATTTTCGATAACCGAATTCGTAATATGAATCAATAAATGATATTTTTGCAGCAACTCTTCCAAATTAGCCTGTGCCAAATTAGCGTGCTTTACAATCGAATAAGGATCGACCCCTAAGCTGCGCGAACGAATCCAAGAATCAAATACCTCTTGATTCATAAAATCTTTCGGGCAAGCATCGGTCTCCTGATTTTGAAAAAACTTTTGCTTATACTGCAAAATGTTCTGCCAACGTTCCCATGCTACGCGTTCTTTCGCCTCAGGTACTTGCTCGGAATGCTTTGTCGATACAGGGTAAATCTGATTGAAACTAGCCACCGTAAAGTCCTCCTAATTCTTACTGATAAGAACCGGACGTAAACCGGGCCTGCAACACTCTACCAAATTCAGTATAAAATAAATTAACTAATATATCAATTGTAAAATTTTTATTATTCTGTAATTTCACTTCGGTGATTCGCCCACTTCTTCTTCGGGAACCTCTGCAAAGGCTTCTATTTGCAGTTTCTGTAAGGAATCAATCGTCCAGCGAGGTGATAAAATATCCTGACTATACAACGACGCAGTCTGCATCGTATGCATAACTGGCAGCATCCCGCCCAAGTCTTCCGGTAAATCAATATCCGGCACCATTTCTACCATCCCCAGGGGAATCTTATTTTCTTTAACTTTTCTAATAACAAGATCAAGAACGGTTCCGCCATTTCGATCATAGAACAGATTGGTAAAGCGAAACGGCGTTGTCCGCGTATAAGCAATTACATTAAATCCTCCAGCCTGATCAGCTGATTCCACGAGCGCAGCGCCAACTTCTTCCTGTTGGCCTGAATGAAGCGAGGCACAACGCATCCCGGCTTCTGATTGCGCTAGACGATACAGTTCCCTCGCCGCATTTTGCAGAACAACGGGCTGTAGTACAGGCATATCGCCGCCAACAATTAAAATACTGTCTGTTCGATGCGGGCCCTGCCCTCGGCCAAGCAAATAATCGGCGCCGTATTGCATCACTTCATTAAAATCACCGCCCTGATCGGGAAAGATCCCTGCAATAGAATCGAAAGCAGCAATTTTTCCTAGTATCTGTTCTAAGTAACCGCGATCCCCATCTTGATTATAGCAAAGATACACATCGCCGCATTGCGCGGCCAAACAATGTTCCACTACATCAAGAAGACAGTGTTCATAAAACATTTTCGCTTCTTTCGCCGTGAAAATCCCGCCTTTTTCTATGGTTAACCGTGTTTTTGTTTTGCCTGCCTCAGGTACTTTCGTAAAAACAAGAATTCCATTTTTCATGGCTATCCCACCATTTCTCCTGATATTTGCGTATCTTTCATCGTGCCTGCTCAGTCCAAAATTTCTTCCTGATTCACCTCAATTCGGATCGCCTTTTGTGGACATTGTCCAACACAGGTATAGCAAGCGCAGCATTTCTTGTCTGTCGACGCAAAGGCAATAGAACCATTACCAGCAGAATTCGATTTTACTCTCATAACCTCTTCAGGACAAAAGGCCTCACAGAGACCACAACCATTGCAGCGACTATCATCAACAGTTATCGTAACACGATACGCTCCCGTTGCCGCAGATACTGCCGAACTGCTTCTAATTACAGGTGGCATATAGATCTTGTTGCGCGCCTCCGGTATGCTTTTAAGCGAAAGTTTCTGCAAAGATTCGGCAAGTGACTCCATTTGTTTAAAAGGCACAGAAAGATAAGCTTCAAAATCATTTAAATCAGTAATAGCCCTGGCCCCATAACAGCCAAAGGATATATTCATTTTTTGGCTTTTCATTACTTGCACTGTTAAATCAGCACAAGTCGAATTATAACCGGAAGTATGAAAAATATGGCGTTCGCCACTGCCATAACTTGATGCACAACAAAGCCACATCATCTGCTCGGGATAGAGAGTAAAAATAACTACATCTGGTTCAAATTCCGCTGCTTCTAGCGGTGCAATAACCGAAGCACTATAAGTACCGGCATCAAATTCCGGCCGCGAAGCAATCATCTTTTGGGCGCATTCAATATTAGGAAGCTTTTTAAACAACAAATATAACTCCCCAGACCGTAATTTCGGCGCCATAGGAATCAATCCCATAATGGCAGCACCGTCGGGGCAAGCGTGTCGGCTAGGCGGCATATAGAGTCCATTGCCGCGCCGCGCTAGATTAATGGATTGACAATGACGCAGCGGCACAGCCGGTTCCATTACTCCGGCAGGAACAGCCTCACCGTCTTTCAGCAGCTTTACGGCAACAGGTGACCACCGCAATGTTAAAATTTCACGAAATCGTGCAACTAGTTCTTTATTTGTCATGTTTATTATCCCCTTCATCTGCAAATAACTGTTCCCATCGCGCTTTGCCATCACTGTTGCTAAACATCGTTTCGAGGCGGTTCTTACCACCATGATAATCTTCATCTACTCCTAGTAGCAACGCCAAGACATGCATAACTGGCACAGTGGCTAATGCAGTATCGTACTTTAATACACAACTAAGACAATAAGCAAGAATTGTATCCGCCTGCAAAGCTGCCGCTTCCTGTTGCCTTTGCTGCACAAGCTCTGCAACTCGTTCCGGTCGAAAATGCGATACCTGACCACCGCTGCCACAGCAAATAGTCTCTTGTCCATGATGCGGCATCTCGGCACAACGAAAACCGTTTGCTCGTAAAGCATTCCTAACTTGCTTAGCAAAAACTCCTTCCTGCCGATCTGGACAAGAATCATGAATTGTATATAGCTTCTTGTCGTCATCGCGCCGCCCAAAAGTAAGAACTTCATAAACAGTTTTTACGGTAACACCCATTCCAGCAAAAACATCACGCAATTCATAGTAACAACCAGGACAAGCAGCAATCACTTCCTGGATTTCATTTCTCTTCACAAAATCCCGCAGTCTCTGATGAAACTGCTCGACACGATCATTTAAACCAACCTGAACCAAAAGCTTGCCACAGCATTCCTCCCACAAACCCGCAGGAGATCCCTGTGCTTGTAACTGCCGCCAAATTTCACGTGTAAGAGCCGATGAATAGGTCATTAGAGTGCAGCCTGGGAAAAAGCACCGCTTTTCGCCACAATTTTCTCGATAAGAAATATCGCTGTAATCAACCTGATAATACGAACGATACGCTTTTGCCAAGTGATTCTTGCGATCAGGCAGCATATATATGTACTCGCTATCGATTATTTCACCAGCAAGAATACCTTCTTGGCGTCTGGCTAGAAACAAGGCACTAGGACTGAGCGACTGAGGGCAGGCCGTTTCACAGGCACCGCAAAAGAAACAACTCCGAGCCTCTTCTAGCGTAATCCCTCTTCTCGCCATAGCTAGCGGTGACTGGCCACTCTCCTGCAATAAAAAACATTGATCCTGACACATGCCACACTCGACGCACTGTGATAGCAACCTGTCTATAGAATCGTCTTTTGACATACTATTCAGATCCTTCCTGTAAAAGACCTTTACCGCTGCGTCGGAGTCGTCATACTTTGCAAACCGATTTTCTCCACAATATGAATCGTATGGCGCGGAACCAACACCGTATCATCATATTGGGCCGATAATTGCAATGCTCGCAACATGGGTATCATACTGGCTAAATCAATAGGGATATCAACATCAGGTGCCATTTCTACCGTAGCAAGCGGTATCTTCCGTTCCCGCGCCTTGTCCACGAGCATATCAAGAGCTGTGACCCCTGACATATTATAAAAGACTTTATAAAAATCAAAAGGAGTTTTTGCGGTAAACCCGACAATGGAAAATCCACCTTCCTGACAAGCGCCCTCCACCAAAGCTGCGCCAAAACTATCGCAGGAATAACCAGCTGCCTGCGCCGCCTGTAAGCCTGCTTCACTCGCTGCGAGCTTTTCCATTTTACGATAAGCAGATTGCAGCATATACGGCTGAATACTAGGAATATCGCCGCCAACGATCATAATACTGTCAGCCAAAGCTTCTGTTCCCAGTAACATATGTTCAGTCGCATACTGCATGCAAGCATCAAAACTGCCGCCCTGATCAGAAAAAATTCCTTTTATCGCCGATCGCTGACTCACCTTAGCTAGTAAACGATCTAGAACCGCCTCATCTCCGTCCTTATCGTGGCAGATCCACACATCGCCGCATTGGGCAGCAATACAAACATTAATTACATCAACCACAGAGCCTTCATAAAAAGCTATGGCTTCTTCATCAGTCAAAATGCCTCCTTTTCGTGTTGTCAAACGGGTTTTTGTCTTGCTCATTTGCGGAACTTTAGAAAATACAACAATTGCATTACGCATCGTAATTCCTCCCAATTAACGTCGTTTTTCTGTAAAGCCAACGCTATCTTTAAGTTAATTATGCAAAGTTCATGCCAAAAAATAAAAGAAAGATCCGTTTTAGAATCAGGATCTTTCTTTCGAAAAGTTGGAGATCGTTTTTATTTTTCTGTCCTTATTTGAGAAAGTTCTGTGCTTTTGTATCATTTTGACACAAGCTAATAGATAAAAAAACGATTCATAACTGCTGCATTTTTTCTTCGGGAAGCAAAACGGAAAATGATGGTTTTTCCTGGCGCAGTTTAACAGCCTTGTCGCCCGTAATCACTTCAAACCAGACTCCCTCGACGCGACGTCCCGAAAAGGTCGGACCGAACCGCACAAAAATTGCTGGATCCCATGCA
Source organism: Pelorhabdus sp. sgz311002 (assembly GCF_056134285.1). Classification (NCBI taxonomy): domain Bacteria; kingdom Bacillati; phylum Bacillota; class Negativicutes; order Selenomonadales; family Sporomusaceae; genus Pelorhabdus; species Pelorhabdus sp. sgz311002. The sequence continues at coordinate 173,353 of NZ_JBWBCL010000005.1, read as the reverse complement.
TAGATCTCTTCAAAAGCCGGCTCCAACACGCGAAGCCGCAACTGACCGTAAGAGTACCGCGTATTTTCCAGCTGCAGTCGCCGCATCAGCTCTTGAATTGTTAATTCAACAACTCCCTTTGACTGCTCCGGCCAGATAATCTGAAAGACAGCCAGCGTATGTTTTCCCTTGTATTGTAGTTTTCTGGCAAATTCACTTTCTTTCTCCTCCAGCGAAACCTGCAAAATAAGCGGCAACATTTTTTCGGTAAATTGGAAAACAATCTGTTCTTTGCGCCATTCAATCTTCTGAAACCACAAAGTGTAACACATACTCTGCTCAGTTTTCTCATAAAGAAGAACACCTTTTTTCAACACTTTGGCTAATTCTGCCAAAAGCCACGCTTCTTTTTGCTCATCACCGTTGGGAGAAAGGCCCAGAAGCTCAGAGGCAGGTACCGAATATTCGCCAGCCGGATTCTGTTCTTTATTGTGACAGGCAAATACAGCTCCAATCATTTTGACCTGTATTTCCGTAAGCGAATCGCGGTAGACAACCAAGTCGTTCCAACGCAAAATCTCACTCTTTTTCAAACTACTGCATTCACTCTGAAAAAAGCCTGCAGCGGCCTCATTTTCATTCACGAGCATCACCTCATGAACCTATTCTAACGAAAAATCGACCTGCTGACAAATCCCCCAAAACAAACAACATACTTATTCTTTCGGCGCTTCTTCTTTCGTTTCGCCAAGATTAGTCAGGTCTGTTTTACAGAAAGGACATTTTTTCTGCATAACTCCGCCAATCGGGACTAGCTTTTTCCCACATTTGGGACATATTTGATTTTTAGCAACACCTGCTGGTCTAAAACACATGTTATATTCCTCCTCGATTCATAATATAGCGTGATTTCTATTTATAACCACGACCACATTTATTTAAAGCAATAATCATGCCAAAATAGTCCAACCCAAACCGATTACTGGCAAGTAGCCGCTTCCTCTAATTTAGGCGCCAAATCAAATTGCCGCTCGGGCCGACCGCCGACACGAACTGTATCAATGACCTTCATCGTAACTTTTTCCTGCGACTCCCACTGTACAGCAAGGATAATCTGCGCCCCTGTTTCATCATTTGTCAGTACTAATTCTGTATCATTTTTTACTACAAGCAGTTGCTCAGCAAAATTGAAAATGAGCCGATAGATTTCACCGGGATTTATGCCTTGCAGAGTAAGATCTTTCTGTAGATTTTCAGCCATCGTTACAGTTAGGTTAACATCGCCAATTTGTTTAGAAATCATGTTCTGCTCAACCATCCTTTCTCTTTTCGTGCTATAAAAGCGAAAGCAGCCTTGCCATTCATTTTAGGTTTGGCCGCTTTTCGCGTTAGAATTTATTCTTCTGTCTTCAGTTGTTCTTTATAAGTTTTTTCTTTTTCAAACTGTGTAGATCCGTATTTTTGTCCTGGCTTCTGCGCTAAGGGATTAAGCGGTTTTTCAATTTTCCGTTTTGGTTTTACAACTTCTTCAACATTTTTCTTTTCTTCACTCATCACAGTCATCTCCTTATATATTCTTTCTATTCTCATAGCAGCAAACTAAACTGCCGTAAGAAGAGCAGTTGACCGACTCTCCAAGGAGTCATATAATAAAATCATATAAAATAAACAAAATCCATAGTTTAAATTTATAAAAGGAGTGAGTTTTAATGTGTTGGTCCTGCAACCCTTATTGCGGCGGCTGTAAGCCGCCCAAAGAAAGACCGTTAAAATGTCCAGCCTGCCATATACTAACCTTTCGCGATGAAACAAACCGCTGTCAAAAATGCGGTGCTGCATTGCCGCCGCCAATACCTCGGCCGACTGTTCACTGCCTGTATATCGATCAATTATGCGCCAACCCCTGTAATCGCCATAAGGCGCCGCCAAAAGACGGCGGTAAGGGAACCTGCCAGTGGCATACACCGCCAGACAGTCAGAAGTAGACCACTCTTTTTCAACTTTCACCTACAGGCCTAACCTACTCAATCCTGCAAAATATTTGCAGGATTTTTTTGTAAACTTTTTCGTGTGCCATGCAAAAACATGGCACACGACGTATTTATAATCTCATTACTTCGCTACATTCTGCCTCAAGGCGTAAAAATGGCAACCTTTTTGCCTTTTTCTTCTGCCTTCTTCGCTAATTCATCAAGCGGACCATATTCCATACAGTTCGCTAAACAATGGAGGACACAAGCGGGTTTTTCACCGTTTTCTACTCTTTTTTCGCACAAATCACACTGCGAAGTAGGAACAGGAACATAATCCCACTCATATTTATCTTCGGTAATTTTAAACGGACCGACTTCCGTCAATTTAATGCCCCATTGCCCATGAGGAATTTTATGTTCGTTTTTGCATGATACTTCACAACTATGACATCCCGTGCAATATTCATAGTCAATCAATAAACCGTTACGCGCCATTACAGCACCCTCCCATCACTTTTATTGGTCATCGTCTAGTTATGGTTCGAAGCCTACATCACTTTCCAGCGATTCAACGCGATACACTTTGCAGATCATTTGTTTAAAGGGAGCGCCAAAGCCAAGTTTACCAATCTGTTTGTGTGGTACTAGCGTATTAATATTCGATTTCCAAACACCATACAGATTCGGTTCTTCGCCCTTTTGTTCCGGATACCACCAGCCATGTTCAGCATGAACGACTTTCGGATGAATGCAAGGCGTCAAATGAGCTTTTTCTTTGGCTTTACCAAACATATTTTCAATGCAAACCCAGTCGCCTTCCTTGATACCGAGTTGTTCAGCCGTTTCCGGATGAATGTTCATAACTGGATAAGGCGTAATTTCACGCAAAGTAGAAATCTGGCGATGTTCTGAATGGAAGGTAGCAAACGTTCTTGCGCCAGTTGTAAGAACAAGCGGATACTCTTTAAAGAGTTCTGGCGTGCTGTAAGGGCTGTAAGGAGGTTCTTTAAAGTATGGCAGCGCATCATCGCCCCATGCTTCAAACAATGTCGATGTCAATTCTACCAAGCCGGTAACCGTATTGAAGCCGGGCTCGCCGTCGCCGCGAAGCTGGCCTGTTTCATATTTTTTATAAGTATATTTAGGCTGATAGAGACCAATTTCTCTCAAATCGTTAAAATCAATGCCGAGTTCCGGTTTCAGCTGTTTGCTGAAGAAATCTTCGACACTGTCGAACGGCCACATATTGGGATGTAATTTTTTACCAAGTTCAATACAAACTTCAATATCAGACTTGCATTCGCCCACTTCAAGGGCCTTATTCATAGCGCCAAGGAAAACTGCATTCCGCCCGTAATGCGTAACAACAACGCCATCATGTTCAGCAAGCGTTGGCAGCGGCAGGAAAATGTCGCCAAAAGCCATAGCCGTTGGAGTCATAAAGCAATCTTGTACTACATTGAATTCGAGCGATTTCAAAGCACGATACCAACGATCAGGCGCAGCAGAGCAGGTCGGAGTAATAAAGTTACTGCTGTTAAACCAGCCCATTCTCAATTTATAAGGTTTGCCAGTTTCCAAGGTATCGAGCGTTTCATCAGGATGAGTCGTCGCCATGGCTGTGCTCAGTGCCGGCCATTCTTTGGCGCCAATCCGTTTATCCCATAATTCTTCCGACAGATTGCTGCGTGTTTCAACACGCCATTTGCCAAGAAGAGCAGCCGGTGGTCCAAGCGTAATGCCGCCAGGCACGTCAAGATTGCCTGTAATAGCACCAAGAGCCAGAATCGCATGACCAAGCTGTACGCCGTTGGGGTTCTGGTCAACAGCAAGCCCCCACTGAATTGACGAAGGATGATTTGTTGCAAATTCCCGGGCAACTTCAATGATTTTTTCTTTCGGAATCCAGGTAATTTCCGCAACTTTTTCCGGCGGATATTCCTGTACACGTTCTTTCAGTTCATCAAAGCCATAGCACCAGTTGTCAACAAAGTCATGATCATAGAGATCTTCATTGATAATAACATGCAAGAGCCCCATAGCCAAAGCCGTATCACTGCCAGGCCGCAATTGCAGCACATAGGCGGAGCGGGTTCCCAGCCACGTAATCTGTGGATCGACGGAAATAATCTTTGTCCCGCGTTTCATCATATCAATCAGCGCATGACCAAAGAAGCCGTCTCCATTGGACATAAGCGGATTTTTACCCCACTCAATTACATATTTAGGAAGTTCATAATTCGGATTATCATAGCGGTCTGGATACGTTCCCGCATAGTCAAGCTCGGGATAACCAGCTCCCAAAATATAGTCAGTGATGGAGCATCTAGGACCATAGCAGGACCAGCCGCTCTGAGGATAGCATACATTCGGCGTGCCAATCGAAGCAAATCCCAACGGATAATAGTAAAGACAAGCTTCACGTCCTGTGCCGCCAAACACGACGATCGATTCAGCGCCATGCTTTGCTTTCAGATCTTTAATCTTAGGAACAATAATATCCCATGCTTCATCCCAGGAAATTTTTGTCCATTTATCTTTGCCGCGATCTTCCGGGGCACGCTTCATCGGTGACGTAATACGCTGCGGATGATGAACAAACTCTGGCAGAGAAAGCGCTCTGACACATACACGACCTTGCGTAATTGGATGTTCTTCATCGCCTTCTACTTTTATAAGTCTGTCGCCCTTTACCGTCAGTTTAAGGCCACAGCCAACAGGGTGATCACCCGGCGGCGACCAACAGCACGTTCTGACTGTATAAGAGCCATCTTCATTTTGTGTTTTCCACTCTTTCTTCACGACCTAATCATCCCTTTCCCAATATATTTACTAGTGACGGTTCTTTGCTGTCTTATTCTCCTTTCACACCTCCCAGGCATCAGTACAGGTCTAAGACCTCATATTCAGCAAAGATTGATTTATGCCAACGCCTATATATAAAGCAATAATCATGCCAAAAAAAAAAAAAGCCGCGAACGGCGAAAAACGGCCCTTTTCTGACGATTCGTAACGCAAGACAGAAGACGGTCGTTTTTTTTTGACATAGGAAAATAACACCGCCCAAGCCCTGTAATGGCTGGAAATACAGCCTATACAGCCCGACAATCCTCTCAATCCTTTTTTGCTATAGAAATATCATTTTAAAACAAACGAAGGATTCGCTCATTTTTCTTATTTTCACAATAATCAATCTTAAATTGCTACTTTATCGCAAAATAAGATGCCTATCCGCCATAAAAAAAGCCGCAAGCAGCCGTTCTAAGCCGCTCCGACACATTCTTTCCTCTGGCATATATATTGCATAAATTTTAATAGGAAGTCACTATTTCAATTTAAGGAGGTGTTTTGAGGTCTCTTATTTCATTCTAGATATCGAGGTGTTGCCTATCAGCAAATTGCGAGACCCTATTACTTATCGTTCACTCACATTTGATACTTCTCCGTTTCCCACGTTTTATGGCCCAGGACCAGTCTAGCCAAATTATAACGAAAGAAGGAGATACCATGTCTGAGCAACGGTACAATCGCTGGCTGATTCTTACAGCAGCGATCATTATAAATATTTGCATTGGTACTTTATATGCGTGGAGCGTATTCGCCCTGCCACTGGGAAAGCTATTTAATTGGCCAGCAACAGCCATCGCCCTTGCATTTACAATTACTCATGGTCTGAGCCCGATAGCAATGATTGGCGGCGGCTACATCCAAGATCGGCTTGGCTGTAAAGCCAATGTACTCATTGGCGGTCTCATGTTTGGCTGCGGCTTAATCATTACCGGGTTCGTTTCCAATATTGAAATGCTCTACCTATCTTACAGTGTCCTGGCTGGAATCGGCGGCGGCGTCATTTACTCAGGTACGCTCGGAAATACAGTAAAATTTTTTCCTGACAAACAAGGGCTCGCTTCCGGCCTCGTAGCCGCAGGATATGGCTCAGGCGCCACCATTGTCGCTCCCTTGGCCAGCGCTCTAATCAGTTCTGTCGGAGTGCTTTCTACCTTTAAAATCCTTGGCATTGCTTTTCTGATCATTATCCTGATCGGCTCGCTGTTTATCAAAAAAGCACCCGCAGGTTTCAAACCGCAGGGGTGGAATCCAGAGCCAGCAAAAACAACAGCTGCCCCAACCACTACTGACAAAGTCTGGCATGAAATGCTGCGTGATAAAACCTGGTGGGTCATTTTGGTCATGCTCATTCTTGGTGCCGTATCAGGACTTATGATTACTTCAGCTGCCTCGCCGATTGGCCAACAGATGTTCCAACTTACCCCCATGGTTGCTGCTTTATTTCTCAGCCTTGTTTCCGTATCAAACGCTCTTGGACGGATCATCTTCGGCGCAGTTTCTGACCGTATTGGCCGATCTAATACGCTCATGGTCATGTTCGTTATTTCCGCTGTCTGTATGCTTAACTTGTCCCTAACAGGATCGGTGATCGGCTTCGCTATTTCCGGCGTAGGCATCGGCGCTGTCTTTGGCGGCTTTATGAGCACCATGCCTGGCATTATTACTGGTCGATATGGCTTCAAAAATTTTGGTGTGAATTACGGCATCACCTTTATCGGATTCAGTCTGGCTGCTATATTCGGCCCTATGATTGCCGCAACGGTCCGTCAAACGACAGGCTCCTACAGCAACGCCTTCTGGATTGCCCTTGCCTTAAATATTGCCGGTCTATTTGCTGCCTATCTCTTTAGAAGATTGGAACGCTCACACTAAGGATTAGAAAAAAAGACATCTGCTGGTTCTGCCAGTAGATGTTTTTTCTTTGTCAATGAAACAGATTAAATGACAGCTGAGAAACGATGAGTAGGGTTAGGCCGACCTGGCTTCAAGCAATTAAGCACCATATCACTTGTAGCAATCGTGGCGCCGCAAAGGTGTTTCATTTCCTCCAAAACAATCGACTTCAGTTGATCCGGCTCCATTTCTACTCGGGCATTCACTGTCAGTAAAGCCTCGTCGGCATAACCGACAGAGCCGCGGATGTCCAGCGTTTCCTTTCGACCGGTAATATTGCCAATTACACTCTTGCCGCCTGCTTCAAGGAATGCCTTAGCATGACCAACAGCAGCCTGTTCTCTATCAAAGCGTCCAGATAAATTTTCCATCAATCGTTGCAAGAACGAATCATAGTTCTGTTTGGCACCAGCCAAATGCAAGCTCATATTTAGCCAACCAAGAACAGCTTCCCCTTCGGCATAAATATCATAATCGACTTTTGCAATATACTGGCCAGCTTCGGAACGTTCCAGCGCTGCGTTCAACCAAGCAGCCACCCCATCTCCTGTCTGAGCGCTGATCGCAAAAATATCGCCTTGAGGCCAACGCTTTGCAATCGCCATTTTTAATTGCTGCAAATCCGACTCTTGTAACGCATCAATTTTATTGATCACAATCATATCGGCTTCTTCTAGTTGTTTTTCCACAATATAGGCCGCGCTTTCATGAATAACTCCTGGTGTTTTTTCTAGAACCGCCTGAATACGCCAAGGGTCAACAAGTACCGATAAAGGAGCTACGCTAAGATCCGTTTCATGATATTGCTTTAAAGGCTGTAAAATTGTCGCCGATAAATCAGTACAGCTGCCTACAGGTTCCGCTAAAATCACCTGAAGCTCCTGCTGTTTCTGCAATTCGGCCATAGCCTGCTCTAATCCCGGAAAATTGCAGCAAAAACAGCTGCCACTCACTTCTTCGATGGGCTCTCCGCTGTCTCTTTGCAATAGTAACGCCGTATCAACAAGAGCGCTGGCTTGATCATTCGTAATCAACCCAGCCTGTTTTCCCTCAACTCGCAGTAAATCGGCTGCTCGATTTAACAGCGTTGTTTTGCCAGCTCCCAAAAAACCACCAATTAAAAGCATTTTCGTCTTCATCGTTATTTGTCTCCCTTCGTCTCCCATAAGCTATTTTTCTACAGCAACTACAGTCTCTTTTTTCTTCATAACTGGTTCCACAACAAAACGGAAAAACAACGCAGCAACAACAGCACCAGCAACAGGAGCCGCCATATAAACCCAGAAGAAGCCGCCAGTTGTGTCAGGAAAAGCATAATTGCCCCAGCCATGAATCCAGGCTACAAGACGGGGAGCAAAATCCCGAGCTGGATTAAATCCAGCCTGCGTGAGTGGTGCAATCAGACAAATGAGCGACGATACGGTCAAACCAATAAATAGTGGCGCTGAATTGTCATCAGGACGCCCCACATTACAGCCTTCCGTTAAGAAGAAAATCATGACAACAAGGATAAAGGTGCCGAACGCTTCGGCAAACATAGCCAGTCCCATCGAAACAATCGCCGTACTTCCCGGCAGTTGGTAATACTCGCCAAACATTTTTCCCGTACCAACCGATTCCGCTGTACCACGTACAATATGATTCGCGGCTTCATAAGCGGCAATCGAAGGCTCAAAAAATATATACAGCAAGGAAGCAGCCACAAAGGCCCCTAAGAATTGGCCTGTAACATAGGCTGGTAATTTACTTACGGCCATTCGTTTGCTGATAATCATAGCTATCGTCACAGCTGGATTAAAGTGTGCGCAAGACAGTGAGCGTGTTGCATAAATACCTAGACTAATACTGAGACCCCAGATCAGAGCAATCGGAAGAATTCCCTGATGCATATTGAACAAAATAGATACACCGACAGAGCCACAGCCAAACAGAATCATCAAAAAGGTACCAAGAAATTCCCCAAGCACTTCTTTTTTCATCATGCATCCTCTTTTCTTTTTACTTTAACCGCAGCAGCAACAACCTGTTTTAGCTGGGCGATAACCAATATAATGATAGGTCGGAGCTGTTACAACAAAATCAAGTTTTTCCCGCAACTGATTTGCTACTCGCACCGAGACAGAAACAGGAATTCCTTTTTTATAGCAAGTGCCATCTTCCGCTAAAAACTCTTTTTCCGCCCCTTTGTAAATAGCTGATTCGCCAAGAAATACCGCTGTTTCACTTTGTGGGCAAACGCTCTTTACTGCTACAAGCTCAACCGTCTCTAGCAAAATATCATCAACACCGTAAGTATGCTGATCAAGCAAACGATAGGGCCGACGAGCCCGGATCTGCACTTCGTCAAACCCAGCATCACTAATTTTCTGTGCATAATCTTCTAGCGACAGAGCGCCTGATAAGCACATTGCCCGCAGCCGCTCATCATCGCGCAACGCCGCGGGAATCGGCTGACTTGTAATAGGATCAGAAATATAAAGTCGCCCGCCAGGTTTTAATACTCGATACATTTCTTTCAGAGCAATCAGTAAATCATCACCTTTAAAAATATTAAAAAGACAGTTTTGCGCGGCTACATCAACAGAATTATCTGCTAAGGGCAGAGCTAGTGCATCGCCTTCCAAAATATTAATAAAATCAGACTTAAACCAACTATTCTGCTCTTCCGCTATTGCAAAATTCAACTTTGCCTTCGCCATCATTTCAGGAACGCGGTCGACCGCAGTAACCGATCCCGGGCGTCTTGTCACATAGGAAAACTGTAGTGCTTCCAGACCACCACCTATCCCAACATATAAAATGTTCTCTTGCGGTGACAATTCTCCAAAATATACTGTCGTACCGCAACCATAATCCATTGCTGTCATCTCATCAGGAATATGAAGATCCGGCAAAAATTGCAAGGGTTTTTCGACACAGCACAAATCTTCCTGTACGGTCTGCGACGCTTCTTTGTACAGTTCCTCGGTAACCTTCAAATAGCTCATCTGAACACTCTCCCTGCTTATATAATGAATTATAGGTTTTCTAAATCTCACTAAGGCCTTCAATTATTATTACGAATTTTCTTTCTATATTTATTATATAATATACCAGTTAACTATTGCAATATATTTTTATGTTGCAATAGTTAAAATTTATTACCCTTTATCTACTAAATACAACTAAACGTCAGATGATAGCCGGACAACAAAAACGCCTGTTATATAGTGAATAAAACTATACAACAGGCGCCAATTTAAACAGCCAACTGCAACAATATAAATAGAAACTATTTAAGATCAAAGCCCAGAATAACCTTTTTCACTTTTTTAATCTCCCAAATTTTGAGCTGTAATAATAATTGGCATTTCACTTCAAAATCATCGAGCGACAGACCGAGCATCTTTTCAATCTTTTGTTTTCTCCATATAACGGTATTGTAGTGAATAAACAAATTTCGTGCGACCATTTTAAAATTTGGTTCCTTTAACAGCATCTTCAATGTTTGCAAAAAACTAGTGCCATTATCCTGATCATATACAGCAACCTGCTCAATAGCCTCTGTACTTATACTACCTGATCCTTTATTTTCTAAAATGCAAAAAGCAAGTTCATAATAGCCGATATCTTCATAGTGAGTAATGGAACTCCCTCGCACCTCCCCGACAATAAGCGAGCGGAATCCTTTAACATATAATTCTTTTATATTTAATGTGGTTTGCGACAAACCCGAAATACCGATTTTTACTGGAACCTTCTGGCAACACCGTTCAATTTCTTGTAGTAATTGTTCTCCATACTCAATTTGACCCGCTTTGCTTGAAAGATTATTATTTACGACAGGTATTAAGGCAATCATTACTTGATTATATTGCCATACCCAACCAGGCAAATTGCTAAGCATCCATACAAAAACAGATTGTTGTACTATATTAGGCACTTGTTTTGTCATTCTTAAAACACAGCATATATAGGTTGCTCGGGGATTAATGCCATACTGTTGCAGTTTTTCGCCAATAACCTCAATAGGCTCTTTACTATTTATTACATTATAAAAAAAGGCACTCTGAATGTAAGCTTGATTTGTTAGTGAAAGTTCACTCTCTGCTTTTTGAACTCTATCTTCTCCTAATTTTTGTTCGGTAATATCTTGGCATGTTCCAAACATTTTGATAAGCTTTCCCTGATTGTTAAAATTCATATTAGCGCGAAGATGAAGCCAAGTAATCTCACCATTCGCTTTAATAATCCGGTATTGCACATCATAAAGAGAATGATCCTTGGCATAGGAAATATACTCTGACACCCATGAAAAATCGTCAGGATGTATCATACTCAGATACAGTTTTTCCGTAGGTTTTACTTCCCCTGGCTCAAAACCTAAATTTCTATACATTTGATCAGACCAACTCAGTCTGTCAGCCACTACATCCCAATCAAAATAGCCTATTTTCGCTATTTGTTCCGCTACATTTAAGTTTTTTTCATTCTTCTTTAATGCCAGCTCTAATTTTTTTCGCTCCGTAATATCCGTCATTGAAGCCAATAAGTATTCGGAATTATCAAGTACAATTACATCAGCATTCAATAGGCAATACCGCAATTCTCCCTTTTTGGTTCTAATCTTATATTCGTAATTCTGAAAATAACCGCGTTTTTTTAACGCATTAATAACCGCTTTTCGATCAAGTTCAACAAATATATTCAATTCACTGGATTTTTTCCCGATTACCTCTTCTTTTGTATACCCCATAAATGTTAAAAATGCTTGATTAACCTCTATATAGTAACCGTCAATAAATCTACTTATGGACATGGGTGAGACGTTATGATGAAAAGCCATGCGAAACCGTTCTTCCACTTGCTTGTTTCTAGTAATATCAAAATCAATAAATATAACATATCTTTCGCTGCCATCTTTAACTAAAATAGCTTTGCAAATAAGAGTACGCTTTTCTCCTGTAGGCGCATAGTATGACAATTCATAAGGAAGAATACTAGAATCATCATCTAATTCTTTGATTTTTAGAACTACCTCATGACAATCACCAAACCCTAAGTCTTGAGGAGTTTTGCCGACAACTTGCTCAAACGTGCGCCCCATAGCTTTTTCCCATGCTTTATTGACGAATAAAACAGACATAGTTGATATCTGAATGATCGTAACAAGTGCAACACTATTATGAAATATTTTTTCAATACATTGTAAAATGTCTAAACTTTTATCTGAATGTTCTTCTCTAAAAACTATCGACATCTCATCCCCCATTATCGATAACCTATTAGCAAAAAAATAACTACTGCTAAAGTTATTTATAGAGACTCTTCTTTCACGTATCTTTTAGAGTTTTTAACCGCTTAATTAGCATTACTTCATTTCCGATGTGGTTATAAACTACCTTATCCATAATTGCCAGCATCAGTGGAATCCCTCTGCCATGTTGTTCCCAGAGTTCTTTATCTAAAAATTTTTGCACTCCCTCTTCTAATATTTTATTGATTAGTTCATTGCCTGGAAAGCCTTTTCCATTATCTTTTATGCGTATTACTAACAGTTGACCGTAATAACGAATTTTCACACTGGCCCTTGTTCCTGATTGAACAGCATTTACTAAAGCTTCATTCAATGCTATTTGAACCGTATTAGTAGATAGTTCTCTGGCAAATTGATTCGATACTATCTGACGTATAAAAATCATAGATTCAGGATTTCTTGTACATTCAAATCGGAATGATTTTTTCATCTAAGACCACCTCTCACGGATTTATGCATCATTGCAAAATGATATTATATAATGAAAATTTTACCATTATATTTTATTGTATAACAGTTAAGAAAAAAATAACCATTGTTATCATTTCCAACAAATTATCCTAATGATTGTTATTTTGTAACAGTTATTATAAAAAAACGACATATAATAATTGGTTTGCCTCATATATTCGCCATACACAAAGCGCAATGTTATAAAAAAACTCTACTTTAACCGTTTAAGGCAAAGTAGAGTTTATTAACTGTAACATCACTTATTCCTCTATTTTCATCACCTAAGACTATTTCATTCCGGCCAACTGCATGCCTTCATATCGACGCGACCATCTACTAAAAAAGTTACACCTTCGGATTCCAAAAGGCCTCTACGCATATTCGCATACTGGCCGCCTGTAATAGAACCATCGGCCGTAACTACCCGCTGCCAGGGCAAATTTTCAGGGCAGCACCGCATAGCCCAACCGACAACACGAGCCCCGCTTGGACGTCCCAACATCCGGGCAATCTGCCCATAGGATACGACTTTACCGTACGGTATCTGCGCAACAATTTCATAGACTTGCTTAAAAAATGGATTCGTAGTCACAATAACCCCACCTTGATCGGAAAATACCTACTGGCAGTAAACCTGCTGCAATATAATCTGTACAGCAGCAGCCCCTTCCTTCGCTTCCTATACATTATACCTCGATAACCGCCGCTCACACCATAGTCTTTCCTCTATCTAACCCAGGCCGCCGCGCTCTTTGCCAAGGCGTCAGATAGCCAGTAAGGATTCATTTTCATAAGATTTAAGGGTAAGTTATCTATATCGAAAAAATTCGCTTCGCTGATTTCCTTACAATCAGCCTGTAAAGTACCCTCTTTAATTCGACACAAAAAAGACAGTGTAATAAAATGAGTCACTTTTCCTGATGGATACCGAAAGACTTGTGTTTCAGGATCTGAATATACTCCGACTAACTTTTCCGCAGTTACAATAAGTCCTGTTTCCTCCAAGATTTCCCGACAAATGGCATGGGCAACACTTTCCGCTTTTTCCACATGACCTGATGGCAGTCCCCATAAGCCATTGTCGACTCGTTTAACAAGAAGAATCTGATGTTGCTCATTAAAAACAACACCTGCTACGCCTGGTTCTATGGTATCTGGCCAAAAATAAGTAGAATGCTCTTGCGCGCCGCAACAATTTACAGAACAAAACAGTTCCATTAAACTACCAATTACCGCCTTGGGTTTGTAATCTTCTCTGTAGCCATCACGACTCGCTTGTTGCCGCGCGACCAAAATTACATCCATTCCCCCTTGTTCCGCCCCCCTAATATCGGTTTCTGACTGATCACTCATCACATAAGCGCAAGCCATTCTATTGGGAACTAAATAGAATGCCGCAGTCCAACCGGACGTTATACATTCTGCTAGCACTGCCGGAATTCCTAGATAATTTAATTTTTCACATACCGCTTGCCGTGAAATCCCTGGATCATTGGTAAAAAAATATAGTTTCTTGCCCATACTTCTCAGCCTCGCAATGGCCTCTTGGCTCCCTGGTACCAATTGATTTTCGAAATAAATAACCCCATCCAGATCTACTAAGAATAGATCATATCTTTCTGCCAGTATCACTAGTAACGCCTCCTTACAAAATAAAAAAGCCTAAAGAGAATATCTCAGCGCACACTAAGTGCGCCAAGCTATCCCCCTCGGGCTTTTTATGCCAATAGGTGCTTCTGTCCAGTTAGAACAGAACTGTAGCGCTCGGTCACTGTCCCTGCAATCCAGGCGGAACCCTAGCTACCTATTCCCAGCTTAGTAACTGTATAATACCATAGTAAAATCAAAATGTCATGGCTTAAAATCCAAATTATATGGCGATCAATCCCGCCGCTTCACTACTAAAACAATCGTAATATAGAAGCTTAAAGCGCTGTCCCCTCGGTGGGAACAAATAACCGAGACATATCTACGCCTTCTAATTCAAGTAATTTGACTTTTGTATTCACACCGCCAGCATACCCGGTCAAACTTCCCTTTACGCCGACAACTCGATGACACGGAATAATAATAGAGATCGGATTATGGCCCACAGCTCCGCCTATCGCTTGACTTGACATGCTTTGTTTATGCAGTTTCAAGGCTGCCTTTTTCGCAATATCGCCATAAGTAATAACTGTGCCATAGGGTATCTCACATAACAGCTGCCATACGACTTGACGAAAATCTCCACCAATGGGAGCTAATGCTAATTCAGAAATCGCAGGCTTCTCCCCCGCAAAATATCGGTCTAACCATTGCTTCACGATTGCAAATACCGGCATGTCATTGTTTTCTAGCATCGTTTTAGCAATAGCGCCACCATAATACTTTTGCCCCTCCAGCCATAACCCTACCAGGTTGTTGGTATCACAGGCAAGGGTAAGTTTGCCAATAGGCGATAAGTAATTCGTTGAATAATACATGGTAGATCCCCCCTTTATAGCGTGTTCCAGAGATTGATTGTAGCGTAACTGCGCCAGGGCCGCCAGCCTTCCGAAATTGTAAGCAGTTCTTTGCTTGTGTAATCGGGAAGTGCTTTTTTCACACCAACATCTGTTTCAAGGAAAGCGTCTGGCCACTCCAACGCGCGCATAGCAATATACTGTGCCGTCCATTTACCAATACCGCGAATTGTCAGCAATTTTTTAATTTCTTCTTCTGGATCAAGGCAAAAGTCAAAGTTGATTTTTCTTTGCACGATTGCCGCGGCAAGCTCATAGATTGTTTTTGCCCGTGTTCCAATTACGCCTAACGGCCCAAAGTGGTTTTCAATCGGCCCGTTCAACGCTAGTACATCTTCCGGCGAAGGAAACACATGAGTCAAGCCGTCTATTCCAGTTTGAATTGGCGTACCATAGGTATTAGCAATCCTTGCGGCCAAAGTGCTTGCCGCTTTTACCGTGATTTGTTGTCCAAGTACCGCCCGCACCGCCATTTCAAAAGCATTAAAACAGCCTGGTAAACGGGTTCCTACCACAGAGAGCCCGGGTCGTATATCATTCATTGCTGAAAGCGTTTGATATATTGCATTGGGCTCGCAGTACAAATCAAACAACTGGCGTACTCGTGCCAAAACTTGTGGTAATACAGGCAGTAACGTTTCACTTATTGTGACGGCTAACGTATTACTTTGAGGTTGATGCCCCACTTGTACCCAGCCATATACACTCTTTCCAGCGGCACCTATGAGATGGACTGTACGCATATATTGGTTATTCTTCACTATATCAACACCAGCAATGGCACGTCCTGCAAGAAACTGCAAGATTTCTTGCCAACGATAGGGCGGACGATATCCCAGTGCCAAAATAAAATCGCCAGTATGGTGTTTTGCTTTCGTAGTCTGTTTCCGTAACCCTGTAGGCGAAAGATTATAGCGCTTTTTGAAAACTTCATTGAAACGGCGTAAGCTGCCAAATCCAGCAGTCATTGCCACATCAAGCACCGACAAATCCGTATCCGTAAGCAAGTTCTTAGCAAGCAGCAAGCGATAAGTTTGTAAATATTGCACTGGCGAAACATTGTATTCGGCTCTAAATATACGCCGTAAATGTCGATCCGTACAGCCAAGCTGTGCGGCCAGATCCTGTAAACTTTGTCCGTTCCAGCCATTTTCTTCGAGTAATCTCGCTGCTCGATAGACTAAATTAGTCGAGGCGTCAACAATAGAACTACCAGGAGCTAACTCTGGCCGACATAACAGACAAGGCCGAAAACCAGCTTGTTCCGCTTCCGCCGCCGTCGCATAAAATGTACAGTTTTCAACTTTTGGCTGCTTGGCCCGGCACACAGGGCGACAATATATCCCCGTAGACGAAACGCCTACAAAAAAACGCCCATCAAACCTTGCATCTTTTGCCTTAAATGCCGCATATAAACCGTTTGCATTTGCCTGCATGATCTTATCTCCTACATTGACTTTGACTTAATTATATCACCTTCTTTAAAAATATCTGGCTGTTTTCGGACATGCTTTTTTGCACTCCCGAGCGTCTTCTTTCCGCAAAATTCACCGATTGAAACAGAACCTAGTAACAATGCAGCACCAATCATTTGCTGCAACGACAGATTCTCACCTATGACTAGGGTTGAAATCAAGAGTGATGTTAACGGGTCCATATAGCTCAACACAGCGATACTTTGGCCATTTAGTCCTTTCATTCCAGCAAAAAATAGATAAAATCCAACCCCGCCATGAATCATCCCCAACACAATCATCCATATAATCGTCTCTCTGGTTATTAACGAAAAGTTAAACCCTTCCGTAAATAGAACGAATAGAAGCAGTATTATCACAGCCAAACCAAGCTGCAAAAACGTATTTACAATCCCATCTAGTCCGCGAATAAATTGATTCACAATCGTCAAACTAGCATAGAATCCCGCCGCAACAAGTCCATAGCCAATGCCAAGCAGATGATTTCCGCCAGTTTCTACCTTTCCGCTATTTTGCAAAATCAAGAATAGGCCAAGCAAGGCAATACCAATACATACTACCTTTGGAAACGATAACTTTTCTTTCAGAAAAAAAGGGGCTAACAGGATAACTAAAACAGGAGCAAAATAATAACTTAGCGCCGCATTGGCAATCGTTGTTTCCTTATAAGCTTGAAATAGAAAAATCCAATTACCGCTCAATGCAACACTTGCGAGTAGTAAAACAACAACATTCTCTTTCACTCTATACCACAACACTTTCTGTTTCGTCCCCATGAAGATCAATAGCAAAACCATAGTCCCAATCAAGCTCAAAAATAAGGCGATTTTACTAGAAGACAGCTCAATATATTTTGCAAACACACCAACTGCACCAAAGATGATCATTGACAGCATAAAATATATTTTTTCCTTCATGATCTATTCCCGCTTTCTTCGAATTGATGAAATAGCGCCTTCATCTTTCTCTTGAATTTATTTTATTTATAAGTTATCATATTTTCGATAATCACAAAAACGAATATTTATCATATGTAAAATCACAAAACCAGATTGAAGGTAATAAATATGGATATGAACATTCAAAAATACATGGCTTTTATAAAAACAGTGGAACACGGCAGTTTTACAAGAGCCGCAATTGCGCTCAACTATTCACAATCAGGAATTAGTCGAATGATTAATGACCTGGAAAAGGAGTGGAAAGTCTCACTATTAGAGAGGAGCCGTTCCGGTGTTAGTCTAACTTCTGATGGTCTAAAGCTACTACCGTTTGCTCAAAGAGTATGTATCGAATATCAGGAACTGCAGACCCAAATTAATGAAATAAACGGTTTACAGTCAGGCTTGATTCGCATTGGGACTTTTTCAAGTGTAGCAACCCATTGGCTGCCTAACATAATCCGCGAATTTCAAAAAACGTATCCTAACATTGATTATGAATTGCTGTTGGGTGACTACACTGAAATTGAACGTTGGATTTTAGAAGGAAGGGTCGATTGTGGTTTTCTCAGGCTCCCGACACACCCGGAACTGGAAACAATCTTTCTAGACCAAGATAAACTATTAGTAGTTTTACCACCAAATCATCCTTTAACGAACTATGAACAAGTTCCAATTAATTCACTCTGTAATTATCCTTTTATGTTACTAGAAAAAGGAGCTCGGGCCGAAATATCAGAGCTTCTTGAACGATGGAAGGTATCGCCAAACATAAAGTTTACGACCTGGGATGATTATGCCATTCTTTCAATGATTGAAAGTGGACTTGGTATCAGCATTTTACCGCAACTTATTTTGCATCGCATTCCTTATCAGGTAGTCCTCAAAGAATTAGCTGTACCAGCGCATCGTAAAATATGTTTTGCTATGAAAGAAAGAAAAACAGCTTCTCTAGCGGTTACTCGTTTTTTAGAATATCTTCCTTACAGACATTCTTCGCCTATAAAGTTGTAGACAAATAGAAAAAGACCTTCGCTAATAGAACTAAATGCATTGAGTAAATTGCATCTATGTTCTATCAGCGAAGGTTTTTCTATAACTTCTACATTCGTTTCTTTTTCGAAATACCTCATTATTTAAGTTGGAGCAGAGTTATTGATCCGATTATCATAGCTCTATTTCTCATCGACTCACGGCTTTATATAAGCAAATCCCTGTTGCTGCAACTCAATCAACCGCTGTATCCCTGATGGAACAACATGTACCCCTTGCGGTAAATAAGAAGCATCTATCCCGTTTCCTTGTA
Organism: Pelorhabdus sp. sgz311002; assembly: GCF_056134285.1. Taxonomy (NCBI): domain Bacteria; kingdom Bacillati; phylum Bacillota; class Negativicutes; order Selenomonadales; family Sporomusaceae; genus Pelorhabdus; species Pelorhabdus sp. sgz311002. The sequence goes on along the minus strand of NZ_JBWBCL010000005.1, from coordinate 154,683 downwards.
GTGCAATCTGACAACATGCAGCAAGTAATCATCATGTAAGCCATTCAGAAAATTACTAATGTTACCAAGTAACAGGTCCCATTTTTCCATTTCATCAATATGAAAAACAGCTTTCCACATCATCTCGCCACCTCCCTCTCTCTGTGCAAGAAGTCCACTGCCCTTCTCACCAACCCTTTTTGATAATTTCTTCTAATTCGGTCTCCGTTACACCGCCACTTTTTCGGTAACGAATTATCCCGTTTTCATCGACAACAAGCGTCGCGGGAATCGCTGTAATGCGAAACTGCTTAGCAATCGCTCCATCTGAATCAATGTAAGCCGTAAACGAATAGTTTCCTTCCTTTAAAAAAGCAGCTACCTTCCCCTTGTCTTCCTGAATATCTATCGAGTAAAACTGCATTTTATCCTTGTTATTGCGAACAAATTGATCAAGCTCAGGAAACTCTGCCCGGCATGGCGGGCACCAAGTTGCCCAGAAATTAATAACACTAATCTGACCAGGTTTGCCAACAGTTACCGACTGTCCAGCAAGTCCTTGCAAGGTAAATTCAGGCATACGATCGCCGGTACTAACACCACTGCGAGTGCTCTGGCTGCTTGAACCGCTTGCTCCGCTTGGAGTATTCGTTTTATTAAGAAACACATACCAGATTCCAGCCAAAATACATAACGAACCAAAAAGAATCAGTAAGCGCTTTCGATTATTCATCGAAATTCCTCGCTTCCATAGCTAGCATTTTTTCTACAACCAAAGCGGCATTCCGCAAAGGCGCTATGTCCTGTTTGCTTTTCATTAATAAAATGCCGCCTTCCATTAAGGCAACAATAGCCTGTGCCAAACATTCACTGCTGCAATCTAGCGGTAAAGCCTGTTCTTGTCGCCACTCTTCAATTACTAGCGTTAAGTGATGGCTCCACAGAGAAAACATTTGATAGATTTTTTCCCGAAAAACCTCATGCTTCTCACTGAGTTCAATAGCCAGATTGCCGAAGAAACAACCACATTTACTTTCCCGCTTGTTATGTATATCAATCGAACAAGCAAGCATATGGCGAATTTTCCGTTGCGGGTCACCTGGTTGCGCTAGATTCTCTTCAATAACTCGCTTTTGCCATTTTTCAAAACAATAATCAATCACAGCAAGTCCCAGTTCTTCTTTGGAAGAAAAGTAATAATAAAACTGACCTTTACCGATCTGGGCCGCCTCCATAATATCCTTGACTGATGTTGCTTCATAGCCATTCGAATGCATTAAATCAGCTGTCACTTTTATAATTTCCAATTTTTTGTCAGTCATAATATCCTCCTTACCTACCAGTTGGTACAATTTAATTTTATCATATAGTATGATGGCCGCAAAGATTTTTATTCATAAAAATTGTATTCCGCGTCAAAAGCGAAAACAGACTTTCAGCTAGAAGAAAGTCTGTTTTTAATAAACCATTTTATAGGAACTACATTTTAAAATACTGACAGACCGCATTAATTCTTCTGCCATGACGGCAAGAACTTGACTGGATGCATCGATTTCCTGCATTGCCGCTAACATTAATATTTTATTTCGATACCCATTTAACTCCCGAGACATCACGTAATGTTATTTTCGTTACATTACTTACGTCCTTTCCTAAATCAAGAGTTACTATTGCTTCGGCGCCAAGTGGAATAATAATACCGTCTGGACCTGCTTTTACTTTGAGAGGGAATGAATTCTGGATAGTTGCTTTTTTCATCACTGCAGACAAATGTTCCCCTCGTAAATCAGCAAGTACTATGCCGTTAGCATCTTCAGCGACCAATTCTGTAACAAAAGCCCCATAAGTATCGGGTCCGCCCTCACGAAAAACTTTTATTGTTACTTGAGTACCTTTTGCACTAATTTGATGAATTTGTACATGTGGTTTAGCGGATGGATTGGAAAGAGGTCCCCATAGCCCCCCTACGAAAGCCTGATTGGTCCATAACATAGCAATAACGGTAAACGCAGTTAACCCATAAATAAGTTTCCGTCCTGTACCTTCGCTGACAAAATTACCTGAAGTAATCCATGACATAGGTTGTTTAATCCAAGAAGGCCACCGCCGACCAATGACTGCATCCAAAGAAAAATTTCCTGATCCAGACATAAAAAGAATAACCCCAATAGCAATACCGAACGATCCAATCTGCCATTCATCCAAGCAGGTAGCTCCTAACCAGCCTGCCCCCAATAACATGGAAAAAGATAGTACCGTTACTCCTAATGCCGCCAAACGAGAAACTAGTCCAAAAGCTACGCAAAATCCAACTGTAAATTCTATAAAAGTGAAAAACCACATAAAAATATTAAGCAAATCGGGATTGGTTAATAAATAGTATAAAAGTGGCTTAATCCCTAATGCGTGCGGATAGAAAGTGTTAATTTTGCCTCCAATCCATGCTGCATTGTTAGGATCCATTTTAGCACCATCAAGCACTAAACGTCGCCAAGCTGCTGAAAAAAACATCCATGCCGCAACAAACCGTATTGGCAATAACAATAAATTCATTGTAACAGAAGCAAAATTTTTCTCGATCTTATCCATTAACAACTCTCCTTAAAAAAATTTAAACTAGCCCATTGCTCATCTACGTAGTTTTTAAAAAATCGAAGAAAGAATTCCAATTCCTTTCTCAACCCAATCAAACCACAGAGCAATTCCGCTTAAAATTAACAACACACCTGTTAGTCGCTGTATAACCGGAAGCCACTCATAATACCGACGCACCGAAAAAAGCACCGTTCGCAAAATCGTGGCGATAAAAAAGAAAGGAACCGAAAATCCCATTGCATAAACAAAAAGTAGAAAAGTTCCCATTCCTACCGTATCGCTGCTGCCAGCATAAACTAAAACAGTCGCTAAAATTGGCCCTGTGCAAGGAGTCCAACCAATCGTGAAGGCGATCCCCAGTAAAAAAGCCCCTACAGGCCCGCCTGTTTTAAAGTACATAAAAGGTCTATATTCACGTTCTAACCTGTCAATTCGTACAGCTCCGACTAATATACTACCCAGAAGAATAATCACGACAGCTCCTGCTTTTTTCAAAATAGGCTGGTAATCAAATAACCACTGCCCTAGCAGCGAAGCCGTAGCCCCTATAGCAACAAACATAAACGTAAACCCTAAAAGAAAACAAAAAGTATTTACATAGATCTTATAAGGCGAAGCCGCTTTGGGATCCGCAGCGCCTGCCAAAACAGCCGAAAAGGTCGGAAGAAGCGGCAAGACACAAGGCGATAAGAACGAGAGAAATCCACCAGTAAAAGCAGCAAGAATCGTTATGTTTTCCAACGCTTTTCTCACCCCCTTTTTCTGTTAACTTCTTCTAAATTTTTTTCTGTTACACCGCCACTTTTTCGGTAATAAATGATGCCATTTTCATCTTGACCTGGCTTACCAATAATAAGTAATCGCTTTCCATCGTTCATCGTAATTCCTCACTTTTATTGCCATCATTTTTCTACAACCACTTTAAATACCTACCGGTTGGTACAATTTTATTTTACCATATAGTATCGCAATCGCAAAGATTTTTATTTATAAAAATTCATCTCGCGCAAAAGAAAAAACAGACTTTTCTTTAGGTGAAGTCTGTTTTTAGCAAAACACTGTGAAATATAAAGTTATTCAATTAAAGAAAGACTTCGGGCTCTTTGCGACATGAAAAATTAACTTCTAGCTCCTTTTTATGATAGAGATAACTTGCATCATCATAATATTTCGCTTGTACCGGGCATATCTTTACGCAAGCACCACACTTTATACATATGCCCTCAACCATTTTGACATTTTCTTTACGGATCGATCCCATCGGGCAAACGGAAACACACTTTAAGCAGTTTGTACAGGCATCATTCGTTTTGGGCTTTACTTTTCGAATATCAACAGGATTGTTCTGTGTATCTTTAGGAATATAATAATAGCGATAGGGCCTATTTCCCTTTACTGCTGGTACTTGAAAATCCTTTTGGCAAATGATTTTTTCTGTTATTTGTTTTGCAAAGATTTCGACAATCTCCAGATCGTTCGTATCAGGTCTGTGAGCAGCCAACGTCTTTGAAAAGGAGTGTTCACCAATAAACGCCCCAGCGGCAACGACTTTAAATCCATCTACTGTTAAAATATCGTACAATTCGATTAAGGCATCGTCATAGTTACGATTGCCATAAACAGTTACGGCAATCGCTAATGCACCATTTCCCGTAATAGACTGTAAGTACTTTAATAAAACATTGGGAACTCTTGCTGCATAAACAGGAATGCCAACAATGACAATATCACTTTCTGTGAACTTTGCTATTTTCTCTCTAGCACCAGGTAAAGTAAAATCTTCAATCTGTATAGCATGATCATTATTAATCTTTTCTGCTAGGACTTCAGCTATTTTGTGCACTACTTTTTGTGTTGTTCTTGTCGGACTAAAATACATTGCCGTGATATTCCAAGCCAAAATTAAAGCCCTCCTCTGCGAAAAATGAGAATAAAATTCTTCAATTCGTATTTTTTAGATTTTACGAGATATTCTTCGACAAAAAAGCAAAAATCCCTATGAAACTATAAAAGGACATGATGCTCAATCATGTCCTTACAGCATATGTGACTGGGCTAGTCTTACAATCTCAAAGTCAAAGCCTTCCATTTTTGCAGCTACGTTCTCTGCATTTCCACGCTTGCAACTTAATCTCATGAAATCCCCTCTACTAATCTGTTTCAATAAACCAAATACCATTATCATCGAAAAGATGCACTTCCTTGCCGCAAATCCTACAAGTGTAGCGCATCCCCAAGCCTCCTGCCTTAAGAGAAGCTGCTTGCCGAATATCTAATACTCGATCAATGGCAAAACGGCGACCATCGCTCCAGGTAATCTGTAATGGTCTAATCTGCCCTTGCCTATCATGTTCTGCTAATACTTTTACAATAACCTTTCCCATAATAAAGACCTCTATCTAAAAAATGATGTTGGATGAATTACATGATCCTCTTTAGGATTGAACCCCGTTAATGCTCGGTCTTGAAGCATTGAACAACGCTGGATGCTATATTGACCAAACCGACGCCGAATGTCATCAATCGTTTTTTCTACAGCTTCCTTTGCCTGGGGATCTTCACCAAAAAGAGCTAGCTGAACATGGCCCTCTGCCGTAACAAGATCAGAGCCGCGCACGCCTAAACTTCGAATGGGGCGATCCCAGCGATAACTACTATAAAAAAGCTCGTATGCCATATCAACAAGGTCTCCCGATACGAATGATGGCTGCAGCAACTTGCCTTGTCGTTCAAAGGATGTCAAATCATTGCCGCGCACATAAATTGATACGGTAGTACATTTTAACCCATGCCCTCTTAAGCGGGCCGCAACACTCTCAGCTAATACATAAATGATCATTTTTACATCCTCATCGTTAACCAGATCGCGATGAGTTGTAGTGCTGTTGCCGATTGACTTAATAATTCGTTCTTCTCCCGCCCTTTTTACCGGAGCCGAATCCAGGCCATTCGCAAAGCAAGATAAAGTTTCACCCCATACACCCAGAAGCAACTTTAAGCTATGTAAATCACGATTCGCTAAATCCCCGATTGTATAGACACCACGGCTTCGAAGCTTCTTAGCGGTCGATCGGCCAACATAAAGAAGTTCCGATACTGGCAGCGACCAAACCTTATCACGAAAATTCTCTTCTATTATAATAGTCGTGCCATCCGGCTTTTTCATGTCACTACCTAGTTTGGCAAATATTTTATTCCATGAGACTCCGACCGAAGCTGTAATTCCAAGTTCGTTCCGAATCCGCTGCCGGATCTCATTCGCAATTTGCTCACCCGACCCAAGACGCCACACAGAACCAGTCACATCAAGCCAGCATTCATCTATACCGAAAGCCTCAATCTGGTCAGTATAATCAGCATAAATAGCTTTAGCCATCTGAGAGAAACGAAGATACTTTTTAAAGTCGGCCAGTACCGTTACCAGGTCGGCTATTTTTTGTTTCGCTTCCCAGATAGCATCGCCGGTTTTCACGCCAGCCTTCTTAGCAATATTATTTTTAGCCAACACAATGCCATGACGCGCCTCGATATCACCACACACAATCGGGTTTATCTCTGATTTCGGGCCGATACAGACATTCTACACTGGCATAAAAATTATTGAGATCTACATGCAAGATTGTCCTCGCCATATCCCCGCCCCCAAAACGAACGTTTGTTCGATTAAATTATATGGTTTTTGCGACAAAAATGCAAATGGGAATAAAAGAGCGTTGTTCAATGCAAATAAAAAAGTACCTCTTAATAGAGATACCTAAGATAGGTATTGCTTCATTGTGAGAATTGGGGCAAATAAATCTTATATAGTAGTCGATCATTTGCTGCTTAGTAAATCCGATCTTAGGGTAGAACACTTTTCCTAAATTTGAGACTTGGGAGTGCGGACATAATCCTGGACTACGCCTATGCTGATATTCCAAGATTATGCCTATACTCCACCGGACTAAGATAAGCTAATGATTATTTGACCCTTACATGATTATACCAGTGGAAATATTTATTTCGTTCATGAATAAAGCTGTCAATGCTTATAGTAGTTCAATTTTAATTATAAAGCATCTCTTTTCGCAATAGTTCCCAAAACCCTGTACAAACTGAATTATCTGAAAAATACTTTTTTTGTAAACATTTTTTTATAAAAGAACCAGATTTTAAAGAATGAAAGAGGCCAGTCTCACCGCCTCTTCTTTAATCATTAATGAAATCTTCTTGTTGTTTACCTTGACGTTCTAAATACCCCTTACCCCAAATGCTTATTGATTCAAGAATGGGCTGAAGGCTCAAGCCAAGTTCTGTTAGAGAGTATTCAACTTTAGGTGGAACCTCCGCATAAACTTTGCGGGAAATAAGACCACTCTGCTCCATTTGCCGGAGTTGCTGGGTCAACATTTTTTGACTGATTCCATTTATACCTCTTAATAAGTCACTAAAACGCTGGTTGCTTCTGCTTAATAAATTTCGTAAAATAAGGACTTTCCACTTATGTCCTATTAAATTCAGTGCCGCTTCAATGGGGCAAATTTTAATATTCAATATTCAAAACCTCCAGTAAAATCAACAATAGTTACCCTTCGGTTTGTATCAAACAAAATAGTGCCTTCTTGCGAAAAGTAACTTTCTTTCTTATTATATGTAATGAAAGAGATTACAAGCAATATGTAATACTAGTTTATAATAGTTTATTTAAATAGTAAGGGGGAAAAACATGAAAAAAATTAATACAGATTCTCTATTGGATTTTTCACTGGAAAAATCCGTGCGTAAAGCACTTAATCATGAGAGCAGTAAGCTTGATGTAGGGTTACTACTCTATACGCCGGGTCAGAGTACACCGGAACATACTCATAAAGATATGGACGAAGTTTTTTATGTTGTGGAAGGTGAAGGGAAACTAACTATCGACGGGGAAGAATTTGCCCTTAAAGAAAAAGATCTAATCTTATCCCCAAGGGGAGAAGGGCATGGTTTTTTCAATACTAGTTTAGGTAACCTAGCAGTTTTGCAAGTTAAAATTTTCTAAGTGTTTCTTAATACAAAAATTCTTTAAGAGGAGATAATTATGAGATATGTCCGTGATACAGAAAAACAAGTAACACGCGATGAAGCCATGAGTATTCTAAAAGCTGGCGAATACGGAGTGTTATCTACTGTAGACAAAAATGGGCAACCTTATGGTGTACCGCTAAACTATATCTTTCTAGATGAGGCGATTTATCTGCATTGTGCTCTTGAGGGGCATAAGCTAGATAATATTGCCGAAAACATCCAAGTATGCTTTACAGTAGTCGGATATTCAGAAATAGTGCCCAGCTCATTTACGGCCAAATATGAAAGTGTTATTGTTTTTGGCAAAGCCATGTTGACCGACGAGCCTGAAAAAGTTAAAATGTTAACCGAATTGGTTAACAAGTACAGCTTAGAGTTCCAAGATAAAGGAATGAAAGTAATTGATGCTTTTAAAGATAGATGTATCGTAATTCGCATAAAAATAGAAGATATCACAGGTGTGAAGAAAAGATAATCCGAAGTTTAATGGTCATATGAATTCAAAGGGCCGTCCGCATTAAGACAGCCCTGAAAGGAAACAAAAACGGCAACCGACAATAGTCGAGAGCCGTTTTTTTATTGTAAAATCAAGTTTAGAAGAACGAAGCAAGAATCTACACGTATCCAAAGTTTTTTTTAGACAGCGGGAAGAAATACAGGCACGCATGCAAAGTGAATAAGGTATTCTGCTCCGCGTAAATCGGTTGATTCAAGTCAAAGAAACCTTTGGCGTCCTTAAAAGCCTTAACATTACTAGTATTAATTGGTCGGAGCGGCGAAATTCGAACTCTCGACCTCTTCCATCTTACGCGAAAAAAGCATTGTAACGAATTGACTTCTTTTTAAAACCCATTGAAATCACTAGGTTTATCGCAATGTCCCTTGACAAATATTTATATACTATGCCAAACCTTATTATATAAAAAGACCCAATTTAGGACCCAATCGTGTAAATATCATTTTCTAATTACATCATTACTGCTTATTGAGCATAAATCGTTCTAGCTACTTTTCTAAGGTAAACCCTAATTTTATATGACATGCTATTCCTTGTAAAGAATGCTATGCGGTTTCTGTTCGTCGGTGCAGGATTTTGCCTTCAGCTTCCTTCAGATCCCACTTCACTGTGGACACCCTTGCCGTTAGCTAATGGTTCCTACTACCAAGCCCATAGCGAACTCTCACCGCCAAATTACTGCTCATGCCGGGCAAACTAAATATAGGGCTTAGCCATTTTGCTAAGCCCTATATTATCTAATGAAATAATAACCCTTCTTGATAACCAAAGTTATCTCACTTTTCTTAATTAGCAAATCGACTCATCAATTGTTAAAATTGCTAATAAACTAACAGCAGCTGAGCAGACAAAAAAATAAATACTGCACTGTAATTAAATTGATCAAGCAAAAAGCCTGCGAACATTTGTGATATAACACTTCCAATATGCCCGCCAGTATTAATAACAGAAATAGATATATAGAATGATTTCCACAAACAAATCCATTTCTTTGCATAACAATCGCTAAAGGTTCATCAGAGTTTCTGCCAACATACCATGAATATACCTTTATCTTACAACATTAATTGGTTTCCCCAATAAAAATTGTTCAAGATTATCGACAGCAATATTCATTAAGCGCTGACGAGATTCTTTTGGCGCCCAAGCAATATGAGGCGTAATTATACAATTTTTAGCAGTCAACAAAGGGTTGTCTGCTTGAATCGGCTCGGTCGAAACTACATCAAGTCCTGCAGCATATACTTTGCCAGAATTTAACGCGTCAGCCAAGTCATTCTCTGCAACAAGAGGTCCGCGGGAAGTATTAATAATAATAACCCCATTTTTCATTTTTGCAATTGTTTTCTGATTAATTATTCCACGTGTATCTTCAAACAATGGACAATGAAGTGAAATAACATCCGATTCGGTAAACAATTCTTCAAGGCTCACATATTTGAGCTGGTCGCTTTGAGAAAGCAGCGCCTCTTCTTTACTATAAGCCAAAATTTTCATTCCTAATGCTTTCGCAATTTCCCCCACTTGCTGGCCAATTCTCCCAAAACCAATAATACCCAGTGTTTTTCCGTAAAGTTCGATTAAAGGATACTTCCAATAGCACCAATCGGCGGAGCGTGCCCAATCGCCTTGTAATACGCTACTACTGTGAGCTCCTACATGATGACAAATTTCTAATAACAATGCAATAGCGCTTTGGGCAACTGCCCTTGTTCCGTACGTGGGAATATTAGCTACAATAATTCCCTTTTCTGTGGCAGTTTGTACATCAACGACATTATAGCCTGTTGCTAATACACATATAAATTTAATTGACGGACAGGCGATAAAAACCTCTTTATCAATCACTACTTTATTGGTAAATATAATTTCGGCATCACCAATGTGAGCGATTCTATCTTGATGCGAAGTGCGATCATACACAACAAGTTCACCAAGAGCGCTGATTCTATCCCAGCCTAAATCACCTGGATTTAACGTATAGCCATCTAAAACAACTATCTTCATTTGTCTACTCCTTTATAGAAAAATACTTGTTACGGATCTGCTGTCTTTTCAAGTGCAATAATGAGAAATCTCAATAAGGTTACCATCAGGGTCCCTTATATAGACTGATTCGATCTCCCCTTCTGCTCCGGTACGCATCACTGGTCCTTCTTCAATCAAAATACTATGTTTTCGTAGTTTATCTATTACGATTGGAAGGGATTTTTCCGTAATAAAACAAAGATCTATTGATCCGGCTGTAGGAAATTGGGCTTTCGGCTCAAATTCTTTTCCTACTTCATGAAGATTTATTTTTTGTTGCCCAAACTTTAACGCTCTTCGCCCTTCACCAAACTCAACTATTTTCATTTCCAAAACTTCCGAGTAGAAAGCAATTGTCTTATCAATATCTTTTACAGTAAGAACCAAATGATCTATTCTTGCAATAATCGTTTATTCCCCCTAACAATTTAAACATCTATATAATTTTGCTTTAGCCATACGGCTCGTCAAATTATCTGCTACTTTTTCTTCTACCGCTTACTTCAATCAATTCCGAAATTGACTTATATCCAATAATTAATCCCCATTCTAAAGGGGCGGGATAAAAGCCATTATTTCCATCAGAAATAAAAGTTTCTGGTCCTTTACGTACAACCAACAAACCATTTTTCCATTTTCTCTATTGACCATCTTAATGTAACATGCCATCAACATTTCTACCGATTAACACTCAAAGTAATTTTATATTAGATAATCATTTTATTGCGTAAAATCCTGCCTGCAAACCAGATATCCAAAAAACCTCGACAATCGAAAAGCCAGCTTTCTTCAACATAAAAATATGATCGTCTATCGAAATTGGTAAAAGCTCAACCCCAAAACGCTTAAAGTACCGTTCCACTGCTTGCGGATCTTTACCACTTCTTATTTGCGCACTTCTCCAACGTTCGAGACCTATTTCAGTTCCTTGTTTGGTAGCAGTCAATATACTCTCAAATGTAATATATACCCCATTATCTTTAAGCATCCTATAGCAGTTTTCAGTTGCCTTTTGATTTGCATGCAAATCAAAATAATGATGAGCGAGAATAGCTGTAATAACATGGAAATTCTCGTTACAATACTTAAGTTCCTCTGTCCCAGACACAATAAACTCAATATTTCTATTTTTAAAGAGTTTTTCGCGAGCAATTGCCATCATCGCTTCTGCTGGATCAGCCAATATAAACTTGGTCTCCTTAAAACAACTACTAGCATGGGATATAAATGTGCCCGTACCGCATCCAGTATCAAGCCAACTAAGAGGATTTAAATTAACTGACTTTACGAGATCAATTGCCTCATCATGAAACTTTTTATAGTAGGGAATAGTTTTTTCTATATTAGAATCATATTCTTGTGCAGACTGTGATGTTTTATTATCATGCATGGGTTCCAACTCCTATCTCTAATTTCTTTTTATAATTGGAGTAGCCTTCAACTGTAAGTACGTGGATATCAATCTGAAAAAGGTTTCTGAAGTTTGATAATATGCACCTCTAACTAAATTAAACCAATCCATTGCCAATAAGTAAAGGTAAATAAAATCAAAATAGTGGTAAAATACACACAATAAGTAGCAATTAATATCATGCCAAACATTGGCAGATCAGAATCATATCTTTTAAAAATAAAAGGTACTTTTTTATTACTTGCTATCTCTAAAGAAAATGGGTAAGATTTAACTCTTACCCACCTCTTTTAAACAAAATAAAAGCCTCCGGCAATTGCTCAAAAAATTTAACTGTTAAAAACAACCAAACGAACTACTCAAGCGCTTGAATTAGATTAGTAAAAGCCAAAATAATCCACCAATTTTTATTTTAAAATAGATTTTCTTATATAAACATAACCTTCCATAATTCTACGAGCAGTTCGATAAATGGCTGCCCGCTTTAATTTAACACCGTCTTCTTCCTTCTCAGCCTCCGCTTCTACCGGAATAATTCCTCCCGGATGACCAATCTTGATAGTAACTTTCGACTTTGCTTCTTCACGTAAAACATCCCAAACGATGCTTCCAGGAATTCTTGCAGCAGCTCCAGTGCAAACAGTACCTGTTCCAGGATATGTTTTGTGCATCCTCAACATAAAAAGTAAGCGAGAAACCATATCAACATCAGATGCCTTAACTGTCTGGCCACTGATCGTCACATAATCAGCAGGCGGACTGATGATAGCAAAAAAAGGATTATATGGACTTTGGGTAGCTGCATCTTCCGGTCTATCTACCAGGCCGAAAAGAACAGCGGCCCGTCCTCGTATTTTTTCTATAATCATCATAAGCTCTTTATTGCCCTCTATTTCCTGCGGCGATTCTGTTCCTTTCATGCCAAGACTAGAAGCATGAATAAAAACTAACGGATTTCCTGCATCAACGAGCGAAACAGTGTATTTTTCTCCATCGACATCAATAATATCCTTGGCATTGCCAGTGGGCATCAATTTACCAGTAATCCCGCCTGCAGTATCTGACCAATCCAGTGTAATCTTCGCTCCAGTACCAGGGCATCCATCAATTTTACAGTCACCATCTACCATTGCTTTGCCATTTTCCACTGGCACTTCTGCCACTAAGATATTTCCACTATTAGTCAAATGGATACGAACCGTAGTGATCGGCTCAACCGCTTGCACAAGACCTTCATCAATTGCAAATGGTCCAACTGCCGCTGATATATTGCCACAATTTCCACCATAATCGACAAACTCTGTTTCAATGCTAACTTGACCAAAGGTATAGTCAACATCCGCATCTTCCCTTGATGACGGTGAAATAATAGCTAATTTACTTGTCAAAACATCCGCACCGCCTAACCCATCAATTTGGCGAATATCGGGGCTGCCATAAATTGAACATATTACCTTATCTCTCAAAGTCGGGTCCTTCGGTAATTCATTACTCATAATAAAGATGCCTTTGCTTGTTCCACCACGCACAATAGCACAACGTAGCATTTCCATTTCCGGATGCATAAGATAACCTCCTTAATTTTTTACATTTTATGAAAATCTACCAAAAGCCAAGCAGTTTCCAATACGGAAGACCTATTACCATATAAATGATTCCACTAACGACAGTTACTACTGTTCCCACTTTCCACCAAGTAGCTTGATCAACATAACCACTACCAAATAACACAGGTCCAACGGCATTCCCATAATGAGTTAATAGACTACCAAACGCAGATGAGGCTCCCATTAAAAGCACTAAAACCATCGGCGGTACATTGGCAACTAAACCAAGTGTAAAAAGAACAGGAATGAAAGTCGAAACGTAAGCAGCAATTGATGCGAAAAAGTAACGAGCTACTAAACTGAGCACTAATAACGCTGATAATACAACATAAGTGTCGTACCCAGCGAAACTTATATTATTAGCTAGCAGCTTACCTAACCAGGTAAAAAATTGTGCTTTTGATAAACCATCAGCCAAACTGATAATACCACCATACCAAATAAATGTACTCCAAGCTCCTTTAGCATTTAACAAGCAGTCCCAGGAAATAACTCCAGCAGCAAGACAAGCACTGATAAAAGTAATAGCCACCGCCGTAGGATCAATCTTTGTAATACTTCCAGTCGCCCAACCAAGAATCGCCATAGCAAAAAGAAATGCCAATATCTTTTCCCGCTTAGAAATATGACCAATCTGAACTAAACCAGCCTGTGATATTGCCTTATTATCGATCTGTTTCAATTCAGGTGGATATATCTTATAGACAAGATAAGGAACAACAAGCAATACAATTAAGCCCGGCACAATGGTTGCTTGTGTCCATTGAATCCACGAAATGTCTAGATTTAAAATACTTCGCGCAAATGTTACCACTAACGGATTCGTCGCTAAAGCAGTAACAAAAATGGCCGCAGTCGTTAAACTAATTTGATAAAGAAGAATTGTTAAATAAGCCCCTATTCGGCGCGAAGTAGCACCTGGCTCTGAATCTAAAGTAACTGCGAGACTACGAAAAATAGGATAGACCAAACCTCCTGTGCGAGCAGTGTTAGACGGAGTTGCTGGGCTTACTACTAAATCCGTTAGTGCCGCGACATAACCTAAACCAAGAGTTGTTCGGCCCATTTTGCCGATTAATATATATGCAATTCGTTTACCTAAGCCCGTTTCGATAAATGCCTGTCCTAACATAAATGCTGAAAAAACCAGCCATGCTGTTGAACTGGCATATCCGGCTAAAACAACGCCCAAATTATTTAAAAAAATACTTGATACACTAATTACGACCAATAACACCACTGGCTCCGCTACTGGTCGTAACATAATTCCAAGTATTGCTGCAATATACATTGCAAACAGTTGCCACGCAGATGTTGATAATCCAGCCGGAGTCGGCATCAATAGTATCATGACCGGAATTAAAATATTTACCATCGCTTTTATATGCTTCTTCTCCATTTCATCTCTCCCTCGATATGCTAGTATGCGTATCCTATATTTCTCCTTTCCTTCTAAATTTGTCCAGACTTTTCAGACATATAGTTTTGTAGGCGCCCTACTTATATTTTTAGCAAAAAGTATGCCAAGCTTAAAAGCTTATATAATAAGACACCAAGATTATTTCAGTCTCATTATTGGTAATAATAAAAGACAGATACTTCAACTAATAGCTTTATTTTAAGCGACTATTTTCTTATCCCAAAATTGAGCATGAGATCTCTATTTTAAACCAAATTTTAATTTTCAGGTACCTTAATGAATATCTTTATCAAAAAGAAAAAAGTCACCTCAATGGTGACTCTTTGGACAATAAAGCTCTCTTAAAAACCATTTTCATCGTCTTAATGCCCGGCCATATTCTAAAGCCTCTAACACTAAAACAACATCTCTTTCCCTTTTTCGCGGGCTACCCATAATTCCAACAATTTTTACGGCTAACCCTCCCCGGCTCTCGCTCACTATCAAATTTTACGTTAATCTTTTAATCCTTGCTTAATTTTAGAGATTATGAGCATTATCTTTTTCTTCAGGCCGTATTTTCCTCCATAAGGTAGATCGCCCAATGCCGAGTTTTTCTGCAACAGCAAGATAATCCTGTTCATAAATGGCTAACATCATCTTGATAACCTCTTTTTCAACATGATGAATAATTTCTTTTAATCCTTGGTTTAAATTTATTTTCAGTGAAATTGTATACCCGCTGTCCGAATCAATATCAATCAATCTATTCAGTAATTCTGACCAATTATTTTGATTTGGCGAATAGCTTATAGCTAAAGCAAATCGTTCCATAACATTCGATAATTCTCGAATGTTACCTGGCCAATCATAAGAAGTTAGCACTCTCCCCAACTGCGCAACAAACGTGTCATAAGGAATATATACGGTAAGGTGCTCAAGAAATTTTTGGGCTAGCAACGACACATCTTCGAGCCGCTCTCGGAGTGGAGGAATCTTTAAATTCAGCACATTAAGCCGATAATACAAATCATCACGAAACAACCCTACTTCTACCCTTTTCTTCAGATCTTTATTAGTGGCACTGATAATTCGAATATCTACAGGAATTATCTTATCATCACCAACACGCCGAACTTCTTTTTCTTGCAGTACTCTCAGCAATCTAGCTTGTAATGGCTGCGGTATTTCTCCAATCTCATCAAGAAAAATTGTCCCTCCATGAGCCAATTCAAATAGCCCCGGTTTACCTTCCTTCTTTGCACCAGTGAATGCTCCACCTTCATATCCAAAGAGCTCACTTTCTAGTAAGTTTTCTGGAATAGCAGCACAATTGACCGCTACAAAAGGACCACTTTGCCGTTTACTTGCATTATGAATGCTTTGCGCAAATAACTCTTTCCCCGTCCCAGACTCTCCTTGGATCAAAACAGTGGAGTCAGTTGTCGCATATTGCTCCGCTTTTTGTTTTATCTCAATCATTTTTTCACTTTTTGTCAAAATATCTTCCAGGACATACCGAGCCACAAATCCCTTAGAATAAATTTTCTTTCTTATTAATTGTTCAAGATATTGTATTTTCGTAACATCTTCAAATGTTCCAACAACACCAATTTTTTTTTCATCAAGAAGAATTGGTATACGGCTTGTGGCAATAATTCCACCTTTAACTTCCTGTAACTGTGCTAATTCTGCCACTCCGCTTTCAAACACATTTTGCATTCGTGTATTAGGAATAACCCCTTGTACACATTCACCAATTACGGCATCATTCGCTATATGAAAAATCCTCTCCGCTGCAGCATTAAAAATAACAACCCTGTTTTGCTCATCGGTAACAATAATCCCTTCGGCAATTGAATCCAAAACCTTTTCTATTCTAGCCCTACGACTTCGCTCTTCTCGACGTACTCGACCAACATGTATAGCCTCTTCCAATGCACGAGATACGGTCTCTTCGCCACATTCAATTAATATGCCTTCCGATCCCATTTGCTTTGCAAAATGAACAATGACAATCCCTCCGACCATAACTTTTATGCCTCGATTGCTAGCATCTAATATTCCCTTTTTTATTTCCTGATGAGTAATAAAAGAATACTCATGAATTTTAATACCACAAATTTCTTCTATAAAACGAATACCACGTAATTTCTCTCCGTACTTAAAAAAAGCTACTTCTTTTACCTGACCTCGAATTGTATATAAAGCCCGCAATACATCAGAGAAAGTAATCGGAACACTCACAACGGGAATGTTGACAGCTTTCCTAATGTATTCGGCAGTTCCACCACGGCTCAAGATTACATCAACATCCTCTTCTAATTGGCATGCATTCATAGCTGCTTCTTCCAAGGTGGCCGAAACTGTATAGGTTTTCACCCCTACACTCTCAGCCATTCGTGTAAATGTATCGGTCATTTTACTATCATCATAAACAAGTGCCACTTTTATATCACTTGTACTGTGCGGCGCTATTTGCCATTTCATCCTTTGCCCCCCCGTATATTTCAAATCCTCTACGTATTATTTTTAAATATTCAACATATAAAGTCCGCAATTCCTTCCATCGTAAAACCCCCAGAAATGTGTCTAGAAAAAAGGCAAAACCTATCGCATATACTCATGCAAAGGTTTTGCCATCAGAATATTTCATTTGTATACTAGGATGCGTCCAAGCAATAGCAATTATAAATTTCTAGTAACCGCAAAATTAAAGACCCAATTAACTTTTCCAAGCTAGCCCTTAAATAATTCTATTTTCTTTGCTCATTTCGACCAGATATAAATATCAATGCTAACAGATGGTCTCATTGAAAAAACCGGATAAATTATTGATTTTCATATTTGCTTGCATAAGCCATATGGCTTGTGAGTATCGTTTGTATTTTTTCACGTACAACTCGAACCACATTAAGATAATTTTCCAAATTAATCTCAGTACTAATACCCATTTCGTGCAACATATTGACCATATCTTCTGTAGCTGTGTTTCCAGCCGCGCCTGGTGCAAAGGGACATCCACCAAGTCCGCCAATCGCCCCCTCAAAGGTTGTGATACCTGCCTGAAGACCTGCTAACATATTGGCAAGCCCCATGCCCCGAGTATCATGCATATGAAGCCCCATAGGAACATCTGCAAACCTTGTCTTCGTATTTTTGACTAAGTTACTCACCTGACTTGGATTCGCGACACCAATAGTATCACATAATATGATGGACTTTACGCCGCAATTAAGTGCTCCCTCAATTAAACTAAATACAAGATCCTCATCCACTTTACCGAGAAATGGGCACCCAAAAGCTGTGGCAATATCTAAACGAACTTTTAATTCAGGAATCTCTTGAACAATGTTTTTTAAGTCAGCAAGCGATTGTTGGCGCGTACGGTTAATATTCGCAAGATTATGCTTTTCACTGGCTGATATGACATAGGTAACTTCCCTAATACCACATTCATAGGCTTTTTTAGCACCGACAAGATTAGGAACAAGCGCTATCGCCCGTAAGCCATCCTGAGTATATTTAGCAACAACACTTTTTGCAACTTCTATCGCATCAGCCATTTGAGGAATCGCTTTGGGATGAACGAAAGATGTCACTTCCATTGCCTTTATCCCCGAACAGACTAACCCCTCAATAATATCCAACTTAGTCTGTGTCGATATCTGAGATTTTATGTTTTGAAAACCATCTCGTGGTCCGACTTCAATAATTTCAATATTTGTTGACAAATTCATGATTTTCCTCCCGTTAAATAACAACGCTTATCCTTCGATGATGCCTTTAATTTTTAATTCTGCAAGCTTTGCTTTATCAAAACCAAGATATTTTTTTAGCACTTCCTCAGTATGTTGTCCCAAATCTGGCGCCGCTGTCTTAATACTGCAGTCAGTTTCCGAAAATTTAATATGGCAACCAGTTAATGTGGTTTTCCCAGCTCTAGGATGATCTACTTCTACAAACATCTCTCGCGCCTTGGCAATATGAGGATCTTTGGCTATATCGGAAATATTGTTTACTGGCGCTGCCGGACAGCCTTTTTTCAACAAGTCGTTGATGATATCATCGGCCAACTTGTTTTTGGACCATTCTTCAATAATAGGTTTTAATGCAGCATGATTTTTAACACGATCTGCATTCTCTTTGAAGCGTGGATCATCCAGTAAATCATTACGTCCCATGTAATCAGTCAACATGGCAAACAACTTGTTATTACCAGCACCAATAATAAAAGTTTTATCCTTCGCTTTAAAAGTATCATACGGATAGACCGACTCATAACGATTACCGATGCGTTCAGGGTTCTTTCCTGTTGCAAAATAGATTTGCGTAATAATTTCCATGCCCGATACAACGGAATCAACAAGCGCAACGTCTACTTTTTCTCCATGACCATTTTTCAATTTATTTGCATAAGCAGCTAAAATACCAATCGTCATATTGAGACCTGCCAAAACATCAGCAATAGCTGTTCCGCTGCGAGTTGGTTCACCATTAGGCCAGCCTGTAGTACTCATAAGTCCGCCCATGCCTTGACCAATAATATCATAGCCAGGACGTTTCGAATAAGGACCATAATGGCCAAAACCAGATACAGCGCCATAAATAAGCCCAGGATGAATCTTTTTTAGTTCTTCATAACCAAGCCCTAACTTTTCCATCGTCCCTGGCCGAAAATTTTCTAAAAGAATATCAAATTCTTTTATTAATTCTCTGAAGACAACACGACCTTCTTCTTCTTTTAGATTAATAACAATTGATTTTTTATTGCGATTCAAGTTCATGAAATATGCTGATTCGCCATTAATCATCGGTGTAAAACCTCGCGAATCATCGCCTCGTTTAGGGACCTCCAGTTTGACTACTTCCGCTCCCATGTCAGCTAACATCATCCCACTGTAAGGTCCTGCCAAAACCCTCGTCAAATCCAGTACACGAACGCCTTCTAATGCTCCATGCTTTTCCACGACTATATCCTCCTAAAGTGTTTGTTTGAGAAATGGTACTAACCCGCCATTATTAATCAATTCCATAATATGACTTGGAATTTTGCTACAGCGATACGTTTCATTCTTGGTGTGATTTACGATAATGCCATTTTCAAGGTCAATTGAAATTTCGTCGTTGTCAGAAATTTGATCTGTCTCTTTGCACTCAATGACCGGAATTCCAAGATTAATTGCATTACGATAAAAAATCCGGGCAAAAAATTTTGCCACTATTGCTCCAACGCCCAGATATTTAAGGGTCAAGGGCGATGTTTCTCGACTAGATCCAGAGCCGAAATTAGCACCAGCAACTAAAATATCCCCCTGCCTCACTCTGGTTGAAAAATCCGAGTCTACCGCACTCATTGCATATTTAGCAGCTTCAGCTATACTAAGTTCCATGTACTGAGGTGGAGAAATAATATCAGTATTTATGTTGTCACCAAATTTTAGCACTCTGCCACAAACTGGTTTGCTCATCTTCGTTCCTCCTACAATAATTCCCTTGGATCTGTAATAGTACCCGTAACAGAGCTCGCGGCTACTACCAATGGTGAACCAAGATAAATATTAGACTCTTTACTCCCCATCCGCCCAAGGAAATTGCGGTTAGTAGATGAAATACAATTTTCACCGCTTGCAAGAAGCCCTGAATGAACTCCCACGCATACGCCGCAAGATGGAGCCATAATGGTAGCACCAGCTTCAATCAAAGCCTCTAAAATGCCTGCTTTATTAGCCTTCACCCAAACTTCTTGTGATGCAGGAGAAACTAAAAGCCTTGTCCCGCTTTTAATTTTTCTTCCCTGCAAAATACGTGCTGCGGCTTCAAGATCACTATATCTTCCACCGGTGCAAGAACCAATATATGCTTGATGAATCTGAGTATTTTTTACATTACTTACCTCAGTAACGTTATCTACTTCATGGGGACACGCAACAACAGGCACCAATTTTTCGGCTTGGAAAGCATAGGTAGCACAATAAGATGCATCGGAATCACTACGGAAACACGTATAATCTTCATTAATGCCATGCTCTTTTAAATATTGCCGTGCTTTTTCATCTGCTTCCATTAAACCAACTTTAGCCCCCATTTCCACTGCCATGTTAGTAATTGCCATACGCTCATCCATGTTTAAACTTCCGATCGTATCACCCACATATTCCACCGCTTTATAGGTAGCCCCGCTATGACCAATCTCACCAATCGTTTTAAGTGAAATATCTTTAGCCATAACACCCTCTGGAAGAGTTCCATTCCACTGCACTTGAATTGTCTCAGGAACTCTTAGCCAGGTTTTCCCTGTTAACAAAATCCCCAGCATTTCTGTCGATCCGATCCCACTAGCAAATGCACCTAATGCACCACCCATGCAAGTGTGAGAATCTGTTCCCAAAACAATAGTCCCAGGTATCACATGACCATTTTCCGCCATCACCTGATGGCACGGTCCAGCAAACTCATAGTAACTATTAATGCCATGGTTATTTGCCCAATCCCGGGTAAATTTCACAATTTCCGCCTGTTTAACATTAGCCGGAGGAGTATAGTGATCGGATATAATAACTACTTTATTTTTATCCCAAACCTCATCTTTGATCTCCAGCATTTTCTCCGCAATTTCAACTCGTGGTCCCAAAATATCATCCATCATGGCTTTATCAACATTAACCCAAAGAATATCCCCGGCTGAAGCAGTCTCAATATTAGCCGCTCTGGCTAGTATCTTTTCAGACATTGTCTTTCCCAAATGCCATCACCCTCTACTTATATTTATTACTAAATGAAATTCCCAAAATGATGCGCTCATTGTTATTTCAAAATTAACTTTCGTACATAAACTTGGCCATCCATAATTTTTCTAGCAGTACGATAGACCCCAATTCTCTTTAACTTAACTTGTCCATTAACAACCTCGGCTTCTGTTTCTACTGGAATAATCCCACCTGGATGACCAATATTTACTGTCGTTCTAGTCTTTGCTTCTTCTCGCAACACTTCCCAAGCCACACTTCCCGGTACACGAATGGCTGCGCCAGTAGCAACCGTACCAGTAATAGGATAAGTTTTATGCATCTTAAGCATGAATAACAATCGGGAAACAATATCCACTTCACAAGCCTTCACACAGCCTCCGCTTATAGTGGTGTAATCGGCGGGAGGACTAACAATAGCGAAAAAAGGAGCATAAGGACTTTTAAATTTCGCTTCTTCAGCTTTATCGACCATACCGCACATCACTGTAGCCTGACCACGAATCTTTTCTATCGTTTCCATCAAAAGGAGATTCGCTTCGATCTCCTGCGGTGTCTCAGTTCCTCTCATTCCAAGACTATCGGCATGAATAAATACCAGAGGATTGCCCGCATCAACAATAGATACTGTATAGTTTTTCCCATCAACACTAATCACATCTTTTGCATTACCAGTTGGCAATAACTTACCTGTAATACCTCCAGTTACATCTGACCAATCAAGTGTAATCTTTGCTCCTGTTCCTGGAACACCGTCAATGGAATAATCGCCTTCCACACAAGCCTTTCCATTTTTAACGGGTACCTCGGCCACAAGGATATTATTACTATTTGTAAGATGAATACGAACTGTAGTTACTGGCTCTACAGGTTCAACCATCCCAGCATCAATCGCGAACGGTCCTACAGCAGCTGATATGTTACCACAATTTCCACCGTAATCTACAAATTCAGTTTCAAAACTTACCTGACCAAACGTATAGTCAACATCCGCATCTGGACGGCTTGGCGGAGAAACAATGGCTAACTTACTGGTCAAAACATCAGCGCCGCCTAAGCCATCGATCTGTCTCAAATCAGGGCTACCATAAATAGCACAAATTATTTGGTCCCGTTTCACTGGATCTTGGGGCAACTCATTTTTCATAATAAAAATTCCCTTACTGGTCCCCCCTCGTACAATAGAGCATTTCAACATTTCCATTTCCGGGTGCATCAAGTTTCCTCCCACTTATTCACATGAAACAGTTATAATTTCTGTCTGCCCTATTTATTCGCAAAAAACGTGCCAACATAAAAAATTACGTAAATCAAGCATTTTCAAAGCATACCCTTCTCATTTTTAGGACAAAAAAAATTCTATTCTTTCAATTTTCTTCAGCGAATACTTTATAATTACTTCATTCTCATTTTTGAAACAAAAGATCCCGATCTTGATTAAATAAGTCAATTATTCTATTGAATCTTTTCTTTTAGATTTATTTGAACTTTACCATAAAAAAAGCTCCCCTATGGGAGACAATGAAAATCTTAGTAATTCTGTTGCCTATTAATTTAGGTGCTTATCTTTTTATGCGGATTGGCAACACTCTTCTTGACAAATTCCAGAGAAGTAACTTCCTGCATTCTCCAAGACCTTTATATCCAAAACTTCTTTATTTAGAAAAACTAAGGCCAAATTCAGAAAAGGCCAAATACAGGACCCAACTTCACATAATAACGTAAAAAGGCTTCTGAGGAAAATCTCAGAAGCCTTGATATTACTAGTATTTAATTGGTCAGAGCGGCGAGATTCGAACTCACAACCTCTTCCACCCTAAGGATGAAAGACCAATTTAGTACAAGCCTTTAAAGCAGCCGAAAACCGTGATTTTACTGGGCTTATAGGCGTATTAGAAATGATTTAAAATGCATTAAAAATCACTAAAAATCATTCAGGTTGCTGTCAAAAATGAAAGGGCTGATTCAATTGAAAAAACAAAATTAAGATTTAATTTTTTAGGGAGGACTCAAATGGAACACTATACCCGCCAGATAAAACGCCAAAGCTTTTTAAAGAGCGTTTAAAGCAAGCTATGGTCAATCTTATTGAAAATCGTAAACGTCTCAAAAAACGCGTTGATGAAGCAGCGGCTTTTAGAGAAAGGAGTCCTCAAAATTGAGGGCTCCTTTGTATTAAGAAAAATAATCCCTAGTAAAACACAAAGAACCATTGGCACACTTTAGCGCAGATACTAGGAAAATGCCCCCAGCTGCGTTTTTTAAATTACCCTTGCTGAATGAATAAATTAATTTGTCTTTCAGGATGTTCCATTAAAAATTTCTTCCAATCTTCTTCAGCCTTCTCTTTAACGCCAGGATCGCCACTGTTTAATAAAGATAATAATTCTTCTTCCCTTCGCATTACCTTATCATCCCTCTTTCGTCCTCGCAATGTTCTCACCTCCCCTAATGGAACGTTTCAATCTAAATCATTAAAATCCTGTCCTATAGTGCCAATAATTGTTGAAAAAATAACCAAACAGTAAACGCTCCGATGCCTACTCGTAAAACTTCGCCATTTTACCGCCCTCCAATCTGCAGTCTAAAAAACTGCTATTTTTAGTTTAGCTCTTCAAAACTGAAAAAAAGTATCATTTTTGTCAAAAATAAAAAAGCTCTCCTACTCCAATCATACGGAATAGAAGAGCCTCAATTATTTACCCACATTAATTAGCTTTTTATTTATTTCTCCTTGTATCGTTACTACTTGGCCTAATTCTTCTTTTTTCACACCTAACACTGCGCATCGTTTACAATAATAATAAGTGTATATGGTTTCGCAGTAATGTGGGGTCCCGAAATCGCCCCACTTCACAATTTTAGGATTAGCTGATTCCTTCATAGGACAATTACATTTTTCACAAACCAACTTAGTCACCTTCAAGCTTGTAAAAATCCAATCATACTTTTAGTATAAAAGTCTTTCTGATATATACAAGTCCTAAATCTATGTATACAAAATTTCTATCTCTCATATGCTATATAGAAATCTAATGACTTAAAAAGGACCTCAATTTTGAGGTCCTTTTATCTTTTAAACTTTGAATTTGCTAACCGCATTTTGTAGATTCTGTGCAAGCTTAGCAAGATTCATGCTGGCGGAAGCAATTTCTTCCACAGAGGCCGACTGTTCTTCCGTAGCTGCCGAAATGGATTCGGCTTCCGTAGCTGTTGCCTTGCTTACTCCGGTGATGCTTTGCACTGCATCCACGATATTTTCGCTGCTGCTTGCTAATTGCTGTACCACTGCGGAAATATCGGTTACTTGACTTGATACATTGTCAATCAAACCGCGAATCTCATCAAAGGATTTTCCTGCTGTCCGGACAACTTGGGCGCCGTTTTTTACTTCATTAGAGCCTTTATTCATGGCCCCTACAGCTTCATCCGTATCTTTCTTGATTTCCGTAATCAGCCCAGAAATCCGTTTGGCTGCTTCTTTCGATTGCTCGGCAAGCTTACGAACTTCCTCGGCCACTACAGCGAAGCCTCTGCCTTGTTCTCCCGCTCTAGCCGCTTCAATTGCGGCATTGAGCGCCAACAGATTTGTTTGTCCGGCAATCGCCGTAATGTCTTCTACTATCTGACCAATTTCTTGCGAACGAATGCTGAGCTTATTCACTGCTTCGGCTGCATTCTTCGACGCTTTCTCAATTTCATTCATCTGATCCACTACTTTGCCCACAGCTTCGCTGCCTTTGAGAGCTGAGCGAGCTGTATTGTCGGCAATTGCTGCAACGGCTGTGGCGTTGCTTGCTGCTTGCTGGACGCCGCCAGACATTTGGGTCACTACATTTAGTGTATCCGCTGCAGCTGTTGACTGTTTGTTTACGCCATCAGCTACGGTAATGACTGATACAGCCACTTGATTCGATGCTTGAGCTGATTGTTCCGCATTGGCCGTCAATTCTTCCGATGCAGCGGCAACTTGCTGTGCATCATCAATCACTTCAGCCATAATTGTTCTGAGGTTTGCAATAAAGGCATTGACGACTTTCGCTAAATCACCGACTTCATCTTTGCTGTATATAGCGATTTCCTGGGTTAGATCGCCGCCTTTTTCCACAAGATCACCTATTGATTTTTCCAGAGTCCTTAGGGGCCGTACTACCGACAAAGCGATGACTACTGCAATGATCGTGCCACTGATGGCGCTGATGATCGATGCGACGATTAGACTAATCTTACTGAAGGAAGCAGCTTGAGTGCTAATTGCAACTGATTCGCCGGATCCATCTTCGTTGATTTTAACAAGTTCTTGCAATAATTCACCCATCTCATTTACGAGGGGACGACCTTTGACAAATTCGCGATTGGCTCCGGCGATGTCATTTTTCCGGACAGCTTCTTTGATTCGTACTGCAATTGGCTGATATTCTTGCCATCTAGCAACAAATTGCTCGTAAGGTTTTCTTTCTTCCGGGCTGTTAAATAGGGGTTCGTAAATAGCTTGGTCTTTCTCTACCTTTTGCTGTCTATCAGTAATGAGCTGATCTAAACGCTCCCTGGCCGCGCTATCTGATTCGAGTGCGAAAGCATATAAGAACCGAATGTAGTTTAAGAAATCATCATTGATTTTACCAGCCGCTTTAATGCTAGGAACCCAGTCTGTAGCAAGTTCATGCACTTCACTTTGTGCCTTATTGAGCTGGTAGAACACGAAGGATGAAGAAAGTATGCTAATCAAAATCACTAAGGAAAAACCTAAGGAAAGTTTCTTTTTTATAGTCATGGGGATCGCCTCCTCACTAGTTGTTGTTATTTTCATTCTTATTTTGATCATTTGAAAGTTAATTGTAGGTACTTGGTTTGAATTGAAAGAGTGAAAAAGATGATTCTATCATATTTGTTATTTGATCATTGGTAATTGTTTTCGTATGGGGAAGAATTTCATCGACGACCAGAGCTAGGAACAAACCATTCGATTCAATTAAAATCACATGCTTGTTATCTGATGCTTCTTCTCGTGTATCTCTAATTACGGGAATAGAACCGCTGTCAACCAATCCTTCTAGCCACTTTTCGTGAATCATTCCTGTAACAAGTTCTAAGGGAATTCCATATTCAACAGCGCCCCAGCGGAACATGAGCAGCTTTTTCTTTTTCATAAAACCATCTCCTTTCGAGTAGCTTGTCCTTCTTGTTTTCTTGCTTCTCTTGAGTACAGTGTAATAGAATTAAAGTAAAGTTACTTCTGCCAAAAGATATATTTTGTAATAATTATTCTTTAATAAAAAACACATATTTCACAAGGGGTTGAGCACGATTATGAAGTAATAAAGAACTACATCAAAAGTTATAGAAAACAATTCTGATCATCAACAATCGAAATTCATGTATAAAATAAAAAACGCCCCTACCGCAGCCTCAAGGCCAAAGTAGGGTTGATTATAAAAAATATTATTTATTAATGAGCCCCTAACAAAATCTTTTCTGACTCCAATCCACAGTTATGACACTTTACCGATATAACAACAGTTTGGCTATCCTTAGATAATCTAACGATCTCAAAACCAAAGCCCCCATTTTAGCAGCTAAGATCTCTGTGTTCCCGCATTTGCAGCTTAAATGCATATAATCCCCTCCTACATCCGAGTCTCCTATAAATAAGTGTGAGTGAATATTCAACCTTTTGTGGTACTTCAGCATATACTTTTCTTTCTATAAGACCATCTCTTTCCATATCTCTTAATTGTTGTGTAAGTACCTTTTGACTTACAGCACCTATCGATTTTTTCAACTCTCCAAATCTTTTAGTGCCATCCATAAGATCTCTTAATATCAGCACTTTCCACTTATCCCCTATAAGTAATAAGGTTGTCTCTATATGACAAACGGGTAATTTTTTTTTATGATCTATGCCTCTTTCTTTTTATTATTTGAAAATAACATTGCTATAAAAGAGATATGTATTAGCAATCCTATTGTAAAGAGTCTATATCAGTCTGCAGATAATCCTCTACTAGAAGTATTTTATCTTGAAAATGCCAAGGCCGTTATAGTCGATTTTTCGGGCAGCTTACCGGTAGAATATACTTTTTAATTTATATCTTTAATAAATATTATGAAGTGCCCTGGTTATAAAATATAACCAGGGCACTTATTCTAAAAAGCTAAGTGCATTCAGAGAAATTCTTCATAAAAAACTTTAAATCCCACTGCTTCTATTATTCAAATATACGGAGATACAAATTAAGACTGCACTAACCATTAAGGACATTTTAAAACTTTCATTTAAAAATACTATTGCTAGTACCAGCGAGAATATTGGGACTAAATTCAAATAAATCATCGTACTGCTTGCGCCATATTTTTCTAATGAGTACTGTATCAGAATGTATGTCAGTGTTGATCCAAAAATACCATGATAAATAACCATTATTATTCCTCTCCATGTCACCACTTTATAAAAGTCACTGCTTATTTCAAATAAGAAAAACGGCAATATAACACATAGGGTAACTCCGAAATAATAAAGAAGGATCTGACTAGGCGTATATTTTCTCGGTATTTTTGTATTAATGATACTATATAAAGAAATGCAAAGGACCCCCATTAACATAAGAATATCACCGTAATTCCACTTTATCTCTAGGAACGTACCAATGTGACCATCTGTAATTGTAATCAGTACAGCTACAAGAGATATAAAAATCCCGATAACTTTTTGACAGCTATAATTTTTTTTCAGAAAGGTGCCTTCCAAAAAAAGAGTCATAGCAGGAATTAAAGAACCGATGATAGCAATATTGGAAGCAGAAGTGTATTTCAAGGCCATTACAATCAATAGATTATATGCAAGGAAACCTATCAAGCCTGAAATTGTTAAAATTGGAAGATCTTTGACCTTGAAACATATCTTTTTCTTGTTACTTAGTACAACGGGTAACAATGTAATCAAAGCTATTAAAAATCTGAAAAAGAGAATCGTAAACGTCCCTAATTCTAAAACAGCAATTTTGCCAGTAATAATAACACCAGCTGACAAAATTGCAGCTGGCATCATGAAATGATAGGATTTCATTTTATTTTTTTTGGCAGTAAGCATAAATAAACCCATCATAAACATTATGACTTAACTGAAAACCATATTGTTCGTATAATTTACCAACGATCTCGTTACCATTTGCCACATATACCCATAAATCCTCTACATCATGCTGACTGTTAAGCCATGCCATAATCATATCTGATAATTGTCTACCTATACTTAGGCTTCTATAATCATCATTCACATAGAGTAGTTTAAATGTTCCAATCGTTTTCGGAACTTCGTAGTTTTCAGGATAAAAGCCTATACCGTTCAGCTCTGATGCCCAATCAGGTTTCACCTTCAAAATTTCTTCAGTTACTCGTCCAACACTGGCAAAAGCAAATCCCACAGGCTTTTCTCCATCATAAGCAACTACTAAATGCTTTCTTGAGATATTAGCATATTCCAACTTTAATCTATTATTATAGTTCATACTCCCCATAATATCAGCACGAATCCTTGCATGGTCCGCTTGAAATTTCATCAACTGATTACATAATCCTTCTAAGAAATCAATGCTATTAGATGTAACCACTTTGTATTTAATATTTGTCATAGTATCCTCCTTATAATAGGCTATATTAATGAACAATAAGAAAGAACGATATTTCTTATTAGCTTAGCCTTATTATATCAACCAACTTGTAATAATTAAAATAGCTATATATAATGATATTCATAAGTGTACCCTATAATAAAGAAGCAAAAAAAGGGGGGGCGTCATGGAAATAAGAGAGCTCTTATATGTCAAAACGGTTGCAGATTTTAAGAATCTTACGAAAGCAGCTGAATATTTACATATCACTCAACCAAGTTTATCACAAAGCATTAAAGCCATTGAAGAAAAATTAAAAACCCCTTTGTTTATAAGGAGTAAACGAGGTGTGGAACTCACACAGGTCGGAATAAAATTTATAAGAGATTCAACGCCACTTCTAAATGAATATAATCTTTTTATTTCTAAGCTGAAAAATTATTCGGAGAAAAATTCATCACACTACATTGGGCTATACAAACTCTCATTCACAACATCTCTCAATGATGCTATTATGAGTTTCATATCCAGTAATAGCAAGGATAATTATATAATCAAAGTGGATAACATGGAGAATTTAGAAATGATGTTGCTTTCCAATCATTTGGATATTGCTATTATAAAATATACGCCTATTGCGAAACGACACTCAAAGCTAGCATATGATGTGTTATTCAAAGAAAAGCTCTACGTACTAATGAGTAAGTCCAATCCACTTGCATCATACAATAAAATTTCTGTAAAAAACTTAGAAGGAAACAAATTGATAACAAGTGATACAAATGAATATCCCTATATAATGACAAAAGAAGTTATGAAAAATGCAGGGATTGATCTCGAAATCCACACGTATACCAACTATTATAACTTGCCGATGATATTCAACTTAGTTGAAAAAAATATGGGCATTGCATTTGCAACAAGAGATGTCTGTACATACTTTGACCGCGAAGGAATTATCTATATTCCTCTTATAGAGGACTACTACTATGATGTTTGCATCGTCCAAAATGAAGCAGACAAGCGTTGTGGAAAAAATAGTATGTTAATAGATTATATCCATGATTTTATATAGACATTAATCCAAATTATATTATCTACTACCTGTGCCAAAATTAGTGACTTATTCCACATCCTACTATCTAAAAACAACTCAAAACTGCTAGAAATATGATCATCTTCATCCCTATAAATATTAAATGAAAAACGCCATTACTTTGCCTTTGCTAAAGTAATGGCGTTTTTTATCAAAATCTCTTTTTCAAAAGTCCGATCACGTTTTCCTTGTTGCCGATCACTTCATAGTGATACTTCCTTTGTATTATATTGTACAGCGGCCACAGCAATAGCCTTACCGTTCATAGATCCACTACCGCCACCAACATCTCAGCGCCGATCAAGATCAATCTTATAAATGACTACCTTTTGTTGCTCCGTGGGGAACGTGCTGCCTGACGAATCTTTCGTGATGGGCGTAACTACAGTTCTATTGGTTTCTTCGAGAACTACATGCGGTAAATGTCGAATTATTATTTTTGATCTGCTGCTGGACCGTTTCGGCAGTCTTGGTAACATCCAGCGCTGTTACATAATAATTGGCTACCGGTTGCACTTGTCCTAATCGGATCTTCGCCAATTCATCCGCCAAATATTTCGCATTTTTCTCGGAAATATCAAGTTTATTCTGCAATACGTTGACATTATTCAGAAGTTCTTGTGTAATTTGAACCGGCTGCTCCTCACGATCGTCAACATTGGTATGATTATGTCCGAGAAAATAAGCGCCAGCAATATGATTTACGCCATAACTACGCAACGCAGCTAGTTGCCCTTAATGTACATACTCGCTTGATCCAGGCTCAATTAGGCCACAACGATGAGCGCTCAACGAGAAGGTATACACATGTTACCGAAAAAGCGCAGCAAGATGCAGCGCGGAAAATCGGTAAGACTTTGACAGCAATAAAATCGGGTTGCTGTCAGGTTGCTGTCAAAACACGAAAAGGGCACAAAAAGGCTTCTGAAGAAAAACCTCAGAAGCCTTGATATTACTAGTATTTAATTGGTCGGAGCGGCGAGATTCGAACTCACGACCTCTTCCACCCCAAGGAAGCGCTCTACCAAGCTGAGCCACGCCCCGACTCACAAAAAATATTATACCTAGATTTTACTTACTTGTCAATAGAAAACATAAAAATAACTTTATGTTAATTTGCGGCAAGAACTTCAGCACCGCGTTCGTCTAATGTCAAGATGTGATAGCAAGCTTGAACGCCTGCTTGTTGGAAAGCTTCAACCATAGCCGCTCCGATTTTTTCCGGCTCACTCATGGTAAACGAAATCATGCAAGGACCAGCGCCGCTTAAAGCCGTACCAATCGCACCAGCTTCTTTTGCTGCCGCTATAATGGCATCAAATCCGGCAATAAGGGACTTTCTGTAAGGTTGGTGAAGTCGATCTTCCAAAGCCGTCGTCAAAAAATCATAATTGCCGCTGCAAAGGGCGCCTACTAATAAAGCTGTGCGGCTTACATTAAACAAAGCGTCACTATAAGTCACTTCTTTCGGCAGTACTTGCCGCGCTGTTTTGGTAGCTAACTGAAAATCTGGTACAGCCACAACCATCGTTAAAGGCTTTGACGGTAAAATTGGTAAGCACTTTCCCTTGCCCTGTTCCATAAAGCCGATGGTAAGACCGCCAAATAAGGCTGGCGCTACATTATCAGGATGGCCTTCCATTTCTGTAGCTAGCTCTAAAAGCTCGGCTTTTGACAGCTTGCCGCCAGCTAGAGCATTAGCCGCAACTAGACCGCCTACAATAGCCGCCGCACTGCTGCCTAGACCTCTGGCTAAAGGAATTTGATTTTCCAAGGTTAGACGAAAACCACGGCTAGGGTAATCAACCTTCTCCCAAACCTTTTGAATTGCTTTTACTACAATATTATGATCTGGGCCAGGAATTGATTCCTTGCCTTCGCCTTCTACTTCAATTTCAATCGAAGCATCATTTCGCTCTTCGATGGATACATAATTATAAATGGAACAAGCCATCCCCAGTGAATCAAAGCCTGGTCCGCAATTGGCCGTTGTTCCGGGAACACGTACTCTTACAGATGCCATGATATCCCCCGCTTAAATTCCGTCGATTTCTTCTGTTTCTACACGAATTACACTCTTGATGTTTGTCACTACAGGCATTCCTGATAAAGTCCGTAATGCCATACGTACATTGCCATCGGTAACTCGGTAAGTAATCAGAACAATTTCTGAGTAATTATTTACTTTACGTTTTTGAATAACAGAGTGAAGACTGACTTGCTGCGCACCAAAAGCGCCAGCAATAGCCGCTAAAACGCCGGGCTTATCTTCCACAAGAATGCGGATATAGTAGGGAGAGTAGGTCTTTTCTACGGGGCAAAGATCACGTGTTTCAAAACATGTACACAATATACGACTGCTGACATGATGATACAAATCGCGAGCCACATCCATAACATCCGCTACGACAGCGCTCGCCGTAGGCATTTCTCCGGCACCGCGACCATAAAACATCGCTTCGCCAATGGCATCGCCTTTTACATAGATCGCATTGAACACATCGCTGACTGCAGCTAAAGGATGGCTTTTCGGAATAAAAGTCGGATGAACTCGTACGTTGAGGCCTTCCTCTGTTTCCTTCGCGGTAGCAATCAACTTAATGATATAGCCAAGTTCTTTCGCATAGGCTACATCCTCGGCAGAAATGTTTTCAATTCCTTCTACTGATACATCATCTAATGGAACTCTTGTATTAAAAGCAATAGATGCCAAAATAGCAATCTTACGCGCCGCGTCCAAGCCGCCAATATCGGCAGTCGGATCGGCTTCGGCATACCCTTTGTCCTGGGCTTCTTTAAGCACAGTGTCAAAATCAAGCAGCTCTTCCGTCATTTTTGTCAGAATATAATTTGTCGTACCATTGACAATTCCCATGACTTCCGTAATATGATTCGCAGCAAGACATTGCTTTAACGGACGAATAATCGGAATCCCGCCGCCAACGCTAGCTTCAAACATAAAGTCCACGTTATTTTCTTCAGCTGCCGCAAAAAACTCTTTGCCATACAGCGCAACTACATTCTTGTTTGCTGTTACGACATGTTTTCCCGCCTTAAGGGCTTTCAATATATACGTCCGAGCTGGCTCTTCACCGCCGAGAACTTCCACGACAATGTCGATATTCGGATCAAGCAGAATCTCATCAGGATCTGTCGTAATGACAGCATCCGTCTGTACTCCTCTAGCCTTTTCCTTGTTGCGCACCAAAATTTTAGCAATCTTTACAGGCATGCCTACTTTTTGGGCCATGGAACAAGTATCATTTTCAATAATTTTAACAACTCCGGTACCGACTGTCCCGAGTCCTAATAAACCGACCTGAATCGTCTCTTTCATCGCAGCTTCCCCTCTCCCATGACCAACTCTGTTATTAGGCTTGACCTAATACTTCTAATCGTTTGACGCCTTCAATCATTCTCAGTTTATCAAGCAACGCTTCTAAATCAATATCAAGCTCCGCCGTTTCAATGGAAATCGTCGCATTGGCTACTCCCTGGAGAGGAATACCCTGATTGATCGTAAGAACGCTGCCGCGATCGCCAGCAATGGTGTTTAAGACACGCGAAAGCACACCCTGCTTATGCTCTAAAAGCAGCGCTAAAGTAACAATTTTCTCCTGACTCGCTTCATAAAAAGGAAATACATAATCTTTGTATTTGTAATAAGCGCTGCGGCTTAATTCCATTTTTTCCACAGCCTCATTAATGGTTTTTACTTCGCCTCGTTTTAAGAGTTCTTTGACTTTGATTGTTTTTTTAATTGCTTCAGGCAAGATTTCCTCCCTGACAAGATAAAATACGGCTTTTTGACCCGTCACTGTATTGCCTCCTTCTAGTGCTTCATAAACGGAACATTATCTATTTACAGTAGACATTATATAATACAGGCCAAAATAACACAAGAAAAATTATTTATTTTTCACTATACGTCTCTCACCTATCAACACAAGGTATATTTATAGTGAATTTTCAGTATAAAGCAATTTATAAAAAAAGAACCAGTCTCCTCTGACTGGCTCTTCCCTTTAAAAAATGATACAAATCAGGCCACCGCTGCCGTCATTTACAATTTTTTGTAAAGTTTCTCTAAGTTTGATCTGGGCATTTTCGGGCATACCTGTTAACTTGTTCTGTATTCCTTCCCGTACAAGTGCATTTAAGGATTTTCCAAAGAGATTTGTGCGCCAGATTTTTTCCGGCTCGCCCTCAAATTCTCTCATAAGATATTGAATCAATTCTTCACTTTGCTTTTCCGTCCCGATAATCGGCGATATTTCCGCCTGCACATCCGTTTTAATAATATGCAGTGAAGGAGCGGACGCTCTCAGTTTTACGCCAAAGCGGTTGCCTGTACGAATAATTTCCGGCTCTTCCAAAACCATCTCGTCAAGCTGGGGCGTAACGATTCCATAACCTGTCGTTTTGACTTCCGATAGCGCCATGGCCACTTTGTCATATTCCCGTTTCGCGTAGGATAATTCTTTCATGAGCCGTAGCAACTGATGTTCACCGCCAATAGTAAAACCAGTCAATTCTTCTAAAATGGAATAAAATAAATCCGGTCTTGCAGTCATCTCAATCACGGCGACACCACTACCCAGGTCCATATCATGCAAAATGACATCAGCAATAAACTCGTAGCTTGATAAATCATCAATAGCCCTGTCAATATCTCGCAGACGCTTAATATATTGGACGACTTCATGGACAGCATCGTCAAATTTAAGACGCAGCCAATGATCTGTTTCTAACTCCTCTACCCATTTGGGCAAAGAAATATTAACTTCCTTGACAGGAAACTCATAGAGAACTTCCTGCAAAATCGCATAAATATCATCAGAATTTAATTGAGCGCAGTCGACAGGCAAAACCGGCACATCATATTTACTCTCTAGTTTGGCAATCAGTTCGCGCGTTTCTTTCGCTGTCGGCCTATTCGTATTGAATAATACGAGAAAAGGTTTGCCGATTTCTTTTAATTCGGTAATGACCCGTTCTTCCGCTGCCGTATAGTTCTCACGGGGTAAGTCGGTCACTGATCCATCCGTCGTAACCACAAGACCAATCGTAGAATGCTCGGCAATGACTTTTTTCGTTCCTACTTCCGCTGCTTCTTGAAAGGGAATTTCTTCTTCAAACCAAGGAGTCAGCACCATACGCGGCCCATCTTGCTCTTCATAGCCTAATGCTCCGTCAACAGTGTAACCAACACAATCAACCAGGCGAACGCGTACTGTAACATTTTCTTTGATGGAAATTTCCACTGCCTCATTCGGAATGAACTTGGGTTCTGTTGTCATGATTGTTTTTCCGGCAGCGCTTTGGGGCAGTTCATCTTTGGCCCGCTCTTTGTCATAAGGATCCACAATATTCGGCAGCACTAAAGTTTCCATAAACCGCTTAATAAAAGTAGATTTTCCTGTGCGTACCGGACCAACTACGCCTAAATAAATGTCGCCGCCGGTCCGTTCGGCAATATCGCGAAATAAATCAAATCTTTCCATTTTGTCCCCTCCCCTGCTTCCCCTGGCCTCGGCTCACAAACTAAGCAAAATCGTCATTATCATTATAAATATATGTGGAGGGTTCCTAATTATACCAAAAGAAAAAGAGTATGGAATATTCCATACTCTTTTTACCAGTTTTCTTCGGTTCGACCGCGAGTCATGAGATCAAGCACAGCCTGTTTGGGATCTTTGCCTTGATAAATTACGCGATACGCCTCATAGGTAATGGGCATTTCTATTTGGTGCAGTTGCGCTAACTCATAAGCAGCTTCTGTCGCTCGAATTCCTTCCAC
The DNA here is from genome assembly GCF_056134285.1 of Pelorhabdus sp. sgz311002. Classification (NCBI taxonomy): domain Bacteria; kingdom Bacillati; phylum Bacillota; class Negativicutes; order Selenomonadales; family Sporomusaceae; genus Pelorhabdus; species Pelorhabdus sp. sgz311002. The sequence goes on along the minus strand of NZ_JBWBCL010000005.1, from coordinate 118,846 downwards.
AACCATTTTACTGCCCTCTTGAATCTCCGTCATACTTTGCCCAGCGGCAAGCATCAGTCCGGCACGACGATTCCGACTATGACGGCTGGTACAAGTAACAATTAAATCGCCAGCGCCGCTCATACCGGAAAAAGTGTCATTGGTTGCGCCCATGGCCACGCCAAGACGACGAATTTCAACAAGCCCTCTGGTCATCAATGCCGCTTTGGCATTATCGCCAAAGCCCAGTCCTTCGGCAATACCTGCACAAAGAGCAATAATATTTTTTAAGGCGCCGCCTAGTTCGACGCCAATAATATCGTCATTTGTATAAGGCCGAAAGGCTATTGTCATAAGGAGTGTCTGCACAAGCTCCGCCGCCGTCCGATTCGCTGAAGCCACCACAGTCGCTGCCGGTGAACTAAGAGCCACTTCTTCAGCATGATTCGGTCCGGATAAAGCCACAACAGCGCCTGCATCAGGCATTACCTGTGCTAAAATTTCTGACATACGATAATAGGTTTTGGCCTCAAGCCCTTTTGCGGCGCTCACGAGAATCGCCCCTTTTGCTATATAAGGCTTGACTCGTTCGGCCATTTCCCGCATGACTTTTGAAGGATTGACGAAAAAAATCACCGAAGCTTCCGTTACTGCTTCCGCTAAATCCGTAGTGATCGCTAATGAATCAGGCAAAGCAACACCAGGCAGATAGGTCTTATTTTCCCGATCTTGTTTCATTGCTTGGGCCTGATTGTCGCTGCGCGCCCACAGATAAACCTGCCTGTTTTCAGTGGCGGCTTGACTGCTTTCACTTAATAGTTTCGCTAAAGCGGTGCCCCAACTGCCAGCGCCGATTACAGCAATTTTCATGAAGCTCACTCCTTCTTCACGATATTTTTGCTATTGCCTGGCTTAATTTTAAGCTCTTCGCCGCGCAGCAATCTACCGATATTGGGCTTATGACGATAAATAACAAATAAAGCCGCTAGTAGGCCAAAGATAAAATATTCCATTTGCACTTGAAAAAACCACATGCACACAGGAACAAGGAAAGCTGCCACAATCGAGCCAAGCGATACATAGCGAGTAACGAGAACAATAAGCAGCCACACAGTAAACACAATTGCCGTAACTTTTGGCACAAGAACTGCAATTACGCCAAGGCCAGTCGCTACGCCACGACCGCCTTGAAATTTCAAGAAAACAGGCCAGTTATGACCACAAATTGCAGCAATCCCCCCAGCCAAACTGCCAAGCGGCGTACCAACTAAATAAGCACCCAAATAAACGCCGGCGATTCCTTTTGCCGCATCAGTGAGCAAAACAAACAACGCTGGTTTAGGCCCAAGCACACGAAAGGCGTTCGTCGCACCGATATTTTTGCTGCCAAACTGACGAATATCAACTTGGCAGAAATATTTTCCGATTAAAAGACCGTTAGGAATGGAACCGATCAAATAACTTACGAGCAGTGTCATGACATATTCCATTGTAAAACTCCTTTTATTCTTCTTGTTTTTTCCCGCGCATAATCAGGTGAAGCGGCGTTCCTTCAAAACCAAAGGCTTCCCTGAGCTTATTTTCCAAGTAACGATTATAAGAGAAATGCACGATTTCCGGCTCGTTGACAAAGAAAATAAAAGTAGGCGGCTTTACGCTGGCCTGCGTCGTATAGTAAATTTTCAATTTCCGGCCTTTATCTGATGGCGGCGGACTAATGTGAATCGCATCCTCAACCACCTGATTCAACACGCTGGTAGACACGCGCATGCTATGCTGCTCAGCCACATATTTAATAATTTCGGTTACGCGCTGAATCCGCTGCTTTGTCAAAGCGGAAATAAAGAGAACTGGCGCATACTGCATAAAAGCAAGCTCGCTGCGAATGGTATCAGTATAACGAAGGGTGGTTTTGTCGTCTTTTTCCACGAGATCCCATTTATTGACTACAATGGCTACGCCTTTACCTGCTTCATGGGCATAACCGGCAATCTTCTTATCTTGTTCCGTAATACCGTCAGTCGCATCAATGACCATAAGAACGACGTCACAACGGTCTACGGCTCGCAGCGAACGCATGACACTATAGCGTTCTACGGCAATCTCCACTTTAGAACGGCGGCGCATTCCTGCTGTATCAATGAGAACATATTTCTGACCGTCTTTGACAAAATGCGTATCAATGGCATCGCGGGTCGTACCAGGAATGTCACTCACAATAACTCGATCTTCGCCTAAAATGGCATTAACCATCGAGGATTTTCCCACATTGGGTCGACCAATAAAAGCTACTTTGATTTGATCGTCTTCCACTGTGTCGGCATCATCTTTCGGCAAAGCTTTGACAATTTCATCAAGTAAGTCGCCTGTATTAAGCGCATTCGCCGCCGAAATAGGAATCGGCTCGCCAAGTCCCAGATTATAAAATTCATATAGTTCCATACTGTCTTTTTGACTATCTACTTTATTGACAGCTAAAATCACCGGTTTTTTCGCCCGGCGCAACATGGAAGCTACTTCTTCATCAGATTGAGTCATACCGGCTTTGGCATCCACCATAAATAAAATTACATCGGCTTCTTCCATGGCTAGTTTTGCCTGAATACGAATATTCGTCGAAATAATATCCTCAGCCATTACTTCAATTCCGCCTGTATCAATCATGGTAAAGGTGCGGTCAAGCCATTCCGCATCCATATAAAGGCGATCGCGTGTTACACCGGGAAAATCTTCTACAATCGCCACTCTTTTTTTCGCAATACGATTAAAGAGCGTCGATTTACCGACATTCGGTCTTCCTACAATCGCTACAATTGGTTTACTCATCATTCTCACCTTCCAAAATTCAACCTTTAATTCAACCTCTGGATTTGATTATTAATCAGCCTCTTGAATCGATAAATCCATTAGTTCCAGTTTTTCAATAGTTCCAGTAAATCTTTGGCAAACCAAGCCAAACGCACGGGGGTGTTGAGAGCTTCGCTCACGTGATCTGGCGTTTTGCCATCTAAAAAGATATGCTCGCCCTTGCGTAAAGCCACGCCAGGTAAAATAAGTCCATCCATTTCACCGCCAAGCGACTGCAATTGATTGATAATATCTGTGGCAGTTAAAAGTCCTGTCACAGTAATAGCTTTGCCGAAAAAAGTATTTTCAATCGGCACTACGCGAACCTTTAAATTTGTAATAGCAAGTTCTTCGGTCAAAGGAGCAATGATTTTAGCGGCGGAAGCGCCACAAACGACAGTCAAATGAAAGGGCTTTTCATAACCTTGTGTCACTTTCTCCGTTTCCTGCCATTCATCAATAAAGCTGCGGACAAGACCAATGCCATTTTCAAGCTGAGGAAATCCATCATAATCCTCTGTTTTCGGTAAAGGACGGCCTGCCGCCATGTAAAACTCATCGCCAAGATGAACAAAAGTGCGATCTTGTTCCTTCCGGCATTGTTCCTGCCACGAAGAAACTTCATCAATAATGGTTCCTGCTTCCTCGGCCGTAAAGCCTCTGAGTTCAAAGCACTTTTCCCGGTAGCGGGTTAAGCCAACCGGAACAATCGCCATAGAGAGTACGGAAGACGACAGCGCATACAAATTCTCAAAAGTCTTTTTTAAGGCAGGGCCGTCATTAAAGCCAGGACATAATACAACTTGGGCATGAAAATCGACGCCAATATCAATCAAGGCCTTGAGCTGCTGCATAATCTGTCCTGCTCGTTTGTTATTGAGCATACGCGAGCGTAGTTCACCATCTGTCGTATGAACTGATATAAAGAGCGGCGATAAGTGCAGCTTCTTAATCCGTTCCATATCTTTAGGTCCGATATTCGATAAGGTGACAAAATTTCCATAGAGGAAAGAGAGTCGATAATCGTCATCTTTTACATATAAACTTTGTCGCATACCTGTCGGCATCTGATCAACAAAGCAAAAAATACAATGATTGCCGCACCGTCTCACACCGTCAAAAACAGCGCTTTCGAACTCAATTCCTAAATCTTCATCGAAATCTTTTTCTATTTCTATTTCAACAATTTCTCCCGATGCTTTTTCAATAACAAGTTCCACAAATTCATCCGCTAAGGCAAAGCTAAGATCAATCAAATCCTCAACACTTTCGCCATTTACACTGATGAGTGCATCACCAGAAACAAGGCCTATTTCCTCGGCAATGCTCTCAGGCTGAACACTTGCAATTAAGGCTTTATATGCCAAACTACTCACCTCAAAATCATAATTCCTTATTATCTAGCCTTTTCCTGCTTGGCTAGAAATACAAAGGAAAAGAGTGATGAAAAACATCACTCTTTTGTACACCAGAATGAACACCTAATTAATCATATCATGAACTTGCTATTTATTCATCCTTTTTCTTTCCATCTTCCGCTTTGTTTTCCCCTTTTTCTTGTTTTGCCGCAAATAAATTCACAAATTCCGTTGTAGTAAATTGCTTCAGTTTTGCCTTGGCTTCTTTCATACTGCCTGTACTGAGCAGGAGAAATAGTGCGGCGCCAATCACAATCACTACAGCCATAATGCCCATCGATTTAACGGCCCCCGATGGCCCTGTCGTGGTGGTACCGACACCAGCCTGGCCACTCACGCCATTGGCACCGCTTTTGGCAATTACGCCAGGAAGCACATCGGCAAATAAGGCAATACCGCGTTCGGCTTCTTCCTTACTATTCGTATGAGCTCCTACTTCTAATAACATGGATCGGGGAAACAAGTCCTGATTATAATCGCCGCCTTTGGCAAAAAAGATCCCTTTAATGAGTCCCGGATGCTTCGTATCCGCTACCGATTTAAGCTGCAACGCATAGTCTTCAATTTGCTTGCCTGTAGGACCATACTGGCCCACAACGAGCTGCACCTTCGTCACATCCTGACCATTGATCTGTGTCTGATAGACCTGCGGTGGCGTTGAATCACGATGTACGTCAAAAATCGCATCAGGCTGTTCTTTTAAGAGATCAGCTGCGGTCCGTCGCGACCGCTCATAGGCCATATCATCATGCGGATCATGCTTTGCCTCAGAATGAATCACGGTCATTCCCTGCGCTTCTAACGCCTTTGCAAACGAATCGCCGACTTGAAAAATTCCGCCGCCGCCGCGAATGCTGTCCGTGCCATCAGAAGGAACGTAGGATTCGTCCGTATGGGTATGGTAAATCGCAATTTTCCCTTTATCTTCAGCTGTCGCAACAGAAAAATTGAACCACTGCGGCAGCCAGCTGCTAAAAGTTTTTTCCTGCTGCGGCAAATCTGTCGTTCCCAAATACTTTCCTTGGGCCCTATCACCCGTTATTGAAACAATTTCATAACGTTTATTGTCAGCCGTCAAAACCTGATCGCCCTTGCGGACTTTCCATCCGGTCTCGTAAACAACTTGACCGCCTTCATCAATGATTTGATAGTAATTTTCGGCGGCGTAAACCCGCAGCGGCAGCAGTTGCAGTAATAGAATAATAATCGTCAGAAGCCATCTATTCATTCGGTCCACCGCCTTCGGGAAAGCGCTGTGGTTCGTTTTTTTTCTTTTTCCCCTTTTCCGTTAACTCTTTACTAAATTCATAGAGGCCTTCATTATGAATCGGCCCAGCAACATGGCCGCCCTGCAATTTTTCTCTTGTCTCGCCAACAAGCTCGGCAATCATAATACCAACAAGTCCCGCGATGACAGTGACATCAAGGGCGCCAGCGCCGCCAATGGCTGTCGTTCCAGCTGTTTGCGTGCGAAGCAGCGTAACCATATGCCAGATATCACTTAATACGATGCCCAGAACACCGCCAATAAAGGCACTGCGCCGTGAACGGCCTGCAATATAAGCAATGAGCCCGGCAGCAATTCCGTAAATCAGCTTAGGATCTAAAAACATGCTTTCTGGCTCGTCAGGCAAATACTTAGAACCAAGCATAACGGCTGCAGCTACGAGCAGGGCGCTTACAATCGCCCGAACTCTTTCTGCCGTTTGGTCAGCCTTTACAATGAGCCAAATCGACAAGAGTAAGGGAAGTACGGCCCCGCCGATATTGACCGTAACTTCTACAGGCGAACGCAAAATCGTAATATCCATAAAACTTCCGATGATCATTGCAGCAATAAACAGCATCGCCTGCTTATCTGTAAGCCGCATTCTGTCTAATAGCCGTTGAGCCAGACCAAAATAAATTAATACAGCCATAATGATAAGCAAAACCATTCCGAGCGGCATCCCCATTGAATTCCACCTCTCACCTTTTTCTATAATTTTTCCTTTATAGTTTTTCCCCGCCTGCAAAAAATATACAAAAAAGCATGGCCGAAGCCATGCTTAGCGAAGTGCATAAGAGGTAATATCAATTTGCCGCGCTGTGAGCCACTCGCGGGTAAAGCCAGTAATTACAAACGGTCGCTTTGCTAGTTGCAATGGATTATCGGCACCGCAAAGCAACATAAATTTCTTCAATTCCAGTAAGAAATCGTCTAAATAAGCAATGGCTTCCGCCTCATTCTGTTGCGATAAGAAGCGCAGCCACGGCGCCGCTATCCCCACAGCTTTTGCCCCAATCGCCAAAGCTTTTGCCGCTTCTATGGGCGTTCGTACCCCGCCAGAAATCATAAGATCTACCGAATTTTTCAAAGCAGATTTGACTTCGAGAGCGCTGAGCGCCGTAGGAATCCCCCAATAGAGCCAATCCTGGGAAAAGCGATTTTCCTGTGGTTTGCGACTTGCTTCAATCGCTACAAAGTTTGTACCGCCAGCGCCGCCCACGTCAATGGCCTGTATCCCAGCCTCACATAATGCTTCAGCCTGCTCACGCGCAATGCCATTGCCTACTTCTTTCACGACAACAGGAACAGAAAGATGACTAGCAATCGTTGCAATATTATCTAAATAACCTTTAAAGGAACGATCCCCTTCCGGCATAATCATTTCCTGCGCTGCATTGAGATGAATCTGTAAGGCATTCGCTCCTATCATATCAACAGCAGCTTGCGCCTCTTGCCAAGAAGCATGCGCTCCTAAATTAGCAAAAACGATCCCGTCTGGATTCTGTTGACGAATAACTTCATAGGAGTGATACCCTTGCCCTTTCGCGACTGCGGCGAACTGGGAACCTACCGCCATGGCGCTCTTGGTCTTAGCCGCCAACGCGGCAAGCGCCGCATTGACAGCAGCAACATCATCATTGCCGCCGGTAATCGCATTTATAATAACAGGATGCACTAAGGAAATCCCCATAAATTGAACGGAAAGATCCACTTCATGAAAAGCAAGCTCCGGCAAAGCATTATGAATCAGTTGAATATCTTGAAAGCCCGTAATAGCAGGACCGTCATCTAGCGCTAAGGCGTATTTAATATGATCCAATTTTCGAGACTGCCGCGACATTTATTTTAACCCTTTAAGTAAATCTTTAAACTTATCGCCTAAAGTCACATGAAGACTGTCTTGATTGCCTAAATAACCCTGGAATTCTTTACGTTCCAAATCTTCTTGCGCTGCTTTTAGACTGAGGGCAATTTTCTTCTTGCCTTCCTCAACAGCCAACACTTTTACTTTCACATTTTGCCCTTTACTTACTACATCTTCGGCTTTGGCAACACGCTGCTCTGCCATTTCGGACAAATGTACAAGGCCTTCCAAGCCATCACCAATTGCCACAAAGGCGCCGAACGCTGTTAATTTCGTTACAGTACCTTCAATAATTTTTCCTGGTACAAGTTCAGCAACCTTATTAAACCAAGGATCTTCCTGCACTTCCTTAAGACTTAGCGAAATTCGTTTATGGTCTTTGTCCACTTTCATAACCATAACGGAAACAGCATCACCGACGGCAACGACTTCATCAGGCGAAGCAACTCTTTCCCACGATAAATCGGAAATATGAATCAGTCCGTCAACGCCGCCTAAATCAACAAAAGCCCCAAAGTTGGCAATTCGGCTAATCGTACCGTCCACAGTAGTCCCAACGGTAAGTTTATTATAAACTTCGTCTTCTTTGCGGCGCCGTTCTTCTTGCAAAATGACGCGCCGGGAGAGTACGGCTTTATTTTTTTCTTCGTCTACTTCAATCGGTCTAGCGGCAACAATATCGCCAACATAACTATTTAGATCTTCCACATATTGGAGGCTAACTTGTGAGGCAGGAATAAACACGCGAACACCGGAAAATGCGCCCACAAGGCCGCCTTTCACAACTTCCGTGATTTTCACGTCAATGGCTTCCGCTTTGTCTCTAGCCAAAGCAAGCCGTTTCCAGGCATCTTCTTTATCAGCTAACACTTTCGATAATAAGACAGGCGTATCATCTCGATCTAACGCTACGACACTTACCGAAATCAAATCGCCATTTTTCACTACATCAGCAGCATTTTCTGGTGCCGGAAAAGCCAAGTCGGCCCGCCGCACCATGCCTTCTGACTTATAACCAATATCAACAAATACTTCGTCTTTTAATACACTGACAACTTTACCTTCTATAATCATGCCAACAGAAAGTTTTACGCTTTCATCCTGCATCATTTGCTCCATCTGTTCCATTTTCTCCATCTCTTCCACCTTGTTAATAACCTCCTCTATAATCCAATCAGGCGTTGACGCTCCTGCTGTAACACCGATGGTATGAATTCCTGTGAACCACTGCGCTTCAAGCTCAGCGGCTGTTTCAATATGATACGTTGTAGTCCCGCATTGACGACAAAGCTCAGCTAGACGCGATGTATTCGCACTATTTTTACCGCCAACGACCAAAACAAGCTCTACCTGCGTCGCAACAGCGACCGCCGCTGCTTGCCGTTGGTCTGTTGCCGTACAAATCGTACGCCGCACTACAAGGTCAGGACATTTTTGCGCCAAAATTGCCCGAAGTTTCTCAAACTTTTCCCCAGAGAAAGTGGTTTGGCTGACAATTCCGAGTTTCTGGGTTGGTTCATAGGCGTTTGCTTCTGCTTCTGTCTCAAGAATTTGCGCCTGTTTCCCAGTCCACTCCCAAATACTTTTAACTTCTGGATGATTTTTTTCACCAATAATTACAACTTCATAACCGTCCGCTTGTAAAGCGGCAGCTTCTTGCTGGGCCTTTTTCACATGCGGGCAGGTTGCGTCAACGACTTCAAGCCCTAACTGAGCTGCTTTATCATAAACAGCCGGGCCTACGCCGTGAGAACGAATCACGACGGTTTTCGCTGTTACGTCCTGCAAAGTGTCGGCAACTAACGCACCTTGCTTTTTTAGCTTGTCCACCATTTGGGGATTATGAATAATCGGACCTAATGTAAACACGCTTCCCTTTTCCCGCGCTGCTGTCTCTGCTACTTCCACAGCACGTTTTACGCCGTAGCAGAAACCACAGTGTTCCGCTAATTTGATTTTCATAATTCCTCCCTAAAAGTTATATGTTCTTATTATAAATCTATTTGATAAAATCTTTCAATCTTTTCTCCTGAATAAAACAAAAAGAGAGCCTACCGGCTCCCTTTTATTTTGCTAATTTCTCAGCTTGGAACATTGGGTTTCGTCGTACCATATTCACAGACAGGATGAATTTCCGTGTTCATACCAACTGGTTTATCCGTCTTAAGCAATTCCATCCATTTGCGGATGGAATCTACTAAGGTAATAGCAACAAGCACGAGCAAAATCACACTGACTGTTCCGTTAACGATTCCTGACGTATCACCTTTTGCAAAGAACATCTTTACATTGAGGATACCAGCCCAAATAACCGTAACTGCCAGAAAAGCGAGCGGCGCTCCCGTAACTAGCGCATAGGATTTCTTCGTGGCAATTTTCAAGATGATCGTCGTGCCAATTGCTAAAGCAACAACAGACAACAGCTGATTGGCTACACCAAAGAGTGGCCAAATTGTAGCAACTTCACCACTGTAGAGAAGATAGCCCCAGCAAAAGCTAACAAAAGCACTCGTAAGCACAATACCTGGCCACCAGTTATTGTCTTTAAACTTCGGCAGACCATGATCGCCCAGCACATCCTGCAGAATATAACGACTTACCCGTGTACCAGCATCAATCGTAGTCAAGATAAACAAAGCTTCAAACATAATGGCAAACTGATACCAATAATTCATTAGATGCTGCATACCGCCGATGCTGGAGAAAACATGAGCCATGCCAACAGCCAGCGATACAGCGCCACCAGGACGATGGGCTACATCCATACCGACAAGCTGTGATAATTTATCCAGTTCTACCATCGGAATATTCAGCTTAGCGAACACAGCGGCTGGCGTATTAATGGCGAAATAATCGCCAGGAGCTAAAACAACTGCCGAAATGAGCGCCATTACGGCAACAAACCCTTCGGTAAGCATCCCGCCATAAGCAATCGGCCGTGCCTGAGATTCCTGTTCGAGCATTTTCGAGGTAGTCCCAGTACTAATCATGGAATGGAACCCCGAAATAGCGCCACAGGCAATTGTAATAAATACATAGGGCCACCAAGGACCAGGAATAATCGGACCGCCGCCTTCAATAAAGCGTGTCGTCATTCCCATCTGCACAGTAGGTTGTACGATGACAATCCCTACAGCCAAAGCAACAACTGTACCAATTTTCAAATAAGAACTCAAATAACCACGCGGTGCGAGTAACATCCACACAGGCAACACAGCGGCAAGAAAACCATAAGTCGGAAGAATCACCGAAAGCTGATCTTTCGTAAAGGTGAAATAGTCAGCAATAGAGCTAGTGGCAACCCAGTTACCAGTAATAACTGCGGCCATTACCATAACGAAACCAGCAAAAGAAGCATATTTTAAGGCTCCAGGAGTCAATTTAAATATAAAAAGTCCAATAATAAAAGAAATCGGAATGGTCATAAAAATCGTATAGACGCCCCAAGGATTTTTGAACAGGGCATTGACAACAACGATTGCCAGACCAGCCATGGCAACAATCAAAATAAAGAATACCGCAGCCGTCGTGGCCGCACCAGTAATCGGACCAGTTTCTCTGTGAGCAATAACAGCTAGTGACTGTCCATTGTGACGTGTAGAAGCAAATAAGGTAATGAAATCATGTACACCGCCAGCAAAAATGGAACCTAAGAGAATCCACATAAAGCCAGGACCCCAGCCATATTGTGCCGCAAGCACAGGTCCAATGAGCGGCCCTGCACCAGCAATGGCAGCAAAATGCTGTCCAAAAAGAACCCATTTATTTGTTGGAATAAATTCTTTCCCGTCATTGCAGCGATACGCCGGTGTTACATTCTGATCATTGAGCATCAGAACTTTCGCGGAAATAAAAGCGGAATAATACCGATAAGCTAGCAGAAAGGCACAAACTGCAACAATCAACAACATGATGGAATTCATTATCTACACCTCGCTGTTTAGTGATTTTAAACCGTCTCTTAATCCTCCTTTGTTAAGTATTTTAATTTTATTACCCATATTCATAATAACGCAAATTTACAGACTTTTCAAGCTAGACTTTCAATAAGCGACTAGGCCAAACAAATAAAAAAAACAACGCGCCAGCATATACTAACGCGTTGTTTCTTCACGACGCCTTTCCGGCGCGTTCATCAAGCATTTTTTGTATGGAAGCCATAACTTGTTCACTTAACGGCACATCCTCTTTGCGATCGCCTTTTTTCGGAGGATAAATAGGAGCGCCAAAATGAACTTCTAATTGCGGCAGGCGAAACAAGTTTTTAAACAGGCGATTTGTACCATAAATCGCAGCAGGAACTACGGGAACCTCCGCTTTGGCGGCAATCATTTCTAATCCTGCGGCCGGTTTTTGCAACTCGCCAGTTTTGCTACGTGTTCCTTCCGGAAAAATGCCCACAATCTTTCCTTCCTTGAGTAAATCAATGGCCGTGCGAAGAGCTGTGCGATCTGCTACGCCCCGTTTTACCGGAAAAGCGCCTAGTGACCGAATCGCCGCGCCAAATAACGGAATTTGAAAGAGTTCTAGTTTAGCCATAAAGTGAAGTCTTACAGGCATAGCCGTACCAAGCACCGGCGGATCCCAGTTACTCATATGATTGGCAGCCAATATATAGCCGCCTTGCTGGGGCAGATGCTTTCTACCAGTTACTTTTAACCGAAACAGCCCTTTAAACAGCGGATTAAATAAGAGACGAAGCAATCCATAAAGCATAATCAGACCTGTCCCTTCGCTTCACACAACTGGAAAATAAATTGAACGGCTTGATCAATTGTTAGTTCCGATGTATCTAGATAAACAGCATCTTCCGCTTGAACTAAGGGCGCACAAGCTCGCTCGCTGTCTAACTTATCTCGCGCCGCAATTTCGGCCGCTAATTGTGCTAGTTCCACTTCATAACCTTTCGCCGCAAGTTCAGCATGACGGCGTTTAGCCCGTGTTTCTACCGAAGCTGTTAAAAACACTTTCACCTCGGCTTCGGGAAAGACTTTCGTACCGATATCGCGGCCATCCATAACGACGCCGCCGCTTGCGGCCATTCGCCGCTGCTGGCTGAGCAGCGCCGCTCTAACACCAGCGACTTTCGCCACTTCCGCTACAAAAGAAGTTACCTGCGGCGTTCGGATGGCCGCTGTAATATCTATTTCACCCACGAATATTTCAAGTCCGTCACCAGATGGACGCAAAGTTACCGTCGTTTGCTCAGCTAACTCTGTCAGTTTCGCCGCGACAGCTATATCATTTTTATCAATACCCTGCTCCAACGCCTGCCAGGCAATTGCTCGGTACATGGCGCCTGTATCAACATATGTATAATTTAGGCGACTAGCCAATACTTTGGCAACTGTACTTTTGCCTGCACCGGCTGGTCCGTCAATCGCTACAGTAAGTCGTTTCATGATTGTATAAGCTCCTTTATTCAAAAACCCCATTTGCCATCAAGAAGAAATCTGTTCTAAATGCTTAAAGAAAGTAGGATAGGAAATTTCTACGCATTCCGCTTCAGCGATTTCTGCGCCTTGCCCGAGCAGTCCCGCAATGGCCGTAGCCATTGCCAAACGGTGATCAAAGCGAGAATGGCAGATGGAGTGACTCAAAGTCTGAGGCCCGTTAATAATTAGGCCATCTTCCGTCACAACAAATTTAGCGCCAAGCTTCGTCAGTTCACCAGCGATGCCTGACAATCGGTCGGTCTCTTTGACCTTTAATTCACTAGCGCCTTCAATTCGGGTCATACCTTTGGCAAAGAGTGCTGCCACAGCTAAAACTGGGATTTCATCAATAAGACGCGGAATCATTTCATGGGAAATGGTAACACCGTGAAGCGCTGCCGAACGCACGACAAGATCGCCGACTTCTTCCCGCCCAAAATAACGCCGATTTTGAATTTCTATATTAGCTCCCATCATCGTAAGAGCATCAATAATCCCTGTACGGGTCGGATTAATTCCCACATTTTTCAATGTCACTTCACTGTCTGGGGCGACAGTCGCCGCAACGAGCCAATAGGCGGCGGAGCTAATATCGCCAGGAACAATCACCTCAGCTGGCGCCGTAAGCTTTTCCGGCGGCGTAATCGTAACAGTAGTATCAGTCACATTGACATCAACCCCGAAGTTTTCAAACATAAGTTCCGTATGATTTCGCGAAATATACGGCTCAGTCACACTAGTAGGACCTTCAGCAAAAAGACCCGCCAAAAGCTGCGCTGATTTAATCTGAGCGCTCGCAATATGATTCATAAAGTTTTGCCCTTGTAATTTACCTGCTGGTAAAACTGCAATCGGAGCCTTGCGGTTTTTATTACGGCTATAAAGTTGCGCACCCATTTGCTTTAAAGGATCAATGATGCGAGCCATGGGACGTTGACGCAGTGAATCATCGCCAGTGATTACACTAAAGAAGTCCTGTCCTGACAAGATCCCGCTCATCAGTCGCATTGTCGTGCCAGAATTACCTGCATCAAGAATATTTTCCGGCTCTTTCAGACCATGAATCCCTTTGCCGGAAACCCATACACAGCCTGAAGCTTCCGAATAGGAGATGACAATACCTAACGAACGGAAACAATCAATTGTCGATAAGCAATCTTTGGAAAACAAAAAGTTTTTTACGACAACTGGTGTATCCGATAAACTTGCCAACATAATGGCCCGATGCGAAACCGATTTGTCTCCAGGAACTTCAATGGTTCCTCTCAGGCGCTTGACCTTTTGCACATGATATTCTTCCATTTTTTCCTCCTCTGCCTTCCTCCAATAAGTCTAAGCCGCATTACAAAGTTGCGACATATAAAAGCCGCCGGAAATTAAGGGCTAATTATAAAAGAATTCCTTATATAGCGGAAAAATCCTCTATTTTGCGGGAAAAGTACTTTTGTCGGTAGTTACAAGCGATGTTCCCTCTAACTGATCTAATAGCGATAGTTTAACACGAATACCATCTTGCAGCATAAGCCCCTGTACAAGGGTCAGTACAATTAAGCATAGTAAAGCAACACTGCATAAAAACCGTTCAAAACGTTTGATCCGCTTAGCCGAAATAAGACATTTCTCCTTTTGGAACCTAGTATAGCCCTTTCCCCTTATTTTAATCGTCGTTTATTCTATTTGAGCCGCACTTCTCCCAGCTACAAAACCGGTTGAAAAAGCAGCCTGTAGGTTATAGCCGCCAGTATAGCCATCGATATCAATCACTTCGCCTGCCAGAAAGAGTCCTTGTACGATTTTAGATTCCATGGTCTTAGGATTAATTTCCTTAGTGGCAACGCCGCCTGCCGTAACAATCGCTTCACGCAACGGCCTTGTCCCACGAATAAAAAAACTTAAGTGCTGCAGTTGGTGCTGCAGTCTCTGCCGTTCTGCTTTCGTCACTTGATGAACAAATTTTTCCGGATCTAAATGGGCTAAATCAATCACGACAGGAATCATCTTCGCAGGCAGCAATTCTGATAAACTATTTTTCAACTGACGACGAGAAAATTTCTCAAAATCCCGCTGAAGTCGTTTGTCTAGTACTTCTTCCGACAAGGCCGGTTTTAAATTAATTTCAATTGCCACTTCCTCAGTAACTTGCTGCCTTTCATCAAGCCAAGCCGTAAGCAAGCGACTCAAGGACAAGATAATCGGTCCCGTCAAGCCATAGTGAGCAAACAACATTTCCCCGAATTCTTCCCCCACCTTTTGCTCTTTCACAATCAGCGAAGCTTTTACATTGCGCAGCGATAATCCTTGAAGGTCGCCAATCCAATCTTCCTCCACTTCGAGCGGCACAAGCGATGGCCTAAGCGGCACAAGCGTATGGCCTAGCTTTTTGGCCATGGCATACCCGTCGCCGCTAGAACCTGTCCCCGGATAAGAAGCGCCGCCCGTCGCTAAAATCACAGCATCGGCCTTAAGAAGTCCCTTGTCTGTTTCTACGGCAGTAACAACGCCATTTTCTGTCAAAATCGCCTTAGCACTTTGATTATAAAATACTTTCACTTTGCGTTCTAATAGCCCTAAAGAGAAAGCCGCCACTACATCTTTGGCCTCATCGGAAACAGGAAAAACGCGTCCGCCTCGTTCGACCTTTGTGGCCACCCCCTGCGCATTGAGCCAAGCAATAATATCTTCCTGAAAGAAAGTATGAAAAGCGCCATACAGAAAAGAACCATTGCCGGGAATATGCGAAATCATCGTTTTAATATCACAATCATTTGTTATATTGCAGCGTCCCTTACCAGTAATAGCGAGCTTTCTGCCCAGAGATGCCATTTTTTCTACTAAAACCACTTCTCCACCCTGATCTGCGGCGCTTATGGCTGCCATGAGTCCAGCAGCGCCGCCGCCAATAACGATAATTTTCTTCAAAACCAATTCCTCCTGAAAAGAGCGGGCTTATTTCAGCCCGCCCTGCTTAACTTTTTTCTTCTACTAATTTCTTAAGTTGTCTTACTTCTGCCACAGTAAGCAGCCGATAGCTGCCTCGTTTCAATCCAGCCAGTGTTAAAAAAGCCATTTTTGTGCGTTTTAAATTTCTGACAGGATGGCCAATGGCCTCAAACATCCGGCGAACTTGTCTGTTGCGTCCCTCAAATAAAGTGACTTCAAGTGCAGTCTGATTTTTTTCTAAATCCCGTTCCAAAAGAACTACTTTCGCAGGTTGCGTCATACCATCATCAAGTTTGATGCCGCGGCGCAATTTATCGAGCTTATCATCTTCAGGCAGTCCCAGCACTTTTGCTTCATAGACTTTCGGTACATGATGCTTCGGATGAGTCAGCGCTTGCGTCAACTCACCATCATTCGTAAGCAATAATAATCCTTCGGTATTATAATCAAGCCGGCCTACAGGATGTACTCTCTGTCCGAGATCTTTCACAAAATCCGCCACGGCCTGACGACCTTCGGGGTCTTTTAACGTGGTAACAACGCCTTTAGGCTTATTCAGTAAAGCGTAGACTAGCTTTTGCCGTTGAATCACCTTTCCATCCACTTTGATCAGGTCTTTTTCTTCGACTTTTGTTCCTAACTCTGTCACAATCTTGTGGTTTACTGCTACTTTTCCTTCAACAATCAATTTTTCCGCTTCTCGACGAGAAGCAATCCCTGATTGACTAATTACTTTCTGCAATCTCTCTGCCATAAATACTCCTATTCTTCTTTTAATACCTCGGCTAAAACGTCAAAATCCGTTTGGACTTTGCAAAGCCTTACTGTTTCATCTGTTTTTGTCTTTTTTTGACAACTACCGCATACACCTTCGCCGCAACACATTACTGCGTTGTTTGTAACGACAAGCGGAAGGTTCACATGCGTTTCGTCAAGTATTTTGATAATCGCCTGATGTTGTACATCAGGACCGGCACTGACAATCACATCAGGCAGTTCTTTCTCTGTAATAAACCATTCCCTGATTTTGGCAAATCCTGTTTGTCTGAGCGAATCCAGGGGATACACTGTCACCCCTAAAGCTGCTAGATCTTCTACACAAAACAAAGTACCTACTTGGCCGGGAGCTAAAAAAGCCTTCACCTCATTTTGCCCATTTCTCAATTTTTGAGCAATCGCTAAAGCCGGTGCCTGACCAATTCCTCCAACTATTAGTAGTATTGTACCACAAGAGATCTTATCAATCCATGGTTGACCTAAAAGTCCGTTAAAATAAGGTCCTCGCACTAAAATGGAATCATTGCGATTTTCCCAAAGCCGCCGTGTCTTCGGTCCGATGATTTCCACAATCACTTCAATTTGTGATCCCATGATTTTATAGACTGCTACGGGAAACTGAAAGTAAAGCGGATCCTTGGCCAGACGAAAAAATAAAAATGCTCCCAACCGACTTAACTCTGCGGCGAAATCTGCCGATAGCGCAAAAGAAAGTTTATACGTATTTATGCCAATTGCTTCACTGGCCGTCATGGTGACTTCCTCTTCGCGACGCCAAAAGTCCGGCATTGCCGTGAGCGGTTTTTGCCATTCTTTTAAATTAAAAATGCAAATTCCCGGCCAGTCACAGCTGCAAAAATCCTTGCCTTGCAATTGACTGCATAGGATACACTGATTTGTCTCTGCTAACAGACAGGGACAATATTTTGTATTTACGTCAATACATTGAAGGCGTTTTCGCATATTTGTCCCTCCTATACTAAGCATTGACTATATACGCCAGCCATTCCAGTTTGCACCGCTCGCGCTTGAATCACTGTCGAGTCCGCCGAATAAAGCCCGCTTGCTTTCATTCGATCAAAATAGACGGAGCCGGAAAAAGTATAACGTTTACCCAGAGCATCTGGGCTTGTCGCTTGTTCGTGAATAAAAGCGATAAAATCACCGCTGGCTGTGTCACGGCTAAGTAATAGGTAATTCATATCAAGGGCGTACCGCACCGCATTATGACCAGCAAGAAGCCCTGTAATAATTGCTTCCGTATGACCGACGAGAGCGCCGCATTTTTCGCCGCAACAAAACAGATTTTCCATTCCCTCTACCTGGAGGGTAAGATCATTCGGCGCAATTCCCAAATAGCGCATAGAGTTGCCTTTGCCGCCGGCATAGGGGTCTTCAAAGCGGGCTTTTTCTAACCCTGGAAGCTGTCGAAGCTCTTCTAGGGGAAAATAAGACGTCATCAGTTTTGCATGGCCGGTATCAAGTAAGATAAGGTTGTCGCCAAATTCCGGCAGAGCATACTGAGAGCAGGCTTTTTTCCCCAGAACATTTTTCTTATTAAACTTGAGCGGTAAAGGAATTAAAGCAACGCCTGTCTCATTCAATTGGCCCTGCAATTCTTTGCTAAGCGATTCTTTATTGAGCTTACAAGAACCACTCATAGCGCCAACTGTTCCATCTTCTTTCACCGAAGCCATCTCCTTGATTCCGCACAAACCAGTAATACTGACCCGCGGTCCAAAAGCCGGACAGCGAAGAATACACATAGCGCAGCCATTGCCATATTTCATACAGTTTCCCATCGGCCCGGCGGAGCCAGTGGCATCAACAAACACATCACCCTTCAGTTCCTCTCCCGTCTGAGTAAAGAGAGACGTGATCTTTTTCCCATATTTCGTGACATCGACAATCCGTGTTTGCAAATAAAGCCCTACGCCGTAGTCGGTAAGAAGTGCTTTGATTTTTGGCTCCATCAACGCTACATCATAGAGCGAAGCATGATTATGGCCGGGAAATGCAATATTTTTATGTCTAGCATTCGCATCCATAGCCAAAAACAAATCACCGCCGCCCATAGCAATCGCTTCTTCCGCTGCCGTAAATCGTCCATTATTGCGAAAAATCCCACCCACAAGCCCTGTTCCTAGCAACATATCGCTTTTTTCGTATAAAGAGACAGTCGCGCCCGCCTTGGCCGCCGCAAGCGCGGCGGCACAGCCAGACCAGCCGCCGCCGACAATGATGACATGAATCATTAAGTCCCCTCCTATCATCACTTTAAACACACTACAGTCTATTCACGGTGAGTAAGTCTGACACAACAAAAGAGCCAAAACAAAAAAACCGCCTGACAGCGGTTTTCCAAACGATTTCACAAAAAAAATTTTTGACAAACGTAGAGCGAGGCCACTAGGCCGATTACGTCACCACATAAACCGACGAACAAGGAGTAACGCGGATTTTTCACACCAACAGCGCCAAAATAAACGGTTAAAACATAAAAAGTTGTATCAGTACTGCCAATGATCACAGAGGCTAAACAGCCAACAAAAGAGTCGGGTCCAAGCCTATGAATCAGCTCAGCAGTCATACCTAAAGCACCACTGCCAGAAAGCGGCCTTAGCAGAGCTAAGGGGAGAATTTCTTCAGGTATTCCCCACAAACTACACCAAGGGGCTACGCAAGCAGCCAAAGCTGCCAGCGCACCGGAATCGCGAAAAATAGCAATAGCCACCATCATGGCTACTAAGTAAGGCATAATCCTAAGAACCGTAGAAAAGCCTTCCGACGCGCCTTCTACGAAGGCTTCATACACTTTCACACCGCGAATCAAGCCGATTAACGGAATAAACAATAGCAACAACGGGATCAGCCAAGCGGCAAAAATCGTAAGAAAATCATTCATGAAAATGCCTCCGCCGCTGTGTCAATAGTCGCATAATGCGATCAAGAATCAACACGCTAACCGTAGCCGCAAGACTTACGATCAGTGTAACTCCTGTAATATTAGCCGGATACAGCGACCCTGCTGCAAAACGCAACGCAATAATCGTAGCTGGCACTAAAGTGAAACCAGTCGTACAAAGCGCTACAAGAGTGCACATATCGGCAGAAGCTCGATCTTTTTGCGGGTTTAACCGTTGCAATTCTTCCATGGCTTTAATCCCAAGCGGCGTCACGGCATTGCCAAGCCCCAACATATTAGCGCTCAACATCATCACCACAGCGCCAATAGCCGGATGCGACTTAGGCACGCCTGGCAATAACCAGCAAATCAAGGGATGCATAAAGCGCGAAAGGGCTTTAACTACACCAGCTCGTTCCGCAATTTTCATAATTCCCAGCCATAATGACATGACGCCAATCAATTTAAAAGCAAGTACAACCGCAGATTCGGCTCCGCTGATTGCACTGTTAGTAATTGTCTCGATACGTCCCGTTGCCGCGGCGTAAAGAATTCCTATAATAATTAAAAAAAACCAAATTATATTAATCATGACAGCCCTCCCCCCTATGATTTTATGCGGGGAAAGGGAAAAGCTAGAACAAAAAAGCCTAACCAAAACAGGTTAGGCAAAGTTGCGAATTAAAAACATGAATACGCCCCAAACAGAACTCCACATCGTCTTAAAGAGCGATTTTTTTTCAACAGTATCTTGGGCTAAAAGATCAGCCGAATCAATCACTTTCCCCTTATATAGCAGCCTGACTTCACCGATCTTTTGATCTTTAACGACAGGGGCTGTAATCGTATCAGGGGCATCAATCTGCGTCTTAAATTCTTTTTGATCTCCCTGTGATACGGCCATAAACAAATCCTTGCTAGCATAAAGCGCTACAGCATTCTCTTCTTTACCTGCTTCGACTTTAACGGTCTTTACAATATCGCCTTGTTTCAGCAAAGGCTCAGCCTGGACTTTTAAAAAAGCATAATTTAGCAAGGCAATAGAATCATCCCACATGCGTTCGCTGTCAAAAACAACGACAATAAGCTGTACGCCATCTCGTTTCGCACCGGATATGAGACAACGACCGGCTGCATCCGTATAGCCTGTCTTAACGCCATTAGCGCCATCATACAACCACAACATGCGATTTTCATTGAAAAGTTCACGATTATAAGGTTTTCCTTGCCAAGGCAGCTGTTTGACCTTAGTTGATACAATGTCTTCAAACAAAGGAAGGCGATAACCATAAGCTGTAATTTTCGCCATATCAGCTACCGTTGTATAATGATTGGGATCAGGCAGACCGCTGGTATTGGTAAAATGAGTATGGGTTGCGCCGATTTTCTGCGCCTTTTCCGTCATCAGATGAGCAAAGGCTCCTACAGACCCGGAAATATGTTCCGCTACGGCGACGGTCGCATCATTGCCAGAAATCATCATCATACCATAAAGCATATTCAACATAGAAAGCTGCTCGCCTACCGTAAGCGATAAAGAAGAACCTTCCGTTTGAGCGGCATTGGCGCTCGTCGTAACAATGTCATCCATCTTGCCTGCTTCTAACGCCGTAATCAGTGTCATGACTTTTGTTGTACTGGCAGGATAGCGCCGTTCATCAGCATTTTTTTCATATAAAACTTTTCCGGTAGACGCTTCAATCACAATAGCCGACTTCGCTGTAATTACAGGCTCAGCAGCTGCATAAAGAGGTGTGGGCATTGCTACAACCAAACAAAACACAGTACATAGCAGTGCGATCAGTCGCATGAGTAAAAATCCTTTCTAGAGACAATTGAGAGTAAAATACCTATTTATTATAGCCACTTTTCTTGCAAACGTCAAAATACTTCTTACCATACATGATCAGGGAATCTATCGGAAAGAATAAACGAGGAGGTGAAACAATGGAAACAATTGACGTTCGTACGGCGCTTCGCACTACGCTGACACAAAAACAAGAGCTAGTAAGAGACTATCAAAGCTTTGCCGAAACCATTAATAACGAAAAAGTAGCCGCGCTCTATCGAGAGTTTGCTGAACAAGAAGGCTATGCCGCTGCCACTATTAAAGATGAACTTGATAAGTTGTCACAGTAAAAAAACTGTCGCTGCCAATTTTTTGGCGCGACAGTTTTTTTACTCATCTTCTGTTTCCTGATCGTTTGGTTGAGATTGCGGCGATATTTTATGGGTTCGACACCCTTTTGCCTGTAAAAGTTCTTGAATTTTATCAAAAACCTGCGGCACAAGATCGACCACTCTGTCATAAATTAAATGACCGTCTACCTGTAGAAAGCGAATACCGCTTACAGGAGAACACACGAGAAATCCTACAGGTTTCACACTGACGCCAGCGCCGCTGCCACCGCCGAACGATAAATTTTCCCCTATTCTTTCGGTTTCACCGGCAGGCAAACCGTTGCCGCCACCTGCAGCAAAACCAAAAGCGACACGCGATATAGGAATAATAACCGTTCCATCTGGTGTTTCAACAGCATCGCCCACAATAGTATTTACATCGACCATTTCTTTAATACTTTCCATCGCTGTTTTCAAAAGCCCTTCAATTGGATTATCGCCCATTTATCCTACCTCCTTAGAACGTTTTGTAAAACGAGTAAGCAGAACGTTCATAAGATTGCCTAATGGCAGGGAAAATATACATTCCAGTTCCATCGAAAAACGCTCTTCCTGAAAGTGAGGTTCTACCTGCACCAAGGGCTTATGTCTAAAAGGCATATAGCGTAATAGATAGGCAATAAAAGAATATTTCATTGTCCACAATAGTCCGCTTACTAAACCAGTCTCGGCCGCATCTTTTCGTCCCACATGAGTCTTCCAAAACAATTTTTCGCACTTGCCGCGTCGCAATAAAAGCAAAACTAAATTTTTATAATCATCTACTATATTTTCTAGTAGATGCACGAATCGAAGCAATTCACGCGGATGCAGCAAATAACGTCTGATCCAAGCGGCAAACCGGTGCTTTTCTTTCGGTTCATTCGCAACAACCCAAACTCGGCCTTCTTTTAGAACCACCTTAAGCGGAACGGTGAACGCATAATGGAATATATTTTTCCAAGTAGCCACAGTAATTGTTAAGCTTTGCGTCTGACCTTGATCGCGATAAGTAATCGACACATAAAGTTTCAGATTCCATACAACAAAGCAGAGCAGAATTATTAGCATAAGGG
This sequence comes from Pelorhabdus sp. sgz311002, assembly GCF_056134285.1. NCBI lineage: Bacteria > Bacillati > Bacillota > Negativicutes > Selenomonadales > Sporomusaceae > Pelorhabdus > Pelorhabdus sp. sgz311002. The sequence continues at coordinate 96,175 of NZ_JBWBCL010000005.1, read as the reverse complement.
CTAGAAAAAGCGTCATTCTTTCTCCCCCTTTTTGTTTACCATACCCGAAAAAAAAAGTTTTATACTAGACTAGCCATTTAAACTGAAAATCGCAATAAAAAAGACTGCCTCTTAAGCAGAGACAGCCTTCTTTTATATCAAGTATTTTCGCTAATAAATTCCGTAAGATCTGGTAACTCCTTCAAACTACGCAATCCAAAAGACTGCAAAAAGCCCTCTGTTGTACCATATAAAATGGGCCGACCAATCGCGTCTTTACGGCCAAGTTCTCTGATTAGACCTCGCTCAACTAGCTGAGAAATAATCCGCTCCGCTTTTACCCCGCGTACCTGCTCAACTTCCTGTCTCGTAACAGGTTGACGAAACGCAATAATAGCTAGTGTTTCGAGCGCGGCAGCGGACAGCTTTGCGTCTTGAACCTGCCCTAATTGTTCAATATAGGCGGCAAATTCTGGCTTAGTACAAAACTGAAATCCGCCAGCGACCTCAACAATCGCCAATCCTCTATGACTAGCAGCAAGATCAAATTGCAGCCGATCAATGAGTTCGCGTACATTGAGCTCGTCAATCGACAATATCTGCGCTAACTTACTTGCCGAAAGCGGTTCGCCGCTAGCAAACAATAACGCTTCAATCGGCCCTTTTAAGTTCTCGTAAAACACGACTCTCCCTCTACTCCCTTGCCGTGAGATAAATCGGCCCAAACAGGCCTTGTTGCTCAATGTAAATTCGCTTCAAGCGCAAAAGTTCTAGAATAGCCAGAAAAGATGCTACAAGCTCTTGCCGACTGCCAGAGCGAATAAAAGTCGCTTTAAATTCGAGACGTCCTTTACCGCGTGTTAACAATTGAAGAATATCAGCCATTTTACTTTGTACACTGACTTCTTCATGATCGACCAGAGTAATTTCGGGCACTGTGCTTTCCCATACAGCCAAAAAAGCTTTAATTAATTCATTCACTTCCAGACCGCAAAGGGGCTGATAAATTCTAGCAAATTCGGCAGGTTCCCGCGTAAAGCAAAGCGCCCGCTCTTTATAAAGTTCGCCCATTTTTGCTGCTACTTCTTTAAACTGACGATACTCTACTAATCGGTTAACAAGTTCCGCCCGCGGATCTTCTTCCTCTACATCTAGTTCTACCTTGGGCGGTTTCGGCAGCAGCATGCGCGATTTAATCTGCAGCAAAGTAGCCGCCATAACCAGAAATTCACTGGCAATTTCCATATCAAATTCAGTCCAACTGGCAATATAAGCTAGATATTGTTCTGTAACCTGCGCAATGGGAATATCATAAATATCAATCTGATTTTTCTCAATCAGATGCATAAGTAAGTCAAGCGGCCCCTCAAAGGCATCGAGGCGAAGATTATATTCCATGGGTTCAGCCTAAATGCATCGCTGCTCGAACTTCTTCCATGGTAGCTGCCGCCACTTTTCTAGCCCGTTCGGCGCCATATTGCAGAATTTCCTTCACTTTGTTGGGTGAAGCCTCTAAAGCTTGTCTTCTCGCATGAATGTCAGCTAAGCCAGCGACTAAATGTTCGGCTAAGTTCTTCTTACAGTTTACACAGCCAATTTCGGCATTGCGGCACTGTGATTCAATTTGACCGACTTCTTCTTTGGAGAAAAACTGATGAAATTTAAAGACTGTACATACTTCAGGGCGACCGGGATCAGTCCGTTTTACCCGCTGCGGATCTGTCACCATAAGCTGCACTCTCGAACGTAGTTCATCTGGAGAAGCGGAAAAACTAATGTCATTGCCATAGGATTTACTCATTTTCCGTCCATCAATCCCAGGCAGAATCGATGCCTTCGTAAGAGCAGCCTGCGGTTCGGGGAAAATAGGTTGATACATATAGTTGAAACGACGTACAATTTCACGGGTCAACTCCAAATGAGGTAGTTGATCTTCACCCACAGGAACTGTATCGGCTTTGTATAAAATGATATCAGCTGTCATAAGTTCAGGGTAACCAAGGAACCCATAAGTACTGAGGTCTTTGCCTGCAAGGCTTGTCTGCTGAATTTTATCCTTATAGGTTGGTACACGTTCCAGCCAAGATAACGGCGTCATCATCGATAATAAGAGATGAAGCTCGGCATGTTCTTTTACATGGGACTGAACAAAAATCACGTTTTTTTCCGGATCTAAACCAGCACTCAACCAATCAAGAGCCATATCATGAATGTATCCTGGCAATTTGCTAGTATCTTCATAAGAAGACGTTAAGGCATGCCAGTCAACAATCGAAAAATAGCATTCATACTGCTCCTGCAGCTTCACCCAGTTTTCCAAAGCTCCTAAATAATTTCCCAGATGAAATTTTCCGGAAGGCTGCATACCGCTGAAAATACGACTTTGACTCATTAGACTCACTCCTAGTTATACGAAAATTAAAATCACGCTTTTAATAATAAAGGAAAGCGCTCGAACTGCCGGGTAGATAATCATGCTAAATACGCCTGTAAACATGAGCCCCATCAATACAAAAGTAGCATAAGGCTCGATTCGTTCAAACCAATAGCCCATTTGCGGCCATAAGCTGCTGAGCACCTTAGAACCATCTAGCGGCGGCAACGGCATTAAGTTAAACACTGCAAACATCAGGTTATAAGTATAGGTAAAATCAAGAACCATCTGCAATTCAAATGATAACAGATTGAGCTGCAAAAATACTACTTTGAGGACAGCTACAGTAAAGGCTATAAGCACATTTGACAAGGGCCCCGCCAAAGCAACCCAAAACATGCCCCGCCGGCGATTATAAAAATTATTAGGATTGACTGGAACCGGTTTAGCCCAACCGAATTGAAACAGCCACAGCATAAGCAGCCCAATCGGATCAAGATGTGCCACTGGATTCAGCGTCAGTCTGCCTAAAGCCCGCGGCGTAGGATCGCCAAAAGAAGCAGCTACACGCGCATGGGCATATTCATGAAACGTCAGCGCAATTAGTAGCGCCGGAATGCGAAAAATCATATAGCTATCGAAACCGAACACGCACTTTCCTCCTTAATTTTCTGAAACAAGAAAGTTTCTTTACTTATTTTAACACAGAACTGTCCGAACTGAAACACTCTCACTGCAGCAAGCCTTCTTTACAAATCCTTAATCAAATTTTTAAGAGAACTTCGCATTGCCGCCTCAGAAAAATTTTATAATAAAATCAATCAAATCCCCTTAAAGGAGATGCATCCATGGCTAAAGCGATCCAACGTCAATCCCCTCTCGCCTATGGAGCCAAATTATTTATATTACTAGCCAGACCGCTTTCTTCCAAAGTAGTTTGTCCAACCCATGAATTTATCAATGAGGCGGCCCTTGAACTCCTACAAAAAGCAGGCTTCGAATCAGAAAGTCGGTTTCTACTTACGTATCTCTCAGCCTTGCAAGAAGGCGTTACCTGGGCCGATTCAGGCTATCGCAATATTAATCATTTTTTCCATCCGCAAACGAAGCAAGGGCTTTTCGGCTTTGCCAATGCTGCCTATGATTTTGCCTTTTACTTGAATAAGTCACGTCTTTATAGCAAGCAAAAAAAATGGTCAAAAAGTTGTTTTTATCTTGGTGCAGCCGCGCACTTGCTCCAGGATGTCTGCGTTCCCCATCATACCTCGTGTTTGCTCTTTGACGGTCATAAAGAGTATGAAGCTTGGGCGCAACAACATTACCGCGACTACTTTGCACCACTAGCGCCGCTAACCCCTTATTTTAGAAAACCATTCTCCCTTTTTTTCACTAATGCATCGGCCTCCTTTGCCGCTTTTGACCTGATGAAAGAAGGTTCTACTCCCGTCTATCAACAGGTAACAAAAATGCTTTTGCCCCAAGCGCAATATACTACAGCCGGACTCTTTAACTGGTTTTATCACTTAGATGCCAGATAGATCCTTCACGCATAAAGACCACTTAATTCGAACAGGCTAGACATAAGTCTAGTAACGAGAAAGCAGGTCGATATGCATGAACCAACGCCATTTAGTAAATAGTTTGGTTGTCAGTACACTCATTGCGGTGCTTCTTACCGCAGGTTGTGATCTAGGTCAAGCCCAAAAAAAGCCGGAAATAGGGCCAACAGGTTCTGGCGAAACAACAAAAACCAATCCACCTTTTTGGCAGCGTTTTGAAAAACCGCCGCAAATTTTTTACGATTTAGAGCCAACAGGTGGTATTTTATTTGAAAAAATCAAACAAAAGAACTGGTCGGCAGCCGCTTTAGATGTAGCCAATCTGCGTCAAACCTGGGAAAATACGAAACTTGCCATTGGTGCCAAAAAAGGAGTAGTTGAAGCCGATGAAGCTCTGGAAAAACTAAATCAAGCGATTACAGCACAAAATAGCTTGACCGCCTATGAAGCATTAAACGAGTTTTTTAGCGCCTTAAGCGATGCGGCAAAATCTTATAAATTCTCTCCCTTAGCTGATTTGCTGCAAATTGGCAATGCCGCTCGCAGTGTAAATTACTATGTAGCTGATAAAGATTGGTCAAAAGCAGCGGCTAAAGCTCAGGAACTAGAACAAACCTGGGAGCAAAATAAGCCCTCTTTGGAAATGATGGGAATTCTGGGAAAGGTTACGCAAACCCACAGCACAATTAAAGGATTGCGTGATGCTGTCGGCGGTGAAAACCAAGGACAGGCAGAAAGCTTGTTAAAAAATCTAAATGAAAGTCTTGCTAATATCCGGGACTTTTACAAAAACAAATAATAAAATAAGTTCATGGAAAACCGACCCTCGCTCCTCGAAAAACGAGGAAAAGAGTCGGTTTTATTTTTCCTTATCATTTTTTGCCTTTAAATCGTCTTCTTTATCCTTCAAATCGTCTTGCTCTTTGTTCTTGTTTAGGGCCATCTTTTCCTCCCGGCTACTCCGCTGCGGCTTTAAAACAGCAGGTCGTAAAACCTTTTGCGGTAAAGGTAGTCGCAAAATTACACTTTTCAAAGCGGAAAACTGAAAGGGTAAAGCCGGCCATAAATAAGGAACGCCAAAAGATTTGGTGCGTACCATAAAGAGAAAAATGAGACAAAGCAAGGCGAAAAGTCCTGTAAGCTTAAAGAAAAGTACCGAAGCAATTAATAGTATGCGCAGTAGACGAATCGCCATGGCAAGCTCCACACTGGGCGTGGCAAAAGCGCCTACAGCCGCAACGGCCGTATAAAAAATGACTTCATTGCCAAATAAGCCGACTTTAGTAGCAAAATCGCCCAGCATAAAAGCACCGATAAACCCCAAAGCAGTCGATTGGGCTGATGGAACATGAACCGTTGCCATGCGCACAAGCTCAACACCAATTTCCGCTAAAATAAACTGAATTCCCAGCGGAATAATACCGGGATCACGAGGCCCTAAAAACATAAGTGCTTCCGGCAGAATTTGCTTATCAAGGACTAGGGCGAGCCAAATGGGCGGCAGTAATAAGGACAAGGCGATTCCAAACAAGCGAATGAGACGAAGATACGAACCGATTAATACATTTTGATGATATTCTTCCACATGCTGCACATGATGCCAGAAGGTAGTTGGCAAAATCATAATATTAGGCGATGTATCAACAATCAGGCAAATATGGCCTTCTAGCAAATGGACAGCCGCTACATCAGGCCGTTCCGTATAACGTACCGAGGGAAGTATGTTCCAGGGGCTATGACCGCCAATATATTCTTCTATGGCTTTTTCCGCCATAGGGACGCCATCGACGACGATATTCTGGAGACGCTCTTTGACTGTATCAACAAGTTCAGGATTGGTAATATCTTTAATATAGGCAATCGCCACATCACACTGCGACCGTTTCCCCACCTTTACAATCGTAAAGCGCAGATTAGGATCACGCAAACGGCGACGAATGAGCGCTGTATTAAAAGGTAGCGTCTCAACAAAAGAATCGCGAGATCCTCTAGTGACCTTTTCAATATTAGACTCAGCTGGCGACCGAGCCGGATAGGCGCGCGCATCAAAAATCAAAGCCTCTGTTTCACCATCAATAAAGAAAATCAGTTCACCTGATAGAATACTGATTACCGCTTCATTCCAGTCTTTGGTTTTCTTCACTTGCGAATGAGTCGCTCGCGAATAGAATACTTTTTCTAAGGTGTTGATCGTCAGTTCTTGCTGCTTTAAGGTCATCATATCTTGGAAAACATTCGTTAACAGTACATCATTGGTCATTCCATTAATCGAAAAAGAAGCTGATCGTCGCGATCCAACATGATACTCGCGAAAAACGATATCAAAACTTTCGTCGGTTCCTAGCAGCGCTTTCATGTTTTTGATATTTTCGTCGAGTTTTTTATGAATGGTCTCGCTCATAACTGCTCACACCCTTTAATATGGCTAATATCGCTTTCTTGGTAATCGGAGCGCCTTGACAGACATGATCGGCATAATCCATTTTGCCAATATCGCCAATACCGACAATCAGAGGAATTTTTAATTCATTCAATACATCAACCGTGTCGCCAAATACTAGCGGCAGCCCTAACGGCGCCACAGTCGGCTTGCCAAATTTATTAACAGGACCGCTTATGATTTTTCCTCGTCTCGTAATACAAAAGTCAGTCAGCACACCAGTTCCGCCAGCGTTAGACGCTACTGCTAACGCGCCTAGTACTTCGATGGCCGGATGAAGCGCCACATATTTTAAAGCTTGTTCACCGCAGCCCAAATCCTTATGCCCTTTATCATCAAACAAAACTAGAACAGGATCATAAGGAACCTCTTGTAGTAAAGCAACAATTTCAGGGCCGCTAATTGGTGTGGGATTGCCGCCGGAAGCGCTGATACATCGAAGACCTAGTGAATAAGCCACGCTTTCAACAACCTGTTGGGCCGCCTGATCGCCGTCAGTCACTAATATTACACGGATTTTTTGCATTTACTGATTTTTCTGCTGCAATAGCTGCTCCATTTCGGCTACAAGAGTTTGACTTTGTTCCATCACTTGCTGTAAACTCTGGAGCCCATTTTCCAACTCCTGCGATAGCTCATAACGCAAGTTGGAAAGCTCTTGCAGCTTTTGCGAAAAGTCTTGTTGATTAGAAGAAATAGCTTGATTTTGCTGACGGCTTTGCATTACATTTTGCCCTGAGTTGTCACCCAGGCTTGACTGCGCGGTATTATTACTGCTATCGGTGTTATTACTGCTATTCCCTTCCTTACTGTTATCGGAAACGGCTTTTTGCAAATCCAGTATATCTTGCGCCATTTCCTGCAATTTTTCCATAATGGTTGTTTCTTTACTGTTTTCGCCGCCTGTATACAGAGGTCTCGTAAGTTTCCTGGCCAACTTTTCCCCAACCTTTCCTTGCCCTTAGAGGTTTTTTATAAAATAAAACACTTGCATGCAAAACATCAGAAAAGCAAACCGCATATTGATCACGGCAAAAGGAAATCGCAGTTTGGCAAAAGATTGCCATAAATGGGCCGAAGGCTCAAACTCAAAACCACGAACTACCTTTCCTGCGGCATAATTGCTGAAAATTCCACTTGCAGCTACAAATAATAGCTTTGGCAGCGGTCCATTCACATCAATCTGACTAAAAAGTCCTGCGGCAAAAACTCCTTGTATTCCCAAATGGCAAAATAGTGATGCTATAATTTGACCTACCTGATTAATAAGGGACGCTAAAATGACATAATGAGGATATCGTAGGCCGATGACCCCGATAGATACGATAAAGCCAATCACATCGATTACATACATAAAGCCTACCCCTTAGGATTAAACACAAGAGATACAAGAAATCCAAAGAACAGCGCTGCCATAAGTCCGCCGGCGGCGGCGCGAAAGGCTCCGGTAAAGAGTCCCAAAACTCCATTTTTATCAATATCCTGAATAACACCAACAGTAAGTGCATGTCCAAAGCCAGTCAAGGGCACTGTAGCGCCAGCGCCGGCCCAGTCAACGAGCGGCTGATACAAACCGAGGCCACTAACCACTGCGCCGAGACTGACAAAAAGTACTAAAATATGAGCGGGAGTTAACGGAGTCAAATCCATAAGCAATTGACCAATTACACAAATACAGCCACCCACAATAAACGCTGCTAAATAGCTCTGCATTCGCTTCCTCCTTATATTCCTGCTACAGCTATCGCATGAGCTATGCAGGGAATCGTTTCTTTTTGCTGATACGACGTAGGACTGTGCAAACTACCAGTTCCCACAATAAGTACTTTCTTGAACCGTCCTGCTGCCAGTTCTTGATAAATGGGCCCCCCGAAAACAATCGCTGAACTAGCACAGCCGCTGGCGCCAGAATGAGTATCCTGCTCCTCCGTATAGATGAGGCAGCCGCAGTCTTCATAACGACCTTTCACGTCATAACCAGCTTCTGCCATCATATCAATCACCAAGGCTTTACCGATTTTGCCGAGATCCCCCGTAAAAATATGATCATAGTGACTTGGCGTAAGATTCAGATCCCGAAAATGCTGCAACATAGTATCTACGGCAGCAGGCGCCATGGCTGCGCCCATAGCATTAGGATCTTGTACGCCAGCATCAATAATCTTGCCGATTGTCGCCGCCTTAATGTTAGGCCGCTTTTCAGCCGCTTTTGCAGCCAAAAGAACCGCGCCAGCACCAGTTACAGTCCATTGCGCCACTGGCGGACGCTGTACGCCAAGTTCCGTGGGAAAACGATATTGTCGTTCGGCGGCATCATGATGGCTTGACACGGCTGCAATTACTTGATCAGCAAATTGGCCGTCAAGTAACATTGCGCCAACAGCGAGTGTTAAGACCATACTGGAACAGGCGCCATAAATACCAATAAAGGGCCGTTGCAGCGTTCGATTCGCAAAATGAGCGGACATTAACTGATTCAAAAGATCGCCTGCTAGAATATAATCGATCGAATCAAGTGTCTGAGCTCCTTTTTTTGCCGCTTTCTGTACAACCCATTCCAACATCGCAGCTTCACACTGTTCAAAACTGTCATAGTCTAATAGGTTATCTTCTAACACCCGGTCAAAATAAACAGAAAGATTTCCTGCTGCTTCCATGGGACCGCCAATAATAGCTGTTGCCAAAAGACTTGGCGGTAAAGAAAAGATAACGGTTTGCTTTCCGGCTTTCTTTGACAAAACCCTAGCCTCCTTTCAACCAAAGATGCGCCACTCCTACTAGAAAAGCCGTTACCGTACCATAAAGAATGACTGGACCTGCCACCACAAAAATCTTCGCTCCGACGCCAAGAACATAGCCTTCGCGCTTAAACTCTAAGGCTGGAGCAGCCACCGAGTTAGCAAATCCCGTAATCGGAACAACGGAACCAGCGCCAGCCCGCTTGCCCAGTTCATCATAAACGCCCAGCCCCGTAAAAAAGGTTCCTAGAAAGACAAGGAGAATCGAAGTTGCTGTTGCCGCGTCTTGTTTGGCTAGCCCAACCGAATTGATAAACTGTCCTTGAATGAACTGCCCCAAAAGACAAATCATTCCCCCCACGCCAAAGGCCCAGAGACAATTTTTTAGAAGCGGCGGCTTAGGACTTTTTTCTTTTACTCGCGCTTGATAATCTTGTTGCTGCGCTTGATTCATTCCATCCACCTCTTGTGTTATTGTGACCACTGCAAAATAAAAACATGCACTAAGCAAAAGCAAATAAAAAAACAGACGAAGGTCACATCAATACTTAGTTTCCTTCGTCTGTTTTTTTATTTATTTTACTTTAAAAGCAATCCGCACATCTGCTTTATATTCGGCTATTTTCCCGCCAGCAATGGAAGCTGTAAAATTAGTTGCCTCTACGCCAGTAATTTCATCAATTGTTTGATCTGCCTCTGCTACGGCGCTATTGACGGCTTCTGTCCAGTTATGCGGTGAAGAACCGACTAGTTCAATGACTTTTACAACCATAGGCTTACCTCCCTTATCTGTTAGAATATCATTATTTTGCACGATTCCTGTTATTTTATCCGCTAAAACCTGCTTGGCCCGGACGGGAGAACGTTTTGTATAATTTTCCGAAAACAAATAATACGTGAGAAGCGTAGCCGTAAAAAAAACAATTACGCCGCCAAGGATCCAATGAAACCGCTTGTCAGGCAAAAAAATCACCTCGCTTTTTTCTTAGTATGGGCCCTTTTACTTTTTTTATAAAATTTTAACGGTTTGCCGCAAGCTGCCGCAGAAATATAAGCGCCTTTTTTTCTAAGCGTGAAACCTGTACCTGCGATAATTGCAACAGCGAGGCAACATCTGCCTGCGTAAGATCATCAAAAAAGCGCAATTTAATAATCTGCCGTTCCTTTTCTGACAATCGTTCCAGCATTTGCTGTAAATTTAATCGTTCAATCAGATTCTTCTCTTCTTCCACGCCTTTAAGCCGCTCTAATAAAACCGGCTGCGTTTCATCAGCAGAAAAGATGGGATCGAACAAAGAAACCGGCGGCTGTACTGCTGTAAGAGCAGCTGCTACTTCAGGAGCTGCCAAATTCATCACTTCCGCCAGTTCCAAAAGAGAAGGCTCTCTGCCAGTTCGTTTTTGCCAGTTTTCCTGCTCTAACCGAATTTGGTAAGAAAGTTCCTTGACCGAACGGCTTACTTTTATGGGATGGTCATCACGAATAAAGCGACGAATCTCACCTAAAATCAAGGGGACTGCATAGGTAGAAAATTTCGTCTCATAGGTAAGATCAAAGCGCTCTATGGCCTTAAGCAATCCAATTGAGCCGATTTGAAAGAGATCCTCTTCTTCAAATCCCCGACCAAGAAAACGCCGCACAATACTATGCACTAAGTTTAAATTTTCCTTTACTAATATTTCTTTGGCTCTTTCATCGCCAGCCTGGGCCTGAACCAGACAAGCTTTAAATACATCATCTGTCAGCACAGTCTCCCCACCTAATGAACGCGATTCGCATCGCAGCGTTTGATCATGGTGACAGTCGTTCCTTCACCTAACTTAGATTGAACAACTAATTCATCCATAAACGATTCCATAAACACAAAGCCAAGCCCCATTCGTTCCGGATCGGTTGAATAAGCAGGCTGCCTGGCCAAGGCAATATTTTCTATGCCAACACCAAAATCGGCAATGACAAATTCGAGATTTCCTTCTAATAGGCTCATTGTAAACTCAATAATCCCTTCACCGCCCTCATAACCGTGAATCATAGCATTGGAAACAGCCTCAGATATAGCGACTTTAATATCTTCAAGTTCCCCAAGCGTAATATCTGTCTGTGCGGCAAAAGCCGCAGCAGCGACACGGGAAATAGCTACGTTTTCTTCATTACTCATAAGCTTCATGATAATTTTATTTTTAACAGCCATCACTTGCCCTCCCTCTTCTTACAGCTCTTGTAAGGCCGCTTCTTCCGTCTCATAATTTAAAAAAAGTTGAACCAAACCAGAGCACTCTAAAATGCGACGTACCTGAGGCTGTACGTTTGTTACAGCAACACAGCCACCTAAAAGCTGTGCTTTTTTATAACGTCCCAATAGGGCGCCAATACCAGAACTGTCAATAAAGGTAAGGCCCGAAAGATTTAAAATAAGTTGACTGCCTTTACGACTATTGAGAAAACTATCAACAGCATCGCGAAAATCCTTGACTGTTAACAAATCAAGCTCGCCTTCCAATCGAACTACGATTTTACCAGAACACATTTCTACGGCTACATTCATGGCATCCTCCTGCTTTCCATTCACATTTCCTCTACACTTCGCTAAAAGGAAAAATTTTCCTGCTGCGATTTTTGTCCAAATAAAAAAAGCGGGCAAATTCCCGCTGTAATCATTCACTGGCAATCGCAAAAAAATGTGTAAATGTCTCTTGCAGTATTTGGATAAATCCCGCCTTTTCAATACTCTTTGCCGCAACTAAATCGACAGTTCCCGCTTCTTTTCCTTCCCTCATTACAGTAAGTTCACCTAATTTTTGCCCTTGGACAATAGGCGCTACCAAAGGCTCGGTAAGCTTCATTTGTTTTTGAATTACCTTGCTTTGTCCTTTTAAAAGCAGCAAATTTAAATCTTCGGCAGCTACCAAAGACAGCTCATGTTCTACCCCTTTACCGACCTTGACCTTCTCTAAAACAGCCCCTTTAGCAACAACAGGTAAGGTAATGTAATTAGAAAAGCCATAGTCAAGCAATTTCATACTTTCTTTTAAATGGGAGCGCGGTTCCGGCGCCGCAAAAACAACGGCAATCAATCGTAAATTTTGACGTTTGGCTGTACCAGCAAAACAATATTTCGCTTCTTCCGTCCAGCCTGTTTTTAAACCATCGGCCCCATCATACCACCACAACAGCTTATTTGTATTTACAAGCCAGTTTTTTCCGCCGCGAAGCCAGTACTCTTTGATCCCTGATACTTGGAGATATAAAGGATATTTTACTGCTTCCTTAACAATCAATGCTGTATCGTAAGCACTCATATAATGATTCGCTACAGGCAAACCATTGACACTATTAAAATGGGTATTCGCAAGTCCCAATGCAGCAGCCCGTTCGTTCATGGCAGCAATCGCCGCTTCTTCGCTGCCATAAATATGCTCCATTAACGCAACAGCAGCGTCATTGGCGCTAACAACAGCAACCGCCGTAAGCAGTTCATAAACAGACATTTTTTCGCCTTGCTCGAGCCAAATTTGTGATCCCCCTTGGCGAACAGCATGGGAACTTGCTGTCACTTGGTCGGTAAGTTGAATTTTCCCTTGGTCGACGGCTTCAACAGCAAGAAGCAGTGTCATCGTTTTGGTCACACTGGCTGGAGGCAAGGGCTTATGAGCATCTTTTTCAAATAAAATAGTTCCGTCAGCATCCATTAAAACAGCTGATTGCGCTGTAAGCGAAAGCGGTATATCCTTTGCTGTAGCAGCCTTGGCAACAGGAAAAAGTCCGGAAAAAAGCAGCAAAAAAACAGCAAAAACAATAAAACTTCTGCGCTTGACCATCTGTATAAGCTCCTTTCTTTAAACCACGCTTTATGCTTTAGGTTGTCCATAAAGTCAGGAGATACACAAAAAAATCGCTGGTAAAATAACCAGCGATTTTTTTATAAAGCGATTGGATGAAATCCTGTTTCGTCCACTAAGCCAAGCAAAAGCGGCTGCGGTTTCTGCGGAATTGGTTCAATCACAATCGCGTCTTTAACCTCATCAGCGGCTTGTAACGCCGCCGTTTCAGATTGTGTGTATAAACAAGCGATTTTTTGACCAGGCTCAACCAAATCGCCGACCTGTACCAACAAACGAATGCCCACAGCTAAGTCAATTGTTTGACCTTTATAGGCCCTGCCAGCGCCTAAACGCATTGCAATTTTTCCCAGTTTTTCCGCCGCCATTGTTTGGACAAATCCAGCTTCTTTAGCCAGCACCGTAAATGTATAGGGCGTATCATAAAGTTTATGTGGTTCTAGCAGAATCTGTTTATGGCCCCCTTGCGCCATAATCCATTCTTCAAATTTAGCTAGTGCCGCTCCCGATACCAGCAATTCACTAAGTTTTTCTTGCGCAGCTTGCAGATTTTCAGCTTTTTCAGCAAGAAGCAGCATATAACTGCCTAAAATCAAAACCGTCTCCCGCAGCCGTCGCGACCCGCCGCCTTGCAGAATTTCAATGGCCTCCGCCACTTCCAGCCCGTTGCCAATAGCCGTACCTAGCGGCTGGTTCATATCAGTTAATAAAGCAATTGTCTTTTTACCTAATCGCTCGCCAATCTCTACCATCGTTTCAGCAAGTTCTCTAGCAGCGGCAAGATCTTTCATAAACGCACCTTGTCCCACTTTTACATCAAGCAAGATGCGATCAGCGCCGGAAGCAATTTTCTTACTCATAACGGAAGAAGCGATCAACGGAATGCTTTCTATTGTCCCAGTTACATCGCGTAGAGCGTAGATTTTTCCGTCAGCCGGAGCAATACTAGAGCTTTGACTCGTAAGCGCAATCCCAATTTTATGCAGCTGAGCTACAAAGTCAGCTTCGCTTAACGCGGTCGAAAAACCAGGAATCGCTTCTAGTTTATCAATTGTACCACCAGTAAAGCCTAAGCCTCTGCCACTCATTTTTGCTACAGGAACGCCAGCGGCAGCAACAAGCGGCGCCAAAATAAGCGTAACAGTATCGGCTACACCGCCAGTACTATGTTTATCAACCTTGATGCCTGGCACCAAACTTAAATCGAGCATTTGGCCGGACCGAGCCATGGCTAAGGTTAAAGCTGATGTTTCCTCGCGGGAAAGACCGCGAAAAAATACCGCCATAAGCCAAGCCGACAGCTGATAATCAGGAATCTTCCCGGCTGTAAACAGCTGAATCATTGCTTCAATATCTGCCCCTGTTAGGGGATCGCCATTACGAGTTTGTAAAATCTTCTCGACAAAATTCATGACTTTTTACTCCCTAAGAGCGATAAAAAACTGACACCTGGTACAGACGTTCTCAGCGAAAAGTTTTCAGCAATCGTCTGCCCTACATCAGCAAAGGAGGTACGAATTCCCAGAGAAAGACCTGTAAGCGTTGGGCTATAGGCCAAGATTGGCACGTATTCACGAGTATGATCTGATCCCGGCGCCGTAGGATCACAACCATGATCCGCCGTAATCAGCAGCAAATCGTCCGTTTTAAGAAGCGGCAAAAATACGGCTAATTCCTGATCAAATTGGGCCAAAGCTGCTTTATAGCCAGCGGGATCGCGCCGATGACCGTATTGGCTGTCAAAGTCAACGAGATTTGCCATAATATAGCAAGGTCCGGCTGTTTCACGCACTAATCGCCCTAGCTCTTCCATGCCATGTGAATTTGACTTTGTCGGATAAGACTGGCTAATCCCCCGGTGCGCAAAAATATCGCCGATCTTGCCTACGCCAATTACGGGAATATTTTGCTCCTGCAACAAATCCAAAACCGTTTTCCCCACAGGCTCTACACTATAATCGTGACGATTTGGCGTACGTACAAACTGGCCAGGCGAACCGATAAAGGGCCTGGCAATAATCCGCCCAACCTCGTTCTTACCTACACAAATTTCAGTTCGAATTTTGTGGCAAAATTCGTAAAGCTCCTCAAGGGGAATCACCGACTCATGAGCAGCGATTTGCAACACGCTATCGGCAGATGTATAAATTATGGGAAACCCTGTTTTCATATGCGCTTCCCCAAGTTCGGCAATAATTTCCGTACCTGAAGCCGCTTTATTCCCAAGAATTTTCCGACCAATAAGTGCTTCAATAGCAGCAATCATCTCTGCCGGGAAGCCATCAGGATACACGGGAAATTCTTTTTGTACGGGGCATCCCATGAGTTCCCAATGTCCGCTTGTTGTATCTTTCCCACGCGAGATCTCCTGCATTTTTCCATAACTGGCTAAGGGCTCTTGTTCAGGAGCTACGCCTTCTAATGCCGCAATACAACCAAGCCCGAAACGTTCTAATGTCGGTAAAATTAGCCCGCCAGTTGAGCGAGCTATATGACCTAACGTATGTGCTTCTTGGTCGCCAAAACGAGCCGCATCGGGCGCTGCTCCGATTCCAACACTATCAAGAACAATTGTAATGATTCGTTCAAATTTCATGAAAGCCCCCCCTTTAGTCTATGCCCTTGGATGCGTCTTATCGTAAACTTCTTTTAAATGATTTTTCGTAACATGCGTATAAATCTGCGTTGTCGAAATATCGGCGTGACCAAGCATTTCCTGCACACTACGCAGATCGGCACCATTTTCCAATAAATGAGTCGCAAAAGAATGTCGTAGTGTATGAGGCGTAATATCTTTTAAGATATGAGCCTCTTGCGCATATTTTTTTATAATCTTCCAAAAACCCTGGCGAGTTAACCGTTTGCCATGGTGATTTACAAACAAGGCAGGTTCTTCATAGCTGCGAACAAGCTTGAGTCTTCCTTTTTGGATATACTCCTGAACCGCCTTCGCAGCAATGGATCCCAGCGGAACAATTCTTTCTTTCGCGCCGGTGCCAAAACATTTAATATAGCCCATGTCCAAATTCACATCAGATATATTTAAAGAGATAAGTTCAGAAACACGAATACCTGTTGCGTAGAGCAGTTCTAGCATAGCCTTATCGCGCATTCCTGCTGGCAAAAAAGAATTGGGCTGTCGAAGCAGCTCTTCCACTTCTTTGATCGTTAGAATTTTCGGTAGTTTTTTCTCTAGTTTCGGTGCTTCTAACGTTGCGGCAGGATCTTTTTCCACATAATGTTCTCTAAGCAGATATTGATAAAATGATTTTATGGCAGCTAAATTACGTGAGATAGTGGAAACAGCCCGCCCCTTTCCTTGTAGGCTTTGCAAATAACCCATGATAATTGTCCGATCAGAGTCTTTCACCATATCCATGTCACTAGACTGTAAATAGCTTTGAAATTGCCGTAAGTCTCGTCCATAGGATTCTAAGGTATTAGGAGCCAGGCCTCGCTCAACGGCAAGGTAGTTAATGAACGAATTAACATAACTATCCATCATGATCACCCTTTTTTCTGCCCGTATTTAGCCTACCGCTTGACGCCTGTTTCAGGCTTCATTATTGGTTGTTTATTCCACGCCGCAATAAGGGATTCCTTTCTTTTCCTGTCGGATAAAGAATTATTTTTCGCTCTTTTGTAAACTATCGGCAAAAACTGCGGACAAGGCATGAACACGCAAGGGCTTTTCCTGAATGGGCCGATCCGGTATCGTGCTGCTGGGAACACGGCTGTGCCAAAAAGTAAACAGCAAAAAAGCCAGCACGAAACCAAGAAAAAGTATCAAGACCAAGCAAGAAATTTTGCTTAACTTTCTCATGTCTGTTCCTCTTTTCCGGCAATTTTTACATAATGCCTGTTATATATCTATTCACTGCTACTTACCTTTATGCGCGAAAAAGGGACCCTCGCTTCGAGCAGCGATAGCCCCTTAAGGTGTATGACCGACTAAAAAGCCAGCAGCAAGTTTCATAAATACAGGTGAAATATAAACTTCTACCGCGGCTGCTGTTATCATCAAGCACAGCATGACAAAACAAATAAAGCTGTAACTGACCGCTTCCGCCACAATACCGCGTTTGCCTTTACCGCGCCGCTTCAAAAGCATCCAGGAAAAGCTTGCCGCAGCTACGCCTGCCACTAGTACAGCAGGAACCGAAAAAATGCTATGGGGAATGACAGCGGCAAAAGCAAACAGCAGGCCGCGCATTACATACTCATTCACTAAAAAGCCCACAGTAAAACCAATAATAAACCCTCGCGTAAATACAAGAAAAATCACAAAAGGGATTCCCACTATGGTAAAGCCCAGAATCCACATAAATAAGACGACTTTACTTTGATTCCATAGGGCACTGCCAAAAAGCTCCAGCTTATTCACTTCTGTGCCTTGCGATAGCCCGGAAAAAAAGAGGTGCAAATAACCGGCTAGTTCGATTTTCTGTTCATCAGGCAATACTTTTACCGCAAGAGCGCCTACGACAATCCCCACAGAAAAAAATAAAACCATAAAGAAAAAGGCTACTATATGGTTTCGTAAAAACATCCGAATGCTGTATTGCAAGCTTTTGAGCATGTCCCGCCCCACCTCTTTTGCTATCACTCGTTTCAGTGTATGCAAAAGAAGGAGCTCTTAGACTTTTCTTTTAAGAATCACTAATAACCTTACCATAAAATCCACCGCCGCCAGCATTAATCGCCAACGAACCTTCCCTGGCCCCTAAAATGATCGTTGCTACTTTGTCTTTTACTACTGAGCTCAGTTCTTCATAGGAAGCTTCATGTAAGATATAAAATTCTGAAACAAAAGAATCTCGCAGCTTTTTCGCTGTCTTAGCGCCGATTCCTGGCAAAAAGTTAAGCGGAAGTTGATAATGATAAGGAGGTCGATGATCAGGATGACGCGGCTTACTGTAATCAGCGATTTGCTGAATCCGATCAAAAACGCCTCGCACCACTTTCAGGCTTTGGCAACGCCCACAGGCAAACTTGTTTGCTGCAAGACTTATAAACGTTTCATGATTACCACAGTCTAAACAATGTGTCTTGTGATATTTACCAAGTCTTGGATCCAAGCCGTAATTTTTTAAAATTCTGCGGCCATCGTGACGGAGTAATAATTTTTTATATTCCGAAAAACTAGGCTCAGCTAACAAAATCGTATTACTTTCCCGACCAATCCGGTCAAGTGAATGGGCATCAGAATTACTTAACAGTGTAAAATCAGCTAACTCGCCAATACAATCAGCCAACAGGCTATCAGCACTCAACCCGATTTCAGCACCAGCAATTTTACTACGCTGTGTATCTGTAAGGATCTTTTCCATTCGGCTTGCTGTCGCCCCATACAAGCTCTTAAAGGGCGTGAAAATATGAGCAGGAACAATGATTGCCTCATGCTCTGACGCAAGATCCACTAGCTGTCCAAGGGTCATATGAGCATTTTGCGAGCTCATATTCACATTTTTTATAAAAGCGCTTAAATGCTTCGTCAGCGCCGCAATAGCCATACGATCTGGTAAATATAACAGCGTATGACAGACACCGCCGCCGACTTCTGTCGTTTCTACTTCAGCTCCAAGAATCAGATAAACGGGATTTTTTTTCCCTTGATAGATATACCCGCCTGCCGCTAAAGGCGTTAGCAGCCCTTCCGCTTCCAGACAGGCTAAATCTGACTGAACCAGCGGCGACAGGGCATCAATAATACCGAGAAAATCAATTCCCTTGTACGCTGCTTCCTCTAAAATATTGCGAACAGTCAATTTCGCGGACGTTGGAATCTTAATCCAGCGTCCGCTTTCACTCATCCCAACATGGATATGAAAATCAGCCTGAAACTGTCTCATCGCAATAAGCTTTCCGCTAGCATAATTCCTGTAATGCTTTTTGCATCACAAATTTCGCCGGAACGAATCATTGCCTGTACTTGTTCGCGCGAATATTCCTCTACATTTAAAAATTCATCACTGTCAAGCTGCTGCTTGGTCTTCATCAATTCCTGAGCTAAATAAATATGAATGATTTCATTGGAAAAACCCGGTGCTGTATAGATCGCTGTCAACTTTGTTAAAGTTCCCGCTTGAAAACCTGTTTCTTCTTCCAATTCTCGCCGCGCACAAACTTCCGGGCTTTCCCCTTGATCTAACTTACCTGCTGGAATTTCTAATAATACAGTCTTTACTGGATAGCGGTACTGACGCACTAGTACCAGCTTTCCTGCTTTCGTAACTGGCACAATCGCCGCGGCGCCAGGATGAAGCACTACGTCGCGTTTTGTCTTACGTCCATTTGGTAATTCGATCTGATCCTGACAAACCGTAATAATCGATCCAGAAAAAACCTGTTCACTCAAAAGCATTGTTTCTTTTAATTCCATCCTAATCACCTCATAGTAAATCGCAGAAAAAGCCGTGAACATTCACGGCTTTTTTCGACTCTTTTATGTAGCTTTATAAGTTTACTTTTAAGCTCGCATTTCCATTCTTAGTTTGTCAGCAATCATCGCCATAAATTCAGAATTGGTTGGCTTGCCTTTTTCCAATTTTACGGTATAGCCAAACAAGCGGTTAATCATATCAATATTACCGCGGCTCCATGCTACTTCGATGGCATGACGAATCGCTCTTTCTACACGCGACGGCGTTGTCGAATACTTTTCGGCAATCATCGGATAGAGCACCTTGGTCACAGCGCCAAGCAACTCCATTTCATTAATGATCATCATAATAGCATCACGTAGATACTGATAGCCTTTAATGTGAGCAGGAATTCCAATTTCACGAATAATGTTCGTTACTTCCACATCAATCGGTCGAGCTTTAATGGCCTGAGCTACCACTGGACGCTGCGAAGTCAACGTTGTCGCTAGCTGGCGAATACGGCTGACGAGTACGTCCATATTAAACGGCTTGAGTACATAATAGTCAGCGCCAAGTTCAACAACACGCTGGGTAATCCCTTCCTGGCCAAAAGCTGTCAGCATAATAATTTTAGGTCGTTTTCCCCCGCGGGAATTTAATTGTTCTAATACACCAATTCCGTCAAGATGAGGCATAATAATATCAAGAATAACCACATCAGGACTCTGTTCATCAATTACCTTTAAAATTTCTTCACCATTGTAGGCTACGCCTACCAATTCAATATCCGCCTGATTCTGCAAAAATTCTTCCATAATACCGGCAAACTCCCGATTATCATCGGCAATCGCTACTTTGATGGATTCTTTGATCATGGTACAGCCTCCCTGAATATTAATCTATAAGATCGATTCGACAAGCGAAAGCAATTCCCTTCCTAAATTGGAAAAAAAATACACATTTACTAGAAAATGATATATTAGGGACATTATTTGATCTTTTGCTCTCATTGTACACTAAAATAGGTCGATAGAAAAGAGAGCAGTGAGAAACTCTTGTAAAGAGTTGACTCACTGCTCTCTCTTTTTGCTTCGGCAAGATCCCACTTTCCATAAGCATCCAGTCAATAAAGCATCCATATCCCTTCGTTGGGTCATGGACAAACACATGAGTTACAGCACCAACTAGCTTGCCTTGCTGAATAATGGGGCTACCGCTCATTCCCTGTACTATCCCACCGGTCTTTGCCAAAAGCCGCGGATCGGTAATTTGAATCACCAGACCTTTTCCCTCAGGAACTTCCTGCAAATTCACTTTTTGGATTTCAATAGAAAATCTTTCAATAGTTTGTCCGTCAACAACAGTTAAAATTTCAGCAGGCCCTGTTTGAACCTGATTCATTGATGCTACAGGTAAAGCTTCCGTATACAGATCATTGTCTAGTGGTTCGGCCAATTCACCGCTAATACCAAAATTAGTATTCTTTTGAATATCGCCAAGCAATTTATTTTCTTCCAGAAAAACGCCGATTTTTTCGCCTGGCTGTCCCCTTTTTCCTTGCTGAATTCCTGAAACTACGGCAGAAACAATTTTCCCCTGCTCACAATCAATCGCCTGATTTGTATCACTATCGGTAATTACATGGCCTAAAGCGCCATATATTTTAGACTCTGGGTCATAATAAGTCAAAGTACCGACGCCGGCCGCACTGTCGCGCACAAATAGCCCGAGACGATAGCGTTGCGTTTCCGAACAAAACAGCGGTCGCATGGCCAGAGACAACTTTGTTTCGCCGCGTTTAACCAGTAAATCGAGTAAAATTTTTTCTTTGCCAGCGCGATCAATCATTTCAGATAACTGTGTATCACTTTCAATCGGCGTTCCATTGACAGCTAACACTACGTCACCAACTAACAAGCCTGCTTCTCGCGCCGGATTTAAAGCTTTTTCTTCCTCGCCTAAAATGGGCGAATAGCCGACTACAATCACGCCCTGTGAATGAAGCACAACACCGATAGAATGCCCGCCAGGCACCAATTTTAAGGTAGGCAGTACATCGACATGCACGGTGCGCACTGGAATCAAGCCAAATAAATTAAACTGGATTGTCGTCGTACCTAGCGAAACAGTTTTTAGGCGCACAGGATGAGACCAACTATCAGACGTAGTATTCATATTATCTTTTACAATAATACTCTGTTCGCGATTTTCCTGTGGGGCGACAACAACAGACAAAGGAAAAAAAACGGTAAAAGAAGTCTCTTCCCCTTGTAGAATATGAATATCTTGCGGCAATTTATAGAGAGTTTGAAAAGGTGATGAAACGCAGACAAGACAAATAAAAAAAATACACAAGCAAGCCATAAACACCCGATAGGAATTTTTCGACAATGGCCCCCCTCCCTCACAAAATCTTTTAAAAGGTCATGTTTAAAACATGCCCGAAAAAGATTGAGAATATTCCGGAGGGTATTGCCATAAAAAAAACGCAAACCATTATGGTTGCGTTTTAGCAAGTAAATTTTCCTTTTTTCGTTTTGCTCGCTGCAGCATTTGACTAGCATTATCCATGGCTGATTCGGTAAGCTCCGTCCCAACCAGCATACGACTTAATTCTAATATTCTAGATGGTTCATCAAGCAACCGAATCGATGTAACCGTCCTGTCTTGTTCTACATTTTTTTCAATAAATAACTGTTCATCCGCTACAGCGGCAATTTGCGGCAAATGAGTAATACATAGCACCTGTTTATAGGTAGCAATCTGCGCAATTTTTTCCGCTACAGCTTGTCCGGTCTGACCGCCAATCCCACTGTCCACTTCATCAAAAACCATCGTCGGCACTTTATCGCGTCGCGCAGAAACCGTCTTAATGGCTAAAGCCAGCCGCGAAAGTTCGCCGCCTGAAGCTACTTTAAAGAGCGGCATCGGTATTTCGCCGCGATTGGCGGAAAAGAGAAATACAACTTCATTTTTACCTGTAGGTGTAAAATCAGCCATTTCGGTAACTTCCGCTAAAAAAAGTCCGTCAGGCATACTCAAACTCTGTAAATGCTCCGTTATATTTTCGCTAAGCTCTGTCGCGGCGACCAAACGTAGCTGCTGTAAACCATCAGCCTGCTGCGCTAATTTTCCCTCTAGGTTTTGCAACTCTTTAGCGAGTTTTTCGATATGTTCATCAAAGTTTTCCATATAATCTAACTCTGATGCAATCTTTTCGCCATAGGCTATAACTTCGTCTACTGTAGCGCCATACTTCTTCTTCAGCTTATAAAGTAAATCCATGCGGCTTTGTAATTCATCAAGGCGCTTGGGGCTAAATTCAAAGGACTCCTGGTAATCGCGCAACTTAAAAGCAACTTCTTCTAACTGATAAACCATGTCGGCAATGGCAGCACTTTTCTCTTGGAAGGCTTCATCGTAACGGCTTAAAAATTCCAGGTGCTTTTTCAGCTCCGTCAGGGCTGGGGTCAAAGCTGGCCGTTTCGCTTGATCTTGCTGCAACAACGAGTAAGCGCTAACAGCCGCTTGTGAAATCTTCTCCATATTGGCTAACCGAGAAATTTCTTTTTCTAGCGTTTCTTCCTCGCCGCCAACAAGCTTAGCGCCCTGAATTTCTTTAAGCTGCCAAGAAAGCATATCAAAGCGCTGCTCTCTTTGCCTCGACTGCATCTTAATTGCAGCGATTTCCTTCTTTTTTGCCTGCCATGCCTGATAGATTTCTTGATATAACGGCAAGGCTTGACGAATTTTCTTACTCGATTCATCAAGAATTTCAATATATTTTTCCGGCTTTAATAACGCCTGATTTTCATGTTGACCATGCATATCAACAAGAATAGCGCCAATTTTTTTCAGAAGTTGAAGCGTAATGTGAGAATTATTCAAAGTAATTACATTTTTTCCTGCCTGATTAAGCCGCCGAGTCAGAATCAAAGTGCCTTCATTCCAGTCAAGGCCTTGTTCTTGTAATAAATTTTCTAATTCTGGCAAAGATTGATCCATAAAAAATAAAGCTTCTACACGAAAAAAATCAGTACCATAGCGAATAAATTCGGTAGACGCACGCGCTCCGAGAACAATATTAAAAGCATCGATCAAAATCGATTTTCCAGCGCCAGTTTCGCCTGTCAACACATTCAGACCGGCAGAAAACTCAATAACCGCCTGTTCAATCAAAGCAAAGTTCGTTACACTTAAGGACTTTAGCATGGTTCTCCTCCCTTACCTAAGCAAGGTGCTGCAACTTCTAACCCCGACGAAAGGCTTCAAATTTCGCGATTACCTTTTCGACAGCATCTTTGGGCTTTACAATGACAAAAATCGTATCATCGCCAGCTACAGTCCCTAGGACTTCCGGCCAGCGAACATAGTCGATATTGTAGGCGACAGATTGAGCCGTTCCAGGCATAGTCCGCAGCACAATAATGTTTTCGCTAAAATCAATGGATGTAATAGAATCTTGAAACACCCTAGCCATGCGAGACTGGGAAAAAGGAGTATTCTGTTCAGCCGGAAAGGCGTAGCGATAATGGCCGTCGCCTGTAGGCACTTTAATAAGCATTAATTCTTTGATGTCGCGAGACACAGTAGCCTGGGTGACTTCAATCCCATCACGTTTTAGGGCTTCCGCCAGGTCCTCCTGCGTTTCAATGATGTGACGGTCAACGATATCTTTAATCTTCGCGTGTCGCAACCCTTTCACAACGTTCACTCCTTGTTTTTTCAACTAAATATAGTAATGGCGGTTGATGAATCTGATTCAGCATCTGCCAAATACCGGTATAATAATCTGTCTGCGGCAAAGAACTTAAAAATTCTTTTAGCGCTATTGCTTCATTTTGGCCTTCTTCATGGCCGGGATACGCTACAAGTGCAATCATTCCGCCAGGCTGCAGCAACGGTAAAATTCTTTCTACTGCCTGTAACGTAGTTGCTGCCTTGGTAGTAAGTTCATGACCGCCTTTCGGCAAATAGCCAAGATTAAACAAAGCGATATCAATAGACTCTACATACTGGTCAATTCTTTCATGGCTATCCAGTAAAATAGTAACCTTATGATCAAGACCTGCTGCTATCAGTCGTTCCTTCGTAGCACTAACTGCTTGCGTTTGAATATCAAAGGCATAAATTTTAGCTGTATCAGGCGAATGCTGCGCTAAATACAAGGTATCCCAACCGTTGCCGCAGGTCGCATCAACGAGGCAGGTAGCTGCTGCTACTCTTTCCTTTAATATGTGCTGAACAAACATCACGGCATTACGAATCACAACTATCGCCTCGACATAACTTGTTTCGTAAAATATCAAAATAACTCTTGTCATGAAAGCGAATAAAGCGCGCTTGATCATCAGCCCGACGGATCACTACCTGCGAATTTCCCTCTAGCGGAAACAAATTCTGTCCATCGGCGCTAAGTACAACATCAGCGCTTGTTTCTTCCAGAGAAATTCGAATCACATCGTCACCTGACACAATTAATGAGCGGGAATACAACGTATGAGAGCAAATCGGCGTAATGACCATAATATTTAAATTTGGCTCCACAAAAGGTCCGCCAGCGGAAAGTGAATAGGCTGTCGCTCCTGTTGGCGTAGAAATAATCAATCCATCCGCCGGATAAGTAGCCGTATAGACATCATTTACAAACAAGTTCAAGCGAATGATCCGCGAATAGCCGCTTTTCGTTACAACAATATCATTTAAGGCGATCGCTTGGCTGCAGCCTGACTTATTTTCTACCGCAGCTTGCAGCATCAGTCGCTCTTCGACGCGATATTGCCCTGATAGTAAAGACTCCAAAGCCGCTTCTACTTCATTGAGTTCTACTTCGGTTAAAAAACCAAGTTTTCCTAAATTCACACCACAAACAGGTATTTTTTGCGGCGCAATCGTTCTAGCAACATTCATGAACGTTCCGTCGCCGCCTAAGGTGAGAACAATGTCAACGTCCTTTAAACCGACGGGGCTGCAGTTTAGGGTAGGAAAATCCATAATTTCCCCAGCTTCAGCTGGAACAACAACACGAATCGATCGTTCCTTCAGATACGCAGCAATCCTTGCGGCAACTGCTTCAGCCTGCGCCTTTTTTATATTAGGAAATAAACCAAGTGTCAGCAAGGCGCCTCCTCCGTTCGTTCCGTAAGATTTCCATGAGCCTCCGCCACAAGACCTTCAATACGACTCTGATCGAAAACCATTTCGTCAACTGACTTATCTGTCTGTTTTTTTAGATAAAGCAGATATTCAATATTGCCTTCAGGTCCCTTAATGGGCGAAAAAGTAAGTCCAGCAATTATAAATTCTAGATGATCTGCCAAATCGATAATTTTTGCAATTACTTCCATATGAACAAGCGGATCACGCACAACGCCTTTCTTGCCCACTTTCTCCCGGCCTGCTTCAAATTGAGGCTTAATTAGCGCGACAAGTTCACCGCCTTCGCTAAGCAGCTCCTTAGCTACAGGCAGCACTTTATCAAGTGAAATAAAAGCAACATCAATGGAAATGAAATCAATTGATTCGCCAATCTGGTCTGGCGTTACATGACGGATATTCGTCCGTTCCATATTAACCACGCGTTCGTCAGTTCGTAGCGACCAAGCTAGCTGACCATAGCCTACATCAATGGCGAAAACCTTGCGAGCGCCTTGCTGCAATGCACAATCCGTAAAGCCGCCCGTCGAAGCGCCAATATCAATCATCGTTTTGCCCGCCAACGACAGCGAGAAAAACTGGACTGCCTTAGCTAACTTTAAGCCGCCGCGGCTCACAAAAGGAATATCATGCCCTTTTAATTCAATCGCCGCTTCCGGCGCTATTAACGTTCCGGCCTTATCAATTTTCTGTCCAGCGACGAAAACCTTTCCAGCCATGATCGCGCTGCGAGCCCGTTCGCGGCTTGCCACAAGACCTTTTTTGACTAACAATTGATCAAGACGTTCTTTTGCCATTACTTCACACCCTGTTTTCCCAAATAAGCTCGTACCGTAGCCGCAATGCTCTCACTGTCGAGACCGTATTTTGCCAACAAGATACTGCGAGCTCCATGCTCAATGAACTGATCAGGCAGGCCAATTCGCAAAACCTTGGTCCATTGGAACTGCTCTTCGTTGATATACTCGAGAACAGCTGATCCAAAGCCACCTGACAAAACATTTTCTTCAACAGTAACAATCAAGCCGACTTCACGCGCCGCTTTTCGAATTGCTTTATAATCAAGAGGTTTAATAAACCGCATATTCACCACAGAAGCGCTAATCTCCTGCTTTGCCAAGATTTCAGCCGCTTCTAGACAAGGCTTAACCATCGTTCCTACCGTTAAAAAAGCCACCTGTGTCCCTATTTTTAATTCTTCCGCACAGGCTGTTTCCAGACTATGCACTTCTTCGGTCATGGCAGCGCCAACACCAGCGCCGCGAGGATAACGGATCGCTACAGGCCCCTTGAGTTCAAAAGCGGTCTTTAACATATGCCGTAGCTCATTCTCATCTTTTGGCGCCATGATCGTTATATTGGGCATATGGCGCAAAAAGGACAGATCAAACGTGCCATGGTGAGTCGGACCATCTTCGCCGACAAGGCCAGCGCGATCAATCGCCAAAACAACAGGCAGATTCTGCAAACAAAGATCGTGCAGTACTTGATCGTAACCGCGCTGTAAAAAAGTCGAATAAAGCGCCACAACAGGCTTCAAGCCTTCTGTAGCCATACCGCCAGCTAGCGTCAATGCATGTTGTTCAGCAATTCCCACATCGAAAAACCGCTTAGGAAAACGACTGCTGAATTTTCGAAGTCCCGTTCCTTCCGGCATAGCTGCAGTAATCGCCACAATAGATGGATCTTTTTCCGCTAGTTCTATTAGCGTATCGCCGAAAACACTTGTATAGCTTTTCGGCCCTGGCTTTGATTGTATTTCGCCTGTAGCAACAGAAAAAGGCCCTACGCCATGAAATTTGTCAGGGCTCGTTTCGGCTGGCAAATAGCCTTTGCCTTTTTGTGTCAGTACATGAATCAGCACAGGTCCTTTAATCTTTTTACTTTGCTGGAAAGTCTCCACAAGTGAGTGAAAATTATGACCGTCAATCGGTCCCATATAGGTAAAGCCCAGTTCTTCAAACCACATGCCAGGAACGACAAGATATTTTACACTGTCTTTCACCCGTTCCACCGTGTTAGCCACCTTATCACCAATCGACGGGATTGCCCGCAAAAGCGATTCTACATCATGCTTCACTTTAGCATAGGCCGGCATCGAGCGAAGCCCCGTAAGATAGTCTGACATAGCTCCGACATTTTTGGCTATAGACATTTCATTATCATTTAGGATTACAGTAAGTGACGTTTTGGAATTTCCGGCATTATTAATCGCCTCATAGGCCATACCGCCCGTAAGCGAACCATCGCCAATCACAGCAACTACAGAGTTTTTCTCTGCTTTTAAATCGCGGGCCAAAGCAATTCCCAGCGCAGCTGATATAGACGTACTGGAATGACCCGTTCCGTAAATATCGTGATTGCTTTCAGAACGCTTAGGAAACCCGCTCATACCGCCGTAAGTCCTTAGTGTTGTAAAGGCTTCCTTTCGCCCTGTGAGAATTTTATGGACATAGCTCTGATGCCCCACATCCCAGACAATTTTATCGTCGGGACTATTATATACTTTATGAAGCGCTAAAGTCAGCTCGACAACCCCTAAATTGGGCGCCAAATGGCCGCCCGTCTCGGCAATCGTCGTGACAAGCAATGTACGAATTTCCTTCGCGAGCAGTTCAATTTCAGCGAAAGATAATTTTTTTATATCCTGTGGCTGGTTGATCGTCTCTAAAATTCGGTTCAACCTTTTTCCCCTCTTTCAATCAGCAGCTAACCTCAGTCAGCTTATAAATAGAGTTTGTGAAATCCGTAGGCAATACCAAAACCAAGTAAAGCTCCGGCAAAAACTTCAAGCGGTGTATGGCCGAGCAGCTCTTTTAAGCGATTTTCCCGAATCGTATGCTCAACCTTCATTTCTCTGACAAGTTCATTAATTACTTTAGCTTGTTTCCCCGCAGCCCGCCGTACGCCAGCTGCATCATACATAACAATGGAAGCTAATACGACCGTAACTGCAAATAGCGGCGACTCCCAACCGTCATGAAACCCGACAGCTGCCGCCAGTGAAACAACAAGTGATGTATGGGAACTGGGCATTCCACCAGCGCCAACCATACGTCGTGCATTAAACTCTTTATCTTTCCAGGCAAAAGTAATGGTTTTGAGTACTTGCGCCACAAACCAAGAAGTCAGCGCTGTCATCAAGGTTACATTCAGACCGATTAAGGCCATAAATTCGCCCACACTCTACCCCTCCTTAACTTTCGCGCGCAACTAAATACTGGACAAGCTGCGAAAGATTCTGTGCTTTAGATCCAAAGGAAGCAAGCGCCTGGTCTGCCGCTATGACACAGCCTTGCGCCATTTTTCTAGCGCCTTCAAGCGTATATAGCGTTACATACGTTGATTTATGATTCCGTTCATCACTGCCTACAGGCTTACCGATTTTTTCGGTCGTACCGACAACATCTAAAATGTCATCAGTAATTTGGAAAGCCAAACCGAAATGAGCGGCATAATCGGTCAACGACGCTAACTGCTCTGTACTCGCTCCAGCCAACAGTGCGCCACTACGGACTGCCGCCCGAAACAGAGCTCCTGTTTTCTGTCTATGCATATATTTTAAAGTTTCACTATCAATTTGTTTATTTTCTGATAAAAGATCAACCACTTGACCGCCTACCATCCCCGCCGGACCAGCCGCTTGCGCGATTTCTCTGGCTACCTGGCATAATACAGCAGGATCTGCTTTAGGCTGCGATAAAATAACAGCAAAGGCTTCCGTTAGTAGCGCATCGCCAGCCAGTAAAGCAATGGCATCGCCAAACACTTTATGATTCGTAAGCTTGCCGCGCCGATAATCATCATTATCCATGACTGGCAGGTCATCGTGAATGAGAGAATAAGTATGAATCATTTCTAGCCCACAGGCGACCTTGGCAAAAGCCCTTCCGTCGCCCCCCACGGCTTCCGCTGCTGCCATAAGTAAAATCGGCCGCAGCCGCTTGCCACCAGCGTGAAGACTATAACGCATCGCTTCCGATAATTTTGCATCCGCTGCCGAAAGCGCCGGTACAACACTTTGCAACTCTTGATCAATAAACTGCGCTTGCTCTTTCAAATAATCTTTTAGCATCATTCATCCTCCAACAGGGACAACTGTTTTTCCTTTACTACACCGTCGCGGCTAGAAAGAATTTTATCAAGCGTTTTCTCTGCTTGATTTAGTTTTGCCAAACAAATCTCCGATAAATTCATTCCCTCAGCAAAAGCCGCTAAAGACTCTTCTAAGGGTAACTCGCCTTGTTCTAATTCCTTCACAATTTTCTCGAGTTGTTCCATTGCTGCTTCAAAGTGTATCGTCTCATCCTTCGGCAACACCTTGCTATTTCGACTCACTTGGCGTCTCCCCCTTTGCAGATAATACCTTAAGCTCTAGAGTTCCCGAAAACAGCGCTGCCTGAATCGTTTCATCAGCATGAACCTGATCAGACCGTCTGATCACAGTACCGTCAGCGCGACGCAAAATACTATAGCCGCGCCCTAACACCGACAGCGGATTTAGTAACGCCAGCTTCTCGGCTAAATGAACAAATCGCAGCCTACTTTCTTCCTGTTTTTTCCCAGCCGAGCTCAGCAAATTCTGTCGATACGTATCAAGAAGTTGTTGATATGGCACAATCAAATCATAAGGATGACGCATGATCCGAGCATTTGCGGCAGCCTCCAAGCGGAGACGGCCGAAAGAAATACGGCCACGTACAGCCACGGCCAGTCGTTCCTGCTGAGAACGCAAGTGTCTGAGCAAATCATTGACATCAGGCACAGCGAGTTCTGCGGCTTGGGAAGGCGTAGCAGCCCGGCAGTCCGCAGCAAAATCAGCGAGCGTATAATCAGTCTGATGGCCAACAGCAGAAATAACCGGTATTTTCGATTCGCTAATTGCCCTAACAACAATCTCTTCATTAAAAGCCCACAGCTCTTCTAGGGAACCGCCGCCGCGCCCTACGATGATCACATCGACCTTACCATAGTCATTCATCCTGGCAAGAGCAGTGGCAATCTGTCCGGCAGCCTCAGTCCCCTGTACAGCTACAGGATAAAGAACTAAAGACACCGCCGGATAACGACGCTTACTTACCGAAATAATATCGCGCAGCGCCGCACCCGTTTTCGACGTAATAATACCAACAGCCTTAGGTAAAAAGGGTAATTTTTGCTTTATCTCCGGACGAAAAAGCCCTTCCTGTTCTAACTTCTCCTTAAGCTGTTCATAAGCTAAGCTCAGCTCGCCAATCCCTTCCGGCACAAGTTGATCCACATAAAGCTGATACTGCCCATCCCGTTCATATAAGGAAATACGGCCGCAAGCGATGACTTTCATTCCATCTTTGGGTCGGAACTTTAAAAATTGAGCACGCCCCCGAAACATAACAGAACGAAGCGTTGCCTGAGAATCCTTCAAAGTAAAGTAGCAATGGCCCGATGTATGTTGCTTAAAGTTCGAGATTTCTCCCTGCACCCATAAAGCGCTAAGCAGCTTGTCTGACTCAAATAGCTGTTTCATATAACGCGTTGCTTCCGTAACTGATAAAACACTCATAACAGAACCTCGCTTTAAAAACTCCTGGAATCATCTATAAAAGACTATTATAGTCTGCTTTTCTACCCTATTGTAAACGTTTCCCTAAAGCTAGTCAAAAGAAATCCATAAAAAAACTTTTGCTCCAAAAGAGCAAAAGCAATGAATCTGATTTATCGGCGCCAATAACGTTGTACGAAAAAGCCAGCCGCAGCACCAACGAGAAACCAAAAAAAGTAGCCTGGCGGAATTAAATGGCCGATTAACATACCGATAGCAGCGCCAAAAAGGATGTGTAAGAGCATAGCCAAGCCCTCCACTCTTTTTACTCTAGCTTATGCCAAAGTATTATAAAGAGTGTCTAAGCGAGGCAAAGAAAGCAGCTCCCAAAGCGTGATCAGAGCTAAACTCCGGTTTTGCAAAAAACAGTCTAAGTGAAAGTCGCCGCTTCATCAAAAAGCCTTCTATGTAAGAACGAATAAACTGATTGGACATAACACCGCCTACGAGTAACACATCTTGCAGACCTGTCGCTAGCGCTTCTCGTTCAATCATTCTGCCTAGCGTCCTAGCAACAATCCACTGAGCTGCTGCAGCTATATCAGAAGAATTTCGTCCCGCCTGAATCCATTTGGTCAAAGCCGTTTCCGGTCCGGCAAAACTGACACCGTTCGGTCGACAAACAATAGGTAAATTCTCTTGCCCCCCCGAAAGCTCACTGGTTTTAGCCAATGCTTCCAGATGCGGTCCAGCCGGAAAAGCAAGTCCTAGCTTTACGCCGATTCGGTCAATAAACTGTCCTGCCGAAATATCTAGAGTTGAGTTTAATTGTTCTATACTCATCGAAGCCTTAGTTGGGCGCACAACTTTGAGAATGTCTGTTGTGCCACCTGATGCGTGTACTGCTAAAAAGGCTCTCTCCGTCAAGCCTTCGGCTGAAACAAGCCCGGCATAAATGTGATTTTCCTGATGACTTAGCCCATAAAAAGGAACTTCGTGACTTAAAGCAATCGCTTCCCCCATCCCCTTGCCAACTAAAAAAGCCGGCATATAAGAATCCGCTACAGGACGAGGCGCAATCGAAGCGGCCACAGCCGCCCAATCTGTTTCTGACAGCGATTGTAACGCGGACTTTAACACCACCGGTAAATTTCTCGTATGCTGAAAGACCATTTCTGACTGAGACAACCCGCGTTTCCCTGCGGGGACCGTAAGCAGCTTGCGACTAGCGCCAAGAAAACGCCCGGCCTCATTAAATACAGCTGCTGACGTAGTATAACAGCTTGTATCAAGGCCCAAAAAGAGTCTCATGACTGTTGTTCTTTTACGAGCGATCCAAGAATTCCATTGACAAAACGTCCTGATTGATCCGTTCCGTAACATTTTGCCAATTCGATTGC
This sequence comes from Pelorhabdus sp. sgz311002, assembly GCF_056134285.1. NCBI lineage: Bacteria > Bacillati > Bacillota > Negativicutes > Selenomonadales > Sporomusaceae > Pelorhabdus > Pelorhabdus sp. sgz311002. Next base: position 63,804 of record NZ_JBWBCL010000005.1, on the reverse strand, counting down.
TTCATTAATAATTACGCCAGCCGAAAGCTTTTCTTTCGCAAACTGCAGTTCATAAATTGCCATCCTAACAATATTCCGGTCAATTCCCGCCATACGCTCTACTTTCCATTCTTTAGAAATGGCGGTAATAATTTGATCAATCTCAGCCTGCCGCTCACTCGTTCCGATCAGCAACAGCTTCGCATAATCACGGGCGCTTTTTGAAAGCTCTTCTCGTTCTTCACAAACACTATCTAAGGCAGCATCTACCGTGCTTTTATTAAAATCCAAATGGAATAAAGCTTGTAACGCCAATTCTCTTGCTATTCTACGACTCATAATCAACCTCTTTCCTTAACGATGATACCCTGGCGGCAAAAAGCGTTCCAAGATATCCATAATATCTTCCTTCTCATCAATTCGTTTACCAATAAAATAACCAATTCCAATACAAAAAAGCACAAACAAAGTATGGAAAAATCCAAAAAACAAAATAAAAGTAGCAATGAGAAAACCGCTCAAAGCCCCGACAATTTTTCCGCTATGGTGCTCCCAAATTGCCTCAATCAATTCACGATTCATCAATTGCCCTCCTATTCCACACGCTGTCTGGCTTTAAAATCATTCGAAATATTTTCAACCAAAACCTCTACATGGGATAGCTCCACACCTACTGTGTTTTTAATATAGTCGTCAATACGTTTTTGCATTTCTGCGCCCACAGTAGGCACATGGCTTTCAGGACTAATCACTGCTTTCACGGTAACTTGCAGGACTTCAGCATTTTTCCGCACTTTTACCTTAACAGACCGTACGCCGCGCGTATGACGGGCCGTTTTTTCCACAAGGTTTTCTACAGCATCAAGCGTAATTAAAATATCGCCGCGCTCACCGTGATGAACAATGGTTTCATGATATTTTTTACTGGAACGAAGCCCAGCCAGAAATAGTCTTAAACTCACTAAAAGCAGCAGGACGCCAATAAGCCCTGCTTCCCACCTTCCATGTATATAATGAATGCTTGTCCACACAATCTCAACAGGAAGAAGATCCACGGCCAATAACACAACCGCAGCAGCTAAGAAAGCCAATAATAGTGTATAAAGAGTAATAATGATCCGATCGACAATTCCCATAGCGACCCCTTTCCTTTAGCGAACGCGAATATCTTCCTCTTTTATATCGGAGCTAAAGCCGACGCCCTGCACGTGAATATTAACTTCCACTACATCAAGACCGGTCATGGATTCAATGGCCCGTTTTACATTTTCTTGCACTTTTAACGCTACATCAGGAATTCTCGCGCCATACTCCACTATCACATAGAGATCAACAGCCGCTTCTTTCTCGCCGACTTCTACTTTAACGCCCTTAGATAAATTCTTCTTTCCGAGCATTTCAGCAATCCCGCCTACAAGTCCGCCACTCATGCCAGCTACTCCGGCAACTTCCGTAGCAGCCATACCAGCTACAATACCGACGACTTCATCAGCAATACGAATCGATCCTACATCGCCCCGCGCTGTTCCATCCTTTTTGCTTTCTTCCAAGAAGAAACCCCTCCAATATAAGCAAACCACTCTCTATTTCGCTTTTATTCTTACCTATAAGGTCGGTTACTAACTATCATATTATACCAGAGACATTATCATTTTACTATTTCTTTCCCTCTAAAAAAATTCTCTTTTATTTCTAGTATTCCTCTTTTTACATGAGAGCTTCTCTTACGGTTTTGCACTAATTGTAATCTCCTCTGCTTTCACGTTGGCTACGCGATGAATAATATCAGCAATTTGCAATACATCGTCTCGCGACAGACTAGCGCTCTTCACTACCGCGCTAACCGATTCTTCGCGAATAAAAACAAGTGCATCATAAAAGCCTTTTGATTTAATGAGATTTTCCATTTCCAATTCTTTCTGCTTATCCTGCATTAAACGAAGCACAGAATCTTGTGCATGACTGCGCGCTTCTTCTGTTGGTGAATTGCGGATAATCTCTCTAAGGACCTCGGCTTTTTCACTGCGCACTTTTTCTCGTTCCAGGCGATATTCCACAAAAAAATCAGGACTTGCCGCTATTTGCAACGCCTCACTATGATTTTGACTGACAGGAAGCGCATTTAGCTGCATTTCTGCTTGCTTGCTGCTATCTTCTCGATATACCTTAACGCCCCAAAAAGCGGCGCCTAGCATCACGAAACAAACGAATACTAGAAAAGTTTTTTTACGGCCTATTGTCATAACCATACTTTTCCCTCACCTTCTCTGGGGTAATACAGTAACCCGATAAGCTGCAATTCCGAGCCCTGTTTCCACGGCTTTCGTCAAGTTAGCCTTCACACTAGAATCGCCCGCGCCTTCGGCAATCACTAGAACACCTTTCACTACCGGTTTCGTTTCATTTACAATCACAGGTTTATCAATCCCATTTTCTTTAGCTAGCAGAACTTGTTCGTTTTTCTTATTTTCCGTTGTGGTGCGCACGCCCCCTGATGGATCTTTTTCCTGGATTGTGCGGCTCTCGGTCGTTGCATTTTTGGCAAACTCCGTACTAGCGCCAGCTGCTAGCGTGACCTGTACCGTTACCGAACCAGCGCCTTTCACCTGTGATAAAAGATTGGCCAACTTTGCTTCTAAAACTTCCTCTTGCGTTTTTTCCACTACAGATGGTAATTTCATATCTTTCGTAGTGACATCTGTTTTGACGGGATTCTCCCAAAAACTACTTACGCCAATCAGCATAAACCCAGCTAAAGCCAAAATAAAAATCTTGCTGTTATGTTGCAGGTAGAGAATCGCTTTTTTTAATCCCGCCCTAGCAAAAACTTCCGATAATTGCTGTTGCACCAAGATCCCTCCTTTTTGATTTGTTTATTCTACAATAATTTTTTCTGGGGCAACCTGATAAAGCTGAGAAATCATCGCGACCATCTTTTCTTTCAGTTCCGGCGAAATTTCTTTTCGCGCCGGATTTACTGCGGGAATCACAACAGGCTCGATTCCTTGCTTATAAGAACTGATGACTCGCACATGCACACCGCCCAACTTAGTGAGGGAAGCTCCGTCTTTGTCCGTGGCAAGCGTCACGGTTACCTGAACATCACCCACACCATCAAGTAACAGCAACGCTGCCCGAATTTGTTTGGCGATCTTGTCGTCGTTAAACGTTTGGCTGTTATTGTTGCCACTCTTAGCACCACTACGCGAGCTCTCGTAAGATTCACTTAGCTTTTGTTCTAACGTTGGCAGCATTTTAGGATCAAAAAAGGTAAGGACAGGTTGCAACAGTGCCAGCATAATGAACAGCCCGACAACAACCTGGGTAAAGCGGCGCATTTGACTACTTGGCAGTAACAATTCCAAAAAAGCGGAAAAAAGCAAGATACAAACAATAGTTTTCAGCCAAGCGCTTGCTGCAGTTATCATAAAATGTCGCTCCTAATGCCACAAAAGGGCTAAATTTCCCACACCAATCAACATGGTAATGACCAAAAAAAACATTAACGTCACCGCAAGGACTGCGCCAAAAATCAGTAATAAATTATTCCCGATTCCTTGCAAACAGGCTGCCAGTTTTGCATCGCCTAGCGGCTCTACTAAGGCGCCTGCCAACTTAATTGTAATGATTAAAGAGAGAAGCTTTAACAAGGGTAACAGACATAGCAGGAAAATAACGAAAAGGCCAAAAATCCCGACCCCGTTTTTTAGCAACAAAGACGCGCTCATTACAACCTCTACTGTGTCAGCAAACATCTTACCCACTACCGGAATAAAAGTTCCTGCGGCAAATTTAGCGGTTCTGAGACTCACGCTATCAGCCACGCCGCCAGCGGCTCCCTGTACCGTAACAAAACCAATAAACACAATAAGCAGTAAGCCAAGAATAACTAAAGCTCCCTGTTTTAGTAACGAAGCCAATTGTACCAGTCGATATTTTCCCGCTAGATAATTGACGCATTCCAGTACAGTAGAAAAGATTAATAGCGGCAGTACGACATCTTTTACCACTGAACTCGTAGCATTTACAATAAAGAGCATGAGGGGCGTAAAAAGTGCTGCTGATGTAAAAGCGCCTACGGCAGTAAGCAGCGAAAGCAAGACAGGCAGCAACGCTTCCATAAATCCCACCATACGATCTACGGTCTGACCAGCTGCCAGCACGACCTCGTAAAAAATATGAAGCGCCATTACACTTAAGAAAGCAAAACAAAGGCTTTGGCAAAGAAGGCTAATTCCTGACCGCTCAAAAGAATTTTCGATATTTTGTAAGAGAGCGCAAAATACAGCGAGAACAAGTATTTTCCCTAGTAGTAGCAGATTTTTTTTTCCTTCTACTGTCAGTTTTTCCATGATAAATCGACCGAAATCAAAAGATCCGCCAGCAAACCCCTTCAAAGAAAACTCCATAACCGACGCGGCTGTCAATTCCGGAACTTTCCCCTGAAAATCCCCGTTCATTTCTCGGACAAATTGATTGACTGTATCTAGTGATAAAGTTTCAAATAAAGGCGCTGTCAATGATTCAGCATCTTTTTCACTCTGTGCTGCTCCTACGCCTGGCAAAAGAAAAAATCCTAAAAAGAGCAAAATGCTTATGACACGTTTCATCATTTCACCTCAAGGTAACAGCTTCGTAACAGTATCTAACACTAAAGCCAAAACTGGGACGGCCATAACCATAACGAGAACTTTGCCAGCAAATTCAATTTTCCCCGCAATAGCGCCCTCATTGGCGTCACGGCATATCTGCGCGCCAAATTCTGTAATATAAGCAATTCCAATAATTTTTAAAATGAGTCCAAGATATAAGGGATCTAAATTGGCGCGATGAGCTAAATCCTGAAATACATTTAGAATGACGCTCAGTTTACCAAGCACAAATAAAAAAATCAGTGCTGTCAGGGCCAAACTAAGTTGCAGGGCAAATTCCGGTCTATCGCCTTTGATTAGCAGGCTGAGCAGCGTTGCAATAAATCCGATGGCTACAATCTGCACAATATCCATGAGGCTTCCCCCTACATGAGCTTAAAAACATCTTGTACCGTAAAAAATAATTTACCAAGCAATTGAACAACCCAGAGTAAAACGAGCGCAAATCCGGCCAAAGTGCATAAATGAGCCATATCTTCTTTCCCAGCCTGCTTAAGCGCGGTATGAAATACAGATACTAAAATTCCTACGCCAGCAATTTTAAACAGCATTTCGAGTCCCATAAACCGTCCCTCCTATAAAAGTAAAATGACTACAGTTAAACTGCCGCAAAATCCTAAATACCGAAAAAGTTTCACATTTTTTTCCCTTTCCACCAGAGCCTGCTTTTCAATTTCTCGTAGCTGTTCCTGCGTCGTTTGAAATAAGGCGCTATAGCCATTCGGGTTTAATACAGGCAAATTGGCCGCCAACGCAAATAAAATATGCCGTTCCGGCTCTGCCAATGAAAGCTGGTTTCGGCTCTGCTCCCAAGCAGCAGCCAAAGCTTGCTGCCAAGAAAGATCTGGTTTTGTTTTCATTTGTCCGGCCGTAAATACAAACAGGTCATAAACGGCGCCATGAAGACCTTCCACACTAAATTTCAGTGCGGATGTCAAGGGCATGGCTAGATGCTCAATATAAGAAGCCAGCGAAGTAAGCGCCAAAATTAAATCTTGTAGCTCAACAACGCGCTTTTGAAACCGCTGGGCATAGTAAAACCCTTGCAAAGTCCCTGCTAATAAAATCAACAAACAGCCTGCGACTTTTAATACCATAAACTCATCTCCCTATGAACAATCACTAAAACTGCTTTTACGCATCGGATAAAGCGCTTGGCCCGTCTCGGCCTCCACAATTTGTAAAATAGTGCCTGGAGTAGGCGTATTTCCTAGCAAAATATACCGAGAAAAATATCGTTCTTCAATTAGTCTTCCAATATAAGGCCGCTGCCGAACCTCATCAACCGTGCGACCATGAACGCTAGCAATCAAAGCTACACCGGCATGAATTGCCTCTGCTATCGCCTGAGCGTCTTCCGCCCGACCAAGTTCATCCGTAATGATTACATCAGGCGCCATCGAACGAATCAGCATAAGCATCCCCTGCGCTTTGGGGCAAGCGTCAAGAACATCTAACCGAGGACCAAGATCTACCGTCGGAATTCCGTCGCGACAGGCGGCAATTTCTGATCGTTCGTCAACAAGCCCGACTTGTCTCCCCTGCTGTGAAAGCTCTGGTAAACCGCAACTAAGCTGTCTGGCAATGTCACGCAATAGCGTTGTTTTACCACAACGCGGCGGTGATATAATGAGAGTGTTACAGAGAAAATGATCCGGGCAAAACAAATAGGGCATAACCGCATCAGCGCAGCCAAGGACTTCCCGACAAAGACGAATGTTTAGTGAACTGATAGCGGTAAGTGCGGCTATCGTCTTTTCTCTTACGACAACTTGTCCGGCTAGGCCAATCCGATGGCCGCCGTGAATCGTAATAAAACCTTCTTTTAATTGTTCCGAAAAAGCATAGAGCGAATGTTGGCTCATTACATAAAGCATCTGCTGAATTTCTTCGGCTAAAAGCGGCTCCAGCACGTTGCCACTGCTGTCACGCAGCCACTCATCGTCTTTACTAGTTACTAACAGCGGCGCCCAACCAACGCGCAGCCGAATTTCTGTTAACAAGAAAAGAAACGTTTGATCAAGTAGCTCACAGGCAGAACGGATTCGCGGTACGAGAAAAGACCAAATCGTCTGCCAACGCATTTCTTCCATGATCCTGTCCTCCTTCTCTTTACATAGATATAAACAAGACTAGTTATTTATGATAGCAAAATAAAACTGCTGCAAAAAGAATTTTTCTAAGTTAGAAAAACTCTTTTTGCAGCAGTTTTTACAAAGGAATCTTTATTCACATAAGGAAAAATTGACTCATAAAATTATAAACCAGGATGACTTATATCATGATCATGATACTCAGGACATTCTACTTCCATATAATCATCATCTAAGGTATCTACATAAACTTCTTCTTCTAAATCACTGAGATCATCGTCGATCGTTTCAACATACTCTCCCAGTTCTTCTTGCGACAGAGACAATCCCTCAATTTCTCCCGCAAATGTATCAAGCGCATCAATCACATGAATGAGCAGCTTTCCTTCCGCCGAAGCGTCATTTACATTTAAGCCCTTCTTCAATCCCTGCAAATAGGCGACTTTTTCTTTAACAGCTGATGACAAATAAAAAACCTCCTTTTACTCCATGTAAGACGTCTAAGAGGTAGTATCCCCAAAGAAGCAAAAAACATGAACAAAGGAGGTTTTTTGTTTTATTTAAGCCCGTTCAATATAATCACCGGTACGCGTATCAACACGTAGTACATCGCCGATGTTAATAAACAAAGGAACTTTTACGACATAGCCAGTTTCCAGTTTTGCTGGTTTGTTGCCGCCTGTAGCCGTATCGCCACGAATACCAGGGTCTGTTTCAACAACTTCTAGTTCTACGGCGTTAGGCAGATCTACACCGATTACATTGCCTTGGAAAAAGTTTACGCCAATATTCATATTTTCTTTTAAGAAGTTCTTGCCATCGCCAAGTTGCTCTTCAGTAAGCGTAACTTGATCAAATGTTTCATTATCCATCATTACATAGCCATCGCTCTCATAAAGATACTGCATATCGCGACGTTCTACATGAGCTTTCGGCAATTTTTCACCAGCATTAAATGTCCGTTCTACTACGGCGCCTGTTTTTACATTTTTCAATTTAGCCCGCACAAAAGCGGCCCCTTTACCTGGTTTTACATGCTGGAAATCAACAACCTGCCAAACAGCATTATCGATTTCAATTGTTGTTCCAGTGCGAAAATCGTTTGACGAAATCATGAATACCCTCCTAATTACACTTTAATTCTATAAGTTCTTTGGTGCTTTGAGTCAGGATGCGACAACCAGAAGCAGACACAACCACTAAATCCTCTATTCTTACACCACCAAATCCAGGGATATAAATACCAGGCTCCACTGTCATCGTCATCTGTTCAGCTAAAACGTCCTGACAAGTAGGCGATAGACGTGGCTCCTCATGAATGGCAAGACCAACAGAATGTCCTAAACCATGACCGAAATAATCGCCATAGCCAGCAGCAGCAATTACATCCCGCGCAACCTTATCAACTTCAGAACATACCCTGCCTGCCTGAATCTCTTGCAAAGCAGCCAGCTGAGCTTTCAGTACTGTATCGTAAACGGCGCGCTGTTTCTCACTGGCTTTGCCTAAAGCAACCGTACGAGTCATATCAGAGCAGTATCCTTTATAGACCGCGCCGAAATCAAAGGTAATGAGTTCTCCTGGCGAAAGCATTTTTAGCGACGCTTGTCCATGCGGTAAAGCACCACGCTCGCCTGAGGCAACAATTGTATCAAAAGAAGTTTTTTCAGAACCTAGTTTTCTCATAGCATATTCAAGCTGCGCTGCCGCCTCAAGCTCGGTCATACCAGGACGAAGCAAGGTAAGCAACTGGTTAAAAGCCTGATCGGCAATTTGAACTGCCTTGTCTATGTAAGCTAATTCCTCATCATCTTTGATTTGCCGGAGTTCATCAAGCTTTGTCGCCAGCAAAGTTTTGCCCTGCAAAGTTTTCTGCAGTTTTTCATAAGTATCTACTGTGAGCTGATCTGCTTCATAGGCAATAACTTCCAATGGATGGTCCTGCAGCCATACGGCTATATCACTAAACAAATCCGTTCCATGACGTATCACCGTAAAATCAGACGCTTGGGCTTTGGCTTGCTCGACATAGCGAAAATCAGTAAATAGCACTTGTTCGGTATTCGTAATGAGCAAGACACCAGAGGATCCGGTAAATCCGCTAAGATATTGACGATTTTTCCCTTTTGTTACAATTACAGCTTGCGCTGAAATTTTTTGCAATAAATACCGACATTTTTGCAATCGCCCTTGCATGGGCTGCCATCTCCTTAGGGCCTTTTTACGAGGCAATCGAGTATATTAGCCTTTATATTTTAGCATAGATCGCTCTATTTGGCCAGAATATTCTTGTCACTTCTGCTGCATAACTTCACGAGCCACTGCACCAAATAAAGGCGCGGCCACTTCGCCACCCGAATGTCCCTCTTCGACGAAAACTACAATGACATATTGCGGATTGTCGCGAGGGGTATAACCGGCAAACCATGCATGATTGATGCCCTTACCGCCTGAATCGGCGCGCCCTGTTTCGGCCGAACCAGTTTTTCCAGCGGCGCCATAACCAGAAATAGCAGCTTCCTGGCCAGTACCGTAGGAAGTAACAGCCGCCATCATCTCACGCAGTTGCCTTGCGGTAAGCACCTGAAGCAGCTGTTTGCTGCTGTCAGCAGATCTTTCCGCAACCAGCTTTGGCTCTACCAACACTCCATCATTGACAATCGTACCAACAAGCGACGCCAACTGCAGCGGTGTTACCTCACAACTCCCCTGCCCAATCGACAAATTGGCAAGATCGCCGGGAAAAACCTGATCGACTGGCGGTAAATGCCCTGCATCTTCATCAGGCAAGGACAAACTCGTTTTATGACCAAAACCTAATTTGTCAGCATAAGCTAGCAATTTTGTTGCGCCTATTTTTTGTCCGACTTCAATGAAAACAGGATTGCTTGAAAAAGCCAAAGCGTCTTGAAATGATATTTTACCGCGCGGCCCTTGTTTATAGTCCCAACCAAAAAATCGCAGCTTATCAACATCAATATACCCAGCATCATAAAAGACCGTTTCTGGTGTAACGATACCTAAATCTAAAGCGGCCGCCGCTACGACAAGTTTAAATACAGATCCCGGCTGATAAGCTGTAATCGCTCTGTTTACCAGTGGCGAATAGGGCTCTTGAAACGAACGCGCTACTTGGGCGGGCGAAAAATTGGGTCGCGAAACAAGCGCTAAAATTCCCCCTGTCTTTGCTTCCATGACAATCAGCGCTCCTCGCTTCATTCGCTGATCAGCCAAAACTTCTAGCTTTCGCTGCAAATTTTTATCTAGCGTAAGAACTATTTCTGACGCCTTTGCTTCCCCGCCGTTTACCTCTTTGTAGCCAAGACCAGGAATCAAATTTTCTTCACCATCAAGCATTGCCGCTACATAACGTTCCTCAGAGCTTGTGAGCAGCAAATCATAACGAGCTTCTAAGCCGGTAATCCCATGATTTGTTTGATCCACATAGCCAATCACATGGGCGGCAGGCTGGTTCGATTCGTAACGAAGCGGTACTCTCACGGCAATAAGACCAGGGATAGGGCACTCTTTATTTAAAAACTGGCTAGTTGCTTCACTGACAAAAATATGAGATCGCTGTGGCTGCTTAGCTAAGGCTAACCGAAGAATCACGGCAAGCGCTTGTTCTGGTATAATACCGGTCAACTTCTCCCGAATCGTTTGTTGATCTGGCATTTCCGCCGGAAACAGAAATAGTTCATAAGCAACAGTACTATTCGTTAATTTTTCATGATGTCGATCGAAAAAATCCCCGCGCTTTGTCTCTGCTGAAATTTCCTGTACGCGCCCATGAAGCCCAGCTAGAGCCAAGCTTTTCCCTTCATAAAGTTGCAGATAGCCTAGCCGAAGCATGAGTAGACCGACTAGGATACCGAGTAAAATAGTAATTTTTCTCAGCCGTTTTGCAATAATTGCCATACTGTCACCTCAGTGATAGTATGGCAATTTTCTCAACTCATTTATACAATTTGAATCGCCACAGGCATTGTCAGTAAAATATCCATTACGGTCTGATACGTATCAGGCGTAACTCGAATCATAACAAGACCAGTCTGATTGTCAACGGTAGTCAGTACGCCAAGGTTTTCATACCCCTCAAGAAGCCGATTCACATAATTAATATCATGTTTATCGACTTGGGCAAAAATAATTTCAAACATCTTGCTTCACCTGCCGCCGTAGCATGGCCAGAGGACTAACAGGCTGACTCATCGGCATCGTGATAATCTGCTGTGGATGAGGCGCTACTAAAATTTCCGCTCCCGTATCATCATACATCGCAGTAATTGTCTGCGTAAAGGCTGGACCAACAGGCTGGGCAATTTCAATTTCTTCGCCAACCTTCATATTGTTACGCTGCTCGACTACAGCTAGTTTCGTGACTGGATCGTAACTTTTTACAAGTCCGATAAAATCATGGGTCTGGCTATAGCTGCTCGTACCGTAAATTTGGTCCTGTTCACTTGTTTTGTTAAAATAAAAACCAGTTGTATATTCCCGATGGGAAACCTTCTGCAATTCTTCCAGCCACTGCGGTCGAATTACAAAGGCCGCTGGATTTTCAAAGTAACTGTCAATCGCCTCACGATATACTTTAATCACAGTCGCCACATAGTGAACGCTTTTCATGCGGCCCTCAATCTTCAAACTAGAAATATCAGCTTGCAGCAAGTCTGGCAAAAACTCTAACAAACATAAATCTTTTGAGTTGAAAATATAAGTTCCCCGTTCATCTTCCATAACCGGGTAGTATTCGCCAGGACGTTTTTCTTCCATAAGAGCATATTTCCAGCGACAAGACTGCACACAGGCGCCCCGGTTTGAATCACGACCAGAAAAATAATTACTTAACAGACAGCGTCCCGAATAGGAAATACACATAGCGCCATGAACAAAAGTTTCTAGTTCTACTTGCACCTTAGCGCGAATATCACGAATCTCTTGCAAAGAAAGTTCTCGCGCCAAAACAACACGAGAGACGCCCAGTTCTTCCCACATTTTCACCGAAGACCAATTCGTATTATTGGCTTGCGTACTGACATGAATGGGCAAATCAGGCGCTGTATCGCGTACAATTCGATACACGCCTAAATCAGCTACAAGAACAGCATCAACTTGAATCGAGGCTAAAAAGCGAATATAGTCTGGCAAATCGTCTAAATCATCATTATGAGGAAAAATATTGACTGTCACATAAGCTTTTTTACCTAGTTTATGGGTATAGGCTACTGCCTCTTTCATTTCATCTTCCGTAAAATTGCCGCTAAAAGCTCTCAGGCCGAAAGACTTGCCGCCAAAATAAACAGCATCAGCGCCGTAAGCTAAAGCCATAACTAATTTTTCAAAGCTCCCTACAGGAGCTAGAAGTTCCGGTTTATTCATGTATATCTCCTTTTCTCTCACTACCAATGCCTGTTCCGCTTCCCAAAAATCGAGAAACAGCTAACCCGTCGCCATCAGGAAAAATCTCCGTGGTAAACAGTTCCGGATTCGAAACAAGCTCTAGATAGGCTTTCAACCGCTTTACAATCGTGCGAAAGCGTCGCGGCGGCGCTTCCTGTCCCATTACATAGCCGCGAAACAACACATTGTCGGCGACAATAAGTGCATCTGCTGCCAACTTGCCTGTCAGCAACGCCTGCAGATAATGGACATAATGGCCTTTTGCCGCATCAATAAACACAAAGTCAAAGGGTCCTGTAAGTTTTTCTATCAGTGGCAGAGCATCACCGTATACAAATTCAACAGTAACAGCAAGGTTAGCTTGTCCGATCACATCTCTAGCCTTCGCTTGTCTATCTGCATCAATATCAATCGTAGTAATCGTACCGCCTGCCGCCATTTCTTGGGCAATCAACAAAGTGGAATACCCAATGGCCGTACCAATCTCCAAAACTCGCAGCGGTTTTTTTTGGCGTACTGCATCCAACAAAACTTGACTTCCGGCCTGTTGAATAATCGGCACATGCTGCAGCGCCGCATAGGCCTCCAGTTCCGTTAATAAATGAGAATGTTTCATGGCTGCACCTTAGCAATCATTGCTAAATGCTCTTCATAGGTCCGGCTGAAATGGTGAAATCCGTCTCGGTCAGCGACAAAGTATAAATAGTCCGTAGCTGCAGGATGAAGCACGGCCTGAATCGAAGCAATCCCGGGATTGGCAATCGGTCCTGGCGGCAGTCCTTGGTGCAGATAGGTATTATAAGGCGAAGGAATTTCCGTATCTTGTACAGAAAGCTCCGCTTTAGGATAGCCTAAAATATATTGAATCGTGGCACAAGACTGTAGTGGCATACTCTGTTTTAGACGATTTAAAAAGACGCCGGCAATCACTGGCCGATCGGCTTCTTTCGCCGCTTCTTTTTCTACTAAAGAAGCTAATATCACTACATCGCGAATCGAAAGACCCATATCCTTCGCCCTTGCTTGCATTTCTGGCGTAAATTGTTGACCAAACTGGCCTGCTAGCATTTCCAAGAGTTGCTTTTCCGTCACTTTACGGGGCAACCGATACGTATCAGGAAACAAATAGCCTTCCGCCTTATAAGCCGCAACCGGCGATGGTGCGACAAAAGGAAAGGGAATATACTCTTTCGCTAGCTTTTTAAACACATTGCCGTCGGCAATCTTGTTTTTATCAAGCAACTGCGCGATTTGCTCCACAGTATAGCCTTCCGGTATGGTCAACTTCTGGTAAGCTGTATCACCTTTAGACAACATCGACACAATTTTACCTATAGACATATCTTTTGTAAAAACATAATCGCCAGCTTGCAGGGAATTTTCTAAACCATAAATTTTCGCATAAACACGAAACACGGTCGCACTTGGAAATAAGCCCTTTTGTTCAAGAATTTGTCCGATTTTATCAGCAGTCATGCCATCTGTTACCTGCACTGTAACTTCATCTTTTTGATTGGCTGTCACCTGTGAAGCCGTAAAGCCATAAAAAACGACGCCTAGTAAAAAGATTCCTACGAGAAAGGGAATCACCCATTTTTTCTGTAAATAGGAACTTTGCGCCAAATAAGGATTAGCTTGTTTTTTATACTCGTCTAACCGCAGCTTATATTTGTTGAGTTTCTGCTTATCAAAGGGGTTCATTACATCACCTCGTATTAACCAAAAAGCGATTTTAGCTTTCTTATTATAGCACAGATTCCTATATTTCAACAGAAAAAAGGAGCCTTACGGCTCCTTAACTTATTCTGTAGATTATTCGGCGTCGTCCTCATCTTCTACTAACTGTTCGTAAGCGGCACGGACTTCTTCAAATTCTTCATCCGTTGGATCCACATAAACTTCTTCGCCTGTTTCATCTATATCAATTCTGGCAATAAACACATCGGCTTCAGCGCAGTCGCAACCATCTTCACCGCAACCGCAATCTTCTTCAATTTCAATCGGTACTAATATAGCATACCGTTTTTCTCCTACAGGAATAATCATATCTTCACGATAATAGAATTCGTTGCCTTCTTCATCTGTCATAACAACTACTAATTCTTCTTCTAGATCTTCCATGTCTTCTTTTTCAAAATCAGCCACGAGGATCACCTCTTTCATTCAAATGTAATGTAATTTTATCTTAGAAAAAACACCCTGTCAAGGCAGAAACTACCTTCCCAAACTGTCTAAATAACCTTGCAAAATAAAAACAGCAGCCATTTTATCAATGACTTTTTTCCGTTTGGCTCGGCTGACATCAGCGGCAATCAAGGATTTTGTGGCAGCTACTGTCGAAAGGCGTTCGTCCCATAAGACTACTTTTTGGAGCGGAAAATGCTTTGTTAATTCCTTGTTAAATTCTTCAACAAATTGACAACGCGGCCCTTCCGTGCCATTCATATTTTTCGGCCACCCTACTACAAAGGTGTCAACTTCATACTCAGCTACAAGTTCGGCCAACCGCTTCAAGTCAATTTCCAAGGATTTGCGGCGAATTACTTCGACGCCTTGCGCCGTTAGAGCTAAGCCGTCACTTACGGCTACGCCAATCGTACGATCGCCTACATCAAGTCCTAATTTCTTCATACTTTCTCCTACTCTTTGGCCTATCTTTATTCTTCCTTCAGGTAGGCTCTTACCAATTCTTCTAAAAGTTCGTCCCGCTCCAACTGGCGAATTAAGCCGCGAGCATTATTATAGCTAGTAATATAAGTGGGATCGCCGGAGATCAGATAGCCGACAAGTTGATTAATCGGATTATAGCCTTTTTCCTTTAAGGCTTGATATACGGTCGTAATAATGACAGCGGCCGCATTTTTCTCTTCTGCTTCTACCTGAAACATCATCGTCTGATCTGATACTTTATTCATAGAGCAGCCTCCTCACAAGCTAGTATTCTCTGATTCTCTTATCTTATTCGCTAAATAGGAAAGGTTTTCCTGTTATTTCTTCGAAAAGTCTAGCGAAATAAAAAAAAGGAGCAGATACTGATTCTGCTCCTCTTCGATTTACGCTTTAGCAAGCTGGTCAATAATAACCGCGTTCGCTTTTGCCAACGCTTCCGCGATTTTCTCGGGAAGTTTGCCACCAGCCTGCGCCATATCAGGGCGGCCGCCGCCGCCGCCGCCAGCAATTTTAGCCGCTTCTTTAACAATATTGCCTGCATGAAGTCCTTTTATTGCACCTTTCGTCATGGCAACAAAATTCACTTTCTCACCATTAACAGCGCCAAGAACAACAACACCTGCTTTGATACGATCTTTCACTAAATCAGCCATAGAACGAAGCTCGTCCATATCTTTAGCGACTACAGAGTGAACAACAATTTCCGCTTCCCCTTGCCGTTGCAGCTCAGCCATCAAATCTTCTACGACCGAACCAGCCAACTTTTTCTGAGCAGCATTCAGTTCCGCCTCAAGTTCTTTTACATGAGAAAGCAGTTGATGTAACTTATTATTGACTTCTTCTGGCCGTGTCTTAAGCGCCTGGGCAGCTTCCGTTAGTGCTTTGCGCTCTTGATTTACAAAATCAAGGGCCGCTTGGCCGGTAATCGCTTCAATCCGCCGCAAACCGGAACCAATACCAGCTTCCGATAAAATTCTAAAAAGACCAATTTGTGCAGTATGATCGACATGACTGCCGCCGCACAGCTCCCGACTAATCGGTTCAACAGTAACCACGCGAACCTGATCGCCATATTTTTCACCAAACAGTGCCGTAGCGCCAAGCTTTTTCGCTTCTTCTATGGGCATTTCCGCTTTCGTTACAGCATAGTCAGTCAAAATCGCTTCATTAACCTGCATTTCAATCGCTGTAATTTCTTCGGGCGTTACTGGTGAAAAGTGGGAAAAGTCAAAGCGCAGCCGATCGGCTGAAACGAACGAACCGGACTGATTGACATGAGAACCCAAGACAGACCGCAAAGCTGCCTGCAGCAAATGCGTTGCCGTATGGTTCCGCGCACAGGCGCTATGTTTTCCTTGATCGACATTCAGCTCAGCTACCTGACCCTTTTCAATCGTTCCTTCCACAACATGACCCAGATGATACACTGTACCGTCAGGTAATTTTTTCGTATTTGTCACAGCAATACGACCTGTAGGAACCGTAAGGAATCCTGTATCGCCGACTTGTCCGCCGCCTTCGGCGTAAAAAGGCGTAACCGCTAAAATAACCGCTACATCTTCGCCGTCGTGGACGCGATCGACGACCTTACCATCTTTAAAGAGCAATACAATATCACTCGTTTTAGCGGCTTCGTCTTGCACCAACGCTGCACTGACTAAGCCAGACAAATCTGGAATCACTACTTTTTCTTCCGATTCCTGGCGAGCCGCTCTAGCCCGCTCCCGCTGTTCTTTCATGGCAGCGTCAAAAGCGGCTTTATCAAGCGTGAAACCTTCTTCCGCTAATATTTCTTCCGTTAACTCCCAAGGGAAGCCAAAGGTGTCATACAGTTTGAACGCCGTAGCGCCGTCAAGAACTGTTTTACCCTGTTCTTTCCGTTCGGCAATTTCGCGATTGAGTAATTCCGTACCTTGCTGCAACGTTTCATCAAACCGTTTTTCTTCCAGTTCAATAATCCGTTTAATATATTGTTCTTTCTCTTTCAAATCAGGGAAAGCTTCTTTAAAGATTTCCATTACTACATCTACGCTTTTCGCCAAAAATGGCTCATGAATACCGAGCAGGCGGGCATGACGCACAGCACGGCGCAAAATGCGACGAAGTACATAACCGCGTCCCTCATTGGAAGGCATGATCCCGTCAGCAACCATAATCGTCATACTGCGAGCATGATCAGCAATAACCTTCAAAGATACGTCGTGAGCAGCACTTTCGCCATATTTAACGGTACTAATTTTCATAACATGGTCAATAATGGGAAACAGCAAATCTGTTTCAAAGTTGCTTGGCTTATTTTGCAATACAGAAGCAATCCGTTCTAAGCCAGCGCCAGTATCGATATTCTTTTTCGCCAGTGGCGTATAATTGCCTGCTTCATCACGATCATACTGAGTAAATACGAGATTCCAAATTTCCAGGTAGCGATCACAATCGCAACCTACAGCGCAAGTATCGCTGCCGCAACCGCGTTCCTCACCTAAATCAATATAAATTTCTGAACAGGGACCACAAGGTCCTGGCCCAATTTCCCAAAAATTATCTTCCATGCGAACAATCCGTTCCGCTGGAAAAGAAATATCTTTTGTCCAAATTTCAAAAGCTTCGTCGTCTTCCGTATGGATAGTTACCCATAGTTTATCAGCAGGCAATCCAAGCTCTTTCGTCAAAAACTCCCACGCCCAAGCAACTGCTTCTTTTTTGAAATAATCGCCAAAAGAAAAATTGCCAAGCATTTCAAAAAATGTCTGATGTCTAGCCGTACGTCCAACATTTTCAATATCGCCAGTACGAACACATTTTTGGCAGGTAGAAATACGTGGATGAGGGGGCTTCATTTTTCCAGTAAAAAAAGGTTTAAAGGGAGCCATTCCCGCACCAATTAAAAGTAAAGTCGGATCATTTTCCGGAATTAAGGGATAACTATTTAAAATTAAATGTTCTTTGCTCTTAAAAAAATCTAGAAACTTCCTGCGAAGCTCGTTCCCCGTCACTATCATCAACCTCTACTTTCTCCTATCTCATCTTATGGAATTATACATAATTTAGCTTTCTATGTCAATCTTTAGGGGCGGGGTTTCGCTTGCTTCTAGAGCCTTCAACCTAGCGAAAAACCTGGAATCCATGAATTAGAAAGACCCGAAGCAGCGCCGCAACGGGTACGGCAAAAAGCATGCCGACGACACCATATAGTTCACCGCCAGCTAGCAGCAGAAATATTACGACTAACGGATGAAATCCCATAGAATCGCCCAATATTTTGGGGCCGATGATGCTGCCCTCAATTTGATGAATGAGCAGAAACAGCAAAGCTACTTTAAATGCTAATGAAGTGGAGTAAAGTAAAGCCAGCGTTACAGCAGGTACAGCGCCTAGTAGAGCGCCGAAATAGGGAATGACGTCAAGAAACCCCGCTATAACGCCGCAAAGCAAAGCAAAGGGGAGTTCTAGCAAAGTAAGTCCAATGGTAACTAAAACACCTACAAGTACTGCGATGATAATTTGTCCACAGATAATGCCCTTGATGACCTGCTGCACATCTTTCACCAGGGAGCGCAATAAAGGATGCTTATCTTGGGGAATAAGAATGAAACCTTGTCGCTTAAACTTGGGCCAATCATATAAAAAATAAAAAGCTAGCACCGGACTAATAATAATATCTAAGCTATGGCGAAAAAATGCAATAAACAAAGCAATAACAGCGGCCAGACTTCCCCTGATTTCATTGCCTAGCTGTTCAATATAGCTATCGATTTCTTCTCGCATCGCCCAAGGAATTTGCACCATATCATACTGATTGTCAAGGGAAACAAGAAAATTTTGCCCTTGTTGCAGCATCGATGGCAATTGCTCGAAAAAAGCTCTTGTTTCGCGAAACAAAAGTGGTAAAATCAGGCGAATAAAAAAAAATCCGCCGAAAAAAAGCAAAAAATATACGATGATTAAAGCAGTAAGTCGCGAACAGCCTTTCCTTTCTCCATAGCGAATCAGGGGTTCTAAAAAATAGGCAATAAACAAGGCCCCAACAAAAGGATAAAGCGCCGCCCGCAGCAGCCATAAAAAAAAGCAGACAGCCAAAATCGCACCGCCTGCTGCACACCAACGCAAGATTCGTCTTGTAAGCAGATGAATCCCTCCTAGCTACGGTCGCATAATACGACGTCTTGTTCTGACAGCTTTGCGAGCCAGCTCATTGGCTGTTCCTTTCACAGCCTCTACGCCTCGTTCAACAAGCGGCTTTCTATGGTGCTCCTGCCACGGACTTGTCAACGCGGCAAGAACGGTAGCGGCCAAACCGCCTAGCAGCAACCCCTGCCAAAAATTGTTACGCATATAAAATCCCCCTACCCTTCTGTCGTTTGCGCAACTAATGCGCCATCGTCATCAATGGTGAAAATTTCATAATGGTCGTCTTGAAAGACAAATTCTACACAACATTCCCAACAATAGTACTGATCTACGCCCACCTTGCCAATAGCCTTTTTGCCGCAGGCCGGACAACGTTCCACTTGCATCAACCTCCGCCGACCTGCAATAAAATAACGGTACCGTTCTTTGCAGTCGGTACCGTTATTATGCCCCTTTTATTTAGCTATCTTTCATCTTTTTTTTACTTTTTCAATAATACCGCCGCCAATCACGGTGTCTTGTTCGTAAAAAACAGCTGACTGACCAGGCGTAATCGCGCGCTGTGGTTCTTTAAAGGTAACAAGAACTTTATCCTCGCCCAAGGGTTCAATGAATGCCGTGCTTTCTTTCGCCCCATAGCGAATTTTAACTTGCGCAGAAAAAGGCACTTCCAACCGATCTAAAGTAATCCAGTTTAAATCATGCGCTACAAAAGCGCTAGCAAAAACATCTTGATTTTCTCCTAAGATTACTTCATTGCGTTCATAGTCGAGCGCCACTACGTACAAGGGACGACCCGCAGCAATACCTAGTCCTTTGCGCTGTCCTACCGTATAAAGCGGCAATCCTTGGTGACGTCCAATAATTTCACCTTGTAGATTTACAAAATTACCTGGCTTAAGTAAACCTGGAGCCCGATCTTCTAGAAAGCGTTTGTAGTCGTCATCAGGCACAAAACAAATTTCTTGACTGTCAGGCTTATCAGCTACAGCAAGACCAATTTCTCGTGCCATTTCTCGCGTTTGCACTTTCGTATATTCGCCAAGGGGCATTAAAAAATGCGCTAGTGTGTGCTGATTTAAGTGATATAGCGCATAAGACTGATCTTTGCTTGTATCAATCCCTTTCTGCAATACATAACGATTCCGTCCTTGATCGAAAGCGATCCGAGCATAATGACCTGTTGCTAAATACTCAGCTCCCACTTCTTGCGCTTTATGTAAAAGTCCTTCGAATTTTACGTAACGATTGCAGGCAATACAAGGGTTGGGCGTTTTGCCATCGCCATATTCACGAATAAAATAATCCACAACGGTTTTTTGAAACATCTCGCGGAAATTTACGACATAGTAAGGAATACCGAGCTTATCAGCTACGCGGCGAGCGTCGCCCACAGCTGTCAAAGAACAACAACCGCGGCTGTCAGGATTATCCTCCCGTTCGTCGTTTTCCCAAATCTGCATTGTCATCCCAATTACGTCATAGCCTTGTTGCAAAAGAAGGGCGGCAGTTAGTGAACTGTCCACCCCTCCGCTCATGGCTACAACCACACGTGGTTTTTGGGCCATGGCTGATATCACTTTCCTTTTTTCTCAATATAATCTTTAATGGCTTCATGAAGTGCATCAGCAGCCAAATTCGAACAGTGCATCTTTGCTGGCGGCAGTCCATCAAGCGCAGCAGCTACAGCATCATTAGAAATTTTAAGCGCCTCATCAAGCGTCTTGCCTTTCACCATTTCAGTCACCATACTGCTTGTCGCAATAGCCGCACCACAGCCAAAGGTTTTAAACTTCACATCTTGAATAATATCATCTTCTACTTTGAGATAAATCCGCATAATATCGCCACATTTGGCATTGCCCACTTCACCAATGCCGTCTGCTTCCGGTATTTCGCCAACATTGCGGGGATTCGTAAAATGATCCATCACTTTATCTGTATACATATTTAAGCCCTCTGCTTCCTATTGTTTATGACAAGCCGCACAAGGATTCGCAGCTTGTTGCGAAGATTTTTCGTAGAGCGGCGACATGCTACGCAGTCTCTCTAATATGGGCGGTAATACTTCCAATGCATATTCAATATCTTCCATGGTATTTTCACGACCAAGACTGATTCGTAAAGAACCATGAGCCGTTTCGTGATTAAGCCCCATCGCCAACAGCACATGAGAAGGATCTAACGAACCTGACGTGCAGGCCGAACCGCTGGAAGCAGCAATTCCCTTTAAGTCGAGATTCAGCAGCAACGATTCACCTTCGATATAAGCAAAGCTCAAATTCACATTGCCTGGAAGACGTTGCGTCGGATGTCCGTTAAGCTTTACATGAGGAATCGCAGCCATAACGCCGTCGATCAGTCTTGTTCTAAGCTGTATCAAGTAATCTTGTTTTTCCGCCATGTGACGATTGGCAACTTCAGCGGCAAGGCCAAGACCAGCTATGCCTGGCACATTTTCCGTACCAGCTCGCATGTTTCGTTCGTGAGCGCCACCATGTTGAACCGATTGAATCTTCACACCACGGCGAATATAGAGAGCACCGATTCCTTTCGGTCCATAAAGTTTATGACCTGACAAACTTAAAAGATCAATATTTAAGGCTTTTACATCAATCGGGACGCTGCCTGTAGCTTGCACGGCATCCGTATGAAAATAAATTCCTTTTTCTTTAGCAATTTGACCTATTTCCGCAATAGGCTGAATCGTGCCAACCTCATTATTGGCAAACATGATACTAATGAGTATCGTCTGATCCGTAATGGCCGCCTTTAAATCGTCCAACCGAACCATGGCATTTTCGTCGACAGGCAGATAGGTCACGGTAAAACCGTGTTTTTCTAAATACTCACACGTATGCAAAATGGCATGATGTTCAATCTGCGTTGTTATAATATGGTTGCCTTTATTTTTATTGGCAAAAGCAACACCTTTCAATGCCAAATTATCGCTTTCCGTACCACCGCTGGTGAAAAAGATTTCATTCGGCTCAGCATTCAGCAAAGCGGCTACCTGTTCCCGTCCTGTTTCCACCGCTTTTTTCGCTTCCCGACCAAACCAATGGACGCTAGAGGGGTTACCAAAGTCCTTCGTCATATATTCGAAAGCCAGTTTCGCTACATCAGGATCTACCGGCGTTGTTGCCGAATGATCAAAATAAATACGTTTCATCGACTTTTCATCTCCTCAAGTTTTTCATCGCGACATAAGTCGGCTAGGCTAATAGAGTCAAGGACATTCGTAATACTGTCTCTTACCTTGGCCCATACGCCCTGAGTTACGCAATTACCGGCCTTTTCGCAATAATCATTTTGTCCGGAGCCATCGTCAGAAATTAAACAATCAACTGGTGCTATCGGTCCTTCCATTAAGCGAATAATATCGCCAACAGAAACCTCTTCCGGGCTTTTTGTTAATACATAGCCGCCTTGAGCACCCCGAATGCTTTTTACATAGCCGCTCTTTCGTAAAACACTAATAAGCTGCTCCAGATAATTTTCTGAAATTCCTTGGCGCTGTGCTACCATTTTCAAAGCCTGTGGTCCATCGCCATAATGAAGTGCTAGATCAACCATAGCAGTCACACCATATCTACCTTTTGTTGATATCTTCATTTTTATCTCTCCCGCGAATTCCTAGTAAACCTATAGGAATTCTTGATTATAATATAGCAAATCTGCCCCAGACTGTCAAAAGGTTTATTCCCCCGCTATTTTGGATCTTTTGCAATCATTTTATACCAGACGCTGTCTTTCAGCCTTCCTTCATAGCCGTGTGCGCTGGGACGATAATATACCTGGTCTTTCAGCTTGTCCGGCAGATACTGCTGCGCCACAAAACCTGACGGATCATTATGGGGATACTGGTAATCAATACCATGACCCATTTTTTTCGCACCGCTGTAATGGCTGTCACGTAAATGAAGCGGCACAGCTAAATTACGCTCCTTTCTTACATCAGCCAAAGCTTGGTCAATAGCCACATAGGCGGCGTTACTTTTTGGCGCTGTCGCTAAATAACAGACAGCCTGTGATAAGATAATTCTGGCTTCAGGCAAACCGACAAACTGTACGGCACTGGCACAGGACATGGCTAAAATTAAGGCTTGCGGGTCGGCGTTACCAACATCTTCTGATGCAGCAATGACAATCCGCCTAGCAATAAACTTTACATCTTCGCCGCTTTCAAGCATCCTGGCAAGATAATGCAGGGCCGCATCAACATCGCTGCCGCGAATGCTTTTTATGAAGGCCGAAATTACATCATAGTGATAATCGCCTTTCTTATCATAGCGCTGCATGGGGACGCCAGCGGCAGCAGCAAGTACATCTAACGTAATCGTATTTTGTGCGCTATCTTCTAGCAGCATTGACGCCTGTTCTAATAGATTTAGGGCAACTCTAGCGTCACCTGCGGCAAAATCAGCTAAAGCCGCTAGCGTTGCTTCATCAGACTGGAGCGCTAAAGCGCCAATCCCCCGCTCGCTGTCATGTAGCGCCGCTTTTAAAATCTGTATAATATCCGCTTGACCTAACGACTGAAGTCTAACGATGCGGGTACGCGATAACAAGGGCGAATTAATTTCAAAGTAAGGATTTTCGGTTGTCGCGCCAATCAGTGTAACCGTACCGTTCTCCACATAGGGGAGCAAAGCATCTTGCTGACTTTTATTAAAACGATGAATTTCATCAATGAACAACACGGTTGCCTGTCCATAGTATTTTTGCCGATCTTTCGCTTGCTCCACAAGCTTTCTTAAATCGGCAACACCAGAGGCAACGGCATTCATGCTTTCAAAATAAGCTTCGGTTTTTTTTGCAATCAGACGAGCTAGTGTTGTCTTGCCTGTTCCTGGCGGTCCGAATAAAATCAACGATGTCATTTTGTCATTTTCAATCATCCGCCGCAAAAACTTGCCTTGACCAATGATATCGCCTTGCCCAAAAAACTCGGCAAAATCCCGCGGCCGCATTCGCTCGGCCAAAGGTGCCGTTAAACTGGCGCTGTGGCTTGCCTCAAATAAATCCATCGACAATCCCCCTGCCTTTCCGTTTACTCCTTGGTTATTCTACGCTGACAATCAAATCAGCAAGATTTACCTTCTTCGTCATCATCCCATTTTTCATTAAAAAATCCTGCGTTTTTTCCAGCTCCGTTATGTCGGAAGCTTTAACGGATGGATCAAAATCATACCAAGGATACATCTGCTGTACTGCTGTAAGCGACAGGCCCGTTTCCTCAGCGGTTAGCTGGAGCGCTTTGTCTTCAGAGCTTTTCAAGTAGGCCAGACTTTCTTTATGAACCTGCATAAACCGTTTCACCAGATCAGGATGCTGCCGTAAAAACTCGCCGCGTACCGCCGTAACAATCGTTGCTTCTACTAGTCCGTCGCCATTGGTCAGGATTCTCGCTCCCGCTTGCTGCGCTTTTAATACATCAGGTCCTGCTGCCAGCGCCACATCGACATTGCCGCCAAGTAAAGCCGCCACACTGCCAGGAATATCAAGCGGTACAAAAGAAACATCTTGAGCGGTAAGATTTTCCTTCGCTAAAGCAGTCAACAGCAGCTGATGCAACACCGTCCCCTTCGGTCCAGCTACCTTTTTCCCTTTTAAATCGGCGATCGTTTGGATCGAAGGATCTTTTACAAGGATTACGAACGCTTTAGGCGCTCGGCTATAAATACCAATGATTTTTAAATCGACGCCATTAGCCGCGGCCATCAAAGCCGTTGTACCGCCAAGACAATGGGCAAAATCAACTGAGCCAGCCGCCAGTGCCTCAATTTGTTTTGGTCCTACCGTAATTTCAGGAAAATCCACTTTAATTGAATCTTTACCAAACTCCTTTTCAAACAAACCTAGTTTCTTTTCCACAATGGATGGAACATTCAACGGCGCTTTAACGTAGGTAATGTGAATTGCTTCCGGTTTTGCTGCTTGAGGCTGTTTACTGGCGCAGCCGCCAAGCAATAAAGAAAAAGAAAGTAAGCAGACGCTTACAGCCAAAAATAACTTATTTCGTTTCATAATAACTCCCCCTGTAATAGAAAATACATAGCGTAATTATTTAGCCTTGCAAGGCTTCTAATACTTCATTTTGTTTCGCAAAAAAGGCCATCGCCCGCGGATCGCGCTGATAGGGCAAAGAAACAGCGATCTCCGCTTTGATCTTTCCTTGGGCCATAACAAGGATTTTCTGGCCTAATGTAACGGCTTCGGCTACATCGTGTGTTACAAATACAATAGTTTTCGGCTGTTCTAAAAAAAGTTCTACCATATCCTGCTGCAGCCGTTGCCTCGTAAAATAGTCCAAAGCCCCAAAGGGTTCATCTAGTAAAATAATATCAGGATCATAGCATAGTGTTCGGCCAAGGGCCACGCGCTGCGCCATGCCGCCGGAAAGCTGCCGTGGCAGCGACTCAGCAAAACGTTCTAGTCCTAGTTTTTGCAAATAATGATTCACTCTTGCTGTAATTAAATTTTTTTCTAAGCGTTTTACCAAAGGAAACGCCATATTTTGCCGTACTGTAAGCCAAGGCATAAGACGAGGTTCTTGAAAAACAAGACCGACTTTTTCCTGGCTGACTTCCGCCACCTGTCCTGATAATTGAATCGTGCCTGCTGTGGCTGCCTCCAAGCCACCTAGCAAGCGAAGCAAGGTGGTTTTACCACAACCACTCTCGCCAACAATTACAGTAAAGCTGTGATCAGGCAGAAAAAAAGACACCTCCTGCAAGGCCCAAAAATCAGTTTCACCCAGACAATACCTTTTCGTTAAATTTTGCGCCCTAACGTCGGCCATAGTCGCTTTCGCCTCCTTGCGCCCAGGGTATCAGCTTTCTTGTTATATAAAAGAAAATCCAGTCAATGAGTGACCCAATCAAGCCGATTGTCACAATGCCGATCACGACAATGTCCGGTCTAGCCAGTTGTTCTGCATCCAAAATTAAATAGCCGATTCCCGACGAGGCCGCAATGAGTTCCGCCCCGATTAAAGCGCGCCAGCTATACCCCAGTCCTAACTGCATTCCTAGTAAAATCGCTGGCAAAGCCGCTGGCAAAGTAATATGGTAAAAGCACTCCCACTCATTGAATTGATAGGTTCTCCCCACTTCTTGCAGCTTAGGATCACATTGTAAAAAGCCTTGTAGCGTATTTAAAAAAATTGGAAAAAAGGTAGCCAGGATCACAATAAGAATTTTCGGCATTTCGCCAATACCAAACCACAAAATTAACATAGGCAGCGCCGCCAGTGGCGGGACATGGCGAATAAATTCGAGCAAAGCCGTCGTATAAGAACGCCAGATTGGTTTCAAAGCCAGTAAGACAGCTAAAGAAATAGCTCCCGTAAAAGCCAACATAAAACCAGCAAAAACCCGAAAAAAACTAACCGTAATATGCTTCATTAGATCGCCGCTCGCCCACAAAGAAAAAAAAGCAGAGCCTACAGCCTGAGGCGAGGGAACAACATACAGGGGCCACCAAGCCAGCTGATCACCAACAAGCCACAATAAGAAGAGGCTGAGAGGCAAAGAAGCGCCGCGTAAAAAATGTGAATTTCCTCCCATAACTAAGATTCCCCTTTTATGGCTAATTTAGAATCATTCTCACCTATTAGGGTATAAATTCTCACCTTTTTTGTCAAGTGTTGAGCAAAGCCTCTGTTGACAAAAATAAATTGACCTTGATAAAATCAAATAATATAATTTAAAAATCACTTAAACGCAATTACTCATTTCATTCTTTATAGACGTATTGCAAAGAAAGGATTTTATCATGTTAAAATTGTTTACGATTGATCAGGAAAAGTGTATTCGTTGCGGCGCCTGCGCTGCTGTCTGTCCCACGTCGGTTATTGCCATTACGAAAGAAGACGGCCCTCACGCCGTGAGCAGGCGGTGCATCGCCTGCGGGCACTGCAGCGCCGTCTGCCCAACTAGCGCGTTAGACCACCGTCATGCACCACTAGAAAAACAGCCGTTTATTGAGAAATCGCATAGCGTAGCAGCAGCCACTGCCAAGCAATTTTTACGCAGCCGCCGCTCAATCCGCTGTTACCAAGAAAAAAAAGTTGATAGAAGCCAACTATTAGAACTGCTTGATGCCGCCCGCTTAGCGCCAACAGGTAGTAATGCGCAAGGCGTTTCCTATCTTGTCATTGATAAAAAAGAAGTTCTAACACAAATCACAGAAGCAGTTATCACCTGGATGGAAGAGGAAATTGCGGCAAATACAGCCTGGGCATCTTACTTTAAAGGAACCGTAAAAACGTATCGCACTACAAAACAAGATGTCATTTTGCGCAATGCCCCTTGTCTAATTGTTGCAATGGCTAAAAAAGTTCATGCAGCTCGTGGTCGTGACAACACGCACTTCTCACTCGCCTATGCCGAACTTTATGCGCCAACGCTTGGCTTGGGCAGTTGTTGGGCCGGCTTTTTCGAAGCCTGCGCTAGCGCCGAATACCCCCCTCTGCTCTCACTCTTGCACCTGCCTGCAGGCGTAATTGTTACAGGCGCCATTATGGCGGGCTATCCGCAATATAGTTATAAACGGCTTGTGGACCGTAATCCCCTTGATGTAACCTTTTGGCAAGAATAGTAATTGCATAAAGGAAAATGGCTACACAAAGCATTCTCGCTAAAAACACTAGCCCATCCCCTACAAAAAAATCCCCGGACCAAATGTCCAGGGATTTTTGCTTGTTAAGATCTTTTAAACTCGGAATTTCCGAACCGCTTCTTCTAGATCGCCTGACATGGTCACTAATTTTTGACTGGCGGCAGCAATTTCTTCCATAAACGCCGATTGTTCCTCCGTAGCCGCTGAAACAGTTTGAGCGCGGCCTGAAGCCAGCTTACTAAGTTCATCAATTTCTTTCACGGAAGCGACAATCTCACGGCTACCGCTGGCCATAGCTTGTATTGTTTCCGAAATAGAAGCTGCCTGTTTCGCCGATTGGTCAATCTGTTCAGCAATATTTTGAAATACAGATCCGCTGGCGCCAACTAAATCAGCACCTAACCGAACCTCGCCGCTTCCTTGCTGCATAGCGGCAACAGCTTTATCTGTATCAAGCTGAATTTCGCCGATCAGATCGGCAATTTGTTTCGCCGATTCTTGCGACTGCTCAGCCAGTTTTCTAACTTCTTCAGCAACCACAGCAAAACCGCGGCCTTGGTCACCAGCTCGAGCCGCTTC
The DNA here is from genome assembly GCF_056134285.1 of Pelorhabdus sp. sgz311002. NCBI lineage: Bacteria > Bacillati > Bacillota > Negativicutes > Selenomonadales > Sporomusaceae > Pelorhabdus > Pelorhabdus sp. sgz311002. The sequence continues at coordinate 35,675 of NZ_JBWBCL010000005.1, read as the reverse complement.
AATGGCGGCATTTAGCGCTAGTAAATTCGTTTGTCCAGCTATCCCGGAAATCGTATCAACAATTTGACCAATGACTTTCGAATTATTGCCCAGCTTATCAATGACCTCCGCCAGCGCTGCTACAATCTGTTCAATCTTGTTCATCTGCATGATAGCCTTTTCGGCAGAAGAGCTGCCTTCTTTAGCCATAGAAGCCGTACGCAACGCTTCCTCGGCTACATTTCCCGCATCACTTGCGATAACATCAATACCACCAGACATTTTTTCAACCGCATTCATTGCTTTAGCCACTGCCATAAGCTGATGCTGCGCCCCTTGTGCAACATCGGAAATCGACGTTGCTACTTGATTTACGGCTGCGGCCGACTGCTCTGAGCTCGTAGTTAAATCTTGCGCCGAAAGCGATACTTGCTCGGCCGATCCACTGACCTGCTTGATCAAATGCCGCAGATTCTGCGCCATAGCCTGAAAAGAAAGACCAAGCCGACCAATTTCATCATCAGACTGCACGGCTAAATCGCTCTTTGTCAAATCGCCTTGCGCAATGGATTGGGCAAAACCAGTTAAAGCTTCAATCGGCGCTGCCACTTTTTTAGCAAATAAATGAACTAAAACAGCTACTATAACTAAACAAAGCAGAACAATAAACAGCGATGTCCACATGAGCGAAATAACTTTTCCCGTAACCTCACTGACAGGAGCATTCACAGCTAAACTCCAGGTCGTTTCTGGTACAGGCGCATAAGCAACATATTTTTTCTCGCCTTTATAAACATATTGATCAAGCCCGGTTTCTCCACGCACCATTTTTTCGGTCATGGCTTTTAAGGATGGATCAGTGCCAGCCTCTGTCAACGGATTATTTTTCAATACAACATTTGGATCAGGATGGGCTATGGTTAATCCGTCATTTTGCTTTAAATAAGCATAGCCAGAATCGCCTACTTTAATTGCCGTAATAATCGCTGAAACTTCATCCATTGCCAACGTGCCGCCAAGTACAGCCACAACAGTGCCATTTTGCATAATGGGAGTACTAACAACAGCCACTAGTTTACTATCTACTTTCGAAACAACAGGATCAGAAATTACGGTCTTTCCTGCCTTTGACTGTTTAAAATAATCCCGATCGCCAATATTGGCCACAGCCCCATTGCTATAATAAGTATTCCCATTTAGATCGGCTACTAGAAACCGGGAGTAGGCAGGATTGCGCTTGCTTTCACTTTGCATATAACGAATAATTTCTTCTTTATTGCCAGCCACAAGGATCGGACTATGCGCCAGCATCGTCATCTCAGCTTTACGTTTTTCCACCCAAAATCCCAGCTTGTCCGAATAATTCAGAGCCAAGGTCTGTAAATTACTTTCGGCGTCTTCAATCACGATCTTACGGGCATTCCAATAATTAATTCCACCTAAAGTACAAAGAGAGACAATCATAATGAGCAACATGACTAGAGAAAGCTTAGCCTTAATACTATTCATTTTCAACATTCGCTTCTACCTCTTTTCTCCATCGCTAGGTCTATTCAGTAAAATACAAATTTTCTAATTACTCACCTTAAGTTTACATGAATTTCCACATAACGTCAATCGAAGACAAATAAAAGCAACCTCTTTGTGGTGATAAATCACCATAAAGAGGTTGCTTTTTACCCCGCTGTGCCGTATAACCAATGTTTTGAACCTGCCCTAGGCAGGTGGGTAAAGGCCTTTCTGGTTGATAGGTCCTTGCAAGCAAGGCATCTACGCTGCAGCAAGAGCGCAATTCCCAATGTAACTGTGTTGGCTCAAAACACCAGCAACAAACGCACACAGCAGGAAACTTTGTTGTTATATTGTCTTAATATTATCAGAATCTACAGCAAATTGCAAGCTTACCGCCGTGGAAGTTTATTCCTGCGGCGTAGCTTTCTTTTTCAGTACGCTCGTACGAATGGAAAGCTCTTTTAATTGTTTTTCAGCAACTTCTGACGGCGCTTGTGTCATTGGATCAATGGCACTTTGCGTTTTGGGGAAAGCAATGACATCTCGAATGGAAGCGCGTTTGGCCATAATCATAACAAGACGATCCAAACCAAAAGCAATACCACCATGGGGCGGTGTGCCATATTCGAAAGCATCAAGGAGGAAGCCGAATTTATCATAGGCAGCTTCTTTGGTAAAGCCGATCGCTTCAAAGGTTTTTTCTTGTAAATCGCGGTTATAAATACGAATACTGCCGCCGCCGATTTCCGTGCCATTTAAAACCATATCATAAGCTTTTGCTTTCACTTTACTAGGATCTGTCGTCAAATATTGAATATCTTCATCCCGTGGCGAAGTGAATGGATGATGCATCGCTACATAACGTTTTTCTTCTTCATCATATTCAAACATCGGGAAATCAACAACCCAAAGGAAATTGAGTTTATTCGAATCAATCAGGTCAAGCCGGCGAGCCATTTCCAGACGCAATTGGCCTAGAGCGGCCGCAACAACAGCCGGTTTATCTGCTACAAAAAGAATCAAATCGCCAGTTTCAGCTTGAGCGGTTTGTTGAATGGCCGCAAGCATCTCTTCTGAGAAGAACTTAGCAATCGGCGATTTAATACCGTCTTCATTACAGCACATCCAAGCAAGTCCCTTGGCGCCATAAATTGCTACATAGTCTACGAGACCGTCGAGTTCACGACGCGGGATTGCGGCATGCCCTTTTACGGTAATCGCCTTCACTTGGCCACCATCAGCCAAAATATTTTCAAAAACCTTGAAATTAGATCCCTTGATCGTTTCGGACAGATCGACAAGCTCCATGCCGAAGCGTGTATCAGGCTTATCGCTGCCATAACGGTTCATAGCCTCTTCATAAGTTAGGCGAACGAAAGGATAGGCAACATCAGCGCCAATCGCTTCTTTAAAGAGTTTTGCAACCATTTCCTCCATAATTGCCAAAATTTCATCACGATCAATAAAGGACATTTCAATATCAAGCTGCGTAAATTCAGGCTGTCTGTCGGCACGAAGATCTTCGTCGCGGAAACAACGGACAATCTGAAAATACCGTTCCATACCAGCAACCATTAAAAGTTGCTTGAAAGTCTGAGGGGACTGTGGCAACGCATAGAATTTTCCTGGATTAACACGACTTGGCACAAGATAATCACGAGCGCCTTCAGGCGTACTTTTAGCCAGCATCGGAGTTTCAATTTCCACAAAATCTTTCGCATCAAAAAAATCGCGCATGCTTTTCGTCACACGGTGACGGAGCATGAGATTTTTTTGCATTTCCGGACGACGCAAATCAAGATAGCGATATTTGAGACGAAGATTTTCATCGACATCGATTTGATCTTGAATATAAAAAGGCGGTGTAGCTGCAGCATTCAAAATACGCAGTTCCTCGCCATACACTTCGACTGCACCTGTCGCCAAATTTGTATTGACTGTAGCATCGTCACGCAAACGAACTACGCCACGCACAGCAAGAACATATTCATTACGAACCGTTTCTGCTTTCGTAAAAGCTTCTTGGTTATGATCCGGCGAAAAAACGACCTGAACAATGCCGGAACGATCACGTAAATCTACAAAAATCAAGCCGCCATGGTCGCGACGACGCGACACCCAGCCGCATAATACGACTTCTTTGCCTTCATCGGCTTTCGTGACCTGCGTACAGGCATGACTGCGTTTTAAACCCTGTAATGTATCCATTTTTATTCCTCCATCTCAGCTTGAATCAATTGACAAGCTTCATTTATTGCAATTTGCTTTTGCTCGCTTGACTGCATATTACGAAGCACAGCTTGGCCTGATTTTAATTCATCCTCACCAAGAATTACAACATAGGAAGCAGCAAATTTATTAGCCTGCTTCATTTGCGCCTTCATACTGCGATTCATCGTATCAATTTCTACAGAAAGACCGGCAGCACGCAATTCTAAGGCCAATTTAAAAGCGCTTTGCTGTGCCGCCGTCCCTAAAGCAACGACATAGACATCCACTTTTTCAGTTTGTCCTGGCAAAAGCTGCTGCTTTTCTAAAGCTAACAGCACACGTTCCAAACCGATTGCTAAGCCAATACTCGGCGTCGATTCGCCGCCGCATTCTGCCACGAGACCGTCATAACGACCGCCGCCGCAAACTGCGCTCTGTGCGCCAAGCGGAGCATACTGAATTTCAAACGCCGTCTTCGTATAATAATCAAGCCCCCGCACTAAACGCGGATTTAAAGTATAAGCAATACCAGCACTATCTAAGAACGCTTTTAAACCCTCAAAGTGATCATGGCAGCTGTCGCAAAGACAGTCAGCCACTTCTGGCGCTCCCTGCGACAGCGCAACGCATTTGGCGTTTTTGCAATCTAAAATTCGCAAGGGATTGCGTTCGAATCGACTTTGGCAATCTTCACACAAATCAGCTACTTTATCCCGTAAAAATTCCTGCAGCTTTTCTTTGTAACGCGGACGACACTCAGGGCAACCTACAGAATTAATATACAAAGACAGATCGTCAAGTCCTAGCCTACGGAAAAATTGTACCGCCAAGGCAATAATTTCAGCATCAACGAGCGGACCTGCCGCGCCAATTGCCTCAATACCAAACTGATGAAACTGCCGCAGTCGTCCGGCCTGCGGTCGATCATAACGAAACATGGGACCAATATAAAAAAGTTTACTTGGTACGGTTTCCGCATAAAGTTTGTTTTCTAAATAAGAACGCACAGCCGCCGCCGTATTTTCCGGTCGCAGCGTAATGCTTCTATCGCCTCTGTCAATAAAAGTATACATTTCTTTCGAAACAACATCCGTGGTCTCACCTATGCCCCGCAAAAAGAGCTCCGTATGTTCAAAAATCGGCGTACGCAGCTCCTTATAGCCAAAACTATGACAGATCGCTCTAGCTATTTCTTCTACATACTGCCAATTGGCACTGGTGCCTGGCAAAATGTCATTGGTGCCTCGCGGCCTTGTTGTCAACATGATGGTTCCCCCTTTGATCCAGCGAATAGCCTGCCCTCATATAAATCGTCTAACAGCTGCCGCCGCTTTGTCAAATACATAGGCAAAGACTGCTCATAAGTTCTCACATCTTTGGGATGATAAAAACTATTCAGGCGAAAAGTTTCCCTTTCCACCGCCTTCGTCGCCGCGCCTGGTCCAATTCCAATAATGGTTTGCTGCTGCTCCATCATTTGTATATTATAACGACAAAAGGCGTTTTCTTTCGCATAGCCCACGTTATGAAGCTGCGCCGCCATATATTTCTGCCTATATAGATAATAAGGAACCATGCCCAGCTTTGCCGCGGTTTGTGCGGCTTTTGCCACTTGCGCTTTTACTACAGTGTCATCAGGCAAAGCTGACCGCACCGCCTGCTCATCTGCGTCTAGGCGCTCTTTGAGCAATGCGCCCTTCTTCACTGCTAACGTGTGTACAGTGAGATTATCCGGAGCAAGCGCCATGATCTGTTCCAGCGTATTTTCCATATCAGCAACCGATTCACCTGGCAAGCCGGCAATCAGATCCATATTGATCAGACAGCTTGTCTGACGAAATTTCATGAATATGTCTATTATAGCCTGAACTGTATGATTTCGTCCAATCCGTTTTAAAGTTTTTTCCTGCATAGTCTGCGGATTCACACTGACACGAGTGACCTTAGTACAAGCGATGGCGGCAATTTTCGCTGCATCAAGTGAATCAGGACGTCCTGCTTCTACCGTAAATTCTCGCGTGTCTTTTTGCATGAAGCGATCAGAAATTCTCGTAAGCAAAGCGCCTAAATCACTTGCAGCAAGGCTCGTCGGCGTACCGCCGCCGAGGTAAATCGTATCTACTTCTAATTGATACCGCTCAATCACTTCTGCTGCATCATCCATATCGGCCTGAAGCGCTTGCAGGAAAGTTTTCACTTTTGCCGATTCTGGCAGAACGCTGCCAGGAAAAGAACAATAAAAACAACGCGACGGGCAGAACGGAATTCCTAGGTATAGGCTTATTTTACGAGAATTATTTTCCTGAAGAATTGGCTGCTGCCGAAAAGCAATTTCTGTAACTAGAGCAGCTTCGCTGCTGTGTACGTGAAAACGTTGTTCTAATATAGCTTGAATTTCAGCAAAATTATGACCGGCACTAGCAAGCAAACGAACAATTTTAGTCGGCCGAACGCCACGCAAGATTCCCCAAGGAGAAGGATCTTGCCCTGTCCAGTTGGTAAGCAGACGATACACACAAAGACGAATCGCTCGCTCTACTCCCTTACGGCTTCCTACGATCTCGCCGGATTCCTGACAAGATTCTTGCCGCCGCTCGCCGTTTTTATAGCCAATAAGAACTGTAGTAATTTCCGGTATCACTCCGTCTTTGATTTGATGCGAAATGATTAGATCAGCTGCACTTTCTTCAACCGGGTAGAAGCCGAAAAGCGCCATAACCTCTTGCGTTGCCTGAGCACCCGGCGAAGAATCGGACAGAAAATAAGTTGTCACTTTTTAGTACACTCCTGACAATAGCCGTAAAATTTCAATTGATGATCCACAATCGTAAAATTGCTTTTTCTCGCAATCGCTGTTTCCAGTGATTCCAGCAGATCATCTTCAAATTCTTTTACTTTACCGCAAGAAAGACAGATCAAATGATGATGATGATGGGGCTCATCATCTTTTTGAATTTCATAACGATTGCGCCCATCGCCAAACTCCATTTTCTTTAATACCTTAATCTCACTAAGAAGTTCTAAAGTACGATAAACTGTGGCAACCCCCAGTTCAGCTGCCTGAGGCTTCACAATTTGATGCACATCTTCGGCGCTTAAATGTTCTTCAGGATGGTCAAGAAAAGCCTGTAGAATAATCTTGCGCTGCGGTGTTAACTTGCTGTGATTGTCATATAATTTTTGTTTGATTTCTGCCATTGTCATTGTCATGGCCTCACCCCACAATATGTAAATGCTTAATAAATACGCGAAGCAATGCGGCCACAGGAACAGCCAGCATCATTCCTACAATTCCAAACATTTGCCCGCCAATAATCACGCTCATAATCACAATTACCGGATGCAGCGCAATCGTATGACCCATAATATTTGGCACAATAATATGGTTATCAATTTGATGGACGATAATATAAAACACTAAAACTTTGGCGGCTAGTTCTGGCGCTGTTAGATAAGCAAGCGCTAAAGCTGGTATCGCTCCGAGAATCGGTCCGATAATGGGAACCGTCTCCGTAAGAAAAGCCAGCAAAGCAATCACCATGGGATAATCAACTTTTAGAAAAAAAAGCCCACAAAAAACCATCAACCCCATAATGAGACTAATCAACAGCTGCCCCCGTAAATAAGCGCTCATAGTGAGAGCCATTTCTTCTAAAATTGCTCGCGTCTTCACTTGATGGCTCAAAGAAAAAAATTGAATGAAATCCTCTTTCATTTTCTGACCATCTTTTAAAAAATAATAAATGAGAACAGGTGTTACAACGAGAGCAATTGCCCGTGATGCCACGCTAAAAAAGGCCATAGCCATCCGTTTTACAAAATCAATGGAAAAGGATGTTACACTAGACATACCTTGATCCAAAATGGAACGAATATTGCTAGGAAGTTCAATCGTGTTAGCCTTTTCGCCAATCGCCAGCGATAGAATATGAAATTTATCAACAATAGTCGGTAAATTCACCATAAACTTATTGAATTCATCAATGAACGGTAGGAAAATGACAGACATGATGCCGCCTACCAGCGTAAAAGCAGCAATCATAACGATAACTACCGCCACCGCCCGCGGCAAGAGAAACCGCTCGAAGAAGACTTTATGGCAAAGAAAATTTACTAAGGGATTCAAAATAAACGAAAATACAAAGGCAAGCAACAGCGGCCACAGTACGTCTGACGCTTCATAAAACACATAAAGCAAAACGAATAAAAATAAACTGCGGACTAGGTCTAGCCTTGATACAGACATGCGAAGGCCTCCCTATTGAATAAATGGATTTCTTTCTCGCTCCCAGCCAATTGTCGTATCAGGCCCATGGCCAGGCAATACTTTATACTGATCCGGCAAACAAAGTAGTTTCGTTTTAATGCTTTCAATCAACTGCTTATAGGAACCGCCAGGAAAATCAGTTCGGCCAATTGATTCCGCAAACAGCGTATCACCGCAAATGGCAATTTCCTCAGCCACAAAACAAACACCGCCTGGCGTATGACCAGGAGTATGCAGTACCTGAAATACAATAGATCCAACCGAAACCGTTTCACCATCTCGCAAGAAAAAATCAGGTTCACTCACAGTGAAACCTTGCCCCATAAAGCCAGATAAATTCAACGAAGCACTAGCAAGCATGGGAGCATCGGCTTCATGAACATAAAGCTTCGCACCTGTAGCTGCTTTCACTTTGTCGACAGCCATAATATGATCGGCATGACCATGAGTCAAAAGAATCTTTTCTACCTGCAGTGATTCACGTGCAATGAACCGTAAGATTTCATCAGCGCTACCGCCGGGATCAACGACTGCCGCTAACCGCGATGTTTCATCATAGACAATAAAACAATTCGTTCCAAGATTTCCTACTTCTAATTTAACAATTTTCAACGCCAGCACCTCTCTTAAAATGTTTTTTTACTATCCAGAAGTAGCGTAACTGGTCCATGATTGAGCAAACTCACCTGCATTTCAGCTTGAAACACGCCAGTAGCAACAACTACGCCTCGTTCACGGCACAGAGAAATAAAATGCTCATAAAGTTCATTCGCCAAGAGCGGCGGCGCCGCCTTATCAAAACTAGGACGTCGTCCTTTACGACAGTCACCGTAAAGCGTAAACTGCGATACGACTAGGAGCTCACCGCTTATATCCAGGAGTGATAAATTCATCTTGCCTGCTTCGTCAGGAAAAATACGCAGATTCAATACTTTTTCTGTTAAATAAAGCGCATCTTCCGGCGTATCGTCAGCCGTAACGCCCAAAAACAATAGCAACCCTTGCGCAATTTGGCCAACCGTTTCGCCTGCTACATCCACTTTTGCTTGATCAACAAGTTGTACAACCGCTCTCATGCGCTTCCTCCCGCCCCCTGGGTAGGCCGATGCACCGAATAAACATCTTTCACCCGACGAATTTTTGTCATAATTAATTCTAGTTGACTTACATTTTTCAAATTAAAGGATAAAGTAATTACAGCCACTTTATTATTTTGTACTCTGGCATTGACGGTACTAATATTTAGTTTATTTTCGGCTGATAGAATAATAATATCTGATAACAACCCGGGACGATCCGATCCGGTCACCTCAACCGTCACAGGATATACTTGGTCGCCGCTTACATCCCAGTCTACTTCAATAACTCTTTCATATTCTTCCCGATTATGCAAAATATTGATACAGTCGGCGCGATGAACCGAAACACCGCGACCGCGAGTAATAAAACCAACTATTGCATCACCAGGCACAGGGTTGCAGCAACGAGCCAATCTTACTAAAAGACCAGACTCGCCTTTAACCAGCACACCATGACTGCTTTTGTTCTTCGGCCGTTTTGGCTTGAGCTCAGCAAGCATTTGTTTCATATCAGGCGGACTGGACTGTTTTTGCTCTTTTTTATAAATTTCTACAAGCTTGGTCATAATCGCATGAACCGTATGACCGCCATATCCCAAGGATGCTAAGAGTTCATCTTCACTTCCCAGATTCATTTTCTTGGCAACTTCAAAAATTCGTTCATTCTTGCCAAGAACCTTCACATCATAACCTAATTTTTTAATTTCTTTTTCTAATAACTCGCGACCTTTAGCAACATTCTCTTCGCGTTTTTCTTTTTTAAACCACTGACGAATTTTATTACGCGTTTCCGAAGCGCCGACAATATTGAGCCAATCGCGGCTAGGACCATTTCCCTGCTTCGTCGTAATGATCTCTACGATATCCCCATTGCTTAACGTATATTCCAGCGGAACAATTTTGCCATTTACGCGCGCTCCAGTACAGCGATGTCCTACATCCGTGTGAATTCGATAAGCAAAATCAATCGGAACAGATCCAGCTGGCAAATCAACCACATCACCTTTAGGCGTAAAGACAAAAACCTCATCAGCAAAAACATCTAGTTTCAAGGTTTCCACAAATTCACGGGGATCGCGAATTTCTTGCTGCCACTCTAAAAGCTGACGCAACCAGGACAGTTTCTGATCGAAATCCTTGCTGCCATTTTTACCGCCTTCTTTATAACGCCAATGAGCCGCAATACCATATTCCGAGGTGCGATGCATTTCGGCGGTACGAATTTGAATTTCCAGCGGCTGTCCTTTAACGCCAATAACGGTTGTATGAAGCGACTGATACATATTGCTTTTCGGCATAGCAATATAATCTTTAAAGCGATTAGGCAGCGGCTTCCAAAGCGTGTGCACCATCCCCAGTGCACCATAACAATCTTTTACTGTATCAACGAGAATACGGATAGCCGACAAATCATAGATTTCGCTTAAATCTTTATGACTTTTTTGCATTTTTTTATAGATACTGTAAAAATGTTTTGGCCTTCCTTGAATCTCGCCTTTTATTCCCACTGAGTCAAGACGTTGTTTTAAAATTTCAACGGCTTCGTTGATAAAAGCTTCCCGTTCCTGCCGTTTTTGCTTAACTTTCTCGACAAGCTCATAATACTTTTCTTCTTCCAAATAACGAAAAGCTAAATCTTCCAATTCCCATTTCACATTCGACATGCCTAGTCGATGAGCCAAGGGAGCAAAAATCTCCATAGTCTCACTGGCAATTCGCTGCTGTTTTTCTGGCGGCACATGTTTCAATGTTCTCATATTATGAAGCCGGTCAGCCAGCTTAATCAGCACGACCCGTATATCTTTTGCCATGGCTAAAAACATCTTGCGATAGTTTTCAAGTTGCTGCTCTTCTTTTGATTTATACTCCATCCGGCTTAGCTTCGTAACACCATCAACAAGAAAAGCCACTTCACGGCCAAAATCCTTTTCAATTTCCGCTAAGGTGATGGCTGTATCTTCTACTACGTCATGCAGCAAAGAGGCACTGATTGTAACCGCATCAATTTGCAATTCCGCTAGTATTTTAGCAACGCCAAGGGGGTGAATAATATATTCTTCGCCAGAAGCCCGCTTCTGCCCCGTATGAGCTGTCACTGCCACATGAAAGGCTTTTTCAATCAGGGGCTTTTGTGAGTCCGGCTGATTCGCTAAAATTTGTTTTAACAGTTCGTCAATTTGAGTGTTCTTATCTCCACCCATGGCTCAGCGCCCCCCTTCGCTTATTAGTATTGAATCAAAGTAAATATTGGATAATTACCTAATTTTTCTCGTCCTTTAAGCTCTTGCAGTTCAATTAAGTAACCAATTCCAACGACAATGCCACCTAGTTTCTCAATCAAATCAATTGTAGCTAAGGTTGTACCGCCTGTCGCCAAAAGATCGTCTATAATAATCACTCTCTGACCTTTTTGTACAGCATCTTGATGAATTTCCAAGCAATCTTTGCCATATTCAAGATCATAAGAAAATTTCAAAGTCGGTGCTGGCAGCTTACCTGGTTTACGAACTGGTATAAATCCAGCCTTCAAGGCATAAGCTACAGGCGCTCCAATCACAAAGCCTCTGGCTTCCGGACCAACGACAAGATCAATCTGTTCACTAGCAAAATGCTCGGCAATTGTCGCAATGGCGTCATGAAAAGCCGGCCCTTTTTGCAGTAGTGTTGTAATATCTTTAAAACTAATTCCTGGCTCGGGAAAATTTTCAATTACACGGATTGTTTCTTTAAAATTCATTCACGAAAACCCCTTTATTATCATTTTTATAATCAGTTGGATAAATTGGCTGATTGATGCGTCCTAACAGTGTTTCGATCGGCTCAGTCATAATATAGGCAGCAAATTGTTCAAAGAGTTCTTTTTCCCGTAACCCTTCACTATAATAAGGCGATTGGCCAATATCAAGCTTGTTAGCAGGCGTCGGCGCCAAAGTAAGAAGCCGCGTCCGGCCTTTTTTTTCACGCTGCAGTAAGCTAAGCTCCTCAAGAATCCTAATCGAGCCGCCGACAGCATTATCGTTTATTTTATGACCAAAGAAATGTTCGATATACTCGGCAATTTCCTGATTTAAAGAACTTAAAGCGCCTTTCTCATCGGCTAAACGGCGCAATGCCTGATATACCCAAGCAACCATATTGCGGCTTGGCGCCTCAGCTTCCAATAATAGGCGATTCAAAGAAATATCTTTATCACCAAACAGCAAATGAATTTCAGCTAGCTTACCGTCGCGACCGCCTCGGCCGCATTGTTGATTAAATGCAGTAAGATGAAACGGCGCATGGTATAAAATAACATGACGAATATCGGGAATATCAATTCCTTCGCCGAAAGCGCTTGTCGCAACAACAGTAGTCAGTTTCTCGCCACGAAACCATTCTTCCACTTTATTGCGCCACAAGAGCGATATACCGCCATGATAATAGCCAATTTGATCTTCGAGTAAAGGAAAAGCGCGTCTAAGATCATTCGCTAAATTAAGCGCTTGACTGCGGCTATTCACATAAATTAAAGTTTTTTCACCAGTCCCCACAATGGCTTTGCTATAGGATAGTTTATCACTGAAACTTCTTCTATCTAAAAGATGTAAATTTTCCCGCACCGCCGGATCAATCACCTGAGCCTCAAGTTCTAGCTCTTGCGAAACTGTTTTAGCGACAGTATCGTCAGCCGTAGCTGTAACTGCAAGCGTTAGCGGCTTACCTAAGCGATTGCGTAACTCGGCAATGCGTTGATAAACAGGACGCATTTTTTTCCCGCTTAGCACCATATGATGACATTCATCAATAACCAAAAAAGCAATTCTATCTTTTTGTTTTTGCAATAAGGTCAAATGAGCCGCCACAAACTCCGGTGTTGCTAACAAAACATCTACGAGACCATCGTCCAAAGCCTTAAGCAGTTCGGCTTTTTCTTGAGCGGCTAGAGCGCCAGTTCCGCGACATACAGTAAGCCCGAGTTGACTGAATTTGGCCTGTGTTAAAAGAAACTGATCATTCACTAATGCTCGCAAGGGATACAAGACAATTGTCATCTGATTATGGCGCATCGCTATTTGAGCGGCAAAAGATTGAAAAATAGCCGATTTTCCTCGGCCTGTCCCCATAATAGTCAAACAACTACGTCCCTGCTTTAATAAATCAAGTGTTTGCTGCTGACTAGGACGATAGTGACGTTCACCTAACAGCAACTGCCTAATACTTTCATCGATGTCTTGGGGCTTAAGCTTCGTTAAAGCTGGAAGCGACTGTCCTGATCGTTTCGACCAAACCGCTATATTTACTCCCCAATTTTTTTGATCTTTGCCACTTATGGAAGCTACCTGTGCCTCATACGAAATGGCTGACATGAACGGAGCGAGAACAGCGGCCAAAGCGGCATTCAAATAGCCTAGAACCTCTTTTTGCTCCGTTTGTACTTGAATGGCATTCGCATCATACGGATTCGTCGGTTCTCTGAGTAGAACAAGCGCCTCGCCTTCCTGCAGCGAGTGAATTCGCTCTTGCCGGTTTTCAAAGGTAACGCCAACTATTTTGGTATAGAAAAAATCAGCATCGATACAACCAGACCAGCCTTTGTCCGCCCCTTGATCACAGCAGTATAACGCCGCTAATTCATCCTTAGGCGCACTTTTTATATCATAAGCTTTCAATTGAATCGAAATTTTGCCATTAAACTCATTATATTCAGGGTAAAAAGCTAAATCAACCGTTTCTCCTAAAGAAAGCATCGAGGCCCACTCGCCACAACCAAAAGCGATGACTGTTTTAAAAACTTTTTCCTGGGAAATAACCAAACGAAGATGGTCTTTTGCTTTCCCCATTGCGCGAATCTCTTCTATTTTAACATTCCTGCAAAGAAAGCGCGGCTGTCTATTCCCTTCGCCATAAGGCGCTAGTAAGGCTAATTGTCCTAAAAAGGCTTCATCTATATGAGCTAGTTCCACGGCAACATCCAGTGTCAAAATTGGCTCATAGTCTTTCGGTGTTAAGGTTTTACTGGCATAGTCTTGCAGTTCTGTTCGTAACGTCGAAATTTGTTCAGCCAAAACAGTAAGACCAGCCGCTTGATGATGGCCGCCAAACTGAATCAAGGTCCCTGATGACAGAGACTGGAGTGCCTCATACATATTGAAGGACGGAATACTACGGCAAGATCCTTTACCAATGCCGTCCTGCAAAGAAACCACAATAACAGGGCGCCAGTAGCGCTCTACGAGGCGAGAAGCTACGATGCCAATCACGCCAGGGTGCCAGCCTTCACCAGCAACAACAAGAACTTTTTCCTGTTCTATATCCCATTGCGCAATAATTGCTTCAGCCTCAATCAAAATTTCCTTTTCCACTGCTTGTCGATAACGATTTTCCGCATCTAACTCGGCGGCAATTTTCGTCGTCTCAGCTTCGATTTCACTTGTCAGCAAAACAACGCCTTGGGCGGCATGAGCCATTCGTCCGCCAGCATTCAAGCGAGGTGCTAGACGGAATCCGATCGTTCCTGCATCAATATCACCTTTTGTTTGGCTAACTGCCAAAAGAGCCTGTATCCCTAAAGAAGGCGCTTCACGAATCTGCTGCAGTCCCCGTTTTACTAAAATCCGATTCTCGCCAGTGAGCGGTACAATGTCAGCCACCGTTCCTAGAGCTACTAAGTCGCAATATCGAAACAGTTCACTAGGTTCTCTCTCCGGCAGCAGACGCGGCCACAAAGCCTGACAAAGCTTAAAAACCACACCAACGCCCGAAAGAATCTTCTCTGGATACGTTGAATCACGTCGTTTGGGATTTAGTATCGCAAACGCAGGTGGCAATGTTTCACTAGGCTCATGGTGATCTGTAATCACAATATCAAAATCAGCAGGAGTAGCAGCCACTTCCTGGTGTGCGCTAATGCCGCAATCAACCGTAATGAGCAGACGATAGCCTTGTTCATAAATTCGTTGCAAGGCCTCACTATGCAAACCATAGCCTTCGCTTTTTCTGTCAGGAATATAGACTTCTGCCGTTAGGCCGCTTTGACGCAGCACTTTTACCAGCAACGATGCAGCCGTAATTCCGTCAACATCGTAGTCACCATAAATACAAACAGGCTCATTCATTTGCTTTGCATGAGAAAGACGCATCACGACTTTTTCCATATCATTTAACAGATAAGGATCAAAGAGCTGCGCCTCATTATCAAATAAAAACCGCCTGATCTCATCAGCACTCTGATAACCGCGGCTGACAAGCAGGCGGCTGACTGTTTTTGTAATATTAAATTCGTTCGCTAAACGATCGCAAAGAGCGTCGTCAGCCCTAGTTAAGCACCAAACTTTTTTCCCTTTTACCATAAAACAACCTTCACTTATTCCTATATTCAAATGAAAATTTGCCTAAATGAATATAATTCTCGAATAGACCGATAGAATCCTTTTAACAAAAAAAATCTTTTAAAAAAGACGCCGGAGAAAAACTCCGGCGTCTAACAAGTAAAGTTTTGCTTATTGGGAAAGTCCTTGCAAAATAAATTTTTCAAAGTCTCGCGGTGATAAGGGTTTGCTAAATAAAAAACCCTGCGCCTTTTGACACTGCTGTCCTCTAAGCAGATCAAGCTGTTCTTCTGTCTCAATCCCTTCTGCAACTAGCGACAGATTTAAGCTTTTTCCCATAGCAATAATTGCGTTAATAATGGCTGCGTCACTTTGATCTAACGTCATACCTTCCACAAAACTCCGGTCAATCTTTAAGGATTGAATTGGGAAAGATTTTAGATAGCTTAGCGAAGAGTAGCCTGTGCCAAAATCATCAATCGACATGGCCACGCCCATGTTATGAAGCGCATTCATATGAGATAAGACGAGCTCACTTTTATCCATTGTCAGGCCTTCCGTAAATTCAATTTCCAACCAGCGGCCTTCAAGCCCCGTAAGAAATAAAGTATCTCTTACTGTGTTAATAAAATTGGGATCACGAAATTGAATTGGTGAAATATTCACAGCTACAGGCAGTTTATCATAACCGGCATCTTGCCATATTCGATTCTGGCGGCAGGCTTCATAGAGAATCCATTTGCCTAAAGGTACAATCAAGCCCGTTTCTTCCGCTAAGGGAATAAACTCCGCTGGTGAAATTAGACCATAATCAGGACTTTGCCAACGCACCAAAGCTTCCATACCGACAATCTTTCCTGTATCAATCGAGAACTGCGGCTGATATTGAAGCATAAACTGATTTTCCTGTAAAGCCTGACGTAGCCGATTTTCTAAACCAAGCTTATGCGAAACAACCTGATGGAGCGTATCATGATAAAATTGATAAGTATTGCGACCGCTGTTTTTCGCTAAATGCATAGCTACATCGGCATTTTGCAAGAGTTGCTGACTTGTTTCACCATCTTGCGGGTAAATACTGATTCCGACGCTACCGCTTACGCTATATTCTTCCCCATCCATTAGAATAGGCTCACGAATAACTTGCAATAACCGCACCGCATAATCTTCAATCTCCGCCCGACTAGATTTCCCAGTTAAAATAAAGACAAATTCATCACTGCCAAAACGTGCTATCAAGCCGCCGTGACGATCTGTTAAATGGGATAAGCGACAAGCTAGAACTTGAATTAACGCATCACCCTTTTCATGGCCGAGCACATCGTTAATCAGGCGAAATCGATCCAGATTTATAAATAAGCAAGACGTAATGCCATCTTGAGCACTAGGTGATACGAGTAAACCCGCCATATCCGTTAATAACGCTCGCTTATTTGGAAGCTGAGTTAACTCATCAAGCAA
Organism: Pelorhabdus sp. sgz311002; assembly: GCF_056134285.1. Classification (NCBI taxonomy): domain Bacteria; kingdom Bacillati; phylum Bacillota; class Negativicutes; order Selenomonadales; family Sporomusaceae; genus Pelorhabdus; species Pelorhabdus sp. sgz311002. The sequence continues at coordinate 18,858 of NZ_JBWBCL010000005.1, read as the reverse complement.
CCACTTCGCCTGATTACTTTTCTCCGTCTTAAGACGTTCCAATTCAGAAGCTGCCCTAAGCGCAAATATTTTAATCAAATTAGCCACAAAATCTGGATGCTCCAGCGGTTTATAATCAAAAATAGCAATCATGCCAATGACCTGCTGGCAAGAATCACAGAGCGGTATACCGACAAAACAACCGCCAGATAACTGCCGCAAATAGGGATCTAAAGGATATTCCTCAGAGTTAATCTCTTTTATAAGTATATCGCGCCCTTTGACAACATCGCCAAGAACACAGTCCATTATACTAAAGCAGCAATTTTCAGAAAATAACTCATCTTCTTGCACTTGCGCCAAAACTCGTAGATTTTTTGTTGCTACTTCATATTCTCCTACGAGTACAGCCTGTACATGAAAATAACTTGCAATATATTTCGCTAAAGAAGTAAAAAACTCCATGCCTGTGGCATGCGAAACACCCTCAACAATATGCCGTAAAATGGACTCCATATTTTTCCGTTCAGTAATATCGCGGATAATAATCATAACTTCTGCATCGTTTAGCCGTACCACACGACACTCACGACTTCTTTGGGCATCCCCGACTAAAATATCATATTCAAAAGTCTCAATTTGGTTACTGTAAATCGCCTTGTGAGCTGCTGTGAGAATTTCCTCAGCCGTTTCCTGCGGCATAAACTCTTGAATCGATCGACTTTGTCTTAATTTTTTTATATCAAAAGGGATCCAGCCTTTCGGCTCGATAATTTCTAAAAGTACGCCTTTTATATCTATACGAATAATTAAATCAGGATTTGCATATAACAACGCCTTTGCCTTCAATTCATTCGAAATACTAGGCGGCTGACTACAACACTCTGCCTGCTTTATACAAAACATCCTATCCATTTTTATTCTGTCACCTCTACTGCAATTGCCTCCTAATACATATTGTCGAAAAACTTTCTAAATCCTGCCACAAAATAAAGAATTTATTTTTTTCGGCAAAAATAGGACAAATGGATTAAAAAACACTCTCTGCTGTATTGTCAGAGAGTGTTTTAGGCAAAATCGTTGTAAATTTATGATTTAGCCTGTCGGGCCGCTAAACGTTTTTTATCAGCATATTCTTTCCAGGTAACCCAGATCGGACTAGCATTAAAGATCGATGAATAGGCACCGCTTAAGAAGCCGATCAACAGAGCCAACGAAAAATTCTTGGTACTTTCGCCACCGAAGAGAAACAGAGCTGCAGTAGCAAAAAGAACTGTTACGACAGTGTAAATAGACCGAGTCATACATTGCCAGATACTGCGATTGACGAGATCTTGAAAACTTTCACTTTTACGATGCGTCTTCAAATTTTCCCGAATCCGGTCAAAAATAACAATCGTATCATTAATCGAATAACCAACTATCGTAAGAATCGCTGCGACAAAAGACGCATCGACTTCTTTATGCAGTAAAGAAAAAACACCTAAAACAATCAAAATATCGTGAAGCATGGCCGCAACGGCTGATACAGCAAACTTAAATTCAAACCGATAGGCAATATAGGCAATAATGAGCACAGAAGCAATCACCAAAGCTAAAATTGCCTGTTGAATCAGTTCCGCTCCAATCGTTGCCCCTACTTTTTCACTACGCAATAGTTCATAGGGCCCGATTTTTTCGCCTAGGCCAGCGAGCACATCGCGCCGCTCTTCATCAGTAAGCACATGCGTACGAATCATTACATTCGGCGCCGCTTCTACCTGCTCGGAAGAGGAAAGCTGAATCGTACTATGCTGCAGTTGATAGTCCTGCAAAGCATCGCGCACTTCCTGTACGGTCACCGCTTTGGCAAAACGCACATCAATTAAAGTTCCGCCAGTAAAATCAATTCCTAGGTTAAAGCCCTGCAAAGCCATGGAAATAATACCTGGAATCATAATGATTGCCGATAAGGCAAACCACCAATACCGTTTTGCAATGATGTTGAATTTCATCTTCTCACCCCTTACGCCCCAAAGACTTTGCTATTTTTAATCAAATTGGCATTCATGAGCCAGCGCAGTAAGAACTGTGAAGCCGTAACGGCTGTAAAGAGGCTTAAAATAATGCCAAGCCCTAAGGTAACAGCAAAACCTTTAACAGTTCCTGTGCCAAAGAAAAAGAGCACAATCGCGGAGACAAGTGTCGTCATGTGAGAATCCAGAATCGTCGCAAAGGCGTGATGAAACCCAAGATCCATGGCCGTTCTTAGTGTTTTTCCTTCGCGGATTTCTTCTTTAAAACGTTCAAAAATCAATACATTGGCATCAACAGCCATGCCGATTGACAGAATAACACCAGCAATACCTGGCAAAGTCAATGTTGCATTGAGCATTTTCAGACCAAACAGCAGCAAAATGACATACATCATTAAGGCAATGTTGGCTACAACACCTGATAAACGATAGAAAAGAATCATAAATAAAACGATAGCAGCGATACCAATCCCAAATGCAATAATACTTTTATCTTTGGAATCCTGCCCTAAAGTCGGACCGACTGTCCGTACTTCCATAATATCCATTTTTACAGGCAATGAACCAGAACGAAGCAAAATTGCCAGGTTTTGCGCTTCTTCAATGGATCTGTTACCAGTAATAATTGCCTTGCCGCCAGGAATCGGTTCATTGACAACAGGGCTTGTTAGCACTTGTTTATCTAATAAAATAGAAATATGCTTACCCACATTTTTTGCCGTCAAGTCACCAAAGGCTTTTGTTCCTTCATCAGTAAACTCAATAGCGACAAGATTTCGCTTTTGCTGATCAATTTCAGCCTTAGCGTCTTTTAAATCTTTTCCTGTCAACACAGTCGTACCGCTTTCATCTTGAAACTCCATCAAAGCCGTCTTGCCTAAAAGTTCAATGGCTTTTTCCGGATCTTTAACGCCAGGAAGTTCTACTATGACGCGCCGTTCTCCCTGTCGTTGAATAATCGGTTCGGTAAGACCTAATTCATTAATACGACGCTCAATGATTTTTACCACACGCTGCATGGCATCTTCATTAACCTGCGCCTCTGGTGTGTCCTCTGCCTCCAGAACTACATGCGTCCCGCCCTGTAAATCAAGGCCTTGTTTAATCGAAAAAGCCAAAGGCTTAATAAAGAAGGCAAACACAAGTACAATAGCGAGAGACGCAATTGAAAATTTCATAAAATGACCCCACCGCAAGTAAGTTTCCCCCAATCTATTCTGTTATCGCATAAAATTAATTATATCTTTCCCGTCCTGTACCTGTCAACCATTGGAAATTTTTAGGCCTTCATTCGTTTAAAGTGTTGTAAGAAAATAAGCACTAACTTGGCCACACCTTCTTTCGTTAACGCATCGGTCTGGATAAATAAATCAACATGCTGTCGTGCGTGGGCCAAACGCTGCTTTTGTACAATGAGTCGTTCCTGTCCCCAAGCAACTTTGCGGCGACGGCGAATAGAAGGAAGCGTAGCATCAAGCATAACCAAAATATCGGGATTTTTCTTTTGCCACAAAGTTTGTATATTAGAATGTTCCTGGGCAATATTATAAGCTTCTACCGCATGATTTCTCAGGGAATTTACTAGCGTGGTTTTACCGGAAGCACACACACCTGTCACGGCAATTCGCATAGCTTTCACTCCTCTATAGTTGTTAATAAGGGTAGACAATATTCATTCTTCGAATCAAATGACCTGATTCCTCATCTGACAAGCCAAGAACTGCTACAGTCATGTCATCACCAGGTCGGTAATCATCTAGATCCAAGGCATACTCTAAAATATTTTGCGCAATAAAATCCACATCTTGCGCGCCACAATCCTCTAACAAACGCAAAATATAGCCAATATCAAAAGTTTTTCCCCGCTTGCGTCCAGCTGCCTGAATTCCGTCACTATAAGATAGTAAAATCATTCCCACAGACAAGGGCATTTCATGCACTAACGGCTTCATCCGTTTATGGACGCCGATCGAAGGAATATCTTGATCATACACGTCAATACCATAGTCGGCCTTAACTAAAACAGGACAGTTAGAGTTGCGGCAAAAAACAACCGTTTGACTCTCTAAGTCAGCTGACAGAATCGTTAAAGTAGACGAAACCTTGCCATCTTTTACTGCATAAAGAAAATCATGAACAGACCGGGCCACAGCACCATCGCGCGCACCATCAGCTATGAGTGACGACGCCTTATTCACGACTAAACTACTTGTAATCTTAGCTGGTTTGCCACTTCCTTGTCCATCAGCCAAAATCACACTAATGCCGCCGCGGGGCCGCTCTACTGTCTCGACACTGTCGCCACATTCGCTATTGGCATATTTATTGGTTCTGGCAACGCCAATCCTTACTTCCACGCCTAATCTCTCCTCATCGGCTCATTTCCTGTTTCACTTTGCGCAGATAGACAAAGGCAAAATATAGTATATACTACATTTTGCCTTTCACCGTCCATTAAAGTTTACAAGAAAAAAGTCCTGTCTCAGTTGCAATATAGTCGACGGAATGGTCGTATGATTCTACCGGAATTGTCGCAACGAGCTGACTGTCGAAAGTTACAGCTACAGTCACCGCTTTGACAGCGCGTTTTAAAAACCGGTCATAATAACCGCCGCCCATTCCCAGTCTATTTCCCTTACGGTCAAAAGCTACACCAGAGAGCAAAATTAAATCAATTGCTTTCGGATCAAGCAAACGGCCGGACACTGGTTCGGCTATATGAAAAGCGGCGCTTTGCCACTTTGTATCCATCTGGATAGAAATTGCTTCCATTACACCAGGTTCTGCCGTCATTTTCGGAACAGCTACACATTTGCCTTGCTGCCATGCGGCGTCAATCACACCTTTCAGCAAAACCTCGTCTTTCATGGCCATATAAGCCATAATAACGGAAGCTTGCTGAAAAACAGGCCACTCCAAAAGAGTCTGTTGAATCGATTGACTGACAGAAATGCGTTGCTCTGGTGAAATATTTCTGCGTATTTGCAATAAATTTTTACGAAGCGTACATTTATCCAGCATCATTTTTTCTCGTCTGTTTGCATACCAGCAACGGCAGCACGGGTAATATCTACTTCTACTCTTTCAGCAATCTTAATTGTAATTTTCTTATCAGTAAAACCGGTAATCGTGCCATATAAACCGCCACTGGTAATAATGCGATCGCCTTTTTTCAACGAATCAAGCATTTCAGCACGCTTCTTTTGTTCTTTCTGCTGTGGACGATAGAGTAGAAAATAAAAAATAACAACCATCAGCACAATGGGCCAAAATTGCAGCACCATCTGTTGAATTTCTTCTGACAAAAGTTCCACCTCCCCTATTCTTCGTATCAAGTCCTTTAATAAGGTTCCACAAAGTCTTAAAATCTCCTCTATTAGGCTTGATAAATCTGCCAAAAGTGATCGCGAAAGGCAACAAAACGGTCTTCAATAATTGCCTGACGCATTTGCCGCATAAAGTCAATTAAAAAATAAAGATTATGCGTCGTAGTAAGGCGAAGCCCAAAAATCTCATCAGTCTTTAACAAATGGCGAATATACGCACGAGAGAAGTTACGGCAGGCATAACAGCCGCAATGTTCATCAATTGGGCGGAAGTCGCGGGCATATTCCGCATTTTTTACAACAAGTCGCCCTGTCCAAGTCATAGCCGTACCATTTCGCGCGACGCGAGTTGGAAATACGCAATCAAACATATCAATTCCGTACATAACGCCTTCTACTAAACAATCCGGCGTTCCCACGCCCATAAGATAGCGAGGTTTATGCTTCGGTAAAAAGGGCGTTGTATATTCAAGCAATTCATACATCATACTTTTTGGTTCGCCTACACTGAGACCACCGAGAGCGTAGCCGGGAAAATCAAGTTCAACTAATTCTTCGGCGCTTTGTTTACGTAGCTCCTTATACATACCGCCTTGAACAATACCAAACAAAGACTGATCCTCGCGGTGGAGCGCTTCTTTACAGCGTTTCGCCCAGCGAGTTGTTCGTTCAGTGGAAGCTTTTGCATAAGCAAAATCCGCCGGATAAGGCACACATTCATCAAAAGCCATAATAATATCAGAACCTAAGGCTTGCTGAACTTCGGTCGCTACCTCTGGCGACAAAAAACGCTTGGAACCATCTATATGCGAACGAAATTGAACGCCCTCTTCCGTAATTTTACGTAAAGCGCCTAAACTAAATACCTGGAAACCGCCACTGTCAGTTAAAATACCGCGATCCCAATTCATGAACTTATGCAGTCCGCCGGCCTCAGCAACAAGGTCGTGACCAGGACGCAAAAACAAATGATAGGTGTTGCTTAAAATAATCCCTGCGCCCATATCCTTCAGTTCTTCCGGCGACATGCTTTTTACCGTAGCCTGCGTACCGACAGGCATAAAAATTGGTGTATCAAAAGTTCCGTGGGGCGTATGAATTTTCCCCGCTCTAGCGCCGGTCTTCGAGCACTCTTTAATTAACTCATAAGTTACTGCTGGCATTTCATTGTTCCTCTCTTTTTAAAGAATCAGCATAGCATCGCCAAAGCTAAAAAAACGATACCGCTCTTTTACAGCTTCCTTGTAAGCTGCGATAATAAAATCCCGGTCTGCTAAGGCACTCACAAGCATCAGCAACGTGGATTTTGGCAAATGAAAATTCGTAATCAGACCGTCAATCATTTGATATTCATAACCAGGATAAATAAAAATATCAGTCCAGCCAGATCCTGCTGTAATCCTTTTATCTTTAGCTGCTGTTTCTAAGGTGCGAACAGCTGTTGTACCTACAGCAAACACGCGCCGTCCTGCTGCTTTCGCTTGGTTCAGCTTAGCAGCAGTCTCTTCAGTAATTGAGTAATATTCACTATGCATTTTATGTTCTGTTACTTCGGTTACATTAACAGGTCGAAATGTCCCTAACCCTACATGGAGGGTCACAAAAAGACATTCCACGCCCTGCTGTTGGAGCTGTTGGAGCAAAGCGGGCGTAAAATGAAGCCCCGCTGTCGGCGCCGCAGCCGAACCTTCCTGCTTGGCATACACGGTTTGATATCTGTTTTTATCAGACAGCCGTTCCGTAATATAAGGAGGAAGAGGCATTTCCCCTAAGCGATCAAGAATTTCTTCAAAAATTCCTTGATATTCAAACCGAACGATACGTCCGCCAAAATCGGTGGTTTCAAGCACTTCGCAGCAAAGCTCATCGCTAAAAACAATCTTCGTGCCAGGCTTTGCCTTTTTGCCAGGTTTCACTAGAACTTCCCATTCATCACCGCTACACCGCTTTAACAGCAATACTTCAATATGCGCGCCAGTAGCTTCTTTAGTCCCCATAAGTCTTGCCGGCATAACTTTCGTATCATTAAATACTAAAACATCGCCTGATTTAAAATATTGCGGCAAAGCAGCAAACTGACTATGCTCTAACGAGCGCTTCGCTCGGTCTAATACCAAAAGCCGCGATGCATCACGCGGCTCCACAGGATGCTGCGCAATCAATTCAAGCGGCAAATCATAATCAAAATCTGATAACTGCACGAAAAAGTCTCCTTTTAATAAAACTTAGTAATCTCTACCCCTTGATAGTAATGCTTGAGGATTTGACGAAAATAAAAAGAATCGCTTACAGGGGCTTTATCGGCCATAGCTTTAGCCCCCCATTGTGATAAGCCAAGGCCATGACCATAGCCGTAGCCGCGAATTACAATCACTTCTTTCGGATCATTCAACAGCCGACGAATATTCTCGCCATCGCCAGGATTTTTTCGTTGCGGAAACATCGGTAATTTCGCCGGAACTTCTTTCGTTGCCGAACCATAATCGCCGGAAATATCAAATTCCAGTTTTTCAGGACTCGCTACCATGATCTGAATATCAAACAGCGTGCTTGGCAAATTTAACAGCGAACGAAACTTATTGCCGCTAAGCTCTAATGAACCAGCTGAACCGATCAATCGTAAATCTTTCAACCGTCCTGATATACCTCTATCAACAGCGGTTTCTCCAACTGGACTCTTCGCTTTCTCTTTCAAAATTGACAACTCAAAAGCTTGAATATGACCAATTTGACAACCGCCCCGTTTCAAGGCTGTATCGACTTGTGCTGCCGTAAACCGCTTTTCCCAAGAATAATTCGGCGATTTCTGATCATAATCGATGACACTCTTTAAGTAAGGCGTAACAGTTCCCCACACGGCTTCACTATCTTCCGTACGTCCGCCGGAACTCGAATGAAAAACAGCCGAAATTGGGTTTCCTTGATACGTAAGAACAAGACCGGCTGTTTCATCAACGGCTTGATTCGTCTGAACGGCTTCACTGTTTAAACCGGCATAGACTTGACATTCTGTTGTCGGACAAACATCATAGCCATCACTGGCAAACTTATGCATATTAGCCATGGCATACGTTCTTGCGGCAACAGCTTGGGCTTTTAAAACCTCGCGATTCCATTCCGGTGAAATTTCTTTGGGAACAACACCGTAAAGATATTCTTCCACTGACAAGGTATTCACTGCCGTCAAACCAGATTTATTATGGGTTCGATGAAACTCCATTGTTCCGCGATATTTTTTACGATTCACTTCGATCGGATGTTTCGTGGCGTCTTCATCGACAGTAATTGCCAAACTAGTTGCCTTGACCTTGACTCCATTTAGAGTAATTACCCCGTCCTTGATCCCAATAGCAACTCGGTCTCCAGAGCCGTAACGTCCTAATCGCTGGGCCGTATCGGCATCAATAATGTTAAAATCCGTATCTGTATTGACTAATAAGTTAGGTTGATTTGACCAAATTCCCACGCGAATTGCAGGTATTTCACTTTCTTCCGTACCTTTTGCTGCAACAGCCTGCTGAGGACAGATCCAGCCTAAAAGCAAAACAAACGTGACGAGACAGAAAATATATTGCTTCATCGAACCATCCTCACCTTTTTGACAGCAAATTTAAAATTACCGTCAATACTATACTTAGCACAATTGATGTAGTAATGGGAAAAAAGAAACTCGAATTTTCCTTTTGAATCAGTATATCGCCAGGCAGACGCCCCAGCGGCAGAAATTTTCCGCCAAAAGTAAGAATAGCGCCAACTACCAGCATGATAACCCCCGCCACCATCAGCATCTTGCCAATGGAAGAAAAATCGGCGCCGCTCATGCTTTCACCTTCTTCTTTTTCTGATAACGCTCCTGTTCACTAAAAATGCAGCCGCAGTAAGGCTGACGATAAAGGTCTAGCTCCAGACTCTCAGCAACACCTTGATCCCACCCGGGCCGAAAATCAATATAGTGAAATAAAAGGCCTTCTTCTTCGGCAATTCTTTCACCGATTTCTTTAATTAACTCGTGCTTTTGAAATGGGCTCACTAAAAGCGAGGTCGTAAAGGCGTCAAACCCTTTTTCCTTGGCGACTTGTGCTGCTTTTCTAAGACGCATTTCATAGCAGAAATGGCAGCGACTCGGCTCAGCCGTAAGAGCCCCTGTCAAAAACAAGGGCAAATCATAGGTATCGTCAACGATAAAATTCAGCTTAATTTTCTGCAAATATTCGCGAGCTGTGGTAAGCCGCCGTTTGAATTCTTTATAGGGATGTATGTTGGGATTATAAAAATAGCCTGTTACATCGGCCTGATCGGTAATAAACTCATCAAGCTCTCGTAAAAAATGTATCGGATAAATCGAGCAAGGACCGCAGCAAATATGAAGCAGAACTTTCAAACTCAGTCACCTCTTACCATAAATTAATCTTCTTAGCAGCTTCCGCGGGTCTCGCTATCTTCAGATGCTCATAAGCAGCGCCTGTCACAATTCGCCCGCGCGGCGTACGATTTAAAAACCCGATTTGCATCAAATAAGGTTCGTAAACATCTTCGATCGTTTCGGTCTCTTCACTAATCGAGGCAGCTAACGTGTCAAGGCCTACAGGTCCGCCGCCAAATTTTTCAATAATCGTGAGCAGCATTTTCCGGTCCGTTTTGTCAAGACCTAATGAATCGACTTCCAAGCGCTGCAACGCCAAGTCAGCAACTTCCACGGTAATCACACCATCAGCAGTGACTTGAGCAAAATCTCTTACCCGCTTTAACAGTCGATTGGCAACACGCGGCGTGCCGCGCGAACGTCGGGCAATTTCTACGGCGCCTTGTTTGTCTATACCAATTCCCAGGACCTCTGAAGCTCTTTCCACAATATAAGTCAGTTCTGCTTCCTTATAGTATTCAAGGCGGCACACTACGCCGAAACGGTCACGAAGCGGTGAAGCTAGAGCACCCGCTCTTGTCGTAGCTCCTACCAGGGTAAAGGGCGGTAAATCCAAACGAATGGACCGAGCGCTAGGACCTTTACCAATAATAATATCAAGGGCAAAATCTTCCATAGCAGAATAGAGTATTTCTTCGACCGAGTGGGAAAGACGATGAATCTCATCAATGAATAACACGTCGTTTTCACTGAGATTTGTTAGAATCGCCGCAAGATCGCCAGGCCGTTCAATAGCTGGTCCAGAAGTTACTCTCACGCTGACGTCCATTTCATTAGCTATAATATTGGCCAGTGTCGTTTTACCAAGCCCCGGCGGACCGTAAAGCAATACATGGTCAAGCGCTTCCTGCCGTGTTTTCGCTGCCTGTATGAAGATTTCTAAATTCTGCTTTACTTGTTCTTGTCCAATATATTCCTGCAAGCGACGCGGTCGTAAACTGTATTGCCATTTATCAGTTTCCTGCTCACCGCCGCCTAGCATACGTTCTTCCATAGTTACCTCCTGGAAAGTTCCTTCAATGCTTCTTTAATCATTTCCCCTACAGGAAGGCCTTTCGGCGCGATTTTTTTCAAGGCAGCCATACTTTCACTATGACTATAACCAAGAACGGCCAACGCTGCCAACGCTTCGCTGTAGGCATCACGATCGGTCAATTCATCGCCAGCAGCTAATAATTCTTCATCCGTTTCTAAAGCGCCTAATTTATCTTTCAATTCTAGGATCAGCCGCTCTGCCGTCTTTTTACCGATTCCGGGAATTTTAGTAAGCAAAGCTATATTTTTCTGGCTAATGGCAGCTTGAACTTCCTCTGGTTTCATCACCGATAAAACACTAAGCGCCACTTTGGGACCAATACCAGAAACAGACGTCAAGTGAAGAAACAAATCATACTCAGGTTGTGTAAAAAAGCCGTAGAGCAACATAGCATCTTCCCTGACTTGCAACGAAGTGAAAAGCGTAGCAGTAAGTCCTACCGACAGCTTCTGCCTTGTTGATAAGGGAATAAAAACTCGATACCCTACCCCTTGCACATCGATAAAACAATAGTCCGTAAATAAATGTGAAATCTGTCCCTTCAAATACCCGATCATAACAGCTTCTCCCATACGCCGCGGCTGCTTTGACAATTAGCCGTGCAAATCGCAATAGCCAAAGCATCGGCCACATCATCAGGATGTGGCTTTTTCGGCAGATTCAATAATTTTTGCGTCATATAAATAACTTGTTCTTTCGTCGCTTTGCCATAACCTACTACAGATTGTTTTACTTGCAACGGCGTATATTCGCAAATAGAAAGATTCTGCTGTGCCGCACTTAACAAAACAACGCCCCGTGCCTGACCTACGGTAATGGCCGTTGTCACGTTTTTATTAAAAAAGAGCATTTCCACGCCCATACACTCAGGCTGGTAGGTCTGGATAATTTCCTGTAAATCATGATAAATAATCTTCAATCGCTCTGCTTGTTCTAGTTTGGGGCTTGTCTGGATTGCGCCATAAGCAATCGCCTTATAGCGATTTCCAACCATTTCGATAATCCCATAGCCGCAAATAGCGGTCCCGGGGTCAATGCCAAGTGTAATCATTTCTTACCATTCGCCCCTTTCCTGCGAAAATATATTCGACAAAGCCGCTAACAGCTCCTCCAAAAAGAAAAAAACGGGTTGCCATAACCCGTTTCTGCCGATTGACTCAGCGCGATTGAAGCCCTTCTAATGTTCGCATCAATTCTTCCCGCGTCTGTACAACAATGCCTTGCTGCAGTTCTGCAACATCTTGCGGCATAAGAGAGCTTGCAGCAATCTTTGTCGTTTCTTTTACAATCGCTTTATCGCCGGGTTTTCCATAAAAAACAGCGACATACTCCCCATTTAAGCCAATAAACATATTGTTGGCATGTTCTCGGCAGTAACTATCTACCGTTAGGCTCAGCATAATTTTATCACTGTCAAATTGCTCAATAGTCCAATTCGGATACATCTTCGCAATTTGCTCATAATTCATTCCCAATAGATTTTCTGTCGGCGTTGTACGAAATACTTCCTCATCGCCGCATTTTGTATAATGAATGGTCTGAGTAATCTCCGTATTCTCCGTAACCTTGATCTTACCGTCTTGCTTTACAGTCTGCAAAAAGAAAAGATCTTGCTGTTCTCTTTGCCATAAGGGAAATATATATAAAGAAAAAGCCAGTATAAAACTAAAAATAAGCAGACTCAAGCCTAAATAGAACCTTCGCTTAGGAGACTGAAAAAAAGGCAACATCAAAAACACTCCTTCTGTTTTGCGTTGCCTTAGTCATAACCATATTTTTACTGTTTTATACATAGACTGAAAAAATCTGGCAAAACTTTATTCTTCATCCTCATCATCAGGCATATTAAAGTTTGAATATACATTTTGCACATCATCATGTTCTTCCAGAACTTCAAGCAACCGCATCATTTTCGTTGCGTCGTCTTCCGGCAAATCCACTGTCGTTTCTGGAATCATAGCGATTTCCGCTGCTTCACATTCAATTTGATTCTCTTCCAAAACCTTTTGAACGGCTTCAAAATCTTCTGGTGTTGTAATAATTTCAAATGATTCGTCTTCTGTTTTTATATCTTCCGCACCAGCGTCAAGTACCAGCATCATTAAATCTTCTTCACTTTTTCCAGCTGCATCAATTACAAATAGTCCTTTTTGCTTAAACATCCAGGCGACACAGCCGCCTTCGCCTAGATTCCCGCCATTCTTGGAAAAAATGTGACGAATATCAGCCGCTGTACGGTTCCGATTATCAGTTACAATCTCAATCATAACAGCTACGCCGCCAGGGCCATAGCCTTCATATACGATTTCTTCATAATTGGCGCCATCTAAACCGCCTTGCCCTTTTTGGATGGCTCTTTGAATATTTTCTTTCGGAATATTATTTGCTTTCGCCTTTTGCAGTACAAGTTTTAAACGCATATTTCCGGTAGGATCAGCTCCACCCATACGTACTGCTACGGTAATCTCCCGACTAATCTTCGTCGTGATTTTGCCGCGAAGAGCATCCATTCTTCCCTTTTTGTGTTTAATATTAGCCCATTTAGAATGTCCTGACATGCATAAATCTCCTCTCAGACATGGTTAAGCAGGCAACTTTAAACGTGCTATCTAAAGCCGCCTGATCATTTACTTACACTTTATTTATCTCGGTTCACATTTTCGAACGTCTAAGAAATAGTATACAGGTTTTCCCGCCGCTTTGTCAATTTACCCTTAAAAGAAAAGGGAGACTTGCCTGATAGACAAATCTCCCCGCAAAGTTACTAGAATGAGCAGTTACTCGTGGTGATGGTGGAAACTGATTGATTTTTCAATTTCATCAACGGCTTTTTGATTTTCCGGTGAAACCTTTAAAGGTGATGTAGCCGCATAATTATCAACTAACTTCGTCGTTACGCGAAGATCTGCTAAAGTTCCTGGTCCGCCGACGCAACCGCCTAAACAAGCCATTCCTTCAAAGAAATTCGCTTCTAGCTTGCCAGTTTTCATTTTTAAGAGCGTCATTTTGCACTCGCCTAAACCTTCACTGCGCTGTCCTTTTACTTCCGTTTCCGGCGCGAGTTCACCGACAGTTCCTAATACAGCCTGCATAACTCCGCCAGCCCGAGCAAAAACATTGCCATCGCGCGACGCCATCGACACGTACTCGCTATCAGTCATTTCCGCTACATTAATGCCTTTACCAACCATCATAGCCGCAGCTTCTTCAAAGGTCAGAACAAAATCAATATATTCGCTGTTTGCAAGTCCCTCGCCCTTTTTCGCAATACAAGGGCCCACAAAGACGACCATGGTATCAGGTTCAGCATGTTTAATCACCCGACCAGTCGCAACCATTGGCGATACTGTTGTCGAAACATTGCTCGCAATATCAGGCATATGTTTTTTGACCATTCCAGCAAAAGCGGGGCAGCAGGATGTCGTTAGGAATGGTTGTTCATCTTTCACAGCAAGAAACTCTTTCGTTTCTTCAATTGCTACAATATCCGCGCCGAAGGATGCTTCATAAACTTCAGCAAAGCCGAGTTGCTTCATTGCTTCAATGACTTGCCCAGTCCGCACTTTCGGACCAAATTGGCCGATAAAAGCGGGTGCAAGCATAGCTACAACCTTATGCGTTTTCATTTTTTCAATGACTTGAACAATCATCGAACGATCCGAAATAGCGCCAAAAGGACAAGCTATTTTACAAGCGCCACAACTAACACATTTTTCGGAATCAATCACCGCTTTCCGATCGTGTCCTGCTTTAATCGCCTTAATATCGCAAGCGCGTTCACAAGGACGACTGATTTCAATAATCGCACCATATTGGCAAGAGCGTTTGCACATACCACATTCAACACACTTCGTTTTGTCAATGTATGCTCTATTTTGCACAACCATAATCGCATTTTTAGGACAGCTGTTAATGCAGTTATGAGCTACGCAATTGCGACAAGCGTCAGTAACAATAAATTTATCTATGGGGCAGCCATCACAAGCTTCTGGCATAACATTCACAATCGGCAGATCAGCCATTTCACCGGCCAAAGCGTGCTTTGCCGCTTCATGTAAATCCACATTTTGAGGCTGACTTAAAGCTATTTTTATACGATCAGCCAACACAGCCCGTTCTTTATGAACACAGCAACGATAGCGCGGACCATCTTCGGTTACTACAGTTTGAACAATTTCATCTACCTTTTCGGAAAGAGTTCCTTCATAGGTCAATTTTGCAATTTCTGCAAAAACCTTTCTTCTAATCTTTCCAACTTCAGTTACTTGAGCCATTCTGCTCCTCCTCTTAGACCCCTAATTTATTTATATGTTCTTCAATTACACCAAGAAGTTTTTCTGGCGTAACATCAGATAAAAGCATTCCATTGACTTTTACATTTGGCCCTTTGCCACAATTCTTTAAGCAGGTTACAGCTTCCAATTGAATCTTTTCCTGTTTTTCTGGGGGCAATCGTTTTACTGCATCTAATACATCTTCGGCACCTAACAGGTGGCAAGAAGTCCCGAGACAAATCTCTATCAATACTTTATTATTATCGGCCATACTTGTCATCTCCTACCTTATTAAATACTTTTACAACCATTCCACAACCACATGCTTTCCCATTGCTTTTAATTGTTCAATTAACTTTTCTACAACTTGACTCTTGATATGAATATGTCCGGGAAAGTTCGGGTTCTGGTGGGCTGGATTTACTGCTTTTCCTGCTAAAATCGTAATTGTATCAGCTTCCCAAAGCAGGTTGGCAAGTAAAGTCGCTCCGTCTTTTCCCCGCTGACGACGACCTGTTGCCAACTTTTCTACAACCCTGTTTAAGGTTAACACACCTTCTGTCACAAGATCAATATCTGAAATATAACAAATTGGTGGCACTTCCGAATCATAGTAATTAAGATCAACAGAAAGTGGACGACAAGTAATGCGGCTAAAAATATTTGCCGTTGTCCCGCCAGAAATCACTTTTTTGCCAGGCAGGCGTAAAAAACGTTGCACCGTCTTTTCATCATCCTTTTCTCTGGCAGGCGGTCCTGTGAATAAAACAAGCTCTCTAGGAAAGCGCAATTTAGCTGTAACTACAGTCGTATCATCGCCAGGTTTACCTAAATAGTAACCATCGCAGGCATCAATAACAAATTGACTGATTCTTTCTGCCGTTAACTGCTCCGCTTCGCCTACTGTATCTTCCTGCAATCGCTCTTTTACATAGTCGCAAACGCCCTGCCAGCCCCAGCCAAGACTTAATAGTCCCCCAATACCAGCATGGATAACACCATCGCTAACGACTAAAAGTGCATCAGTCTCCGTCAAAAGCATCTGGCCTATCTTAATCGTTTTATTCCCGACGCTTCTTTCTTTAGTAGGAAAAGGTAAGACATGGCGCCCGCGAACCAAAAAAGTCGGTGGCGAGTCAAATTCAATAACCGTCGTCTCACCGCTGGCGTGAATCTCAATAATATGCAGCGTAGAATAAGCAATTTTTCGGACTTTACAAACAGGTAAAGTTTCCGTTATGGTATCGACAACTTCATCTAACGCAATGCCCCGCTTTAACAAGGAAGCAGCAATTTTTGTGGTCATCGTTGCCAAAATATTAGCCTTGACCCCACTTCCCAATCCATCCGATAAAACGATAATCGTCGAGTCTGGCGTCCGTACAATCTCCACGCGGTCGCCGCAAAGTTCTTCGCCTTCTTTCGCTAACTGATGAACAGCGACTTCAGCATAAAGGGACTGCATTACCTTTCCCCCTTCGCTTTTAACACATCGATCAACTCCAGTAAAGCTCCCTTGGTTTCTGCTGTGGTTTCGCCCAACAGTCCGGCAATTTCTTGGGCGACATGCATCTGTTTTTTAATAATCTCACTTGCTTTTTGTACTGTATCTTCTCGTAAATCAGCCAATTCTTGCTGTTTTCGTTCCGCTACGGAAACATCGCTGATGATAGCAATAATTAGACCATGTTTGGGTACAGGTAGAATCATCTGTTCCGTTACAAGAGCCAAATGAGCGTACTCAATCCGTCTTGCCATGATCTTATTTGCCGTATGCCAAGCTTCCTGGAAAGCACTACAATCCATCACAGTGGCAAGGTTCAACCCAACGGCTAGGGGGATCAAGGTGCCAAATAATTCTTCCGCCGCAGGATTCCATTGTTGTAAAACACAGTTCTCATTCATGACTAAAATGCCATGAAGTGAATTGTCTACAATAATATTGGCGAAAGACTCGGCCTTAGCTCGCATATAGGGCACGCACATTTCCACTTCAGCCATTCCTTGATACACAGCAATCGCTTTATCACGACAGGAATTATAGCCACAAGCGCCACAGTTTTTTTCATCACGTCGCGAATATTTACCTGTTTGCTGCAAAATTTTCTTGATCTCATAAGAATCGGGCATTTTCTGGATAATCGGCCTTGCTTTATGCTTTCTTGTAAAATCATAGAGCTGTTCTTCATAAATAATATGCTGCCTAGATCCTTTTTTCGCATATTCAACTACCCTTGCTTTTCGCGCAGCAAGACTAAGAGTAGTACCACTGGCAGGACCATTAATACAACCGCCGCGACAGGCAAGAGCTTCGACAAAGCGCGGCGCAATTTCGCCTGCCTCCATCGCTTTAAAAGCTTCACTACACTGCTGCACTCCATCTATCGAGAGGATTTCTAAATCCATTTCATCGTGAGTAAGGAAAGATTTTAAAATACCGCCTGATAAAGGAAAATAACGCGCCTTTTCGTAAGCAAGCCCATTCAACTCGACTGGTTTATCAGAAAATAAAGCACCTGCTTTTACTTCTGAAAGCCATTCTTTCAGTTGCACAAACGTAAGAGCATAGTGAATGGCCTTACTCTCCTTTTGTTCCTCCAATTTAGCAATACAGGGACCTGCAAAGACAATCTGTGCCTTAGGTCCATATTTTTGTTGTAAAAGCAGCCCATGGGCAACCATAGGGGAAACAACTGGAGCCAGACAGTCTACTAGTGAAGGATGATAATGGGTAATCATATTCACAATCACCGGACAACAAGCTGAAATAACCGGTTTTGTAGCCTTTTCTAATAGTTTACTATAGTGGTTTGATACAATTTCGGCCCCAATAGAAGCTTCCTCAATCACACTAAACCCTAGAGCATGAAGGCGCAAGAGCAACTGTTCCAATGAGTATTCAGGAAATGCAGCCACAAAAGAAGGTGCTAAGGAGAGAACCATATACTCACCGTTGTGCAACGCTTTTTTTATAGCATCAACCTGATTTTCTACCTGTTTAGCTTGTTGTGGACATTCTACAACACAGCGTCCACAGGAAATACATCGTTCATCCCAAACTTTTGCATGACTCTTTTCAATTCCAATCGCTTTAACCGGGCAAGAACGAACACACCGATGGCAATCCTGACAATTGACCTGCTCTGTTGTTATCAGAGTCATTTTGCACCTCCGAGAATCTTCTCATGAAACAATTGCTGTACCTTATCAGGTCTCACATTAGTAATTAATTCTCCGTTAATCTTTAGTATAACGCCTTCCGTACAACGTCCTTCGCAAAAGTGTCCTCTCACATCTACTTCATGTGCAATACCATGTTTCTCCATCAAGTTCTTTAAGGCTTGCAGCACTTTATTGGCTCCCCTTAAATGGCAGGCACTGCCAATACAAATCTCGACTCGAACCATAATACTCCCTCCAGCAAACGTGAATAATTTCACTCTTTGCTTCTTTTCATACCTATTGTACATAAAAAGAAAAATTTAAGCAACAAGTATTTCTAAGAAGTCAGCCTAGCATTTTAGGTCTTGTATTTAAGGACAAAAGTAAGACTTATTTTACAAAAAAAGATCAACTGCGTATCACAGTTGATCTTGGAAATTTGGCTCCTTGAGTAGGACTCGAACCTACGACCGATCGGTTAACAGCCGATTGCTCTACCAACTGAGCTATCAAGGAATAAATCAGCAACTATCTATCCTCCCAGGCCGTCGCCAGCCAAGTACTTTCGACGTATATGGGCTTAACTTCTGTGTTCGGGATGGGAACAGGTGGAACCCCATAGCTATCGTCACTGAATTTTGTC